>NZ_SDLV01000025.1 GCF_004916905.1 Chryseobacterium candidae
AGCTAAACTTTTTGCCTAGTCCCCAAATTTTGCGCTTGATCCAAAATAAAACCACAATGGTTAACAAAAATAAAAAGTCATCGTAAGTACTATTACGATGACTTTTTCCTATATATGAATGTTAAAAAAACTGCTCTGTGTTGGTTAGCTTAGGGAATCCTCAGCTTTTGTTTTTACTTCGTCCACTTTATTCTGAACCTGGGAAGCAACATCATTGGCTTTGCTCTTAAGGTCATTTCCCCATTTATTAAGATTGTCTTTTGCAGTATTGATTTTATCCTTTACAGCTTGTTGATCTTCAGGGCTCGAATTCTTATATTTCCAATAAGCTAATGCACCTAGTCCAAGTAAAGCTAATAATCCTTTTGTCTTGTTTCCCATGATTTCTATTTTTTTATGTTATTACTATTACAATTTGTTGTTATGAATAATGTAAAATACGTGCCAAAAAAATAAATGGACTTATAAAAAAATGTTAAATTTAAGAGAAGACTTCAAGTTTTTCGCCATCAAAACTGGCGAAAACCATAGTAGGATACGAATCCCTATGATAGATATTTCCATCTTTATCAATAGCGATAGCACCAGCGAATCCATCAATAGTTTTAAGTTCATCAAATGTTTTGCTGAAAGCCTGTTCAAGGCTCATACCATCCGTAACTCTGGTTACAATTTTGGCAGCAGTAGCATTGCTGACAATATCTTCACCTACACCAGTACAACTTACCGCACAGAAAGCATTGGCATAATTTCCTGCCACTGTGGCAGAATCTGAAATTCTTCCGGGAATCTCAAACCCCTTTCCTCCGGTAGACGTGGCAACAGCCAGTTTTCCTTCATGGTCAATGGCTACACAGCCTACAGTTCCTTTACCTCCATTGGCTAGTTTGGCCTCATACTCTTTTCTTCTCTGGGGAATTTCCGTAGAAAAATTTTCGAAACCATTTTCTGTAGCATATATTTTGGCACCATTTCCTCCTAAAACTCTGTCATCCTCACGGATAAGATCTTTAGCAACAAAAATAGGATTCTGTACATTCTGAATATTAATGACACCGCTTAGTTTCTGAGTGTTCCCGTTCATGATGGCAGCACTCATACGGATTACACCATCACTCTGGATTTGAGAACCGATTCCCGCATTATATAACGGATCATCTTCCAGTAAGGAAACAGCATAGGCAACGGTATCAAAAGCCGAATGTGTTGTAAGATAGCCGAATGCCTTTTGAGCAATTTCTTTTAATGAATCCTGTTTTGCTGTTTTTACTTCGTGGCTTTGGTCGCTTTCAGAAAAAAAACCTCCGTGGATAATTACTTTCATAAAATTATAGATGATGATTGATAAATGATATTCTTTTACGAAGTTAATTAATAAAAGATAAAACATAAAAGATAAAAGATAAAAGATAAAAGATAAAAGATAAAAGTGTTAAACAACTATTATGCATCTGGATATCAACATCAATAGAGGTGGGCTTTAGCCCGCCTTACAATAAACATTTTAAATTCATTGGCTTTAGCCCAACTTGAAATATGAAGTTAAATAAAAAACGGAACCGAGGTTCCGTTTGTATAGCTGTATTTGTTGTTCTATTTATCCTGTGGTATCGGATTAAACTGAGAATTCTCAATCGTCAGCGTTTTTGTCTTCAGATCATAATGATCATTCATAGACATAACATGTACTGTTAAATTATCAATAGAAATCGGTTCTCCAAGATTGATATTAGTAAGGTTGGTATCTTTGATAAACCTTCCGTCTACCAGAATAACAAGACCTGAACCTACGGCAGTCATTACATCATTATGAATGAAAAGTCCTGTATCTTCACCCAATCCGATTCCCAGTGTTCTTGGATTGTTGACTACTGCCTGGAAAAGACGTCCGATTCTTCCCCTCTGTACAAAATGAGTATCAATAATAACATTATCGATTAACCCCAATCCCTGAGTGGTTTTGATTTCTCCTTTCAATAAGGCTTCAGAACTGCTTCCCTGGTAGATCATATTTTCAGAAGCTGCGGCAGCACCTGCAGAAGTTCCGGAATAAATAAAATCCTGTTCCTGGTATTTTAATAAAATCGTGTCATGAAATCTTGTTCCTCCAAGAATAGAAGTCAGTCTCAGCTGATCTCCTCCCGTGAACATCATCACATCGGCAGCGTTGGCTCTTGCCACCATTGCATCAGAATTGGCTTCTTCACGGTTGTGGATGTCAAGAACATTTACATTTTTAGCTCCAAGAAATTCAAATGCTTTTTTATATTCAGAACCTACGATCTGAGGAATTTGAGATGCGGTTGTTACAATTTCAATCACAGAATCTTCCTTTAGTTTTGATTCGTTGATGATCTTTCGCAAGATCCCTCGCTCAAAAAAATTAAGATTCTTTTCTATATTCTGATCATAATCGGTTTCAGCAAAACTTCCTTTGTTTACAGCGCCTCCGATAACTATTAATTTTCCAACAGGTTTCATCATTGTACAAAATTAAAAAATAATTCACATTCTTTCGCTAATTTCATGCCATCTTTAGTTGATTTTTAATGTTTTAGGAATGTTAATTAAAATTATTTTTTTTTTAACAAATCTTTAAATGTGGTATAGTTTCGTTTAGGGTTTTACATTATCTTTGGTTTTGAAAGGAGTTATTGTTAACTGTTAAAATGCCAATAGACTATGAAAATCGAAAAGATTCAGGCACTAAGAGGTCCTAACATCTGGAGCATCAGAAGAAAGAAGCTGATACAGATGAGGTTGGACTTAGAAGAAATGGAAAATTATCCTACCAATAAAATCGAAGGATTTCGGGAAAGGATTGAAAAATTAATCCCATCATTGATTACGCACCGATGCTCGGAAGGAGTAGAAGGAGGCTTTTTCCATAGAGTGGAAACGGGAACCTGGATGGGACACGTCATTGAGCATATTGCTTTGGAAATACAGACCCTGGCAGGAATGGATGTAGGGTTTGGAAGAACCCGTGAAACAAAAACTCCGGGAGTATATAATGTAGTATTTAATTATATCGAAGAAAATGCAGGGATCTTTGCTGCAGAAGAATCTGTTAAGATTGCAGAAGCGCTGATTGAAGGCAAAGATTATGATTTGAATGCATGTATTCATAGATTAAAAGAAATCAGGGAGCGTGTTCGTCTCGGGCCTTCCACTGGAAGTATTGTGGAAGAAGCTGCATCCAGAAGAATTCCATGGATAAGATTGGGAACAAACTCTCTGGTACAGCTTGGCTATGGGGTAAACCAGCAAAGATTTCAGGCTACGATTACCGGAAACACAAGTTCTATTGCTGTAGATATTGCCTGTAATAAAGAATTAACAAAGAGAATGCTTCATGATGCAGCTATTCCGGTACCCACTGGAGAGCTGGTAGTTGATGAAGAAGAATTAAATGCTGTGATCAGAAAAATCGGGTATCCTATTGTTATCAAGCCTTTGGATGGAAATCATGGAAAAGGATCTTCTATTAATGTTAACGATTGGGATGCTGCCAAGATAGGTCTTGAACACGCTCAGAAATATTCAAGAAAAGTAATTGTTGAAAAATACATTACGGGATATGATTTCCGTATACTGGTAATCAATAATAAAATGGTGGCTGCTGCCAGAAGAGTTCCTGCCCATGTTGTAGGAGATGGAGAACTGAACCTTCAGCAGCTTATTGAAAAAGAAAACAAAGATCCAAGGAGAGGCTATGGTCATGAAAATGTCCTTACCGAAATTGAAGTGGACAAAGATACTATAGAATTACTTGATAAGCTTCAGTACACGCTGGAAACCATTCCTCAAAGAGGAGAAGTGGTGTACCTGAAATCAACGGCCAATCTTTCAACGGGAGGAACATCCATTGATGTCACTGATATGGTACATCCGGAAAATATCACGATGGCTGAAAGAATTTCCAAAATTATCGGATTGGATGTCTGCGGTATTGATGTGATGGCAGAGAACCTCACCCAGCCTTTAAAGGAAAGTGGCGGAGCTATCATTGAAGTCAACGCTGCGCCGGGGTTCAGAATGCATCTTGCTCCAAGTGAAGGGCTACCCAGAAATGTAGCTGCACCTGTGGTTGATATGCTTTATCCTCAGGGAAAACCCTTTACCATTCCAATCATTGCGGTAACGGGAACCAATGGAAAAACAACAACTACGAGACTTATTTCCCATATTGTAAAAAGCAATGGTTACAGAGTAGGATTTACCACTTCGGATGGAATTTATATTCAGAATACCATGCTGTCAAAAGGAGATACTACCGGACCACTTTCTGCAGAATTTATCTTAAAAGACCCTACCGTAGAATTTGCCGTGCTGGAAACAGCAAGAGGCGGTATCTTACGTTCAGGACTTGGCTTTTCACAATGTGATATCGGTGTTTTGACCAATATTGAGGAGGATCATTTGGGAATGAATGATATTCACAGTCTGAAGGATCTTACCAAAGTAAAGCGTGTTGTACTGGATAGCGTGAAAAAAAGCGGCTGGAGTGTTTTAAATGCAGACAACGAATATTCTATGAAGATTGTGAGTGATCTCGATTCCAATGTGGCTATTTTCAGTATGGATGAAAACAATCCTCATATTGTAAAATTTGCTAAAGAAGGAAAGATCACCTGTGTGTATGAAGAAGGTTTTGTTACCATCAAAAAAGGAGACTGGAAAATCAGAATAGGAAAAGCCAAAGACTTCCCGATTACCATGGAAGGAAAGGCCAGGTTTATGATCGAAAATGTATTGGCAGCCAGTTTGGCAAGTTATCTATACGGATTCGGAATTGAAGATATTTCTAATTCTTTGAGAACTTTTATTCCAAGTGCTCAGCTCACACCGGGAAGACTGAATATTTTTAAATTTAAAAACTTTAAGGTACTGATTGACTTTGCTCATAATCCTTCAGGATACGAAGCCATTGAAGATTATCTGAAAAACGTAGAATCCACCAAGAAAATAGGTATTATTTCCGGTGTCGGAGACCGAAGAGACAACGATATCAGAGAATGTGGAAAGATTGCAGGACGAATGTTTGATTATATTATCATCCGGAATGAAAAACATCTTCGTGGAAGAACGGAAGACGAAATTAACGGATTGATTATTGATGGGATTAATTCTGCAGGCAGAGATGTGAGTTATGAGATTATTCCCAAAGAGATTGAAGCATTAAAACACGCCATGGGAATGGCTGAAGAAGGAACATTTATTACTGCTTTAAGTGATGTTATTTCCAATGCCATTGATCTGGTTCAGGAATACCAGGCCAAGGAATTACTGGAAGACGATAAAAACCTGTAAATACATCTTTACAGAACTTATTAAAATTGCAATACGGAATGAAAAAACGTATTGCAATTTTTGTATCTATTGGTTTGTGACTGTTTATTTCACAGTATACAGACAGTTTAAATTCAATCATTACGGTTTCCCGTAGGGTTACGAATACATTCTCTACTTATATTTACAAAGTTTATATAAACTAAAAGTACAAGAAGTTTTTTTAATGCCTTCCCTTATGGGGGGAGCTTTTTGTTTTTATGATTTGAAGGCAAGGTATACAATATACTTGTTTACTGTAACGGCTTTATTTTGGCAGGGTAATTCGGGTCGTGTTCAGAGGTTTAAGATAAGCGATCTTTTTCTCCGCTACCATTTTATCAAGTAATTTGTTTCTTTCAAGGATTGGTAAATTAATTATTTGATCCAGTTCATTAATGTCTGAACCGTTCCATCCTCCATTTCTTTTATGGTCTTCTCTTATTTTCTCTATTATTTTAGCTTCTATTTCTTCCATGTTTTCCATGGTTCAAATATACTACTTAATAAACATTTCATACACTAAAACGATCCATCCGATTCCGCATGCCCGGGTAATACATCCAATCAGTTTCACTTGCCAGTCCGGGCTTTGAAATAGCAGGCAGTCTTTAATAAATTCTTTCATCTTTCTAAGATACTTTTATTGAATGTTTTTTGTTTATGGAAACCCATAACGATTATTTTTTTTATTTTATGTCTCTTGTTGGAGAATAATTTTTATATTTGAATCTGAATTAAAATCAAAACCATGAAAAATTTAAAGAAAATCTCTAAGGAGAAATTAAAAAGTATTACAGGAAAGAGAGGATGTCCTCCTGGCTGGCATGACTGCCCGGTGCCATGGAATGAAAAAGTGTGCATTCCGCATGATAATGAAATGGCATGTCCTGATTTATAAAAATTAATCCCTCGCTGAGAGGGATTTTTTGTTCTTATATTTCAAAATTTAACCATTTTAGCATCGACTTTATAAACTTTTTCCAGAGATATACTGTTTTTTAAATGGTTTTTATCAGCTTTCCCTGGTTTTCATACGTCCTGCCTTTCAATTTGAAATAGGGTGTTTTTCCTTCACTGTTTTGGGAGTTACAGGTTTAATTTTGCTCAACAATAAATAAAATGAAATCCATGAGAACAATCAATTACATCGTTATACATTGTACGGCAACACAGCCAGATGTTACAATAGAGAGCATTAAAACGTATTGGAAGGAAAACCTGAAATGGAAAAATCCAGGGTATCACTATATGATAAAATCTGATGGAGAAATAGTAAACACTTTGCCCATTGATCGCGTTTCCAATGGAGTTGCAGGGTGGAATTCTCAAATTATCAATATATCATACATTGGAGGCATTGATAAAAGCAACCATCCCAAAGATACAAGAACTAAAGATCAAAAAAAATCTATTGTAAAGCTGTTAAGAGAATTAAAATCAAAATTTCCTAAAGCTAAAATTCAAGGGCATAGAGATTTTCCCAATGTTCATAAAGCTTGCCCTAGCTTTGATGCTAAGAAAGAGTATGCTGGGTTATCATAAGGTGAAGTACTATAAGACTGTTTTAAAGTTGTATTACGGGAAACCGTAATATTTTAAATTTGATATTTTTTATATTGCAAAAAATACGTCAAGGATTGGCGCGTTACCTATTTATATTTGCTGTATAAAATAATTGAATATAGTTTTCAAATATTTATACATTTGTGAAACTAATAACCCAAGCATGGCACAAACATTAAAATTAGAAATTTTTAAAATAGCAATTAAACCCAGAAATTCACGCGAGGATTTTGTTGATTTTAATAATCTTTTTGAAAGTATTGATGAAGATAAAGATCAGGCATACCAAAAATTCTTTTCTGACTTTATAGATTTATTTGGTGGAAAATTTAAATCAGATCAAAAAAAGACCAAAGGAATATGTACTACTAATCAAAACAAAGGTACAATAAGAAGTATTAACAATGTTATTGATATTGAGATGTGGGGAGGTACAATTGGGAGCTTACAATTAATCTTTAATCAAGACAATGCAGATGAAGAGATTGGAAAGATTGGATTAAATGAAATTGCATCGCTTCCGTTCTATATTAAATTATGGACGCCTTTTGATCATAGTTCAGGAATATTAATGGTTCAAAGTTACACAGATCATACAGTGTCTAATTTAGTTAAAATTATTTTTAGAGAGTTTATCAAGTCTTATGGATTTACGTTAAATTTTTCATCCTTCACACCCGAGGCAATCAAAGAAGAATATCTTAAGAATAGTCATGTATATGAAATAAAAATGATAACTGATAAGGTGTCTAGAGGGAAAAGAGCTTTAATAAATCCTCTATTTGCGGATGAACAAGATTTAAAGATTACAGTTACTGTAAGTGGTTTTAAACATGATGTGAATGATTTTTGGAGAAATATTAAAGGGTATGGAGCAAATAAGGTTATTGGTGCTAATCTTGATGATTTAGATATGTCAGAGGAGGCTGGATACAATATAAAAGCTTACTATAAAGATGAAAATGGTCATTTAGCTAATGTTGGTATAAAAAATATTTATGATATTTCACCAACTATATTTTTACCTGAAGAAATAATGTCAGGAGATACAAGACATTTTGATTATGAAAAGATTAAAAGGCATACAGATAGAATACTTGAACAAATTAAAATAGAAATAGGATATAATTAATGTTTAGAAAATTCAACTTAAAAGAATTATTAAATGACGGCTTAAAAGAAATTATTTTAAGCGACAATATGATATATTCGGTATTGTTTCACATTATTATTCCTTTAATTATTGCTATTGTATTAATCCTTTTTAATGTATTTTTTGATAATGATATTATTTCAAATTTAATAAGTTCGATTAGTATCTTTTCAGGATTGTTATTCTCTGTTATCTTCGTTGTTATTGATAACTATTCGAAGCGAAGAGATAGTCTTGGAACCAATCCAAATGAAGAAAAAAAAAATTACCTAAAAAGATACAAGATATTCACAGAAAGTGTCACAACTTTAATTCTGTTTTCTGTGGCGATAGCATGTATTACAGTGATAATATTGTTAACATATCTACTCTGTTATAAAGGAGATATGTCCATATGGAAAGATATATTTGATAGTAATAACGAAACAATTAACTTTAGTCAAGTTAGAGCTTTTGGGTTATGGTTTTTGCAAATAGTGTCATTTATTACTCTATTCAACTACCTGCTGGTTATAATTGTTCTAATTAATGAAGTTTATAAAATGGTATTTGATGATATTAATCATTTATAGCTCAAAAATAGATATTCCCCACTGTTAGGTGGGGATAATTGTTATAATTTATTCATCATATAATCTCTATGTAGATCAGTAGCTAATCCATATACTACAAAATCATCTTCACTTGTAAATGGCGTACATGCATCTTCCGCAATATCATGTCTATTATCTTCATAGTAAGCTAAAAATTTAACTCTATCATTAAAATTTTTTGGTACAATTACAAAATTAAAATGAGATTTTGTGTACTCGCTCGCTTCTCGTACCAAATTATTTTTGTGTTCTAATGCTTCTTGATAATTCATTGTGTATTAATTTTAGGCTACCAATATACAAATAATTAAAAATCAGACCTTACGGTTTCCCGTAGACTATGCCAAGAACATATCCGTATATTTACAATATTTGTAAAAAAACACAGCGTACATGTCAATTTTTTATCCTCCTTTGTTGGGGGATTTTTTATGATTGGAGAGATCTTCCTTCAGGAGTAAAAAATAAAACCTCCGAAATTTCGGAGGTTTGTTTCTATAAGCTTTCCCAGGTTTTCTTTATACTCTGCATTTTTTTAAGATAAAAATACAAAGGAATCAATTCTAATCTGAGCGTAAAGTTGATTGCTGAATTGATGAACGGGATAATAGCCATCATCACAAGACAAATAGCAATTCCTATTATTGCATCAATGATTGCTGCTTGTGGTGCCCAATCTTGTTCAAACCAAAGTCCGTAGGCAACAATACCCTTGAATAAAAACAAGACACAGATCAAAAGTCCGGTCATTGAATAGGGATGATTGGCTTCCATCCCATATAAAGATAAAGAGACATGAGTCATCAGAGAGCCTGCCATCAAAAAAATAGCAGCAAGTGCGCCTGCGATTAAAAAGATCCACAAGAAAACTTTAATCCAGGTGGGTAATAAATTTCTTCTTCGTGTTAAAGTATGGTTTTCAAATTCTGCAAAAGCGTTTGGCTTTTCTTCCATGTAGTATTAGTTTTATCAGTTTTTTATCCGAAAAAAGCATTGGAACTCCCGATCCAGATGGCATCTTTTTTATTGAAATCTACATTGACCATGGCGGCCTTTGTCATTCTTCCCAAATTTTCCAATAGGATAGGGCGTTCATCATTTTCCCGCCAAATATACAACAAACGGATCTCTGCTTTGGAAAAATCTCCGTTGATATCTTCAAAAATGGGTTCGTAGTAGACTTTTCTCTGCAAAATATAATTTTCTTTATCCTGAATAGCCTCTGTAACTTCCTTTGTAGGGTTTAAATTAACGCCACTTCCCGCAAATGAAAATAAAGGTTTCAATACAAAATCATCCAGATTTTCATTTTCCGGAAATTCATGCAGGAAATAACTCTTTGGAACAAACGGATGCTTTAATAAGGGCAAAAGGAACTTTGAGATTTTAAAGAACCAGTTCGGGTGGGTAATCCATTTGACATCCACTTCCTCACGGAAATCAAATTCTGTAGTAAGATCAGGAATATTATCCAGCTCGTCAAATATAACACGGTTGTAGATTCTTTTGATTTCGGTTAACTTACCATTATTTTCATAATACAGCTTTCGTCCTTCCTTCTTTACTTTCGTCAGACATACTGTTTTAATTCCTATTAATTTTTCTGTGAGAGCAAAATCAATCGCTGTTTTTTGTTTTTCCGGAAAAATTTCAAGGAGGACTACATTTTCAGGATTTTCATCTCCTACAATCAGTTCTTTTAAATAGTTTTTAAAAGTTTCATGGGGCATAGGATTTCTGATCTCTGAAAGAAAAGGGTAAACTTCACAATACGTTTCTTCATATACTTTCTGGAAAGCATACAAAGAAGGAAATGCCTGAAGCTCAATCAGCTGAGGTTCTATTGTTCCGTTTTCACTTTTGCAGACTCCAAAATCTATGGTGAAAAAATGAGGCTGATCCGTATCATTGGGAACTCTGCAGTTATTAGGAATTGCCTTTTGAAGAAGCTCTGCCGGCATTGTTTTAATCTGGCTGATAATGCTTTCACTGGCGTCTATAAGCTTATTCTCAAATTCTTTTGTCAGAAAAAGCGGACTTTCTGAAACTCTGAAACCAGGTGCTGTTCCACCTTTTTTTGCCAATATATTTTTGAGTTGACTGTATTTTTCATCTGAAAACTCGTGATTGTACTGTTTTCTGTATTTTGGAATCATATTTTTTTTCTTTGTGATGTTAAAAAAATCGGACATTTATGCCCGATTGTTATATAGTAAGAAGCTGGAAGCTGGGAGAGGGAAGTTTTCAATTCTGAAATTTAAATTATTAGTTTATAAATAAAAGAATAATCAATAATCTTAACCGATAGTAACTTCCAGCATCCTTCTTCCGGCTTCCATCCTTTTTAAACCAAAGTCTCAGCTTCTTTCAAAATGTTTTTTTTTGCAAACTGAAGAAATCTCGGAAGAATCTGATGTCTGGTGAGAATGATTTTGTCTTCATCGTCTATTCTGTCTATCGTTTCAAGATATTTTTCCATCCCGAAATTTTCAATCATTGCTTCTCTGTTTTTTTCATCTTTCAGATTTTCGATCAAAGACTCTGGATTGGCTTCTGGATGAAACTGTGTTCCGAATATCTCCTCCGAAAAACGAACGGCCATTACGGCTCTTTCCAGGTTGATATGAGGTCGGAATTTTTCAATTGCCATGATGGTCATTCCCAATTCTTCAAAACGCTCATGATCCGGTTCAATAAACTGATAAGCTCTGGAATCTACCGCATAAAAAGGATCCTTAAGATTTCTAAATAAAAACTCATTTTCGCCTTCCTCTGTTTTATGAACAGGCATTACCCCGAAAGAATAAGATTTTCTTTTGCAGATATTTCCCAGATTCCAGTGAATGCTTGCCAGCTGGAATGAGTGGCAGATCAGAAAAAGGTACTTTTTATCTTGATGGTATTTATTATGCTCAAAAACAGAATTTAAAAAATCAGCAAATCTGTCTTCCCAGGCAAGACCTTCACGATGTGGATTTCCCGGTCCGCCGGAAGAAATGAAAATATCAAAATCTCCGATCTCCGGCATTTCATCTTTGAATCTTACATCAAATGTCTTGATTACAACATTTTCTTCAGAGTTCTGCTGAAATGATTCAGAAATTTCTTTAATGTTTCTAAATCCTTGATTGACTTGATTGTTGTTCATATCCAGCAGAGCAATTCGAATATCTTTCATTACATCATATTTTTTGTAAAGTTACCAAAAATATTATGAAGCAGAATCACCATGTGTGATACCATACTCCGTTTCAGAGATCATATAATCAACGACTTTCCTCAGATCGCCTGTTTCCTTAAAGATTTGAAGCTGTCGGTCTGCACCGGTTCCGTTTTCAAGAATTTTCCAGGCATATTCCACTTCATGGCGGCATCCCAGATCATCTACCACATCATCAATAAATTCTAAAAGCTCCTTCAATAAATGCGGATAAGGAACAGATTCTTCTTTTCCAAAATCGATGAGATGGGCTTCAATACCGCTTTTGGAGGCACGCCATTTATTTTCGTTCAGCAACAGTCTTCTGTAGCTTCTGAAGCTTAGATTTTGTTGGTGAAGTTTATAAATTTTGGCAACTAGGCATTGCATAATGGCTGCAAGACACACCGTTTCATCAATTCTTAACGGCATATCACAGATTCTGAATTCAATTGTAGGATAGAACGGATGTACCCGTAAATCCCACCAGATTTTCTTGGCATTGTCGATAGTTCCTGTTTTTACCAGAAGATCTACATAGCTGTCAAACTCTGCCAGAGAGTTGAAATAACTTGGAATACCGGTCCTTGGGAATTTTACAAAGATTTCCTGTCTGTACGATTTAAAACCTGTATATCTTCCGATCCAGAAGGGAGAATTGGTAGAAAGGGCATACACATGAGGAAGAAAGTAACGCATGACATTCTGGATTCTCACGCCTTCTTCACGATTGGGAATTCCAATATGAACATGCAGTCCGAAAATAAGATTTTCCCTGGCCACATCTCCCATATCATCTACAATTTTGATGTATCTTTCTCCCTGGGTGATATTGTTTTCAGACCAATGAGAGAATGGGTGAGTGCCTCCTCCGGAAACACGTAATCCCTGTTCATGAGCGGTATTGATAAGGTGACGCCTTAAATTCGTCAACTCTGCTCTGGCTTCCTGGATATTCTGACAAATTCCCGTTTCCATTTCAATCATGGATTCGTGCATTTCGTGCTTTAAGTTCTCACTCAAAACCGCTTTGCCGCCTTCAATGATTTTTGAAACGTGAGAAACCAGATCTCTGCTTTCTACATCAATGATCTGATATTCTTCTTCAATTCCAATAGTAAACTGATGATGCATTTATTTTGTGTTTTTTAATTCTTTTTCGATGTTATTTAATGGAATCTTTCACAAAGGTTCCCCAGGCAATATTGGGTTTCCCCGGAACATATTCTTTAGCTTTTTCTATAGCCAGTTTTGCAGCATGTTCTATAATCCATGCAAAATTTTCTTCTCCTACAGAATTTCGGTCTGCATCCGGAGCGGGGTTACAGAAATCAATGGCATAAGGGATACCGTCTCTTACAGCAAATTCCACGGTGTTGAAATCGTATCCTAAAGCTTCATTCATTGTAATTGTATAATCATGAATGGTTTTCAATAATTTTTCAAGTTCTGCACCTTGTGTCTGATGTGTGGTGGCATATCTTAAATGGGGCGCATTTCTAGGTTCATAAGGCATGATGTGAACATATTTTCTGCCCAGGCAGTACACTCTGTAATAATCATCAAAGATAATTTCTTCCTGTACCATCATGACCAGCTGTTCTGTTTCTCCTAATTTATTCCAAAGATCATCCGGATTTTCAACTCTGTAAACACTTTTCCAGCCTCCGCCATCATGAGGCTTCATATATGCCGGAAACCCTACATAATTGAAGATATATTCCCAGTCATGGGGGAATTTCAGGTTTCTGAATGAAGTTTCGGAGGTGTTGTCCGGTCTTTCATGAGATGGAAGCAGAACGGTCTTAGGAAGCGGAATTCCCAGTTTGGACATCAGGGCATTGTTGAAAAACTTCTCATCAGCACTCCACCAAAACGGATTGTTGATTACATAAGTGCCGTTAAGGGCTGCATTTTTTAAATAAGCTCTGTAAAAGGGAACGTCCTGTGAAATTCTGTCGATGATCACTGCATAACCATAGTCTGCTCCCTGTTCTAATTTATCTATAGTAACGGGTTCAGCAATGATATTTCCACCTCCCAGCTCATTTACTTTGTCTATAAATGCCCAGGGAAAAGTGTCTTCCATACCGAAAAGAATTCCTACTTTTTTTGTCATAATTTTTGTTTTTAAGGTGGGTGTATATTTTTTCTATTTGTCTTTTATTGTTTTTAAGAGAAAAATGCTCCTATAAAAGTAGGGAAGACCATTCTCCATAAAGGCCAGTCGTGGCCAATCCATTTTCTTTCATCATACCAGAAGTCTATGCCTTTTATTCTTAGGATTTCAGCCATTTCAACATTTTTATCCTTGCAGATATCCTGGTCAGACGTACTCAGCACGATATGCATGTGTTTATATTTCCAGGCTTCATCATTTCTTACAAATTCCCTTGGACAGTTGAAGTATACCAGTTCATCAGAATAGCCATCCATAAAATTCCTTATGCTGAATGCTCCTGAAAGACAAAACAGATGAGAAACCACATCCGGAAATCTGAAAGCGAAATTAGCTGCATGGTATCCTCCGAAACTTGCTCCTGCAACGGCCACGCGATGTGTTTTGTGAAGCTTCTGGATATAAGGCACGAATTCCTGAATCAGAAATTGTACATACCGTTCATAGTTTCTTATTCTTTGCTGGGGAGATATTTTGTCGTCATAAAAGCTCCAGCTGTCGATAGTTTGTACATTGTAAAGTTTTACTTTTCCCTGTTCTATAAACCAGTTGATACTTCCATTGAGATGAAAATCATGGTTTTGGGTGTATTGGCCCTGCGAAGTTGGAAACATAATGACAGGGTGACCATAATGCCCGGTCACTTCTACCTTTAGACTTGTTCCCAATATATTTGAATAATAGTCTGTATGTTCTATATGAGGCATTTTTTTGTGTTTAATTTTAATACTGTATTTATATTAATTCAATAAATTCAATTCCTCCCAACTGATCTTTTTCTAAAATATCCAGTACAATCGTTTCTAATTTCGGATGTTCAAGGATTATATTTTCTTTAAAGATCTATTTTGATCCAGGTTTGTTGGCATGAATGGAGTCAACGAACTGATAATATGCTTTGCTTTGCCATTTTCCGGGATTTATGTTTTCTAAATTACGTTTTACCAAGGAATCTTCTGGCAGACTGTATATTATGAATTCAATAACATTTTGAATATCAATGTTACGCTTCACTTTCAGGAACTCAATTTGTTGCTTTTGGGAGGAAGGATATTCAGCATGTCTGTATGGATTATTTCTGCTGCAGCATCCAGCCTGTCCTGTACAATGGAAGCATCACCAGATTTATAAACAATCCCGACATGATAATCTATGGGAAGAAATTTGACAACTTCTTCACATTCGAAATTACTGTAATTCGGTTCTTTATCTTTAATCAGAGCCACAATCAAGCCTGAATAATAGCCTGTAGGCGGAGAAACGCTGTAATCATGACCTCTCAGAAGAGCATCTTCAATTTTAGCCCATTCTCTCCAGATATTGATACCGCTTGAAGCTTCAACCAGATCCGGGATATGAGCACCACCCACTCTGGATGAGGTTTCAAGGAAGTACCATTTTCCGTCTTCTTTTCCACGGATAAATTCTGTATGGGTTGCACCATTAATCAGTCCGAAATTGGAAAGTACTTTTGCGTTTATTTCTTCCAATGCTTTAAAGTCCTCGGAATATCTTCCTAAGGTTTTGGATCTGAAAACACCGCCCTCATGTGATACCTGCATGGGAGGTGCAAGATATTTTGAGGCAGAAGTGAATACTATTTTTTTGTTAAAAGTAAGGCTGTCCACATGGTAAACATCTCCGGGTTTAAAACTCTCCAGTAAAAAAAGATGGCGTTCTTCTCCCAGCGTTTCCAGTGCTTCAAGAAGTTGTTCTTTAGAAGTTATTTTCTTGATGCCTGATGCTGATGCTTCGGAACGCGGTTTCAGTACCCATGGGGCAGGAACGCGGTCTGTAAATTCATCCACTTCATGATCATTGAATACCGCAGTGAATTCGGGGACGCTGATCCCGGAATCCTTTGCTTTCTGCCTCATGGCAAGTTTATCTCTGAAATACCGGTGGGTAGTCTGTCCCATTCCGGGAATACGGAATGTCTCTCTGATTAACGCTGCTTTTTCAACATCATAATCATCCAAAGCCACTACAGCATCTACTTTTCTGGTCTTCATCAGATGAGAAAATCCTTGGATCAGATGTTCCAGATTCCATACGGATGGCTTTAGCTCAGGCATATAAAATGTTTCATCAATAGCATGCCAGGGCCAGTTTTTTTCTTTGAGGTTTTCGGAGGTTACGAGGATGATTTTATTACCGAGATTCTTCATTTCGTCCATAAAATCGTAGCCTTTGTAGTAGCACGAAATACACACAATTGTTTTCTTCTCCATATAATGTTTTTTAATATTTAGTGAATTTTCAAAAATAAAAGCGTTTATTTATTATTTTATTAATGTTAAAAAATGAAATATCGTGCGTTTTTGAAAATTCACTAATCAATTATACAGAGTTTTTTTGTAAAAAACTAATTTTTAGTGATAATTTTCAATTAAATTCACCAGAAGCTGAACACCAAAACCTGTTGCTGCTTTTTCTTTAGCATAGCCTACACTTCCAAAGGCTACTCCGGCAATATCCAAATGTGCCCATTTAGGATGGTTTTCAATGAATTGCTCTAAGAATTTCGCGGCAATAATACAGTCTCCTACAGGTTTTAAAGAAATGTTTTTTATATCTGCTACATCAGACTGGATATCGTCTTTCCAGACATCCCATAAAGGAAGATTCCATACTCTCTGATTGGTTTGGTCTCCTGTTTTTATAAGATTATTTTTTAATTCTTCATTATTAGAGAACATTGCAGCGCAGGTATCTCCAAACATTCTTACAGAGCTTCCCGTTAAAGTTGCCAGGTCAATCAGGAAATCTGTTTTGTAGTTTTTAGCAAGATAAGACAATCCGTCCGCGAGAATCAGCCTGCCTTCCGCATCAGTATCAAGCACTTCAATGGTCTTTCCGTTGTAGGCTGTGATCACGTCACTTGGAAGGAGAGCCTTTTCAGAGACAGCATTGTCTGTAATAGGAAGAACAGCAATAATATTCACAGGAAGCTGCATTTCAGCGGCATAGATTAACGTTCCCAAAACAGCGGTAGCTCCACCCATGTCAGACTTCATATAATGCAGATTGGCAGAGCTTTTTATTGATATTCCTCCCGTATCAAACAAAATACATTTTCCTACCAGCCCGAAAGTCTTGGCGTTTTTTGCTGTCGTTTTATATTCTAAAATAGTGAAAGCAGCATCATAAGCACTTCCCTGGTTCACAGAAAGATAAGCGCCTAATCCAAGCTCTTCACATTTCTTTCTGTTAAAAGCCGTGTATTTTAAGTCATATTTTTTAGCCAGATTTTTGAGGTATGCACTTAATATATCCGGTTTTTTAAGATTGGCTGGTTTGTTGAGCCAGTCCTGACAGGCGGTCTGCCCGTTAATCAGAGCTTCTGCTTTCTGGCTGATGTGATCTAATTTTTTCTGGCTTAAATTTTCAAAATGTAATTCAAATTTTGTATTCCAGAAAGCATGTTTTTTATCAAAAGGATAGTTGTAAGTTCCTGTTAAAAGTCCTTTAACGAATTCCTGAAACTGCTTTTCATTCATAAAATCAGCAAGTGCTAATGTAGGCACAGCCTGCAGTTTTTCTTTTTGAGACTGTGAAAACCTGGCTGCCACCTGCTGGATTTCATAATTTTGTAAGGCAGATTTTCCTAATCCAATGAAATAAGTAATTCCTTCTTCATGGGCATTGACAAAGACTTCATGTTTTTTCCCGGTGAAAAAAGTGGAAATGTTTTTATTGAAATTTTTACTGGTTTTTGCCCATTCTTCCTCAGTAAAAAGGTGAAAAACCTGCGTGTAATTTTTGTTTTTTTTATTGATTAGTTTCATAAACAGATGTTATATTTTCTAAATTTATAAACCTTGCTGTTTTCAAATGAAATTTTCTACAGCAATTTTATATTGAGTTCTTGATGCTTTGCTGGTGTGGTTTTACTTCTACCGGATTTTCTGTATTGTCATAGAACAGCCATTCAATAGCTCTTGGAAACTCCTGTGACCAGTAAAATTCATTGTGAGTGCCTTCAGGATTGATATTGGTTTTAAATTCAAAATCAAAAAGCTTTTTCTCTTCCCATTTTTTCAGATATTCTTCAAAAATATGAATCCTTTTGACCATTTTAGAGCCTTCCTGACCGCCGCCGTAAAGATAAATTTTAGTTTTGAACGGAACCCGGAAATTCATCATCGGAAAGTTGTTATTCGGTTCTACCCAGAGAGAAGGCGAGAAGATTAATAGTTTGGAGTACACTTCAGGATAAAGAAAACCACTGTATATACTGATGAGCGCTCCCAATGAGCTGCCCCCGATTCCGGTATTGTCGCGGTCTTTTTTTGTTCTGTAATTTTCGTCCACAAAAGGCTTTAAAGTATCTGCAATAAAGCGGATATACTTTTTTCCTTCCGAACCGCTGGCGACATGATCGTTATCAAAAATATATTCTTTAATTCTTTCCTCACTGCCATGTTCTATCGCAATGATGATAAGATCACCGCGTCCATACTCTGCAAGGATGGATAGCTTTTTGTCGATTTCCCAATTTCCGAAGCCGCTTCCTTCATTGAACAGATTTTGTGCATCCTGAAGGTATAAAACAGGATACCGTTTATCCGTGTTGTGATAGTCGTAGGGAAGGAGCGCCCAAACCTTACGGTAACGGTCAAGCTGCGGAATGTAAAAATTTTCGGAAATAACTTGTGCTATAGGATAATATTCTTCTTTGAACGGTCCCCAGTTCAATCTCCATTTTTTTACAGAGTCAGTTGTTTTACCTGCAGATTTTTTTACTTTCCGGTTGGGTGTGATATTTCCATATTGGTCCAGTTCTACATTTTCCCAACCTCCCTTTGTGAATTTATATTCAATATCATCAGGAAGAGCCTGATCTTCAATTTCTATAAAATAACGGGATGTGTCAGTCTGTCTAAGCTGAAAATTATAATCTTTAGGATTCCAGCTATTGAAATTTCCGGTAATAAATACCGGTCTGTCGTCTATTTCTACTGTATAAAGTTCAAACCTCATCGTTGTGTTTAATAAAATATTGATGTTAAATTTATAAAAAAAAGATTGTTTTGAAATTATAAAAATATGTAGTAAAAAATGATATATTTGATAGATAGACAAAACACGAAATGATGTTGATAATTATTTGATGAATAATTTATCGCTATTGTCAGTATTTTTCGTAGTTTCAGGAAAAATATAAATATAAACTGATCTTGATGAATTCTGTTAAGACCTACACGCTTTTCACCGATCATGATGTATATCTTTTTAAAGAAGGTAGGCACTATAAGCTGTATGGTAAATTTGGAGCACATTCTGCAGAAAAAGAGGGCGTAAAGGGCGTATATTTTTCCGTTTGGGCACCTAATGCAAAGAAAGTTTCTGTGATCGGAAATTTTAACAACTGGAATCATAAAGATCATATCTTGTTTCCACGATGGGATGAATCCGGGATCTGGGAAGGATTTATTGAAGGATTAACCTGGGGAACATTATATAAATATGCTATTGAAACACCCAGAGGTGAAATTCTGGAGAAAAGCGATCCCTATGCATTGAGCTGGGAACAGAATATTCAGGCCGCTTCTCTGGTTTCTACTACCTGGTATGAGTGGGATGACCAGGAATGGATGGACAGCCGCTGGAAAAGAAACAGGCTGGAAGCTCCGATATCTGTATATGAGCTGCATTTAGGCTCCTGGGTAAGAGAAGAAGATCAGCCCCAGCGTTTTTTAAACTATAGAGATATTGCCAAAAAACTGGTTCCTTATATAAAAGAAATGGGATTTACACATGTAGAATTTATGCCGGTGATGGAATATCCTTACGAACCCAGCTGGGGATATCAGATTACCGGTTTTTATGCGGCCACTTCGCGCTTTGGTTCACCACAGGATTTGATGTTTCTTATTGATGAACTTCATAATAATGAAATAGGCGTTATTCTGGATTGGGTTCCGTCCCATTTTCCGGGAGATGCCAATGGTCTTCACCGCTTTGACGGCTCTTATCTGTATGAACATGAAGATCCGAGAAAAGGATTTCACCCGGATTGGAAATCGCATATTTTCAATTACGGAAGAAATGAAGTAAAGTCTTTTCTGATTTCAAATGCCATGTTCTGGCTGGATCGCTATCATGCAGACGGATTGCGTGTGGATGCCGTAACTTCAATGCTTCATCTTGATTATTCAAGAAATGAAGGAGAATGGGAACCTAATATATATGGAACCAATGTGAACCTGGAAGCTAAAACTTTTCTACAGGAATTTAATACGGCTGTTTATAAAGAATTTGGAAATAATATCATCACCATAGCAGAAGAAAGCTCAGATTTTCCCATGCTTACAAAACCTGTTCATGACGGTGGTGTAGGATTTGGAATGAAATGGATGATGGGCTGGATGCATGATACGCTGGATTATTTTAAAGAAGATTTTGTTAACCGTAAATTCCATCATCATAAACTGACCTTTGCTTCCATGTATATGTATAATGAAAATTATATGATGCCTTTGTCACATGATGAAGTGGTACACGGAAAAGCAAGTCTTATTTATAAAATGAAAGGTGACGAATGGCAGAAGTTTGCCAATCTCCGTACCTTATATGTATATATGTATACCCATCCCGGAGCCAAGCTGCTTTTCATGGGCGATGAATTCGGACAGACCGGTGAATGGAATTTTACCAGAAGCCTGGACTGGCATTTGCTTAAATATCCTGTTCACCAAGGAATGCAGGAAATGGTGAAAGACCTGAATCACCTTTACAGATCAGAAACCGCTTTTTATGAAAATCAGTTTGATAAACATGGCTTTGAATGGATAGAAGCAGATGATCTGGAAAATTCGGTATATGTTTATCTAAGAAAAGGAAAAAAGAAAGAAGATGTCCTGATGGTCATTTTAAATCTGGCACCAAAAGTATTGGATTATAAAATCGGGATTCCTGCAGGCTCCCACTGGAAAGTTATTTTAAACTCGGATGATGAAAAATACAGTGGAAGCGGAGTAAGGCCTGAAATCCTTGATGAGACGTATGAAGAATGGAGAAATTATTCTAAAACAATGACGGTGAAATTACCGCCATTGGCAGGAATAATTTTAAGACAGAAGAAAGATAAAAAGTATAAATTACACAGAATTAAACACAAGAGATAAAGAATGGTTGTTTATCATTTAAGTACAGAATGTTATCCTGTAGCAAAAGTAGGCGGTCTGGCAGATGTGGTTGGAGCGTTACCAAAGTATCAGAATAAAGTAAAAGGTATAGAGGCAAAAGTAGTGATGCCCTGGTATAATAAACCTTTTATTCAGGATCATGAATTCGATGTTGTTTTTGATGGCTTTATCCATCAGGGGATCAGTATGCTGCAGGTTCAGGTATTGAAAGAAAAGACAAATGTCCTGGGATTTGAGCTGTATATGGTAAGAATTCCGGGATTATTAGACAGGGATAATCCTTATGGGTATCAGGATGAAAGTTTTCAGTTTCTGGCTTTTCAACATGGAATACTGCATTGGCTTTGTGCCATGGAAATCCGTCCTGATGTGCTGCATTGTCATGATTATCATACTGGTTTGATTCCTTTTATGGTGGAAAATTGTCCGGAATTCGGATTCTTAAAAGGAGTAAAAACAATAGGAACTATTCATAACGGAGAATATCAGGGAATGATGAGCTGGAACATGGCCAATTATATGCCTTCTTTTGATGATTATAAATGGGGACTGATAGACTGGAACGGATTCATGAATCCTCTGGCAAGTATGATTAAATGTGCCAACGCTTTTACCACCGTTTCCGAAGGATATCTTGAAGAACTCTTTATCAGCTTCCGCGGACTGGAAAGTCTGGTTCGTCAGGAATTCGGAAAAGCTTATGGTATCATTAACGGTATTGACACCGAAGTCTGGAATCCTGAAACAGATCCGATGCTCGATTTTAATTTTAACAGTAAAAATGCTGTAGCTCAGAAAAAGAAAAATAAAGAAAGACTCTGTAAAGAATATGGGTTAAAGCCCGAGCTTCCTTTATTCGCCTTTATCGGAAGATTCGCCACGGAAAAAGGTGCAGATCTGCTTCCGGATGTAGTATGGCGAAGTATTAAACAAAGTTATGGAGCTTTAAATATTATGATTCTCGGATCAGGAAATACCTATATTGAAAATAAACTGAAAGAATACGATTATACCTACACCAATTTTGCACTGGATCTTGGATATAAAGAACATCTTTCCCATAAGATCTATGCATCAGCAGATTTCCTTCTGATGCCTTCCAGAGTAGAGCCTTGCGGGTTGAATCAAATGTACTCCATGAGATACGGAACTGTTCCCGTGGTAAGATTTACGGGAGGTCTCAAAGATACCGTAGAAGATATTTCGACGGGTGGAGCAGGACTGAATTTTACTTATCCGGGGGTAGATGATGTTGTACATGCTATGAACAGGGCAATGGCGATTTATAATCAAAAAGGGGTTATGGAAGATCTTATCCATGCCAACATGAATTTTGACTTTGCATGGGAGAAATCTGCAGAAAAATACATAGCTTTATATAATAGCTGATAGAGTGAAGATTTTCGGATTTCTTTCTGTGATAATGTTTACACTGTTTTCATGTAAAGAAGACAGAGGAAGCTACCATGGAGGTTATTATTGGATCTATGGCTACGGTCTTCCGGCAACGGAAAGGTATGAAGCAATGGTTGGTATTGCCGAAAAATGGAAAATAAAGCATTACTCTGTCGGTGATTGTCTGTTAGAACCTGACGAGATGAAGAGAATAGATGCTCTTAATAAAAGGACTTATGCTGCAATAGAAAGAAAATATGGGAAAGGCTGGAGAGAAAAGTATCGTAAAGATGTCGATAACTTTGTAATGAAGAGTGCTGATGTAATGGACGTACTTATTACAAATCCGTTCTTCAGAAATGAGCTTAAAAAATATAATATTGAAATCTATAATCTGGATAAAGAGGTTTTAGTATTGAATGATAAAGATGATTTTCGGGTGACTTTTTATAAAAACGAGCTCCAATATGAAAACAAAGAATGCTTTAAAGTAGCAGTAAACACTAAAAACAGAACAGTAAACTTAATAAAATAAAACGCAATATATTTATGAATCGAAATGTAATCTCCATTGTGTTAGGAGGAGGCAGAGGAACAAGATTATTTCCGTTAACGTATACCAGATCAAAGCCGGCTGTTCCTATTGCAGGAAAATACAGACTGGTGGATATTCCTATTTCAAACTGTTTGAACTCAGGACTGAATAAAATTCTGGTGCTAACGCAGTTTAATTCTGCTTCCCTCAATTCACATATTAAGAATTCTTATCACTTTGATATCTTCAGCAAAGGTTTTGTAGACATTCTGGCAGCCGAGCAGAATGTAGAAAATGACAGCTGGTATCAAGGAACAGCTGATGCTGTGCGTCAGTCTATGAAGCATCTTGAAAAATATGATTATGACTATATCCTTATTCTTTCAGGAGATCAGTTGTATCAGATGGATTTCAGAGAAATGCTGGACTTCCATATTGAAAACGGAGGCGATCTTACCATTGCTACCATTCCGGTCAATGCAAAAGACGCCACAGGTTTTGGGATCTTAAAATCGGATGATGAGGGAAATATTACTTCTTTCTATGAAAAGCCGGATTTTGATATGTTAACAGGCCTGAAATCTGAAGTTTCAGAAGAAAATAAACATGCCGGAAAAGAGTTTCTGGCTTCCATGG
This sequence comes from Chryseobacterium candidae, assembly GCF_004916905.1. Taxonomy (GTDB): domain Bacteria; phylum Bacteroidota; class Bacteroidia; order Flavobacteriales; family Weeksellaceae; genus Chryseobacterium; species Chryseobacterium candidae. The sequence continues at coordinate 23,739 of NZ_SDLV01000025.1, forward strand.
GAATCTATATTTTCACCAAGAACATCCTTAAAAAGATGTTTGATGAAGGTGCAGGTGATGATTTCGGAAAAGATATCATTCCAAGCTCCATTGGAAAATACAAGACATTAAGCTATCAGTATGAAGGCTACTGGACAGATATCGGAACTATAGAATCCTTCTACGAAGCCAATCTGGATCTTTGTCTGGATCTGCCGCAGTTTAATCTTTTCTCTTCTTCGCCTATCTACACCAGAGCAAGAATGCTTCCTCCGTCAAAAATAAACGGTTCATATGTAAGTAAAGCCGTTTTTGGAGATGGTTGTATCATTATGGCAGATAAAATTGAAAACTCTGTGATCGGAAACAGAACAAGGATTGATAAAGGAAGTACCATCGTGAATTCTTATGTCATGGGAGCTGATTTCTACCAAAATACAACAGAAATTGTCCTGAACGACAGAGGCGGACGTCCTAATATGGGAATTGGTAAATACTGCTATATAGAAAAAGCAATCCTGGATAAAAACTGTTACATTGGTGACAATGTGAAGATTACTGGCGGAAAACATATTCCGGATGGTGATTATGGAACTTATTCTGTTCAGGATGGGATTGTGGTTGTGAAGAAAGGCGCTGTAATTGCTCCGGGAACACATATCGGGTAAGAGAAGGTAAATAAGAAGCTGGAAGCTGGAAATTATGAATGGCGGAATAGAAAAAGTTATCTTTTCACACGAAATCCTGGCTTATTCTATTGGCTTGAAGAATTTTTCAATCAAAAATTTTGGTAGCTTTATCCGTCAAATAGTAACTTCCAGCTTCCTGGATTCCGCTTCCAGCCTTTAACAAGGTTAATTATTGTTAAACATATCATTGGAGTGATCAGTATATTGGTCACTCTTTATATTTGTATTATTTTTGTGCGATGCGTATTTTTAAAATCTTAGCGGTAATCATTATTCTTTTGGGGGGAGCTTATGCTGCTTCCATGTATTATTTTGTAGATGAAAGTAAGAACTTTACGATTGAAAAAGAGATCGACTATCCCGTGGATAAAGTTTTTGCCCAGTTTAATAATCTTCAGAATTTTACAAGATGGAACAACTTTTTTACCAGCTCACCGTCTATAGATATAGATTATTACACGCCTTATGAAGGGCAGGGAAGTGCCATCAGCTACGTAGATCCTAAAAATGATACCGATGGAGAAATGTTCATCAGGTATGAAAACCCCAATAAAACATTAAAATATCAGCTTTTTGAGGATAAAAACGAAAATCCGACATTGGTTGACGTTAAATTCAAACCTGTTTCCGCAGAAAAAACAAAGATTATCTGGTATGTTCATACTCCCAAATTAGCAGTCTGGAAAAGAGTAGAAAATTTCTGGACTGAAGACCGTTTTGCCGAAAACATCAACAAAAGTATGGTGAATCTTAAAAACTCCTTAGGAAATAAAGTAGAAAAAGACAACCGGATGGCAGCCATCAAATATGACAGCCTGATGGTGGAGAATGAGGAAGACAAACTGTTGTTGGGAATTAATGTAAGTACATCAAACAAAAAAGACGCTCTTTACAAAAATATCGTAATGAATTATAACAAAGTCTATAACTTCGTAACGATGGATCTTGGGAAAAGAGATGATGAATTCGGATACCCGATCCTGATTACTGATGCCGATAATTACAAAGACAAAGAGGTTTCTTATTTTCTCGGAATTCCACTTTCTAAGAAAATTGGAGTGTCTGATAATAATTTCAATTTTAGATCCATAAATCCGTCTCAAAATTATGTAATTTACTACAAAGGGAATTATGAGGGAAGAATTCGGGCAATTCAGCAGCTCATTCAGAAAGCCAAAAAAGACGAGATGCGCTTCGGAGATATCCGCCAGACCTTTATTGAACGTCCGATGGATGGTCAGGAGGTAAACGTTAAGCTCTCATTATCAGTATATAAGTGATTTTTTTTTAATTTATTTCTTCTTAAGTTTTTTTAACGGTTTCAGACTGTTCTAACTCGGTTTTTTTTATTAAATTTGAAGATTAATTCTACAAATAAATTTTAATAAATAGATAAACTGTAATAATGGACAGATTTTCATTCCTAAACGCAGCTCATTCTCAGTTAATTGAGGATTTATACCAACAGTACTTAAAATTCCCGGACTCTTTAGAACCATCATGGAAAGCCTTCTTTCAAGGCTTCGATTTTGCATTGGAGAACTACGGAGATGACGATACCACCCAGTTTATTCAGGCTTCGGCCAACGCTGCCCCGGCAGTACAGCAACAGATTTCTCAGGCAGTATCCAACGGAGAGGTTCCTGAGCATATCAAGAAAGAATTTAAAGTAGTAAACCTTATTGAGGCTTACAGAACAAGAGGACACCTTTTTACAAAGACCAACCCGGTTAGAGAAAGAAGACATTACACGCCTACTTTAGATATCGAAAATTTTGGTCTTTCCAAAGAAGATTTAAATACAAAATTCAACTGTGCCGTTGAAACAGGAATGAAAGAACCTGCTACTCTTGCAGATCTTATCAAACATCTTGAAAACATCTACTGTGATTCCATCGGAGTAGAATACATGCACATCAACAACGTTGAAGAAAAAGATTTTATCAAAAGATGGCTTCAGGTAAACGAAAATCATCCAAGTCTTTCTGCCAATGAAAAAACAGAAATCTTATTAAAATTAAACCAGGCGGTTGCGTTTGAAAACTATCTTCACACAAAATTTGTAGGACAGAAAAGATTCTCATTAGAAGGAGGTGAAACATTAATCCCGGCTTTAGATCAGCTGATCTCAAGATCTTCTCAGCTAGGAGTAGATGAAGTGGTATTAGGAATGGCTCACAGAGGTAGACTTAATGTTCTTACCAATATCTTCGGGAAATCGTATAAGCAGATCTTCTCAGAATTTGAAGGAAAAGAATTCGAAGAAGATGTATTCTCAGGGGATGTTAAATATCACTTAGGATCATCTAAAAAAATCAAAACAGCTTCAGGAGAAGAAGTTTGTATCAACCTGACTCCAAACCCATCCCACCTTGAAACAGTTGCTGCTTTGGTAGAAGGTATCTGCCGTGCAAAAGTAGATGACAAATACAAAGACTATTCTAAAGTATTGCCAATCATCATTCATGGTGACGGAGCTATTGCCGGACAGGGGATTGCTTACGAAGTTGCTCAGATGATGACTCTGGAAGGATACAGAACAGGAGGTACAGTTCATATCGTTGTCAATAACCAGGTTTCGTTTACAACCAATTATATGGATGCAAGATCTTCAACATACTGTACAGATATTGCAAAAGTTACAGAATCTCCTGTAATGCACGTAAATGCTGACGATGCTGAAGCGGTTGTTCATGCCATCCATTTTGCTGCTGACTTCAGAGCAAAATTCGGAAAAGATGTTTATATCGACCTTTTAGGATACAGAAAATATGGTCACAACGAAGGGGATGAGCCAAGATTTACGCAGCCTAACCTTTATAAAACCATTTCAAAACACCCGAATCCAAGAGAAATTTATAAAGAGAAATTATTGAAAGACAGCGTTACTTCCAACGACGTAATTGCTAAAATGGAAACGGAATTCAAAGCTCTTTTAGATAAAGATTTTGACGCTTCTAAAGAGATCGAGAAAAACGTAATGGATGTGTTCATGGCTGAAGATTGGGTAAATTATCCAATTGGTAAGAGAGGAGCAGTGCAGTTACCGGTAGATACTAAATATGACTTGGAGAAGCTGAAAGAATTGGCGATTAAAATGTCAACACTTCCGGCAGACAAGAAGTTTATCAATAAAATTACAAGACTTTTCGATAACCGTATCAAAGCGATTGAAGGAAATTCTTTAGACTGGGCATTAGGAGAATGGTTAGCGTATGCAACACTTCTTGTAGAAGGACACAATGTAAGAATCTCAGGAGAAGATGTGGAAAGAGGAACATTCTCTCACAGACACGCTGTCGTAAAAACTGAAGATACCGAAGAAGAATATATCCCGTTAAGACATGTATCTGAAAACAGATTTGATGTATTCAACTCTCACCTTTCAGAATATGGTGTTCTAGGTTTCGATTATGGATATGCAATGGCTTCCCCAAATACATTAACCATCTGGGAAGCTCAGTTCGGAGATTTCGTGAATGGTGCTCAGATTATCGTTGACCAGTATCTGGCGGCTGCTGAAGAAAAATGGAAAATTCAGGACGGCTTGGTGATGTTATTGCCTCACGGTTCAGAAGGACAGGGAGCAGAGCACTCTTCAGCAAGATTGGAGAGATTCCTTACTCTTTGTGCAAATGAAAACATGGTAGTAGCCAATATTACTTCACCTGCCAACTACTTCCACTTATTGAGAAGACAGTTGAAATGGGCATTCAGAAAACCATTGATCGTAATGAGTCCTAAATCTCTGTTGAGACACCCTAAAGTGGTTTCTCCACTTGAAGATTTCGCTACAGGTTCATTCCAGCCAATTTTAGATGACCCTACAGCAGATCCTAAAAAAGTAGAAAAATTAGTTCTTTGTTCAGGTAAACTGTACTTCGAATTATTAGCGAAGAAAGAAGAACTGAACTGTGAAAATATTGCATTAGTAAGATTCGAACAGTTATATCCGCTTCAGACAGATGCTATTGAAACCATTTTCAGTAAATATGAAAACAGAAAACAATTGGTGTGGGCTCAGGAAGAACCAGAAAACATGGGGGCATGGTCTTATATCCTTAGAAACTTCAGAGATACAGGAATTCAGGTAGTTGCTCCGGTACCAAGCGGTGCACCAGCTCCAGGTAGCCACAAAATGTTTGAGAAAAACCAAAATGCAGTGATCAACAGAGTTTTCGACAGAGATGATGCTCCTGCAAAAAGACCCGTTACAGCGTAATTTAAAATAATAATCAATTAAAAAATAAAAAATACTCGATATGTCAGTTTTAGAAATGAAAGTTCCTTCACCAGGCGAATCAATTACAGAAGTTGAAATTGCAACCTGGCTTGTAAAAGATGGTGATTATGTAGAAAAAGATCAACCTATCGCCGAAGTGGATTCAGATAAAGCAACTCTTGAATTGCCCGCAGAACAAAGTGGAATTATCACTTTAAAAGCAGAAGAAGGTGATGTAGTACAAGTAGGTCAGGTAGTTTGTTTAATTGATATGGATGCTAAAAAACCAGAAGGTGCTGCACCTGCTGCTGAAGCTCCAAAACAGGAAGAAGCTCCGAAAGCTGCTGAGCCTGCTAAACAAGAAGCTCCAAAACCAGCTGCTCCGGTAGCCGCTCCACAAACTTATGCAACAGGAGCTCCATCTCCGGCTGCTAAGAAGATCCTTGATGAAAAAGGAATGGATGCTGCTCAGGTTTCAGGAACAGGAAGAGACGGAAGAATTACTAAAACTGATGCTGAATTAGCAGCAGTACCTGCATTAGGAGGAAGTCCTCTTACTGCAACAGGTTCCAGATCTACCACAACAACTAAACTTTCGGTTTTAAGAAGAAAAATCGCTCAGAGATTAGTTTCTGTGAAGAACGAAACAGCTATGTTAACTACTTTCAACGAAGTTGACATGTCTGAAATCTTCAGATTGAGAAAGCTGTATAAAGAAGAATTTGCTCAAAAGCACGGAGTTGGACTTGGTTTTATGTCTTTCTTTACAAAAGCAGTAACAAGAGCATTACAAATGTATCCGGATGTAAACGCATCTATTGATGGCGACTTCAAAGTAAACTATGATTTCTGCGATATTTCAATCGCAGTTTCAGGTCCTAAAGGATTAATGGTTCCTGTATTGAGAAATGCAGAAAACATGTCTTTCAGTGCTGTTGAAGCAAATATTAAAGATCTTGCTACTAAAGTAAGAGACGGTAAAATTACTGTTGATGAAATGACCGGTGGTACATTTACTATTACAAATGGTGGTACTTTCGGATCTATGATGTCTACACCAATCATCAACCCTCCACAATCTGCAATCTTAGGAATGCACAACATCATCCAGAGACCGGTTGCTGTTGACGGACAGGTAGTAATCAGACCAATGATGTACGTTGCAATGTCATATGACCACAGAATTATCGACGGAAAAGAGTCTGTAGGATTCCTTGTAGCCGTAAAAGAAGGTATCGACAACCCTGTTGAAATTCTAATGGGAGGTGATGAAAGAAAAGGCCTTGGATTATAGTTTTTAATAAAATTATAATATAATATATGATCTCGCCTTAAAAAAGGCGAGATTTTTGTATTTATGAAGAAAATGCTACAATGATGTTTTCAAAAATGACTTCCAATATCAAAGTTTCAGTAATACCTGAATATGATAGTAAAAACAGTTATCCTTCCGAAAACCGTTACGTTTTTAAATACAATATCACGATAGAAAATGACGGAAGCTTTCCTATCAAAGTATTGAAAAGAAAATGGTTAATTTTTGATGTAGGATTCGGATATACAGAAATAATAGGCGACGGAGTGATTGGATTGACTCCTGAGATAGGAACCAGTGAAAATTTTGCTTATTTTTCCAATGTAATGCTTCGTTCCGGGGTAGGGAATATGAGTGGAAAATACCTTGTTAAAAACATGGATACACAGGAAACTTTTGAAATTGATATTCCAAAATTCAATCTGTTGTCTGAAGTGTTGAGCAATTAATAATTGATGCCCTGTATAATGTAAAGTTTTTACAAGAAACCCGGGTTCTGATGACTAAAGCTTTTTAATTTTTGCTTTCATATACTCATTTACTTCATCATTACTGGTGAGGAAGAGTTTTTCAAATGCCAGCAAAGATATTTTGGCACAAACTTCCGCATCAGCTCCTGCTCTGTGATGAGTAAAATCAATTTTATGATATTCTGCCAATGGCTTCAATCCATATTTTGGAAGATAATTCCATGATTTCTTGGCAAGCTGTATACTGCACAAATAGTTCAATTTTGGGGTATACATTCCGTAATGCTCCAGGCAGCCTCTTAAAACAGAAGCATCAAAACCAGCATTATGAGCAATCATAAGACTGCCATACATCAGATCCTGAGCTTCATACCATACTTCATCAAAAGTAGGAGCATCTTTTACATCTTCAGGATGAATTCCATGCACCGCAATATTGAATCTGCTGAAATAAGGAAAGCTGGGTGGTTTAATCAGCCAGGTTTTAGTCTCTACAATTTCAGAATTCTGTACTACACAAATCCCCATCTCACAAGCTGAACTTTTCTCATGAGTGGCTGTTTCAAAATCTATCGCACAGAAATCCATTTTTTAAAATTATAATTTGTTGGTTGGTTTTGTTTATTAGTTGCTTGTTGCTTGTTCTCTTGCCTAGAGTTTAATTTAAAGTTTAAGGTTAATTGAAGTTATGAATTTTTACTTAATGAGTTTTAGTTCATAATAAGAAAAGAAAACTGTAATTTTCCCTAATCCCTGCCGTCTATCACCTTCTTCCCAAAAAATGTTTAAAAATCAGCCATTTTGATTGGTAAAACTGATGTTTCTGGTATTTTTGGCGAAGCTTCCATGTTCCGGGAAGCTGGGTGTAAAATCCAAAATGAGCTCTTATGACAGCCCACAGATGTGGAAAGCCTTGCTTTAAACCAAAATAAATTCCGGCAACACTGTCCAAACATAATCTGAAAAAGATCAACATGATCAATTGAGGAAAAGGAAGGTTTTTAAACATCATAGAAAGATTATTTCTGATGTTTAAATAAGTCTTTTGTACACTCTGTTTGTTGAGCGTTCCGCCGCCTACATGATAAATTTTGGATTTCCCGGTATAATAAATCTTTTTTCCGGAATTAATAAGCCTCCAGCAAAGATCAATCTCCTCCTGATGAGCAAAAAACCTTGCGTCAAAACCATTCTGTTTCCAGAAATCTGTTGAACGGATAAAAAAGCAGCATCCTGATGCCCAGAAGATCTCTGTTTCATCATTATACTGTCCTTTATCTTCTTCCAGATCATCAAAAACCCTTCCTCTGCAGTAAGGATATCCAAGATTGTCTATCAATCCGCCTGCAGCACCTGCAAACTCAAAATAGTTCTTATTATGATATGATAAAATCTTAGGCTGTACTGCGGAAATAGAAGAGTTATTTTCCAATAATTCCAATACAGGCACTGTCCAGTTCTCTGTAACTTCTACATCAGAATTGAGAAGGCAGTAATATTCATTTTTGACAGCCTTTAACCCCTCATTGTAGCCGCCTGCAAAACCATAGTTTTTATCATTTTTAATAATATATACTGTGGGGAAATTCTTCTGTAGAAACTCTACGGAATCATCCGTAGAAAGATTGTCAATAACATAAATATCCGCATTCTGAGAAAATTGAACCACACCCGGAAGAAATTTTTCAAGCCAATTTTTACCGTTCCAGTTTAAGATGGCAACTGCCAGTTTTTTCTGCATGTCAATCTATTTTTTTTCAGAATCAAAATTTTTGATAGAGTTCTGATATTTCCATTTTCTGTGTGACCAAAGATAATTGTCAGGATTTTTGTGTAAAGTATTTTCCAGTAATTTATGAAATTTTCTCACCACTTCATTTTCCGTGAACTTTTCACCATCCGGGTATATTCTGTGATAATTAACCTGATAATAACCACGTTTTACCTTTTTCATCTCACAATAGATAAAGACAAGATCCATTCTTGTAGCCAGCTTGTCGTATCCCACAAAAGCAGGTGTCCGCTGATTTAAAAACTCTAGTCCGTAAGTAATGTGGGCAAAGTGAGGAGTCTGATCCGCAACAAACATATATGCTGAATCTCCATTATTTTTAGATCTGAAGATATTCAGAATTACTTCATTGGCTTCCAGGGCTTCATTCCCGAATTTATTCCTGACCTTCTTCATCTGATTTTCCCAGAAGCTATTATTCACCTTTCTGTATACAGGATGACAATGAGCCTGGGGAACAATCTTTGCCAGTGCGTTAATCCATTCCCAATTGAAAACGTGTCCGGCCAGCAGGATAATATTTTTACCCTCCCTTTTGGCTTCATGGAACAGTTCCTGATTGATATGCTGCATTCTTACTCTTGCTTCTGTTTCCGAAATGCTGAAAGATTTTATAGTTTCTACCAGATAATCTGAAAAATTAAGATAGAATTTTTTCCGGATCTCTTTAATTTCTTCTTCAGATTTGTCTGGAAAAGAGTTTTTAAGATTTTGGGTAATAACATCTTTTCTGTAACCTACAATATAATAATTTAGGAAAAAGATGACGTCCGAAAAAATATATAATATTTTAAGCGGAAGCTTGGAGATCAGGTATAATATTTTGATTAGAAATTTCATAAAACACGCAAATTTAGTGATAATAAAATTATGGTTCTATTTTTGCAGAAGGATATATATTATTTTTTTTACCTTTATATTATGAAAAAATTGATAATATTCGCTTTCCTGGGATTAAGTACCCTTGCTTTTTCGCAAAATGTAAAAAAAGCAGCTATTGTAGTACCTGCAGAGCAAGCCAAATTAGAATCTCAGAAAAAGGCAGCTGAAGAAAAAGCAAAGCTTCCTAAGCCCTATGACCCAAAAGCTGACGCTCAGGCTGATATTAATAAATTGGTTGCCCAGGCAAAGAAAGAAGGTAAGAATATAATGATCCAGGCTGGTGGAAACTGGTGTATCTGGTGTCTTCGCTTTAATAATTTTGTACAGACTACTCCCGAACTGAAGGAATTGGCAGAGAAGAATTATGTATATTATCACCTGAACTATTCTCCGGAAAATAAAAATGAAAAAGTTTTTGCCCAATATGGTAATCCGGGTGAGAAATTTGGATATCCGGTGTTTATTATATTAGATAAAGACGGAAAAATGATCAAAGCTCAGCAGAGTGATGTGTTGGAAGAAGGAAAAGGATACAGTAAAGAAAAAGTAAAAGAATTCTTTACGACATGGGCTCCTAAAAAAGGATAAAATATAGAAACTGCTTCAGTAATGAGGCAGTTTTTTTATTTAGGTCCGTAGAAAATAAAACTTTTAGAATTAAAGTAATTTTTTGATCCAGCTTAATTTTTTGTTAGAATATGGCGGATATTTGATATTCGGTTCGCCCCAGGTTGCTTTTTCAAGAACTGATTTTTGGTGTGAAAATGTTTCGAAGCCATATTTGCCGTGATAATTTCCAATCCCTGAATTTCCCACTCCTCCAAAAGGAAGATTGTCATTACTTAAATGCATTACCGTATCATTGATACAACCTCCTCCAAAAGACAGTTTCCTTGTAAAATTTTCTTTTTCCTCAGCGTTATTGGTAAAAAGGTAGGCTGCCAGTGGTTTTTCAAGCTCCAGAATAGAATTTAGCGCCACATTGTAATTTTGAAAGCTGATGACAGGCAGAATAGGACCGAAAATTTCTTCCTGCATAATTTTGTCATTCCAGTCTATACGATTCAGAATAGTAGGCTCTATATACCGTTTTTCTTCGTTGAAATTCCCGCCGCAATAGATTTTTTCCTGATCAATAAGATGGATAAGCCTTTGGAAATTCCTTTGGTTAATAATTCTTGTGTATTGATCAGAATCCGGCTTATATTTGAATTCTTTGATATATTTTCTGAGCATTTCCAGAAACTGTTCCTTAATGGTTTCTTCCACCAGCAGATAATCCGGAGCAACACAGGTTTGTCCGGCGTTGAGGAATTTTCCCCAGACAATTCTTTTGGCAGCAGTTTCTAGAGAGGCATTTTGGGTGACGATAGCCGGAGATTTTCCGCCCAGTTCAAGGGTTACAGGAGTAAGATGTTCTGCGGCTGCTTTGTAAACAATCTTACCGACTTTTGTGCTTCCTGTAAAAAAAATCTTGTCAAATTTTAACTTGAGAACAGCAGTGGTTTCATCAATACCTCCTTCATATACATAAAGATATTCAGACGGAAAGTTTTCATTGATAATGGATGCCATAGCTTTCATTGTATTTTCTGCTATTTCGCTGGGCTTAAGAATACAGCAGTTTCCGGCGGCCATTGCCGCTATGACGGGAGAAAGGGATAGCTGATACGGATAATTCCAGGCACCGATTACCAATACACAGCCCAATGGATCAGCATAAATTTTACTGTTTCCCAGTTGGTTGACAAGATTGGTGCTTACTTTTTTAGGCTTTGAAAGAGATTTTAAGTTCCTGATATAATAATTAATATCATTGAGAATGAAGGATAATTCTGTAGTGAAGGTATCAAATGCTGATTTTCCAAAATCTTTTTTAATAGTTTCATACAACATATTCTCATTAGAAATAATTAGATTTTTCAGCTTTTCAAGGTACATTTTCCTGAAAGCGAGGCTTTTGGTCTGCTGTGTTTTAAAAAAATCCCTTTGACTCAGTAAAATTCTTTCAATTTCCATTCTTAAGCTTTTGTGTAATAAACGTTGCGGTTGGAGCAATATTGCATCTTTAAAAATATGAACAATAAATCGGCCAAAGTAGTTGGAGCAGGAAGCAGAAAATTACTCTTGATTGTTTGAAGAGAGGGTGTTAATTTTATAAGAATTTGCTATTATCAGCATATAAACTGAGAGAGGATAAGTAGCGAGTAAGAGGTCCGGTTGCGTATTACCTGATAACAGTATCGTAAAGCACCTGTATATTTGAATGACGTAAGATTTGCGGAAAACGAATAATATTGCTTGAGATGTTCACATTCTCTTCCGCTGAAGGGTGGATTTTTGCAAAGCAAAAGGCAGGATAGTTCTGTAAACAATACTTTACATAAAAAAACCACCTCAATAAATTGAAGTGGTCTTATATTGTGAGAAATTCTCAGTTGCTTATTAAGCTTCTTCAGTTTTAGCTTCTTCTTTTTTAGGAGCTGCTTCCACTGGAGCGTCAGATACGATATCAAACTCGTAGTTGTACTCAACATTTCTGTGAAGTCTGATAAGAGCTGTGAATTTACCAGTTCTCTTGATAGTATTACCAGGAATTTTGATGTATTTTTTCTCTACAGAAACACCAGCTTTTTCTAAAGCAGCAGATAGATCAGCATTGTTGATAGATCCGAATAATTTGTCACCAGCACCTACTTTTGCAGGAATAGTGATAGAAGTTTTCTTCAATTGCTCAACTACAGCGTTAGCAGCAGCGATTAATTTAGCTTCTTCTTCTTTTCTAGCTTCTAATGTAGCTTCTAAAGCAGCTTTGTTTTTAGGGGTAGCTAAAAGAGCAATTCCTTGAGGAATTAAGAAGTTTCTAGCATAACCTGGCTTTACGTTTACTGTATCAAACTCAAGTCCTAAGTTTTCTACGTCTTTTTTTAGGATAATTTCCATTGTTGTTGTCCTTTTTTAGATTTTAGTTTTATATCTAAAATCAAGTTAGAATTAATGATTTATTCAGCAACAAAAGAAGAGGGAGACCTCTTCTTTTATTTATTTTTGTCTTATTTCAATAAGTCAGCTACGTATGGTAGTAATGCAAGGTGTCTTGCTCTTTTGATAGCAGCAGAAACTTTTCTTTGATATTTTAAAGAAGTTCCAGTGTATCTTCTTGGTAAAATTTTACCTTGTTCGTTTACAAATTGTAATAAGAAGTCAGCATCTTTGTAATCAACGTGCTTAATTCCGTATTTTTTGAATCTACAATATTTCTTTTCAGATTTTGTATTGATATCAAGCGGAGTAAGGAATTTTACTTCTGATTCTCCTCCAGCTGAGGCTTGTTTAGCCATTTCATCTATTGCCATGTCTTGTCTTTTTTAAAAAATAGGGTTAATAATTAAGCTTTAGCTGCTTTTACTTTAGTTCTTCTAGTTACAGCGTACTCAACAGCATGCTTGTCAAGTTTTGTAGTAAGGTAACGGATTACTCTCTCGTCACGCTTAAATGCTAATTCCAGATCAGCTACTACAGTACCTTCTCCTTTGAATTCAATTAGAGTATAAAACCCGTTCTTTTTCAATTGGATAGGATAAGCTAATTTTTTTAATCCCCAGTTTTCTTTAGCAACGATTTCGCAGTTCTTTTCTTTGATAAGATCTACATACTTGTTCACTGCTTCCTCTACCTGTGACTCAGATAGAACGGGAGTTAAAATGAAAACAGTTTCGTAATTGTTCATAATGTTAAATGAATTTGTTAATTATTTCGAGGTGCAAAAGTAGAGAATAATTTCCGTATATGCAAGAATGTTGGTGAAATAGTTGGTGTTTCCTGACAATATGTATTTGCTTTTATTTTAGTTATTGAATTAATTTTCATCTTTTGATCTGATTTCAGCCAGAAAATTCACCTTCAAAACATCATACAAAGAATGTCTGCTTACCAGGATTGAAGCAATAGAGGAGACCATTCCGGCAAGCATCAGATGGAATATCAGGGAATGCCTGTCCGTCATTTCCAAAACAATAATGGCTGAAGTAAATGGGGCTCTCGTAATCCCGGTAAGAAAAGCCACCATTCCGGCGAGAACTACTACATTGGTTTCGTTAGGCGTTAAATGTATGGCTCCTGAAATAACTGAGCCTATACTTGCTCCTGCAGTAAGAGCAGGAGCGAAAATTCCGCCCGCACCACCAGAAGTGAAAGAAAGGGCAGGGCCAAGCATTCTTAAAATAGGGACATACCATTCTTCATGTTTATTTTTGGTAAAAAGAACACGCTCCATAATTTCTTTTCCTGAACCCAGAATTTCTCTGTTGATGAAGTATGCAATGGAAGCGATAATTAATGCACAAATGATAAGAAAGATTACATTAGCCTTATCTGTTTTCAGTTTTTTCTTCTTCCAGGTATTGATTTTAAGCATAATGACAGATAGCTGGCTTGCCATAATGCCGGCAGTGGCTGCAACCAATATGATGGGAAACATAACCATTAAAGAAACATCATTGGTTTTCGGATATCCAAGATATAAATAAGACCCGGCCAATGTTTGAGCTGTTAAACCTGCGATAATCACCGCTGTAAATAAGGCGGTTTTAAAATAATTAATGTGGGTTTTTGACAGCTCTTCCACAGCAAAAACAATTCCTCCAAGGGGAGTATTGAACGCTGCAGCAAGTCCGGCTGCCGCTCCTGTCATAATCATGTTTTTCTTGGAAATTTTTGGCCACCATTCAGGAAGGTACTCATTCACTTTTCTGAAAACGGAACCTGCTATCTGAATCGTAGGGCCTTCACGTCCTACTGCACCTCCTCCGATTACAAGAACAACAGAAGATAGTATTTTGAAAAAAATAATTTTAATACTTAACAGATTCCGGATTTTCCGATGCTCTTTCGGGTTGGCAAGTTCTACTGCGGCCATCACTTGAGGAATACCGCTTCCTTTGGCATTGGGAGCAAATTCTTTCACCAGCCACCACGATAATACAAATCCTATGGGAGCAATAATGAAAATCATCCATGCATGCCAGTCGAAAATAAAATTCATGAGATGTTCGCCCCAGGCAAATACCTGCGCATACATTACTGCGAAAAAACCTGTAATTACAGATCCTATCCAAAAAGGAATGGCCTGAAGCAGGTTGTGTTTCAGCTGTTCGTTCCGGATATTGTCGAAGGAGTTTTTAAGAGATCTTTTTATGAGGGTGAAAATTTTCAGCATTTGTAGGTTTTGAAGGATAAAATTACGGTAAAATTCCGGAAATTGTATTTCGTTGAATTGAGATGATACTATAATGTGACTCAGAAAGAGGATTAAACCTCAGTCATTGATTCTTCATCTTCTTTGGTGACATCAAAAAATCTTTTGATGTCATATTTACTATAATCTAAATCCATTTTCCAAATAATTTGTTTAAAAATAATGCTAATCAATCTGATTTCCAAAAAAGTTAGTACAGTATATAAATATTTTTAATAATTATTGATTTTGTTTTTAATTATTATTTTTGTTAAATATTTCATATTTATTTAGCGTAATGTTTAATCTTTTATAATATTGTCAAGCTTAAGTAATAAAAAAACAAAAAAACCTCCGATTTAATCGAAGGTTTTCATTTATATGATCAGTAATAAGCAAAATTACTTATTACTGATTATTTATTACTTATATTTCTGTGTTCAGATCCCAGTTTTCAAGGTAGTCGTGAACGTGCTTCAGCATCATTCCACCTAAAGATCCGTCTACCACTCTGTGGTCATAAGAGTGAGACATGAACATTAAGTTTCTGATAGCAATTACATCTCCGTCAGCTGTTTCAAGAACTGCAGGCTTCTTAACGATTGCTCCGATGGCTAAAATAGCTACCTGAGGCTGAGGAATAATTGGTGTTCCCATAAGGTTTCCGAAGCTTCCTACGTTAGAAATTGTATACGTTGCCCCTTGAGTATCTTCTGGTCTCAATTTCTTGTTTCTTGCCCTGTAAGCTAAATCATTGATTGCTTTTGCAAGACCTGAAAGAGATAACTGATCAGCATTTTTGATAACTGGAACGATAAGGTTTCCGTCCGGAAGGGCAGTAGCCATACCGATGTTGATGTTTTTCTTTTTGATGATGTTCTCACCATTGATAGAAACATTGATCATCGGGAAATCCTGAATAGCTTTCACTACTGCTTTTACGAAAATAGGCATGAAAGTCAGTTTTTCACCTTCACGTTTTTCGAATATAGCTTTGTTTTTATTTCTCCATTTTACAACGTTGGTAACGTCTGTTTCGATGAAAGAAGTAACGTGTGGAGCAATTTGTTTTGCTTTCACCATATTTTCAGCGATGATCTTTCTCATTCTGTCCATTGGAATGATCTCATCACCTGCGCTCACCGGAATGGTAGCTGCCGGAGCAGATACTGCCGCTGGTTGTGGAGCAGAAGCTGCCTGTACCGGAGCTGCCTGTTGAACTGGCTTGCTTCCTCTGTTAGCAACATATGCTAATATATCTTCTTTTGTAATTCTTCCTTCCAAACCGTTGCCTTTGATGGATTTCAGTTCAGTTTCAGAAATGTTTTCCTGTTGAGCGATAGATTTTACGAGTGGAGACAGATAAAGGTCTCCTGAGAATTCTACGTTTGAAGCAGCTGCTGTCTGTAGAGGCTCTTCAATCGCTTTTAAAGTTTCAGTATCAGGAGCAGCCGCCGGAGTTTCAGCTTTCACCTCTTCTGAAGCTGTACCTTCTCCTTCAATTTCTAAAATAGCAATGGCTTCACCTACTTTTGCAACTTCATCTTTTTGCTTTAAAATTTTCACAATTTTCCCCGAAACTGGTGTCGGTACGTCTGAATCTACCTTATCTGTTGCAATTTCTACCACGGAGTCATCCTCCTTTACGTTATCACCTTCATTGAATAACCAAGTGATAATTGTCGCTTCCATAACCCCTTCTCCCATGGAAGGAAGCAATAATTTGTATTCTGCCATTTTTGATTTTTAGATTTTGACAAATATATAAAAAAAATCGGTTTTTTTAAGAAATATATAATCTTAGCTGAATTCGATATAAATATTTTCACCCACATTCAGTCCAAACAGGCTTTTAGCGCCGTTTTTCTTGCTTCCTTTGTAGATGGTAAGCTCCAATAACTGACTATCATTGAATATTGCCGCAGACTGTCCGTGGAATTCGGTCTCCCTTTTCCAGTCTGAAACAACTTCTGTATGACTTGAAAATATTCTTGAAAGGCTTAAATTTCTGAATTTTATGGTAAAACTGTTGTAACCTTTACTGATGTTCTCAAAAAAATCTTTATTGATATTTGATATTATATTTCCGAAATTATCAATATAAGTCACTTCACCAATAATCATCCCTTCCGATTCATTATA
This sequence comes from Chryseobacterium candidae, assembly GCF_004916905.1. Classification (GTDB taxonomy): domain Bacteria; phylum Bacteroidota; class Bacteroidia; order Flavobacteriales; family Weeksellaceae; genus Chryseobacterium; species Chryseobacterium candidae. Next base: position 40,466 of record NZ_SDLV01000025.1, read on the forward strand.
AACCGCACGAGGGAACATCAGTTGTTTTGCCGTGTTTATTTTTCTTCCTATGACTTCAGGGAGTCCTCCATTGGCGAGATGTACCGCTGCAGGAACAAAAATGTCTGTAGAAGTAAAGTTGATAACATCATCAAAACGGTTATTCAGCGTAAGCTCGTAGATGGCTTCCGGTTTAATATCAAAAAATATAAGGCTTAAAAGGCCGTTGTCTGCCGCCAGGAAGTAAGATCCGTCAGCTTTATAAATAATATTCTTTCTGGATTTGTGATAAAAGCTGTCTACAGAAAGAATGTGTATGCTTCCTTTTGGAAAATATTTATAAGCATTTCTTACAATATACGAAGTCTGTATAAGGTTGAATGCCTGGATTTCGTGGGTGATATCAATAATATTAACCTCAGGGTTTAGAGACAGAATTTTGCCTTTCACAGCAGCAACTCTGTAATCTAAATTTCCGAAATCCGAAGTAAGGGTAATAATTGACATGAGCAATTTATAGAATAGTGTAGTATTGCAAAGTTATTTAAAATAAAAAGAAAGCCCGAAAGATTGTTGAAAAGAATTTGATATAAATTTGAAAAAAAGCTTTAATTTTAAAATCTAAAAATAAAAATACTGCATGTTTGAATTAACATATGATTTGGAAGATATCGATGCGAAAATCTTCTATGGAGTTAATAACCAATATTTCAACTTAATAAAATCAAGCTTTCCAACCATTAAAATTACAGGAAGAGATCATTTCATCTTTGCCATGGGAAATCAGGAAGCTTTAGACATACTGAAACAAAAACTTGACGATATTGTCAGTTTTATCTCCAAAAACAATTCAATAGGACTGAAAGACGTTGAAAATATTTTGAATATTAAAGACGAAAATGAGAAACAGCTGGTATTCGACCAGGACATTATCGTAAAAGGAGTTAACGGGAAAGTTATTAAAGCTAAGACGACCAATCTTAAAAAGCTGGTGAAGGAAACTGAGAAAAAGGACATGGTTTTTGCCATTGGGCCTGCAGGTACAGGAAAAACATATACCAGTGTGGCATTGGCAGCAAGAGCGTTAAGAGACAAGGAAGTGAAAAGAATTATCCTGACAAGGCCTGCTGTAGAAGCGGGAGAGAGCCTGGGATTTCTTCCCGGAGATCTTAAAGAAAAGCTGGATCCGTATTTGCAGCCGTTGTATGATGCACTTCGTGATATGATTCCGCACGAGAAACTGGAAGGTTTCATGGAAAAGAAAGTCATTGAAGTAGCGCCATTGGCTTTCATGAGAGGACGTACACTGGATGATGCTTTTGTGATTCTTGATGAAGCACAGAATACTACTCATGCACAGATGAAAATGTTCCTTACGAGAATGGGAATGAATGCCAAGTTTATTATTACAGGAGATCCAAGCCAGATTGACCTGCCGAAAAATCAACAGTCCGGGCTGAAAGAAGCCATGAGAATTTTAAATGGAGTAAAAGAGATCGGATTCGTTCATCTTACAGAAGAGGATGTGGTAAGACATCCGGTGGTAAGAAAGATTATCCTGGCTTATAACGATGAGGAAAAAAGACTAAGAAACGACTAGTGAAAATAGGTGAAAGTTTTCGTTAACTTTTTATTAACCTTAAATTTGATGGTTAAAATTTGTTAATTTGAAAAAAATAATTAGTTTTGCAAACCTTAAATGTAAAACTAACTAAACATGAAAAAACTTTTACTTGTTGCGGCGGTCGCTGCTATGGGAGTTTGTGCCAACGCACAAGAATTTCGATTTGGTCCAAAAGCTGGTTTCGCAATGTCTACTATTAAACTGGATGATAAGCAAGACGATCTTGACGGAAGAAAAATGTCTCCAAAATATACCTTCTATATCGGTGGAATGGCTGAGTACAAATTCAATGATAACTTTGCTGTTCAGGGAGAGGTGTTGTATTCTCCACTTGGAGCTAAAGAAAAAATTGATGGCGTAAACGCTGGAGGAATTTATTTTGGTGAGTCAACTAAAGTGAATTTTGGAACTCTTTTGGTTCCTGTTTCTGCCAAATACTTTATCACAGAAGGCTTCTCTGTAGCTGCAGGTCTTAATGTAGGAATCATTCTTACAGCTAAACAAAAGACTGTAATTGGTTCAGATTTCCTTGATGTGGAAGTGGAAGGTGAAGGCGGCGAGGTAGATATTAAAAAAGATATCAAATCATTAAACCTTGCTCCGTTCTTAGGTGTTGAATATATGTTGGAAAACGGACTTTTCTTTGATGCAAGATACAGCTTGGGAGTATCAAACCTATCTAATGACAATAGCGGAGGGACTGTAAAGAATAGCTTTGCTCAGATTGGCGTAGGCTTCAAATTCGGAGGAAACTAATTCTGAAATTTTAGCTTCAAAATAATGATAAAAAAGGCTTTCCGAACTTTTCGGACAGCCTTTTTTTTGATGACTCATATATAAGCTGTATGGATTTCTGATCAGAAATTTTTAATAGAGAGGATCTGTAATGATTAAAATTAAAGAAGATAATCCTGAATAATAAACATTTGTTTAAATTTTAAGAGTTAATAACTTTAAAATTAGAGATTTAGGTTAATTAATTTTAGCGTTTTTCCAGAATTCATCGGGTTTTATAAAAAATAAGAAAATTTAAAAAATTAAATATATTGGAGTCTTGTTGAAAAAATAGGATTTTTTTATTCATAATATTGTGAAAAAATCAACAACATCTCTTGATTAGGATTTATTTTTACAAAACCCTTAATTCCAGTAATGATATTAATCACATTAACAAATTTTAATATTAGTGGAGACCACTGTAAATTTGCTCTCAGAAAGTATTAAAATTTTTTACAATGAAAAAAATATTATTAGCGGGTGCTGTTGCACTTTTCGGTTTATCAAACGCTCAGATTGCTAAAGGAACTACATATTTATCAGGATCTGTTGGTTATTCTCAAGTAGAATCTAACAACGGTAACGATAAAAAAGAAAACTTCAACGTATTACCTACAGTTGGATATTTCGTAAACACTAACTTAGCAATCGGATTAGGAGTTGGTTATCAAACTGAAAAAAACACTTTAACTACTACTCTTGGTAACACAGTAGGAGAAAGCATCACTAAGCAGCCAGCTTTTGTTGTAGCTCCATTCGTAAGAAAATACTGGACTTTATCTGACAAGTTATATTTCTTCGGACAATTAGCAGTTCCAATGCAGTTTGGAAAAACTGAAACTGAAACTAGCTCTGTAACTACAGTAGGAAATAACACAATTTCAACTTCAAATTCTACTGAAGCTAAATACACAAAAATCGGTGTTACTGTTAAACCAGGTTTAGATTATTTCTTAAACAAAAACTGGTCTATCGAAGCTACTATCGGTGAGTTCGGTTATAGCAACTACAAGCCAAAAGATGGTGATGCTACCAACAACTACAACTTCGGATTGAATTTATCTTCTGTAACTTTCGGAGTTAAATATGTATTTGCAAAATAATAAACAAAGCATATAGCAAGAAAGCCCTGAGAATACTCAGGGTTTTTTGTATTTTTGCGAACATTTTTTTAATACAATAAATCATGAAAAAAATTTTATTAGCGTCTGCAATCACTTTATTTGCAGGTTTAAATGCACAAACTACATTCGGGGTAAAAGCAGGATATGCTTTATCAAAATTAAATTCCAGTGAAGGGGATTTTGAATTTGGAGGATTTGAAGCCAGTTTAAAATCCAAATCAGGGTTTTATATCGGAGGTTTGGTTGAGCATAAATTCAATAATAAGTTTGCTGTCCAGGGAGAGCTGGAATATGCCAATCTTGGCGGAAAAGCTGAAGTTGGAATATCTGGTACAGGTATTACCTTAACTGAAAAGATGAACCTTAACAGAATTGTTATTCCTGTATCTGCAAGATATTATGCAACGCCAGAACTAGGAATTTATGCAGGTCCTTATGTAAGCTTTAAAACGAATAATAAAGTAAAATTTGAATTAAGTGGTTCTAATGCTGGTATGGTATATCCTTCCGGACTTAAAGAAGGAGAGCGCTATTTGGAAAGAGAGCTGAATGATGGTTTAAAATCTACAGATTTCGGTTTATTTTTAGGAGCAGATTACAATATTCATAAAGGATTATTCGTAGATGCACGTTACAGTTTTGGTCTTACCAATATGATTAAAAATCCTGTGGATGGTGAAACATTAAAAATGAATTTCTTTCAGTTAGGAGTAGGATACAAGTTTAAATAAAACCTATATCAATATAAAATAAAAACTCTCAGAAATTCTGAGAGTTTTTTTATGAATGATTTTGTCTTTCTTATTTCCCGAACATTCCACCCATTCCAGGCATATTCGGCATTTTGCTCATCATCTGCATCATTTGTTTTCCCTGAGGTCCCTGCATCATCTTCATCATTTTACCCATCTGATCAAACTGTTTCATCAATTGATTCACATCTTCGATTTTTCTTCCGGCCCCTTTGGCAATTCTTCCTTTTCTCTGCGTATTGATGATAGAAGGTCTTCTCCTTTCTTCAGGAGTCATAGAGTAGATGATCGCTTCAATGTGTTTGAATGCATCATCGCTGATTTCTACATCCTTGATCGCTTTTCCGACTCCAGGAATCATACCCATCAAATCCTTCATATTACCCATCTTCTTAATCTGGTTGATCTGCTTAAGGAAATCATCAAAACCGAATTCGTTTTTAGCGATTTTTTTGTGAAGTTTTTTAGCTTCTTCTTCATCGAACTGCTCCTGAGCTCTTTCTACTAAGGAAACAACGTCTCCCATTCCCAGAATTCTGTCTGCCATCCTTTCCGGGTAGAAAAGGTCTAAAGCTTCCATTTTTTCTCCTGTAGAGATAAACTTGATGGGTTTTTCAACAACAGAACGGATTGTTAATGCAGCTCCACCTCTTGTATCACCATCTAATTTCGTTAAAACAACTCCGTCGAAATTCAAGGCATCGTTGAATGCTTTTGCCGTATTTACAGCATCCTGACCTGTCATAGAGTCTACTACGAAAAGCGTTTCCTGTGGTTTGATGAAATAATGTACGGATTTGATCTCGTTCATCATCTGCTCATCAATGGCCAAACGACCTGCTGTATCCACGATTACAACATCATGACCGTTTGCTTTTGCAAAGTTGATTGCATTTTCAGCAATCGTAGAAGGGTTTGTAGAACCTTCTTCGGTAAAAACGGGAACATTGATTTGCCCTCCCAATACTTTCAGCTGGTCAATCGCTGCAGGACGGTAAACGTCACAGGCTACCAATAAAGGTTTTTTATTTCTTTTTGTCTTTAAATAATTAGCAAGCTTTCCTGAGAAAGTAGTCTTACCAGATCCCTGAAGACCTGCAATAAGAATTACAGAAGGTTTTCCTGAAAGATTAATTCCTTCCTGAGAACCTCCCATCAGGTCTACCAGTTCATCATGGACGATTTTCGTCATCAGCTGTCCCGGAGTAAGGGAAGTAAGAACGTTTTCTCCTAATGCTTTATCCTGAACTCTTTTTGTAAGATCTTTCGCAACTTTATAGTTAACGTCGGCATCTACCAATGCTCTACGGATCTCCTTTACGGTTTCCGCAACATTGATTTCAGTAATTTTTCCTCTACCGGAAATATTGTGTAATGCCTTGTCTAATTTATCCTGTAAACTATTAAACATATTTATTGTAAATTATAGGTTTGCAAAAATAAGGAATTTTTAGCATATCCAAAGTGTTTGATCACGTAATATTATATATATACGTAATATTATTACAAACAAGAAAAATGATAAATATCAAATCATGGTATAATCCGATAGAAAAAGTCTATTTTTGCGATCAATTAAAATATAGAATGAAGATCAATCCCAATATTCTTGTTGTCATTTTATTCTTTCTGACCTTCCTGGTGCATTTTTCCCTTTGGAAATTTGTTTTTCACCTGGATGAAATTATAATCATTAAATTTTACCTTTTTCTAAGCGTCATGTTTATGATGATGATCACTCTTGTAATTTTAATTAATAGAGTAGCACCACAATTTTTAGGATTATCTGTTATTGGTTTGATCCTTTTAAAATTCGGTTTAATGTACTTAATCAGAAAAAAACTGAACTTTGAAGTGATTCCTGGCTATAAATTTCATTTTATTATGCCTTATTTTGTCCTGACAGCACTGCTTACATACTATGCCATCAAGCTGATTAATCATGATAAAAAACAGTAAAATAATTTATTGAAACTAGAAAAAATATCATATTTTTGCACAACGAAAAAAACCTATCAATGTTTAAGAAATTCGCAGTTTTATTCTACAGTATTTTTGTATTAAACTTAGTGTCTGCACAGCACGGTGAGGCTACTGCTGGGGCAGCTCCTGCTCAAGAGCTTTCAGAGAAAGACAAAGTAAGCAAAGAAAACAAAGAGTTCATCGATCATCACTTGTTGGATGCACATGATTTCACATTGATGGTTGATAAGGAAGGTCACCACATCGGTTTTCCTCTTCCTGTTATTATCTATGATAACGGTTTTCACTCTTTCATGAGTAACAAAGAAGGGTTTATGCACGGAGAACCTACTGAAGTTGATGGAAATTTTTATGTATTGCATCATGAAAAAATCTATAAGACTGATGCAGCTGGAACTTTAACGCTTGATGACCACGGTCACCCAACTAACGAAAAGCCATTAGATCTTTCAATTACAAAGAGTGTGTTGATTATTTTATTAGTATCCATCTTTATGTTAGTATTATTCGTTGGAATGGCTAAGTCTTACAAAAAATCAGTGGTTCCTACAGGAGCTGCAAGATTTTTAGAGCCATTAATCATTTTCGTAAGAGATGAAGTTGCTATTCCAAACATCGGACATAAGTATAAGAGATTTATGGGTTATTTATTAACAGTGTTTTTCTTTATCCTTTTCCTTAACGTTTTAGGATTAATGCCATTCGGAATTAATGTTACAGGTAATATTACAATGACATTCTTCCTGGCTATCCTTACGTATTTGATTACAACATTCTCAGCGAACAAAGATTACTGGAAGCATATTTTCTGGATGCCAGGTGTTCCGGTTCCAATGAAATTCATTATGTTGCCAATCGAATTATTAGGAACTATTACTAAGCCATTCGCTTTGATGATCCGACTTTTTGCCAATATGACGGCAGGTCACATCGTAGTAATGACTTTGATTGGATCTATCTATATCTTTAAAAACTGGATCGCAGGAGTAGCATTCCCATTCTTAACATTAGTAATTTATTTACTTGAAGTATTGGTAGCATTCCTACAGGCATATATCTTCACAATGCTATCGGCTTTATTTATCGGAATGGCTGTAGAAGAGCACGAGCACGAACATCATGCTGCTCACTAATTAGAAGGTAAAAAGAGAAATTAAACAAATATTAAAACAATTTTTTAAAATTATATATTATGGAAATCCCTAGAATTATTGGTGCAGGTCTTATCGTACTAGGTGTAGGTATCGGTCTTGGTAAAATCGGAGCTGCTGCTCTTGAAGCTATCGCTAGACAGCCTGAGCAATCTGGAAAAATCCAAACTGCTATGCTTATTGCAGCTGCACTAGTTGAAGGTGTTGCATTTGCTGCGTTATTCGCATCATAAGCCAAACAAAACAAAAACATTGTTGCAGCGGTTGGCTGCAGCAATGTTAATTTTAAAAAAAAAGTAATAATTATTTATACATTTATATAATGGAATTAATTCATCAGTTTTCATCAGGACTATTTATTATCCAGTCTGTTATTTTTCTAGCATTATTATTTTTGTTAGGTAAATTCGCTTGGAAGCCTATTTTAAAGTCAATCGACGACAGAGAAACATCTATTGTTGACGCTCTTAATCAAGCTAAATTAGCTAGAAAAGAAATGGAAACTTTAAAAGAGGATAACGAAAGAATCATTCGTGAAGCTAAAATCGAAAGAGATGCTATCCTTAAAGAAGCCAGAGAAATTAAAGACAGAATCGTAGGAGAAGCTAAAGATGCTGCTAAAGCTGAAGGAGACAAAATGATCGAAGCTGCTAAACAGACTATCAATGCTGAGAAAAATGCTGCCATGGCAGACATCAAAACTCAAATTGGTACTTTATCTGTAAACATTGCTGAGTCTATCCTGAAGCAAAAGCTGGACAACAGTGAAGCTCAAAACGAATTAGTTCAAAATTATTTAAACAAATCAAACCTTAACTAAGAATGCTTACATCTAAAGTAGCTAAAAGATACGCACAAGGTTTACTTGATTTCACAAACGAGTCAGGTCAGACAGCTACTGTATTTTCTGAAATGAAAGATGTAGTAAAGATCATGAAAGAGTCTGTGGACTTAAATAAATTTTTCATGACTCCTTATATTGATTCTAAAAAGAAAATAGAAGTAGCAAACGAAATTTTCAAAGGTTTATCTGTTTCTTCTCAGAACCTGATCAGATTGGTAATTAAGCACGGACGTGAAAACCAATTGAAAAATATCGCTCAGGAATTCATCAACAAAGTAGAAGACCTTAGTGGTGTACAGAGAGTAACGCTTACTACAGCAACTCCGCTTTCAAAAGAAAACCTTGACCAGATTTTAAGATCTACCCATCTTGTAAATGCTGATTCAAACTTTGATCTGAAAGTAAATGTGAAGCCTGAAATTCTTGGAGGATATGTTCTGAGAGTAGGTGACCAGCAGGTAGATGCGTCTGTGAAGACAAAACTGAACCAAGTTAAAAAAGATTTCCAATTAAATTAAGAAAAACAACCATACAATGGCAGAAATAAATCCGGCAGAAGTATCTGCGATCTTAAAACAGCAATTGGCCAACTTCGATACTCAATCCAACGTTGAGGAAGTAGGTACAGTTTTAACCATCGGTGATGGTATTGCTCGTGTATACGGGTTAGAAAACGTACAATACGGAGAGTTGGTGAAATTTTCTAGTGATGTAGAAGGTATTGTACTTAACCTTGAAGAAGACAACGTGGGGGTTGCTCTACTTGGTGAAAGTAAATTAGTAAAAGAAGGTGATACAGTAAGAAGAACAAACAGAATCTCTTCTATCAAAGTAGGAGAAGGTATGTTAGGAAGAGTAGTAGATACTCTTGGTAACCCAATCGATGGTAAAGGTCCTATTACTGGGGATTTATACGAAATGCCATTGGAAAGAAAGGCTCCTGGGGTAATCTTCAGGCAGCCGGTAACTGAGCCTTTACAGACCGGTATCGTTGCAATTGATGCGATGATCCCTGTAGGAAGAGGTCAGAGAGAGCTTATCATTGGTGACAGACAAACAGGTAAAACTACTGTTGCTATCGATACGATCATCAACCAAAAAGAATTCTTTGATGCTGGTAAGCCAGTATATTGTATATATGTTGCTATCGGTCAGAAAGCTTCTACTGTAGCACAAATCGTTAAAACTCTTTCTGATAAAGGAGCTTTAGCTTATACGGTAATCGTTGCAGCTAACGCATCAGATCCGGTTCCAATGCAAGTATATTCTGCAATGGCAGGAGCTTCTATCGGTGAGTTCTTCAGAGACACAGGTAGACCAGCACTTATCGTTTATGATGATTTATCTAAACAAGCTGTTGCTTACCGTGAGCTTTCTCTACTATTGAGAAGACCACCGGGCCGTGAAGCTTACCCTGGGGACGTTTTCTACCTTCACTCAAGACTATTGGAAAGAGCGGCAAAAGTAATCGCTGATGATAACATTGCCAAGCAGATGAACGATTTGCCGGAGTCTCTTAAACCAATTGTAAAAGGTGGTGGTTCATTAACAGCCCTTCCGATTATAGAAACTCAGGCTGGTGACGTTTCTGCATACATCCCTACAAACGTAATCTCTATTACAGACGGACAGATCTTCCTGGAGTCTGATCTATTCAACTCAGGGGTTCGTCCTGCAATCAACGTAGGTATCTCTGTATCAAGGGTAGGAGGTAACGCTCAGATCAAATCAATGAAAAAAGTATCTGGTACATTGAAACTTGACCAGGCTCAATATAAAGAACTAGAAGCGTTTGCTAAATTCGGTTCGGACCTTGATGCTTCTACGTTAGCAGTAATCTCTAAAGGAGAAAGAAACGTAGAGATCCTTAAGCAACCGGTAAATGCACCACTTCCTGTAGAAAGTCAGGTAGCGATCGTATATGCCGGAACAGAAAACTTAATGAGAAACGTTCCATTGAACAAGATTAAAGAATTCCAACATGAATACATCGAGTTCCTGAGATCTAAGCACCCAGATACAATGGCTGCTATCAAGGCTGGAAAAATCGATAACGATATTACAGGTGTTCTTAAGCAGGCAGCTAACGATTTAGCTTCTAAATACAACTAAAAAATTCAATGTTTAAGGTTTGAAATATAGTGTTTTAGACCTTAAACTTTAGACCTTAAACTTTGAACCCAAATTAATGGCAAACTTAAAAGAAATACGAGGCAGAATTACGTCAATTTCATCTACGATGCAGATTACACGTGCTATGAAGATGGTTTCCGCAGCGAAACTTAAAAAAGCACAGGATGCAATCGTAATGTTAAGACCTTATTCTGAAAAATTACAGGAGCTTATCCAGAATGTAAATTCTAGCTCTGATCCTGATCAGATTTCTGTATATGCTCAGAAAAGAGAGGTTAAAAGAGTACTATTCATCGCTGTTACTTCAAACAGAGGTCTTGCGGGAGCTTTTAACTCTTCTATCGTAAAAGAGCTTAACCTTCAGTTCCAGAACAACGCTCAGTACGAGGTTGAAGTTCTTCCTGTAGGTAAAAAAGTATATGATGCGGTAAGAAAAAGCCGTACGGTATATACTAATGGAAGTTCTGTGTATGATAACCTGAACTTTGATGCAGTTGCTCATATCACTGAAGGGGTAATGGCAAGCTTCAGAGAAGGTAAATTTGACGAAGTTTATGTTATCTATAACAAATTCGTTAATGCTGCTACTCAGGAAGTAACTACAGAACAGCTTCTTCCCATCTCAATGCCGGAAAATACTGAGCCACAGGTTGAAACAGATTACATCTTTGAACCTAACAGAGCTGAGATTCTGGATAATTTGATTCCAAAGTCTATCAAAACTCAGGTTTTCAAAGCGATTTTAGATTCAGTAGCGTCTGAGCACGGAGCGAGAATGACTGCAATGCACAAAGCAACAGATAACGCTCAGGCTTTAAAGAATGATCTTGTGATCTTCTACAACAAAGCAAGACAGGCTGCAATTACCAACGAAATTTTGGAAATTGTTTCCGGAGCAGAAGCTTTGAAAAATTCATAAGGAATTATTTTACTATACAAATGAAAGCACCGAAATTATCGGTGTTTTTTTTGTTTATAATTGACTGAAACCGTCATTTACTATTCAAAAATCGAGTTTTTATCATAAAACAGGAAATTAGTCCGATTGTTTTTTTTATTTAAAAACTGAGGTATTATATCGTGTCATATTTTCTTCCGAAAATTACTTCATGGAAATAATCTATCCCGGATTCAGGTTATTTTTATTTTGCATATCTTTGTAGTTAATAAAATTTATATAATCTCTAAATGGACTCGGACATAGTCAGGCTTTTGCTGGCCTTATTTCTTGTTTTACTCAATGGCTTTTTCGTAGCCGCAGAATTTTCAATTGTTAAAGTTCGTTACTCACAAATTCAGTTAAAAGCTGCAGAAGGAAACTCTATGGCTAAGCAGGCAGAACATATCATCAAGCATCTTGATGAATATCTTTCCGCTACACAATTAGGAATTACATTGGCATCCCTTGCCCTTGGTTGGGTAGGAGAAAGTGCCCTGCACCATATTGTTGAAAATATTTTCACGTCTTTGAGCATTAATCTGACTCAGACAACCATTACTACAATTTCGGTAGTGACAAGTTTTGTATTGATTACCATCATGCACATTGTGTTTGGTGAGCTTATTCCAAAATCAATAGCCATCAGAAAATCTGAAGCAACTACAATGGCAACAGCGGTTCCGTTGAGAGTTTTCTATACGATCTTTAAACCGTTTATCTGGTTGATGAACTCCATGTCAAATGGTTTCTTAAGACTTGTAAAAATTCATCCCGCTTCCGAACAGGAAATTCACTCTACGGAAGAACTTCAGCTTTTGGTGAAACAAAGTGCAGACAGCGGTGAGATTGAAGAAGAGAACTACGAAATTATTAAAAATGCATTTGATTTTACAGATCATTCCGCCAAGCAGATCATGGTTCCAAGACAGAATATTACTTCCATAGACTTTGAAGAAGATGTCAATGACATTATCAATAAGATCATGGATAGTGGATATTCCCGTATTCCTGTATATATCGATTCTATTGACAATATTATTGGAATTTTCTACACAAAGGAAATTATAAGAGAATTTGTGAAGAGAAAAGGAGATCTTGACCATGAAGACCTTAAAGATTTAATGCGTGATGCATTCTTCGTGGTAGAAAGCAAGAAAGTTTCAGACTTATTGAAAACGTTCCAGCTTAAAAAACAGCATATTGCCATCGTTATTGATGAGTTTGGAGGAACTGAAGGAATTATCACACTAGAAGATATTCTTGAGGAACTGGTGGGAGAAATTCAGGATGAAGAAGATGACGAAGAAAAAATAGTAGATAAAATAGCGGATAATACTTATTGGGTGCAGGCTACACAGCCTTTGGACGAAATCAACGAGTTTTTACCCAAAAGGCTTCCTCTTTCCGAAGAAAGCGAATACAATTCATTGGCCGGATTTATTCTTCATGAACTGGAAGAAATTCCGGAAGAAAACCAGGAGTTTGATCTTGAAAATTATCATTTCAAGATCCTGAAAATGAATAATAAGAGTGTGGAACTTGTGGAGCTGGTATATCAGGAACCCAATGCTATTGACCATTTAGCAGATAAAATTGGAGAAGTTTAAAAGAATAAGAATGAGTTTTTATAACAGCATAAAAGACTACGAAAACCCAAAACGTCAGTACGAGGAAGAAGTTCTCGTCTTAGATGATACAGATGAAGTTTATAAACTGGTACTGCATAACGATGATATTCATACATTTGATTACGTAATAGACTGCCTTATCGAAATATGCAAGCATACGTTGGAACAGGCTGAGCAGTGTACCATGCTGGTTCACTACAAAGGCAAATGCACCGTAAAAACAGGATCAATGGATGTTTTGAAGCCTATGCATGAAAAATTAATTTCGCGCGAATTAACAAGCGAAATCGTATAAGATACAAATCCGGCATTTTGTCGGATTTTTTTATGGAATCCTGAGCAGAAAGCAGAGGAATAGCAACGAATCACAAAGACTGAAAGACTTCCGGCCAATCTTTCAATTTTTAAATGCTTTAATCTTTTAATTTCTCAATACTCTTACATTGTCATATTTTATCTAAAATAGTATATTTGTACCAACTATAAAGAAACAAAAAACAATGCTTGTAATAGGAATTGCCGGTGGTACAGGATCCGGCAAAACTACAGTTGTTGATAAGATACTTCAGCAGCTTGATATTGAGGGAATGAATATCCTCTCTCAGGATAATTATTATCACGACAACCAAGGTCTTACATTGACGGAAAGAGAAGCTCTGAACTACGACCATCCAAAATCAATAGACTTTGACTTACTGATAAAACACGTAAAAGCTTTAAAAAATAATGAGCCGATTGAACAGCCGATTTACAGCTTTGTTACCCATTCCAGAACAGGAGATCATGTCACTGTAGAACCTAAAAACGTACTGGTAGTAGAAGGAATTCTTGTTCTTACCAACAAAGAATTACTGAAAGAATTTGATCTGAAGGTATTTGTTCATGCTGATTCTGATGAAAGATTAATCAGGAGGATCAGAAGAGATACTCAGGAAAGAGGAAGAGATCTGAGCGAGGTATTACACCGTTATCAGACCACATTGAAACCAATGCATCAGGAATTCATAGAGCCGTCTAAAAATGAGGCCGATCTTATTATCCCCAATATGAAACAAAATTCCGTAGCCATTGATTTTTTAACTACTGTTATTAAAAACTCGTTGAAAAAACATTAAAAAAATGGAAGAAAACAACCTTATCAAAGACATTCAGCCGAAATCTGAAACATTCAAACTTATCCAGAAATATGTTTTGAACAAGTATACCATTACGATCTGTCTGTTTTTGGTATGGATGATTTTTTTTGATAAAACCTCATTTCTTGTTATTAATGAACTCAATGGTGAGATTCATAAATATGAAGAGCAATTGGATTATTATAAAAAAGAATACGAGAAAAACGATGCTTTTTATAAAAAACTGATGAACAACAAGTCAGAAAAAGAAAAATACGCAAGAGAAAATTATTTTATGAAAAAACCGAATGAAGAGATCTTCATTCTTGTGGTAGACAGCACAAAAGTGGCTAAAAAATAATAAAAGTTGAATAGAATTATATTAATGATGAAATGGATTTTTAGTTTTAAAAAAAATTCAGTTGCGAAGCAAAATTCACTATTGATAATTCACAAATAATAAAAAACTAATGTCAAATACAGATATACTTTCAAACTGGGAAAATCTAGTCAAAAAACAGCTTAAAACAGAGGATATTTACCCTGTTTTAGAGAAACAGAATCTGGAAGGAATAGAGGTGAAGCCTTTTTACACAGAGGTTCAGAAACCTTTGGTAAACCTGCCAAGGGTTGAAGAAAGCACTCATCTGGTAGCTAGATATCATGAAAGTCTGGAAGAAGAAGTATTTGCATTTATGCTGGATCAGAATGTAGAAAATCTGGATCAAAAAACTCTTTTTGTTAATAATAAAGATCTGGCAGGACACATCAGTCCTAAAGAAGAAGATCAGTATTTTTCACTGATCGATGTTTTTAATGAAAAAGAAGGAAGCATAGATGATCAACTGGTAAGAGAATTACTTTCAAAAGATTTTAAAAGAAATATCTGTGTAGACATATCATTCCACCAGAATGCCGGAGCAGCCATCTGTCAACAGCTTGGAATTGCCCTTGCAAAAGCTAAGGAGTTAGTAGAAGTTTATGGATCCGAAATTTTAAATAAACTTATATTCAGAATAGCAGTAGGAGGAAGTTATTTCTTTGAGATGGCTAAACTGAGAGCTTTTAAGATCGTTTTTAACCAACTCTCAAAAGAATACGGTCTGGATGAAGTCCCTTATATATTTGCAGAGACTTCCCTTCGAAATAAGGCCGTTTCTGATAATGAAAACAACCTGATCCGTTCTACCCTGGAACTTGCTTCTGCAATGATCGGTGGAGCAGATGCTGTTTTTTCTAACAATTATCTTGTAGACAAAAGTACGGATAACTCGGAAGAAATCTCTTTCAAACAACAGATTGTTCTGGCTTACGAAAGTATTATCAACGTATTTGAAGATGCTTCTAACGGAAGTTATTATGTGGAAGATATTACCCAGCAGTTTGCAGAAAAAGCATGGGCTTTATTTGTTGAAATAGAAGAGGTTGGTGGATATCTCGAACTGTTGAAACAGGGAGTTATTCAGAAAAAGATCTACGATCATGCCATTGAAGAGCAGCAATGGATTGAAGAAGGGAAAATAAAGCTGATAGGAGTGAATATGTACCCTAAATTAGACGTTAAAAAGTCTATTGCAGATCTTTACAGCGAAAAAGAAATAAAAGCCGTTCGTTGGGCTGAAATGTTTGAATAAAGCACTTTAAAATAAACTGAGATACTTCGACTCCGCTCAGTATGACACGGTTAATTATACTGTCTTAATTTTTCAAGAGTAAATTAGACATTTAGCATTAGCGTTGTCATGCTGAGCGGAGTCGAAGCATTTTAAACAAATGAATATAAGAAGTGGCAGAATCTGTGGGAAATAAACTATTAAACAAAGAAATTCAAAACTATATCAATGCAAATCTAAAAACAGATCTGCACTCATTATTATTAAAAAAATCACCATTTCCGAAGGTTTCTATGCATGAAATTGTGCAGCAGATCAAAGGAAAACAGGTTGCAGAAAGAAAATTTCCATTTCTTTTAAAAGAAGGAATTCTTTTCCCGCCACAGCTTAATCTGGAACAGTCATCTTCAGAAAAGACAGCTCTTTATAAATCTGAAATGCTGAAAGGAAATAAATTCATTGATCTAACAAGCGGTTTTGGGATTGATGCCTTTTATCTGTCTCAAAATTTTGACGATATCACTTTAGTAGAACAAAATACTGAGCTTTTAAATATTGTTGAAAATAACTGGTGTATTTTAGGTCGTAAGGCGAAATTCATCAATCTAAAACTTGAGGATTTTCTGAATGGGAATCAGGAACACTTTGATGTCATTTATCTTGATCCGGCCAGAAGAGACGAACAAAAAAACAAAGTTTTTCTTTTGGAAGATCTGTCTCCTGATATTTTGGAAATTCACGAAAAGCTCCTCTCTGTTTCCAGCCAGGTAATTATTAAACTTTCCCCGCTAATTGATCTTAAATATCTTGTTTCAGTACTTCCGGGTATTTCAAGGATTGATGTTATTGCCCTTAAAAATGATGTGAAAGAAGTAGTTGTATTGCTTTCCAGCGAAAATGCGGACAAGATCATTTGTAATTGTGTGAACCTGGACAGTAGTGAGCCTGTTTTTAGCTTTACATTTGGGGAAGAAGAAACTGCGGAATCGGAATATTCTGAACCGGAAAACTATATTTATATTCCCAATCATTCCATTTTGAAGGCGGGAGTCTTTAATTTGATTTCTCAGAAATTTGCCCTGAAAAAGCTTCATCCTAACAGCCATCTTTATACTTCCAGTGAAAAAATTGAGAACTTTCCCGGCAGAACTTTTGAAATGGAATCTGTTGATTCTAAAAGTATTAAAAAGAAAGGGCAGTTTAATATTATTGCAAAAAACTACCCTTTGAAACCTGAAGAAATCAAAAAGAAATACGGTTTAAAAGACGGAGGAGATCAGTATCTTATTTTTACCCAATCCAAAAAAGGGAAAATAATATTAAAATCAGTATAAAAATGTTGCCGAAAAAAGCAGGATTTCTTACTTTTGGGCAATTAAAAATTGAAGCATGTAATCGCTTGCTGTTTGGACGGTCAGAATAGATTGAAAATAGCACGGTTTCATATTACCTTTTAAAAAAAATAATTTTACATATGAAAAAATTAGTTATATGTTTAGCGATTGCAACGGTAGCGGTAAGCTGTAAAAAAGTTCCGCAAGGAGGAAACAAAGCTACTTTGAAACTTGAAGAAGGAGTAGAAAGATATTCTGACGCTCCTCAGGGAGAAGCTCACGGACATGAAGCCGGAGCTGCAGAGCACAAAGAAGAGGCTCATGCAAAACCAGAAGCTGCTGCTCCAAAAACAGACAGTACTGCTGCAGTAAAACCTGCTGAAGCTGATAAAGCTCCAAAAGCTGAACACTAATTAGAAGTACAAAATATATAATTGCCCTGTTTCTGCAGGGCATTTTTTATTAAAAAGAAGGCTATAAGGTTCATTAGTACAAGATTGGGAAAATCCTTTCTTTTTGTTTGTCCCTGCCGGGCATTTTTTTTAATTTTAACAAAATAAATTTTTACAATGCAAGAGACATTAAGTTACATCAACGAAAACAAACAGCGTTTCGTGGATGAATTATTTGAGTTATTGAGAATCCCTTCTATTTCTGCAGATCCGGCGTATAAAGATGACGTTTTGAAATGTGCAGAGGTAGTGGCAGCACACCTTAAAAATGCTGGAGCTGATAATGTGGAAGTGTGCCAGACAAAAGGGTATCCAATTGTTTTCGGGGAGAAAATTTTAGATAAAAGCTTACCTACAGTATTGGTATATGGGCACTATGACGTTCAGCCGGCAGATCCGTTGGAATTATGGACAAAGCCGCCATTCGAGCCTTATATTGAGAAAACTGAATTACATCCTGAAGGAGCCATTTTTGCCAGAGGTTCTGCTGATGACAAAGGACAGTTCTTCATGCATTTGAAAGCCTTTGAAGCCATGATGAAGACCAATGCTCTTCCTTGCAATGTTAAATTTATCTTAGAAGGAGAAGAAGAAGTAGGTTCTGTAAGCTTAGGCGACTGGGTAAATGAAAATAAAGAAAAATTAGCGTGTGACTGTATCTTAATTTCCGATACACATATCTACAGCAACGAACAACCAACTGTAACAACAGGTTTAAGAGGTTTAAGCTATGTAGAAGTAGAAGTGGAAGGGCCAAACAGAGACTTACACTCAGGCCTTTATGGCGGAGCTGTTCCGAATCCTATTCATGTTCTTTCCAGAATGATTGCTAATCTGATCGATGAAAACGGTCATATCACCATTGATGGGTTCTATGACAATGTTGAAACGGTTTCAGATGCTGAGAGAGCTGAAATGAATAAACTGAAGGACAATCCGGAAGAATTTAAAAAATCAATCGGATTAAGCAATATCGAAGGTGAAAAAGGTTATACTACTTTAGAAAGAACATCTATCCGTCCTACTTTAGACTGCAACGGAATCTGGGGAGGATATACAGGAGAAGGCGCTAAAACAGTAATTCCTTCAAAAGCTTTTGCTAAAATTTCAATGCGTTTGGTTCCTTACCAGACTCCACAGGAAATCACAGAGAAATTCACGAAATATTTCGAAAAGATCGCTCCGGATACGGTAAAAGTAAAAGTAACACCTCACCACGGAGGAATGCCTTACGTTTTACCAACCAATACAAAAGAATTTGCTGCTGCAAAACAGGCAATGGAAGCTGCATTTGGAAAAGAAGTTCTTCCGTACAGAGGAGGAGGAAGTATTCCGATTACAGCCATGTTTGAGCAGGTTTTAGGAGCTAAGTCTGTATTGATGGGCTTTGGCTTGGATTCTGACGCCATCCACTCTCCAAATGAACATTATGGGCTGTTCAATTTCTATAAAGGGATTGAAAGTATTCCATTGTTCTTTGAGAATTATTCAAAATAATTAATCGAAAATACGATATCGCAAGGTGTTTCTGCAAAGAAATACCTTGTTTTTTTGCTCTTTTATCAAATGCCGGCAAACCTTTTTCAAGGTTTTGAAAATTAAATTCACTGAAAATAAAAGGGTTAATTTTTATTTGCAATAAGTTATTTCACTATTCATTGAAAGTTTATATTTTTAATACAAAACTTAATTTAATATGAAAAAATACTACCAAATTGCATTTTTGCTATCATCGTTATGCATTTTTGCCCAACAGACCATATCCTTTGAACCTATTGAGGGATTCAGCGTTGGAGATATTAACGGGCAGGCAGGCTGGATCAGTACTCCTACGGGAGGTGTGCCGGAAAATGTAACCCATCAGACCATCAATTCAGATAAAGCCAGTGATGGAAACCGTTCCCTGAGAATCGTGAAAGAAAATACGTATGGAACTCAGAATGATCCTGTTATCGGAGGATTTTATAACCTTTCAACCCCTTTGGCCTACAATAATTTTTCTGTATCATTCGATATCAATATGTCACAGCTCAATGGTTCAGATTTTGGTTTTCAGGGAGTAAACAATAGTGATGACGAGTTTGTTGTAAGATTGGATTTTGGAAAGACCGGATGGATAAAGGTCCTCGATATGTTATCTGGTATACAGAATCTTATTTCTACACCTTCAGCCTGGCTGCCCAATACCTGGTATCGCTTGAAAGTAGTTGGAAGTGCCACAGATGTGCGGTATTACCTTAATAACATACTGATCTATACAGGATCAGCAGCAAATTCCTTGAATATAAACCAGCTTCGTTTCGTACATAATAATTCATTAGGATCAGCTTATGTCGATAATATCAAAATTAATAGTGAAGCTGCATTGTCTGTAAAAGACGCAGTGAAAAATGACATAAAACTGTCTATCTATCCGAATCCGGCTACTGATATTGTAAAAATCACAACTCCAAACAAAATCAAACATGTTGAAGTATATGATATGTCTGGAAAGAGAGTGGATGCAACATTCAACGGAGATCAGGTAAATGTTAGCAGACTGGCTGCCGGAGCTTATTTGCTGAATGTAGAAACAGAAGGAAGAAACTTTACAGAGAAGTTTATCAAAAAATAATTACTGATAAATCTTAGGATCAGCGAAGCGCTCCAATTGGAGCGTTTTTGTTATTTTAGAGAATTAAAATTTCAATCATATGTCAGATCAAAAAACAGCTTATATAACTGGAGGAACCAAAGGAATAGGTTTCGGAATTGCAAAAATTTTACTTGAAAACGGTATTGCTGTGGCATTTTCAGGAAGAAAAAGAGATGATGTAATAAAGGCGGAAGAAGAACTTAAGCAATATTCAGGGAATGTATTGGGAATTGTTTCTGATGTAAGAAGTCTGGAAAGTGAACAGGAAGCTGTAAAATATGCCGTTGAAAAATTCGGAAGACTGGATTATATCATTGCCAATGCAGGATTGGGGATTTTTAAGCCTGTAGATGAACTTACGGCAGAAGAATGGAATGATATGATAGAAACCAATCTTACAGGTGTTTTCTATACTTTAAAAGCCTCAGTGGAAGAGTTAAAAAAGACAGAAGGTTATTATATTACCATTTCCAGCCTTGCAGGCGCTAATTTCTTTGAAAACGGAACAGGATACAATGCTTCCAAATTCGGAGTGGTAGGTTTCACACAGGCTGCCATGATCGATTTAAGAAAATACAATATTAAATCTACAGTGATCATGCCGGGATCTGTGGCCACCCATTTTAATGGAAATATTCCGTCTGAAAAGGACAGTTGGAAGATTCAGCCTGAAGATATGGGGAATCTTGTACTGGATATTTTGAAGATGAATCCAAGAGTTTTACCAAGTAAAATAGAGTTTAGGGCAACGAAACCAGCTAAGTAACTACATCTAATGTATTGAATAATAATTTAATAAGTATTATGCATGCATAATATATTTTTTATTTATATTAGCAAAAATTAATTCAAACAAAATCTCTGCATAAATTGTCATGATTTTATGCATTAAAAGGAAAATTAAATAGTACACGTGAAACCCTAAGGTTACATATGACCAATAAAAAAAATTAAGAACAACATATGAAAATATTAGTTTGCATTAGTAGTGTTCCGGATACTACTTCCAAAATTAACTTTACAGCAGATAAATCTGCTTTCGACAAAAACGGAATTCAGTGGGTAATCAACCCTCTAGACGAATTTGCGTTGACAAAGGCGGTTAAACTTCAGGAATCTCAGGGAGCAACAGTAACAGTAATCAACGTAGGTGATGCTGCTACAGAGCCTGTAATCAGAAAAGCTTTGGCAATTGGTGCTAACGATGCGGTAAGAGTAAATCTTGATCCGAAAGACAGCTATTCTACAGCAAAAGAAATTGCAGCTGTGGCACAAAACGGAGGATATGATCTTATCCTTTGCGGAAAAGAATCTATCGATTATAACGGAGGTTCTGTTCCGGGAATGGTAGCTCAGTTATTAAACCAGCCTTTCGTAAATGCTTCAGTAGGATTAGACGTAAACGGAAGTGAAGCTACAGCAGTAAGAGAAATTGAAGGAGGAAAAGAAACTATTTCAGTAAAATTACCGGCAGTTATTGCAGGCCAGAAAGGATTGGTAGATGAGAAAGATCTTATCATCCCGAATATGAGAGGAATTATGTCTGCAAGAACAAAACCTTTGCAGGTGGTAGAGCCTTCTTCTTCAGAAGTAAAAGTTCAGGGAGTATCTTATGACAGCGTTCCGCCAAGAGCAGCTGTGAAAATGGTTTCTCCGGATAATCTTGATGAATTGGTAAGATTACTTCACGAAGAAGCTAAAGTAATTTAATAAGAATCAAGTAAAAAGTAAAAAGATTCAGGATAAAATTTGATGTCATCAGACATGATCTGAATTTCATTACTATTCAGAATTAGATAATCTTGAATCCTGAACGTTAAACCTTAAACAAATTAGAAATGGCAGTATTCGTATACGCAGAAAATATAAACGGAGTTTACAAAAAAGCAGCTTTCGAAGCAGTTTCTTATGCTAAAGCTATCGCTGATAAAGCAGGAGATACCGTTACGGCAATCTCTGTAAACCCAACAGATTCTTCAGATTTATTATACAAATATGGAGCATCAAACGTAATCAATATCAAAGACGAAGGTCTTAAAAATTTCTCAGCAAAAGCATTTGCACAGGCTGTAAGTGAAGTAGCAGACGGAAATATCATCGTTTTCCCTCACACTACTGATGCTTCTTCCATTGCTCCTATGCTTGCGGTAATGAAGAACTATTCTTTAATTACTAACGCATTGGAAGCTCCTGAAAGCCTTTCTCCTTTCCAGGTAAAAAGAAGAGCATTCTCCGGAAAAGGTTTCATGCATGCAAAAGCAGAAGGGAACGGAGTAATCGTTACTGTTTCTCAAAACGCTTTCGGTGTTAAAGAAAATGCAGTATCAGGTTCTGAAGAAGTAAGAAATTTATCGGTAGCTAATGAAGATACTAAAGTGATTTCTCACGAGCAGAGCTCAGGTAAATTAGACCTTAAAGAAGCTGAAGTTGTTGTTTCTGCAGGTAGAGGAATGAAAGGACCTGAAAACTGGGGAATGATCGAAGATCTGGCAAACGTTTTAGGAGCAGCTACAGCATGTTCTAAGCCCGTTTCTGATATCGGATGGAGACCTCACACAGAACACGTAGGACAAACAGGAAAAGCTATTTCTCCGAATCTTTACATTGCAGTAGGGATTTCAGGAGCGATTCAGCACCTTGCCGGAGTGAACTCTTCAAAAACTATCGTAGTAATCAACAGTGATCCTGAAGCACCGTTCTTCAAGTCTGCTGACTACGGAGTAGTAGGAGATGCTTTCCAGATTATTCCTGCACTAACAGAGAAAATTAAAGCAATTAAAGGATAAGAAAGTGAATTGTGAATAGTTAATTCTCGCTTTGCTCGTCGATTTTTAATTAAATAAATCACTTGCGAAACAAAATTCACTATTGACGTTTGACAATCATCAACAATACAGATAAAAGCTCGGCTTTCCGGGCTTTTATTTTTGCGTAAAAAAGTGAAAACACAATAAAAAATTAATCTATATTTGTAGCTATGGATTATAAGCAGCTAATTATTCGCGGAATATCGTACAGCCAGACCCAGTCGGGGGCTTATGCATTGTTATTGGAACATGAAGAAACACACATAAAATTACCTGTTGTTATAGGAAATTTCGAAGCCCAGTCTATCTCTCTCGGTTTGGAAAAAGATATTCATCCACCGCGTCCTCTTACTCATGATTTATTTACAAAATTTATAGTTTCTGCCAATTATGAGCTTATTTCTGTCATTATCTATCAGATTGTAGACGGAGTTTTCTTCTCCAATATCAACTTTAAAAATAAAGTAACCGAAGAAGAACTAATCCTTGATGCCAGAACTTCTGATGCTGTTGCCATGGCCGTAAGATTTGACGCGCCAATATTTACAACTCAGCAGGTTTTAAATGAAGCCGGAATTTTATTGGAACTGGAAGATGTTTCAAAAGAAGAGCAATCATTCTCAGAAACAGTACAGACAGAAGATAACTTAAAATCTATTTCTATGGAAGAGCTTCAGAAATTATTAGACGAAGCTGTTAAAGAAGAAGACTATGATACCGCCCTTGAAATCCAGGAAGAAATCAAGAGGAGGAAAAAGAAAATTGATTAAAGAGATACTTTTTATATAAACTATGAATTTAAAATTACGACTGACCATCCTCAGTTTTCTCCAGTTTTTCGTTTGGGGAGCTTGGCTGATTACGATGGCAAACTTCTGGTTTGGCACAAAACATTGGGATGGAACTCAGTTTGGAGCTGTGTTCGGAACAATGGGAATTGCTTCTATCTTTATGCCAACCATTACCGGAATTATTGCTGACCGCTGGGTAAATGCGGAGCGCATATTTTCAGTATTACACATTCTTTATGGGGTTATTCTTTTTATTTTACCTCATTCTGCAGACCCGAATTCCTTCTTTTCAGTAATGCTTGTGGCCATGTGCTTCTATATGCCTACCATTGCACTTGCTAATTCAATTTCTTATACAATCCTGAAAAATAACAATCTGGATGTGGTGAAAGACTTTCCACCGATTCGTGTATGGGGAACTATTGGTTTTATTGTTGCCATGTGGATCACAAACCTTAGCGGGAATAAAGAAACAGAAGGTCAGTTTTATATCGGAGGTGTTGTAGCAATTTTCTTAGGAATTTATGCCCTTACTCTTCCTAAATGTCCACCACAAAAACTGATTGACAAACACTCACCATTATCCGAGCAGTTAGGCTTGAATGCATTTAAGCTTTTTGGAAGCTATAAAATGGCATTATTCTTTATGTTTTCAATGCTTTTGGGAGCTGCACTTCAACTTACCAATGCATATGGAGACGTATTTTTAAGTGAATTTGCCCATTTTCCTAAATATGCAGACTCATTTGTAGTAAAAAGATCTACCATTATTATGTCCATCTCACAGGTTTCAGAAACCCTGTTTATTTTGGCAATTCCTTTCTTTCTGAAGAAATTCGGAATTAAGAAAGTAATGTTGATATCAATGCTGGCCTGGGTATTAAGATTCGGATTCTTTGCTTATGGGGTACCGGAAGGGTTTGGACTTTCACTGATCATTCTTTCATGTATTGTGTACGGAATGGCTTTCGATTTCTTTAATATCTCAGGATCCCTTTTCGTGGAAACGACTACCGATAAAAAGATACGTTCTTCAGCTCAGGGATTATTCATGATGATGACTAACGGTTTTGGAGCGGTTTTCGGAAGTTACGCCGCTGGATGGGCTATTGATAAGTTCTTTACCCACAAGTTTTCTACAGCTTCAGATCTATCTGCTTATCTTCAGACAACCCCTGATAATCCTACTTTCCTGAACATTCTAAAGAAAAGCTTCAACGCAGCAGTGAATACAGATGGAACTCTTTCCTCTGTGGTGATGGTAAAAGACTGGCAGCAGATATGGCTTTCTTTTGCAATATATGCGTTAATACTGGCGGTGTTCTTTGCCGTACTGTTTAAACATAAACATAACCCGGAAGATGTTTCATCAGTGAAACACTAATTGAAACTTATAATTTATAAGATATTAAATTGCATTTTTGAAAAAAAATGCAATTTTTTTATTTTCATATCCTTGTATATAATAAAGCTTTGCTGAAGAAAAATATGGATTCATATCGGTATTGAAATTGTAAGCGGTGATTTTTAATTCTGTAATAAATAAATTATTTCTTTATCTAATGAATAACAATAGTGATCTTTTTTTATGACTAATGAGCGTTTGTGTAGTGAAATTGTATTTTTAAAACACACTCTTTAAAAGTGTGTTTTTTTTTGTATTTTGGCACTTTAGTAAATATGAAAAATATTCAGTTATTAGGATTACTGTTAGTAATTGCAGGTAGCTTTTTACCCCTGGTACACGTGCCTGTAATAGGGAGCTGGAACTATTGGAAGCTTGATCATTATCTGGCTATTACCTGCTGGATCTTTTCCGCTTGTGCAGTTTTTGGAATTGTAAATAACAGTGCTAAAATCGTTAGATTTTTTGGTATTCTGCTTATTCTTTTATTCGGATTTACCCTGGTTGCTGTGAAAATGCAATCGCTGCAATACTTTAGCTTTTTGCCATTCAAATCCTGGCAGGAGACTTTTGCCGGAATTGTTACATTGAAATGGGGTTGGGCTGTAGAGTTTTTAGGGGCTTTTCTGATGGTTTTTGCAGGTGGAAGTAAAAAAGTAAATAATAGAACACAAATATAAATATGAACTTCTTAAAAATATTTTCAGCAGGAATTTTGTTGATGACGGCCGCACAGACGTATGCCCAGTCAACAGAACAGAAAAAACCGGATAATCCGCCTAAATGTACTAACATAAAAGAAGGGAAGTTTTTAAGACCTAAATATCCGGAAGCAATATGGTATATGACCATTAAAGATAATGTTCAAACCGAATATTTCAATAATGGAAAAGATTATATTAAATCGACATTGGTTTTTGTGGATGACTGCAATTATAAAGCAATTGTGATAGAGAAATCCGATAAAAATGATCCCGCACAGATAGGGGATGTCTTCAATAATAAAATAGTAGCCACTCAGGATAATCTTCTGAAAGTGAATTCCAAAATTGAGGGGACTCAATTCGATCTGGTATACATAAAAGTGAAATAAATTCTAACTATAAAAATGGAATCTTTATTCCGTTTTAGCTAAATAAAAATTATATACATGAAAGAAGTATTCATTGTTTCCGCAGTAAGAACACCTATGGGGAGTTTTATGGGAAGCTTATCAACAGTTCCGGCTACAAAACTGGGAGCAACTGCCGTAAAAGGTGCATTAGATAAAATCGGTTTAGATCCTAATACTGTTCAGGAAATCTATATGGGAAATGTTCTTCAGGCAGGAGAAGGCCAGGCGCCGGCTCGTCAGGTGGCTTTAGGAGCAGGTCTTTCAATCAATACACCATCTACTACCGTAAATAAAGTTTGTGCTTCAGGAATGAAAGCTGTAACAATGGCGGCTCAGGCGATCAAAGCTGGTGATGCTGATGTAATTGTTGCAGGAGGTATGGAGAATATGTCTTTAGTTCCTCATTATTACAATGCAAGAGTAGCTACAAAATTAGGTGATATCAAAATGCTTGACGGAATGGTACTTGACGGTCTTACAGACGTATACAACAAAGTACATATGGGAGTATGCGCAGAAAAATGCGCCGCAGACTATAATATTACAAGAGAAGATCAGGATAACTTCGCAGTAGAATCTTACAAAAGATCAGCAAAAGCTTGGAGCGAAGGTAAATTCAACGAAGAAATTGTACCGGTTTCTATTCCTCAGAGAAAAGGAGAGCCTGTAATTTTTGCTGAAGATGAAGAATATAAAGCAGTAAACTTCGACAGAATTTCAACACTTCCTACGGTATTCAAAAAAGAAGAAGGAACAGTAACAGCAGCAAACGCATCTACTCTGAACGACGGTGCTTCTGCACTGATCCTTGTTTCTAAAGAAAAAATGGAAGAACTTGGATTGAAACCTCTTGCAAAAATCGTTTCTTACGCTGATGCAGCCCATGAGCCTGAAAACTTTACTACTGCTCCGGCAAAAGCATTACCTATCGCTCTTAAAAAGGCAGGATTAGAAGTTTCGGATATTGATTTCTTTGAATTCAACGAAGCTTTCTCAGTGGTAGGTCTGGCAAACAACAAGATCTTAGGATTAGATGCTGCTAAAGTAAACGTAAACGGAGGTGCTGTAGCATTAGGACACCCACTGGGAAGTTCAGGTTCTAGAATCATTGTTACATTGATCAACGTATTGAAGCAAAACAATGGTAAATATGGTGCTGCAGCAATCTGCAACGGAGGCGGTGGAGCTTCTGCTATCGTAATTGAAAACTTATAATTGATAAGGATATAACCATATTTTGTGGTTTAAGATATAAAAATCGGGGTCTTTGAACCCCGATTTTTAGTTACAGAATAGGATAAAATTATCTGACAGTCCTACATTACTATGCATTATTTGAACCTTTCGATTGTATATCCGATCAGCTAATTTACTGATATGAATGAGAGAGTTTCAAACCTTACAACACATATACTCTAATCTGAGAAAGTATAAATTATATTAAAACTTTGATGATTGATTTCAATGCCTTACAATTATTATTTTCAAAATAATATTAAAAACCGTAGAATATTCCGTAGTTTTTCTATTTTTGTGCTACTAATATTTATTTGAAATGTCTGAAACTGAGAATCGACAGCCTAAAAACATAAAGAATAATCCGAAAATTATGAAGGCCTGGGCTGTATATGACTGGGCAAATTCTGTTTATTCCCTGGTTATTACCTCTACTATTTTTCCTATTTATTACTCTATCCTTACCACTGCTTACGAGAAAAAAGAATATGTGGCAGAAACCAAAACATGGATTGATGTTCCGGTAAGGCATATGATCAGAATTTTCGGAGAAGAATATCAGCCGGATGCCGTGTATGGATATTCCCTTACCATATCATTCTTTGTTGTAGTATTACTGTCTCCATTTTTATCTTCATTAGCAGATACCATTGGAAACAAAAAGTCTTTCCTGCAGTTTTTCTGTTATCTTGGGGCAACATCTTGTATGGGATTAGCCATGTTTACAGGAATGCATAACGTATTTCTGGGGCTTTTATTCAGTATTACAGCCAGTGTCGGTTTCTGGGGAAGTTTGGTGTTTTACAACTCTTTCCTTCCGGATATTGCCACACCGGACAGACAGGATGCTCTTTCTGCAAGAGGGTATGTTTATGGATATATCGGTTCTGTAGTTTTAGTGGTAATCTGTTTGGTATTGATTCAGGTTTTTGCCAAAGGGGCAGCTCAGCAGTTACTGTTTACAAGAATCAGTTTCCTGTTAACAGGAGCGTGGTGGTTCGGTTTTTCTCAATATACATTCAAGCACCTTCCTCAGTTTGGAGATGTGAAAGATAAACTTCCTAAAGATTTAGTGCTTTTGAACTATAAGAATATCTTCAAAAGACATGAAGAACAGGGTGGCTTTTTTGAGGTATTTAAAGATAATCTGAGCTTCTATAAAGATATTGCAAAAGAAAGTTTTCACGAACTCTTTAAAGTAGGAGGAGAGCTTTTTAAAGATAAAAACCTGAAATTCTTCCTGTCAAGTTTCTTCTTTTACAGTGTAGGAATGCAGACAATTTTCCTTATGGCAACTTTATTCGGAAAGAGTGAGATCAATCTTGCTCAGGATAAACTGATAGGAACCCTTTTGGTGATTCAGATCGAAGCGATCATCGGAGCCGTTATTTTCTCAAGATTATCCAAGAGAATTGGTAATAAAAATGTTATTTCAATTGCCATCATCCTTTGGATTGTGGCTTGTCTTTGGGCTTATTTCCTGAATAAAGAAAACCCGACCGTTGAATACCAGTTTTATGGAGTGGCTGCAGTAGTAGGTTTGGTAATGGGTGGTCTTCAGGCAATGTCCAGATCTACTTATTCAAAATTACTTCCGGAGAACTCAATGGAGAATACTACTTACTTCAGTTTCTATGATGTATTGGAGAAAATTGCCATTATTATCGGAACATTTATCTTTGCAACATTGATCGAGCATTTCAATAATATGCGTATTGCAGCATTGTCTATGACCATATTCTTTGCCGCAGGATTGATTTTAATCAGATTCCTGAAGGTTAAAATGAGAAAAGACAGAGAAACATTATAAAATTGAAAGACGTTATTTTTAACGTCTTTTTTTTATTTTAAAGAATAAAAAACATTTATTAAGCTTTTTGGTTGAATTTTGTTATATAATTAGTATAAATATTAGAATATAGCGGTTGTTTTTCACTATGTGTTGATTTTTTTTGTTTATTTGTAAAAATGATAAAATTATCAAAATCATGAAAAATTTTCTATTAATTTGTTTTTTGCAGTGTTTTGTGCTGAGTTTTTCTCAGAATTTAAAACCGGTCGCTCAAAAAGTTTTAGAATTTCATAATCGAAAATCAGAATTTAAAACGTATGACTTATTTGAAACGAATAAATCTGCAGATAAAACAGCCGAATACAAAAAAGCAGCAACAGACATCACTGTAATGTCTTTAAAATCTGCAGAATTAAAAAGATTAATCAAAGATAAACCTGATTTTATTGAAATTTCTTTTCCTTTTGATGATGGGAGACAAATCATTGTTGAAATGTACAGACATCAGATCTTAACCAGCGATTTTAAAGTAATTACAGATAAAGGAACAACCGTAGAATATACGCCTGGAGTTTATTATCAGGGAATAGTAAAAGGAGATAATGCTTCTATCGCAGCCTTTAGCTTTTTCAATAACGACATTGTTGGAGTTGCTTCCACCCCTGAATCAGGAAATATAGTGGTAGGAAAAGCTAAAAATTCTGAAGATTTTGTAAGCTATTCAGATTCTAAGTTAACAGGATCTAACCCGTTTGCCTGTGATGTAGACGGGCTGAAAGAAAATCAGGTTCAGAGACCTGTCTTTACACCGGATAATACTAACAAAAAAACAGATAATTGCGTAAGGATCTACTATGAAGCAGGTTATGGTCCTTATACCCAAAATGGGAGTAACACTACCACTACCACCAATTGGGTTACCGCTATGCATAATAATGTTTCAACACTTTATGCCAATGAGAATGTTAATGTAGCATTAAGTGAAGTTTTTGTCTGGACTACCACCGATCCTTATACAGGATCACCCGGCACAATTCTGAACCAGTTTAGAACCACCAGAACCACTTTTAATGGTGATTTGGCACAATTATTAAGAAATCCTGCCACAACAAGTATCGCATATGTAAATTCATTATGTACCGATTACAGATATTCTTACTGCGGTACGAATTTTAATTATCAAAATGTCCCCACTTACTCATGGAATATAGAAGCTATGACTCATGAACTTGGGCATAATTTAGGT
Organism: Chryseobacterium candidae; assembly: GCF_004916905.1. Taxonomy (GTDB): domain Bacteria; phylum Bacteroidota; class Bacteroidia; order Flavobacteriales; family Weeksellaceae; genus Chryseobacterium; species Chryseobacterium candidae. The sequence continues at coordinate 70,941 of NZ_SDLV01000025.1, forward strand.
TCACCACATACTCACGCCTGTTTCTGGAACGGAAATAATACAGCTATTGATGGCTGTGGACCAGCTTCAGGAAATAATGAAGGATGTACCGCAGCTCTTCCTCCGGCAGGTGGTGGTACCATTATGAGTTACTGCCATCTGGTAAGCAGCGTAGGAATTAATTTTGCAAATGGCTTTGGTGTGCAGCCTGGAACATTGATCAGAAATACCGTGGATTCAAAAGGATGCCTTGGTACCAATTGCATAGCATCATGCCCTGCATCAATTACCAATTTTACAATTACCAATATCACACAGAACTCTGCAAATGCAAATTTTACAGACGTAAGTTCATCATCATGGAAATATAAATTAACTACAAGTAACGGAGCGCTCGTATCTTCCGGAAGTACCAATACACCTTCTTTTAATTTTACAAACCTTCAGCCTGCCACTTATTACAGACTAAATGCAGGCACAAATTGCAGCGGCCCTAATGCATTCCAGCTATCAAAGTTGTTTTTAACTGATGGAGCATGGTGTGACGGAGTTCAATTCTTGGACACAGGAGGCTCAGCAGGTCAATATGGAGATAATGAAGAATTAGTAAAAACATTCTATCCAGCGTCCGGTTCCTCTTTAACAATGACTTTTACTGCATTCGATCTTGAACAAGGCTATGATTATATGTATGTGTATAATGGGGCTTCTACGGCTTCACCATTGTTTGCCAATGGAAATAATTTGAGTGGAAGTACTATACCAGGTCCGTTCACATCTACAGATCCTTCAGGAGCAATAACAGTTAAATTTGTTTCAGATGGAGGCGTTACAGGAAATGGATGGAATGTAAATTTCTCTTGCAGCGTTTTAGCCGTAGAAGATATCAATCCCCCAAATAATTCAATAGACATTTATCCGAATCCTGCCAAAAATATGATAACGGTGTCTTCAAAAGAAAGATTAAGAGGATATAAGATTTATGATGAAGCAGGGAGGTTGATCATTTCTGATTCTTCTCTTAAAGGAAATAAACAGGAAATAAATCTTTCCTCAATTCAGACAGGAAACTATGTTATCACCGTGGAAACAGAAAAACAAACCATCAATAAAAAGCTGATCAAACAGTAATTATAGGACGAATCTTTGCAAAAGCCTGATTTTATCAGGCTTTTTTCGTATCTTTATATAGAAAAAATTCGGCCTGAGTTTTGCTTATATTCAGAGGAATAATTTTTAACTTTGCAAAAAGATTTATTGTCAATATGACCAACCCTTTATTTTATGCAAAAATAATCCTGTTTGGAGAATACGGAATGATTGAAGATTCCCAGGGGCTTGTTGTACCTTACAGCTTCTATAAAGGAACTTTGAAATTCTCAGATTTGAGTTCTGATTTTGAACTTAACTCCAACAGACATCTGCAGAAGTATTCTGAATTTCTTACAGCACTTGATCTTTCCGATAACTTTAAGCTGGATATTGATAGCTTTAAAAAAGATATTTCAAACGGACTTTTCTTTGATTCCAATATTCCTCAGGGATATGGAGTGGGAAGTTCAGGAGCCTTAGTCGCTGCTATTTTTGAAAAATATTCAATCAGTAAGCTGAATCCTGAAAACATTTCAAAAGATAATCTTAAAAAATTAAAAGCTGTTTTTGGGGAAATGGAAAGCTATTTCCATGGAAAAAGTTCAGGGATGGATCCATTGATCTGTTATATGAATCTGCCAATTCTTATCGAAAATAAAGAAAATTTAGACAGGGTAAATATTCCGGAAGGAGAAGAAGGAAAAGGAGCTATTTTCCTGATTGATTCCGGAATGACCGGCGAAACAGGACCTATGATTCAGATTTTCTTTGAAAAAATGAAAACAGAAGGTTTCCGAAAAACCCTGAAAGAGGAGTTCATCCGTTACAACAACGCATGTATCGAATCTTTCCTTAAAAAGGACATGAATCCATTCTTCAGAAATCTTAAGAAGCTTTCTCACTGGGCTTATGAACATTTCCGTCCTATGATCCCTGAAAGTATCTTTAATATCTGGAAAAAAGGGCTGGATTCCAATGCTTATTATCTGAAACTGTGTGGTAGCGGTGGAGGCGGCTATATCTTAGGATTTACCAAAGATTATGCAAAAGCTGAAAAAATGCTTGACGGCTTCCAAAAAGAAGTGATTTACAGATTTTAAACAGATTGGAATGAATTCTGAAAAAGAACCTTTCCAATCTAAAAACTATTTATCAAAATCTCTATTTTACAGATTTTCACAATTCGTGGGGTTTCTCCTCGGAGCACGTTTTTTTGTAGCAGCTCTCCTGACTTTTGCTCTCTATGTTTCTACTTTTTTCCTGTTCAACCAGGATGAATCTTTCAGAAAATTTGTTTTCGATTTTAAAGTACACGGTATTATTTTTTGTACCGTTCTTACTATTCTGGCGGGCGGTATTATCAACCAATTTTACGATCTGGAGAAAGATCATGTAGTAAAACCTTTCAGAACACGGGTTCAGAGCTTTATCAAACAGAAATATTTTCTTTATGCCTATCTGGCGCTCAGTGCTATTTCTTTAGGCGTAGCCTGGATGATTTCTCATAATGTATTTGCTTTTTTTGTAGTTTATCAGTTCTTTATGTGGTTTTACAGCCATAAACTGAGCAGAATATTGATCCTGAATAATCTTACATTTGTCAGTCTCACTTTGTATCCGTTCTTTGGAATGATGGTGTACTACGAAACCTTTTCCAAAAAGGTTTTCCTGATGGCTGTCTTTCTCTTTCTTATCCTGCTCTGTATTGATATTGTGAAAGATACTCTTACCAGGAGTGTAGATAAAGCTTTCGGATATACTACTATTCCTAATTATTTTAAAAGCAGAAATACAAAAATCATTCTGACATCTTTATTGATAGTTACTATGGCAGTTTCAATGAAGATTATTACAAAAACCGGCATCACCGGGTTCATGGCTTATTATTTTGCCGGAGGGCTTTTTGTCATGATTGTATGTATTTATCTTCTTTTAAAAGCTTCAAGAAGAAGCAACTTTCTCACATTGAATGTATTAAGGTTCTGGGTTTTTGTCGGAATCATTGCCATGCTGTTAAATGGAATAGAGCATAAATTGTAAAAAAAATCTTTAAATAAACTGAGGTTATTATTACCTTTGCATAACTAAATTTAATAAATAGGAATGCCCATTTTTAATGATACTAAAATTGCATTTGCAGACAAGTCTGATGCACAATTGAGAAAGGCTTACTGGATGTTTAAAATGATTGAACAGCCAGCTCTTACCAGCCTTGGAACATCTGTTCTGAATTTCACAGTACACAATAACTTTCCTTTCGTTACCGGAATTGTAAAAAATACCTTATTTGCACAGTTCTGTGGTGGTGAAACCCGTGAAGAAAGTATGAAAGTGGTGAAGCAGCTGTTCAAAAGAGGAGTTGGAAGTATTTTTGATTATTCCATTGAAGGAAAAGAAGATGAAGAAACTTTTGATGCGGTTTGCAAAGAAATCAAGGACATTGTAAGATTCTCAGTAGGAAATCCGGCGATTCCCTTTATTGTGTTTAAGCCTACTGCTTTTGGAAGAATTGATCTTTATGAAGCTGTTGGAAAAGGGGCTGAGCTTACTAGCAGCCAGAAAGAAGAATGGGAAAGAGTGGTAAAAAGATTTGATGAAGTATGCAGTCTTTGCCATGAGCATGATAAAAAAGTAATGGTAGATGCTGAAGAAACCTGGATGCAGGATGCAGCAGACCACCTTTGTGAAGAGATGATGGAGAAATATAACCAGCAGAAACCTATCGTCTGGAATACCATCCAGATGTACAGAACCGGAAGATTGGAATATATGGAAGCTCATCTTCAGAGAGCAAGAGAGAAGAATTACTTTATTGGTTACAAGATCGTACGTGGTGCTTACATGGAAAAAGAAAGAGCCAGAGCAGCAGAAAAAGGATATGCAGATCCGATTCAGCCAACCAAAGAAGCGTCAGATAAAAATTATAATGCAGGAATCGATTTCGTGATGGATCATTTGGATAAGGTTTCAGCATTCTTTGGAACTCATAACGAAATCTCTTCTGAGCTGATTATGGATAAAATGAAAGCAAAATCTCTGGAAAGCGGTAATCCTCATGTATATTTCGGACAGCTTTACGGAATGAGTGATAATATTACTTTCTATCTGTCAGATAAAGGCTATAATGTGGCTAAATATCTTCCATACGGACCTGTAAAGGATGTTGTCCCTTATTTAACAAGAAGAGCTCAGGAAAATACCTCTGTAGCCGGACAAACCGGAAGAGAGCTTGGACTGATCAAAAAAGAATTGGAAAGAAGAAAGAAATAATAATATTGTTCTTAATACATTTAATTAGACCTGCAGTTTTGCAGGTCTTTTTTTATGGCAATTAAAGGGGCTGAATTGTATGGTCAATTAATAATAATCAGGGTAATCATCTTATGAATTAATTATATTTTAAAATAAATTAATTTTTATTGCTGATTTTATTTTAAATATTTATATTTGATAGAGTCATAAAAAAACGTATAACTATATCCTCATTTACTATTATGCTTCTGTCTTATGGCAGAACCTTTCCAGTACACGAATCAACTTTATTATAGGTAAATTTTAAAAATAAAATAAAGCAATAGCTTTAGTTTTCTTCTTCAAATATTTTTTAACCTGATCATTTTCTTTGGTCAGGTTTTTTTTAAGGCTCAAAACTTTCGAATTTTCCATTTTCGTAGAAGAGAACGATACGTTTTATTTTATTTTGCTGATTACCAAATAGTTGACCTAATATATGATCGCCGGAATTTTCTAATCGCTGAGAATCCGATATTTTTTCCTGAGCTTTATCCTTGGCGGGTATAAACGATTCTCCGGGACTTGATTTTGGAGCCTCTGTTTCCGTTTCATCACTTCCAAATTCATCGTCGTCTTTCATCATGGTAAAAAGATCGGGTAGTGGAGTCGTTTTCATTTTCTCTTCTTCAGTATTCTCTTCGCTAATTTCTGATTCGGGCAGTTGAGATTTCAACATTTCACCTTCACCGGTAACCAGCCAGTCCCATAGAAGTTCAGGGAAACGGGATTTTATTTTTATGATAAATTCAAGAGACGGTTTGTTTCTTCCTGATGTGATATGTGAAATGGATGAACGCTGCACATCAATCTCATCCGCAAACTCGGAAGGAGTAAGACGAGAATACTCTATAATTTTGGAAATTCTTTCATTTAAACTCATAAAAATAAGCCTTTAATTATTTTACAAATGTAACTCTAATAATTTACAAATGCAAAATACAAATGTAAATAAATGAAAATATTATCTGTATACATTTGTAACTTTAATTTAATTGTTTTTAAATCAATAGATTATACTTTAATTACAATTGTATTTATTTAATATGATAATCTTATTCAGTATATTTCTGTAACCATCTTTGATGGAGTAACGAATCATTATTTTACTTAAATATTAGTTTAAAATTGTAAATTAATGCTTTATTGCATGATATTTTGACCGTTAGATCTCTATAAAAATGCGATTTACATTATTAAACTACTGAACCTACTCCAGAGAGTAGGTTTATATTAAAATCTTCATGAAAATACACATAGAACTTATTATGTTTGATGACAGCTTTGTAAATTACCAATGTAAATGCACTATTTTAAGCCCCTATTAAGCTCAATTTAAAGGAAAAATGCCTTCCTATTAAGCAACTAATTTTTTGTAAGATTAAGGCTCTTAAAAAAAGTGTTATTTGAATAATTTTCTGAAGGGCATCTTGTTTTTTACTCATTTTACATATGTATACATCACTAAACAACCTGGTTTTCCACAATTTTAATGTTTAATAAAATAACACTCAAATGCCTTTAAACAGCATTTTCCGCACTTCAAGTATTGTTAGATTTAGTATTTATATAAATCTCATAAAGTGTTGACTTTTAATATTTTGATTATTTGCTTTTAAATTATTCGCAATCCACAATTTTATCCACAGACAAAATGTCATTATGTACTGTTTGATAATGTTACAAGTGTTAACTCACTTATTAAGTTTAAAAATGGAAATAATAAATGTTTGTAAATCGCAATTAAAATATTTGTCAAATGTAAATTCGTGGTTTTTGATGATATTTACAAATGTTAATTTATGTTTTTGGCTAAAAATGGCTAAATTTGATTTTTGTAAACTATTCCTAAAATGAATTTTGAACAGATCTATTCTCAAAACCCCGATTTCTCAAATCGCTATATTTCCCCTGAAAAATTATTTTCCTATCTACAGACCAATCTCAGCGATTATATTCAGGAGATCGGAACATCCTATTTAGATAAACCTATTTATCAGTTAAGCATCGGTACCGGAAACATTCACGTATTGGCGTGGTCACAAATGCACGGAAATGAATCCAACGCCACTCATGCTATGCTTGATCTTTTGGTAAGCCTTGATAAAGCTCCCGAAATGAAAGAAGACTTATTCAGTAAGATAACACTTGATTTCATCTTCATGCTGAATCCGGACGGATCTGAAAAATGGACCAGACTGAATGCAGCCGATATTGATCTGAACAGAGACTTTCATAATGAAGCAAGTAAAGAGATTAAATTCCTGAAAAAAGCAGCTGCTTCCAAAAAATATGATTACGCTTTAAACCTTCATGAGCAGAGAACCATATTTACTACTGATGGAATTCATCCTGCTACACTTTCCTTTTTAGCTCCTTCCGAAAATGTAGAACGTACCGTTACCGAAAACAGAAAAAAATGTATGGCAGTAATCGGAAGTGTTTACAACCATTTAAAAGAAATGATTCCCAACCAGATCGGAAGATATTCTGATGAATTTTATCCTACTTCTACCGGAGATAACTTTATTAAATCAGGAATGCCAACGATTTTATTTGAAGGCGGACATTTTGTAGATGATTATACGAGAACAGGAACAAGAAAATATTATACAATTGCTCTTTATTATGCACTGAAAGCAATCAGTGAACTGAACTCTGATAGTACAGGATGGGAAACTTATCTTGAAATTCCTGAAAACAAGGAAACGCATTATGATATTATTTACAGAAATGTAAAGCTGAATACAGAGCATGAATGTATTCTGGATATTGCAGTTCAGTACAGGGAGATCAAAGAAGAGGGGAAAAGTGAGATCTCATTTATTCCTTTTGTAATGGAAGCAGGAGATGTAAAACAAAAGAAAGGCTGGCTGGAAATAGACTGTACCGGAAAGAAATTTATTTCTGCCACTAAATATCCGAAACTGGATTCTGTGGTAGAATTTACAATTGAAGATTAAAGGATTTTAAATAATCTCCTCATACAAAAGCTTCGGCAGCCCTCAAAGGCTGCCGAAATTTTTTTATAACTAATTTCCAAAATTCAAATGGCTGTCCACTCATTTATAATGTTATTCAATAGGAATGGGCTTTAGCCCATTTAATTTAATGAATATTCAACCGGCTTTAGCCAAAACTTAATTTTAGAATGTCGATTCCTCTAAAGATTAGTTAACCACTTTAATTCCATTCGCTACAAATCTGATTTCCTCTTTTGGTTCAGTGATAGCATCAATTTCAGACTGGGATTGTTTAGCATCTTCTGCATAATGTTTCTGCTCATTTACAGAAATTACTTTTCTTTCTGCATTCCCATCCAATACTACATTTTTTCCTTTTAACGCTGTAGGTACAAAGAAAGCATAATCTTTCATTTTTACAAAAAACTTAGAATTATCTTCGGTCTGGATGGTAAGCCAGCAGCCTTTTTTGTCACATACGTCAGTCACTTTTCCTTTAATAGATACATTTTCAATTTTTTTGTTATCTTTTTTAAGCTGCTTATTCAATTTATCTACGGTGATCGCTTTGGATTCAGCTGATGAAGTTACCTGACTGCCATAAGTATCACCTACCAATGCTTTCCCTTCCGGAGGTCCGGATTGGGCAAATGCTAGCGAAGAACCTGTTAAAGCGGCTGAAAATAATAAAACTTTAAATTTCATGTTTAATATTTTTCTCAAAAATACTAATTAAAATTGAATCATAAAGGAATAAAAAATGATAAAAAACAGGTGTTTTGATGAATTTTTAACAAAATTGAAAATGAAAGGCAGATTTGATTATATTTGATCCCTATACTTGACTATGCAAAAAAAACTGAAACTATGGGATGCCATCATGCTTGTGATGGGATCTATGATCGGAAGCGGGATCTTTATTGTAAGTGCTGATATGATGCGAAACCTGGGATCAGGATTTTGGGTGATTATCGTATGGGTAATTACAGGAGTGATGACCGTAGCTGCTGCCATAAGCTATGGAGAACTGTCTGCACTGTTTCCGAAAGCCGGAGGACAATATACTTACCTGAAAGAGATCTTCGGTAAAAGAATGGGATTCCTTTACGGATGGGGATTGTTTACCGTAATACAAACCGGAACAATTGCTGCCGTAGCAATGGCTTTTGGAAAATTTACAGCCTACCTGATTCCCTCATTAAATGATGCTGCACCTATTTTCCAGAGTGGTGAATTTAAAATTACATGGATACAGATTCTGGCGATTGCCGTCATTGTTTTGCTTACCTATATCAACACCAGAGGAGTGGAAAGCGGTAAAATTCTTCAGAATATTTTTACAGGTTCCAAAATTATTGCATTATTGGGTTTGATAGCTGCCGGTTTTATATTGGTAGACATTTCTCATTTAGCAGAAAACTTCAGCTGGGGAACAGATTCTTTCAATAACCTTAAAAAAGATTTGAGTGGTAATTTCCTTAAAGAAGGCTGGGAACCCATAGGAGGAATGACTCTGTTAGGCGGAATTGCTGCTGCAATGGTAGGTTCTGTTTTCAGTTCTGTAGCCTGGGAAAGTGTAACATTTGTTTCAGGAGAGATTGAAAATCCTAAAAAAAATGTAGTAAAATCAATGATTTTCGGAACTTCTGCCGTAATGATCCTTTATATAGCAGTAAACTACGTCTACTTAAATGCATTAGACAGAGACGGAATTGCATTTGCTGCCAACGACAGGGTAGCAGTTGCTGCCTCTCAGAATATTTTTGGAAGTGCCGGAACCATTATTATTGCTTTACTGGTTATGATCTCCACATTTGGGTGTAATAACGGATTGATTCTGGCAGGAGCAAGAGTTTTTCAGACCATGGCAAAAGACGGAATGTTCTTTAAATCTGCAGAAAAAAATAATAAAAATGAAGTTCCTGAAAATGCACTTTGGATGCAGGGAGTCTGGGCCTCTATTTTATGTTTAAGCGGACAGTACGGAAACTTATTGGATATGATTTCTTTCGTGATCGTTCTGTTTTATATGATTACGGTTTTTGGAGTTATCTATTTAAGAATGAAACAGCCGGAACTGGAAAGACCTTATAAGACATGGCTTTATCCCGTAACACCTGTTATTTACCTTGTAATCGGAACTTGTTTCTGTATTCTATTGCTTATTTATAAACAGCAGTATACATGGCCCGGCTTTGTTTTGGTGTTGCTGGGACTTCCGGTATACTATTTTATCAATAGAAAAAAAGCAAATACTTAAAATAAAAATAGATCAGATTAAGGGCTTTCAATTCAGTTTGAAGGCCCTTTATTTTGAATAAAATTTTAAAGTATTACCATTATTATTGGGCGAAAATGTGTATTTTGGTATTCCGTTTTTAAATAAACGGATACCATGAAGTAAAAACTAAAAGTTATGGATACACCAAATTACAGAATGCCTTTCGTGCCGTCTACTTTAATGACTGAAGGCGGAAGTATCGATACCTGCGATATGGGGGAAAGTATTGCCCACAATATTATGCTGCTGATCACCACCAAAAAAGGGGAAAACAGATATGATGAAAACTATGGAAACGATGTCTGGAATCTCGAATTCGATAATGGAGTTACAAGTGCCATCTGGGAAAGCGTTTTTATCAAAAGCTTAAGGAGACAGATTCAGGAATATGAACCAAGAATCGTAAACCCTCAGATTGATGCTCACATACAATTCGTAGAGCACAGCTATGATACTAAAGAACACACCGAAATTAAAAAGAAAGTGAGAATTGCCATCAATGCAAAAATGGAAGAAACAGGAGAGCGTTTTAGTTTTTCCACAGAATTGTTTCTAAGCCCGATGTCTATTGATTGATATTTTTAACAGCGAAAGAAAATTATGAATTTAGATCAGAATATTTATTCCAAAGAATCTGTAAAAGCAAGAATGCTGCAAAATGCAACTAAAGTATGGGGATTGAAAAGTCCACAGTCTTTAGATCCTTTTGTAAAACTGCTGATAGATGCATTCAGTACAGAAGTTTTTAAAGCGAATAATGAAATACAGACGGTGAATGCCCGTATATTGGAAAAACTGGCAAAACTGCTTACACCGTCCATCTATACACATCCTATTCCGGCTCATTCTGTAGCTTTTACACAGCCTTATGAGTCTTCCGAAATTTTATTGGAACACACGGAATTTTTCTTCCGTAAACAGATGACCTCCACTGTAAAATCAGAATCAGACAAGCAGCTGAACATTCCTTTTACTCCTGTAGGAAATGTAAGAATCAATAAAGTTCACACTTCCATCATGTTTGTAGGAAATACGTGTTACAGCATTGATGACAGATTCAATAAAATTCCTATTGCAAGATTCCAGGGAAAACCTGAAGATTACAGAAGAATTACCATTGGAGTAGATGTAAGCAAATATATAAGTGAAAACTTTCCAAAATACCTGAGTATATTCTGCTCCAACCCGGCTTTTGAACACCTTGATTTCGTATACAAATTATTGCCTTACATTACGGTAACAAGTAATGGAAATCCTCTTTTTGTAAGAGAAGGATTAAGCTATCTTACAGAAAACCAAAATGATGGTTACGAGCAGATGTTCAAAGAACAGTCCATCAGAAATAAGGTGATTGAGGATATTAAAAGTATCTATCGCCATAAATTTATTGAAGTAACAGGAATTTCTCAAAGTTTGTTTTCAGAACCCGGACAGCTTCCACAGAACCTTGATTTTCTTTCCGGAAAAGAAGAGATCACAAAATTTCTTGATAGTAAACAATATCTATGGCTTACTTTTGAGTTTCCACCACAATTTTCAGCAGAAATCCTGGATAATTTTTCCTTTGTTCTGAATGCTTTTCCGGTATACAACAGAGGCTGGAAAAAAACAGAGTACAGCCTGGATATCATGGGGAATAATATTCCTTTGGTAACAGATGAAGGGGAACACTTCCTTTACGTAGACGAAGTTCAGGACGGTGATGGAAGAAAGTACACCGAAATCCCTTTCACTCCGGCTGATGATCTTAAAAAAGGGTTATACACAGTAAGAAAAGGAGGAATGGAACGTTTCACAAGCAGAAATGCCGTTGATATGATTGCCAATGTTCTGGAACTGACAAGGGACGAAATTGCAGCATTTTCCCTTTTGAACAGGGATAATGTAAAAGGAGTTCTCAGCGAAATGTCCGATAAAATGAAATCCATGGTACAAAAAGTAAACAATGCCAAAAGGAGTATCAGACAAGAGCTGAACTACGTGATCATGGAGCCTGTTGAAAAAACAGATCATACCTATGCTGCTTTCTGGGTAACTCATTGTACGCTTGCCAATCATATGCGTCCCGGAACTGAACTTTCCAATCAATTGAAATCACAAACCGTTGTACTGCTTACCGAAACATTAGGCGGAGCTGAAGAGCAGAAAGGGACAGACAGTATTCAGGCTTATAAATATGCACTCACGACCAGAGATAAAATCATTTCTTTGGAAGACGTTAAAAATTACTGCCGCATGATTCTGAAAGATGAGGTAAGAGAAGTAAGGGTAAGAAGAGGCACCATGATCAGCAACAAACCAAAAGAAGGTTTTGTAAGAACTGTTGAGGTAGAAATTATTCCTCAGAATTATTCTTTCTACGGAAGGGCGTATTGGGAAAATATGGCCAATATCATCAGAAACCAGATTATTGCTAAAGCCATCGACGGAATTGAATATATTGTAAGAATTAACAATGAAGATGTTGATTTTCAGGATATATAAATCATTTTAAAAATAAAATCAATTTAAAATATAAAATGCCGTACCCACTACGGCATTTTTAATGTAATAATCAGAATCACAATTCAATGAAAAAAATATCTTTTTTGCTGCTGCTTATCCTTTTCGGAGCCCATTTGAAAAGCCAGACTATTCAAGAGCTGAGAAATAAGATCAATCAGATTATCTCTACAAAAAATGCAACTGTTGGAATATCTTTAAAAGGAATAGAAGATAAAGATACGCTCAGCATCAACGGAAATAAAGAAACCCCGATGTTGAGTGTTTTCAAATTTCATATTGCCTTAGCTGTTTTGAATCAGGTAGATAAAGGAAAATTAAAACTTAATCAAAAATTCTTTATTAAAAAAGAAGACCTTTTGCCTGATACCTGGAGCCCAATCAGAGAAGAATATCCTCAGGGAAATATGTATCTTACATTAGATCAATTGATAAGGTATACGGTTTCCCATAGTGATAACAATGGCTGTGATATTTTGCTGAATATCATTGGCGGAACAGAGACCGTGCAGAAATTCATTAATCAACAGGGAATTAAAGATTTTACAATAAAAGTAAACGAGAAGGAAATGGCATCCTTCGAAAAATGCTACATAAATACCACAACGCCCTTGGCAACCACGGAACTTTTAGAAAAATTCTATAAAGGAAAAGTGCTGAAAAAAGAATCTACAAAATATCTGTATCAGGTAATGGTAGAAACCTCACGAGGACTTACCTGGATGAAGGCAGGGTTACCCACAGGTACAGAACTGGCTCACCGTACAGGAATTTCCGGAAGAAACGAAAATAATCTACGTGCAGCAATGAATGATGTGGGAATTATAAAACTTCCTAATGGAAAACACATCGTTTTATCCATTTATCTGAAAAATATCAATGAAGAAATGACAGATACGGAAAAAATCATTGCAGATGTCACCCGCGCTGTCTGGGATTACTACACGCGCAAATAAGTTGGTAATATGAATTATGAATTATGAATTATGAATTATGAATTATGAATTATGAATTATTCTTTTTCTAAACATCAATAGGAAGAGGCTGTCTCAAAAGTCAAACAATCTGGCTTTTGTTATTCTGACGAAGGAAGAATCTCATTGATAACCAAACATATGAGATTCTTCACTACATTTCATTTCGTTCAGAATGACACTTTTGAGACAGCCTCTTTTTAATTTTAAAAACAAACCTGCTGGCTTTAGCCAAAACATAATTACCTGAAATCAAAACTCAATAATATCTTATTCAATCCATTAACAAAACCTAAGAATTTTTTATGAAACTTTTATCCCTTTTATATTCAAAAAAATTCCATAAAATTCCGTATTTTTGCACGTTGTGATTTTCAGGCAAAGTCACTCCAAATTATGAGCAAATCAACAGAATATATAGAAGTTTACGGAGCCCGTGAACACAACCTAAAAAATATCAATGTAAAAATTCCACGCAATGAATTGGTCGTAATTACAGGCCTTTCCGGAAGTGGAAAATCGTCATTGGCTTTCGACACTATTTTTGCAGAAGGCCAGCGTCGTTATATCGAAACATTCTCTGCCTATGCCCGTCAGTTTTTAGGTGGATTGGAGCGTCCGGATGTAGATAAAATTGAAGGACTTTCTCCGGTGATTGCTATAGAACAGAAAACAACCAATAAAAACCCGCGTTCTACTGTGGGAACGGTTACCGAGTTGTACGACTTTCTGCGTCTTTTATATGCAAGAGTTTCGGATGCTTACTCTTTATCTACAGGACAGAAGCTGGTAAGCTATACTGAAGATCAGATCCTTGAAACCATCAAAGAAAATTATAAAAAAGAGAAAATCATGCTTTTGGCGCCAGTGGTGCGTTCCAGAAAAGGACATTATCATGAGCTTTTTGTACAGATGGCTAAAAAAGGCTACGGACAGGCAAGAATTGATGGAGAACTGCAGGATATTGAATATGATTTAAAACTTGACCGTTATAAAACCCACGATATCGATATTGTGATCGACCGTTGGATTATCGGGGAGAATGCCTCAGAAGGCAGAATGGAAAAATCATTGCGCACCGCGATGGATATGGGTGAAGGCATTATAGGAATTCAGAAACTGGGGAGTACAGACATTGAATATTTTTCTAAAAACCTGATGGATGCAGAAACAGGACACTCTCTGGCGCTGCCTGAACCCAATACTTTCTCATTCAACTCTCCAAAAGGAAGTTGCCCGAACTGTAAAGGTCTGGGAACTATTAAAAAGATCAATACCGATTACTTTATAGACAATCCGAAACTATCCATCAACCAGGGAGGATTGTTGCCATTGGAAGATATCAAATCCAACAAATGGATTCTGTCACAAATTAAAAATATTCTTGAAATCTTCGGATTGGGATTAACAACGCCGTTGCAGGATATTCCGGAGGAAGCACTGGATTACATTTACAACGGATGTCACAAAGAATTTAATAAAGACCTGAAATATGCAGGAATTACCAAGAAAATAAAGATTGGTTTTGATGGTTTGATCGCTTTCATGGAAGAAATTATCGATGAAAGAGAATCCTACGAAGCCATTTTATTGGAAAGACATTTTACCACAGAAGAAACCTGCCCGGAATGTCATGGAACCCGTCTTCAGCCATCAAGCTTAAGTTTTAAAATTGACGGAAAGAATATTGCTGAGGTTAACGGATTAAGCTTAGCAGATTTAAAAGACTGGTTGGCTGATGTTAAAGATAAATTCTCAGAAAAAAATAAAATCATTGCTCACGAGATCTTAAAAGAAATTGAAACCCGACTTCAGTTCCTGCTGGATGTAGGGTTGGATTATTTGAGTTTGAGCAGAAGTTCAAAAACCCTTTCAGGAGGAGAGTCACAGAGAATTCGTCTGGCAACACAGATCGGTTCGCAATTGGTGAATGTGTTGTATATCCTTGATGAACCAAGTATCGGGCTTCACCAGAGAGATAACGAAAGACTGATCCATTCCCTGAAAAACCTGAGAGACATCGGAAACTCTGTTTTGGTAGTAGAACATGATAAAGACATGATTCTTGAAGCCGATGAAGTGCTGGATATTGGTCCGAGAGCAGGAAAATTCGGTGGAGAAATTCTTTGGCAGGGAAAACCAAAAGACCTGTTGAAAGCAGACACCATCACTGCTCAATACATCAATGGAAAAAGAAAAATCGTAATTCCTGAAGAAAGAAGAGCAGGAAGCGGTAAAAATATTGTTTTAAAAGGAGCTACAGGAAACAATCTTAAAAATGTAACGCTGGATATTCCCCTTGGAAAACTGGTAGTAGTAACCGGAATTTCAGGAAGCGGAAAATCTTCTTTGATTAACGGAACATTATATCCGATCCTCAACAAACATTTCTACAGAGCGGTTCAGGAGCCGTTACCCTACAAAAAGATTGAAGGGTTAGAGAATATTGATAAAATTGTAGACGTAGACCAGACTCCAATCGGAAGAACGCCACGTTCGAATCCTGCTACTTACACCGGAATGTTTACTGACATCCGAAACCTTTTTGCCGAACTGCCTGAAAGTAAAATCCGTGGATATAAACCGGGAAGATTTTCTTTTAACGTAAAAGGCGGAAGATGCGAAACCTGTCAGGGTGGAGGATTGAAAGTGATCGAAATGAACTTCCTTCCGGATGTATACGTACACTGCGAAACCTGCAACGGAAAACGTTTCAACAGAGAAACCCTGGAAGTCCGTTACAAAGGAAAATCAATTTCTGATGTATTGGATATGACGATTGATGAAGCCGTAGATTTCTTCCAGCCGATTCCTAAGATTTTTGCGAAAGTGAAAACATTACAGGATGTAGGTTTAGGCTACATTACCCTGGGACAGCAGTCAACAACCCTTTCTGGAGGTGAAGCGCAACGTATCAAGTTAGCAACCGAACTGGCGAAAAGACAAACCGGAAACACCCTTTATATACTTGATGAACCAACAACAGGATTGCATTTTGAAGATGTAAAAATCCTGATGGATGCCATCAACCAACTGGTAGAACTTGGGAATTCATTCATCATCATCGAACATAATATGGATGTCATCAAATTAGCAGACCACATTATTGATGTTGGTCCGGAAGGTGGAAAACACGGCGGACAGATCGTAGCACAGGGAACTCCTGAGGAAATTGTGAAATCTAAGAAAAGCTTGACAGGGAAGTTTTTGAAGAGAGAGTTGGAATAAAAACTATATAAATATATTACGGAAAACCACAATGAAAATTGTGGTTTTTTTATTTACTTTTGGAAAAAACGATAATACATGAGCTTTAAACTTTTAGCGATTAGGCCTTTGGAGGGTTGTAATCCAAAATTTCTGAAAAATTTAAATCCAAATGAAATCTATAAATTTTATCAGGAATATGATTTCTTGGATATTCACGAAAAAAGAATAGAATGCTTTAAAAATCATATAGAAGTAAATAGAGTAAAGAATAATTCAGATTTTTCAGTAATAAATAAACTGTATGGAGAAAAAATTAATATATCTGCGGTTGTAGGTAAGAATGGAAGTGGTAAAAGTGCATTAGTTGAATTACTCATAGTATGTATCAATCAACTTTCTCTAAAATTGATTGATGGAGAGCTGCATTCTGATGCTGAATTGAAAAGTGCTACAGAAAATGAAAATGAAAAAATTAAATGTGAAATATTTTATAAAATTAACAATGATGAATTCTTGAAATTGATCATAAATGATGAAAATTTTTCATTTGCAAATCTGAATAATAAAGAAGAATCATTCAATTTAAAGGATTTTTTCTACACTGAAGTGATAAATTATTCGATTTATGCATTTAATTCAAATATAATAGGTAAATGGGTTGATGGATTATTTCATAAAAATGATTCATATCAAATTCCAATTGTAATTAATCCTAAAAGAGAAGGAAAAGATAATCCATATTGGGCAGGAATTATTGACATTAATAATGAGCATTTTCTTTTGAAACAAAGATTATTGAATAATATTTTACAGCCAATCAAAGATAATAATTTGAATTTTAGAAGGATAGGAGATAATATGATTGCTGTTAAAGTTGAATTAAATAAAAAAGAAATCAGAGACTTTTTTATTTATTCAAATGATGAGAATCAAATAGGAAGGAAAATTACTGAGTATGAAGATAAAAAGAAATTATATGAAAACTTTAAAAATGATGAAACCTTTGATTTTTCGGTAAATATAGAGGCTTATAACCAAGATGCTCCATTGTTATCATGTCATAATATTTTTGAAATTTTAAATAGTATTAAATCAGAGTTTAAATTAAAAGATATTCCTGATAGTGATTTGCAAATGCAGTTAGATTTTTATATTATCTACAAAGTAATAAGTATTTGTGATAAATATGTAGAATATAGGAAGTTTGTTGATGTATTTTATAAAATTTATCCAGATAAAGAATATAAAAGATACAAAATAAAAGTTTTAGAATTTATTAATCATTTAAAAAAATACAGAAGTCATATTACATATAAATTATTTCAAGCTATTAATTATATTAAGTATTATGATAATGTATGGGGTGACCTAAAACTCAATGATAAAATTGATTTAGATCTAATATCTGAAAAATTAATAGAACCTTCAATTGAAAATGAGAGTTTAATAGAAGTGCTATTTCCTCCCATTTTTGATACTGAAGTATATCTTAAGAATGAAAAAGATAATGATTTAATAAAATTGAGTGAATTAAGTTCAGGAGAACAACAACTTATACATTCGGTTAGCTCAATTGTTTATCACTTAAATAATTTAAATTCAGTTAAAGGTGAAAAAATTGTTAAGTATAAATATATAAATCTAGTTTTTGATGAAATTGAACTTTATTTTCATCCAGAATTTCAGAGAAAATTCATTCATTATATTTTGAGACAAATAAATAGTATAAATCTTAATGATATATCTGGAATTAATATTCTTTTTATAACACATTCGCCCTTTATTTTATCTGATATTCCTAAACAGAATGTATTATTTATAGATAATGGTAACTCTGAAGATTTTAAAAGAATGAATACTTTTGGAGCTAATATTTCTGATTTACTAGCAGAAGGTTTTTTCTTTAGTGAGGAAGAAGGCAATAAAATATTAATGGGGGATTTTGTTAAAGAAAAAATAGAAGAAACTATTAAGATTATTAAAGAAAAAGATTTTGCTAAAAAGGAAAAGGCAAAACAAATAATTGATTTAATAGATGAACCACTTATAAGAACTAAGCTTGAAGAAATGTATTATGAATATTTTGATAGTGAAAAGTTAGTGCAAATTGAAATGTTAGAGCTAGAAAGATTAGCAAAAAAATACAATAAAAAAATACAGTAAATGATTTACATTGATTTCGATAAAAATATTTTAGATAAATATCATAAAATTATAAAGTGCTGGTTTTTAAGAAAATTTGCTGGTGGAAAAACTTATAAGAATGGATATAATTGCGGAAATGATAAATGTGAAATTTGTCCTAAGTCCATACACAAAGTTAGTAACATTCCAGAAGCCGCTGTTGACTTTTTTAAAAATAATATTGATACTTTAATTATTGGAAACCCATCTGAACTAACAAAATTGTATAAAGAATATATTAAATTGGGAATTGATGATAGTGATGGTATTATAAGTGATTTTTTTGTTATAACGGGCTATACAAATTGGTTTCAAGATGAATTTGCAAAAGACTTTCTAAGTGATTTAAATATTAATACTTGTATTTATTGTAATAGGAATTATACATTAGATATTTTATATTCTCACACTAGAGCGGAACTAGATCATTGGTTTCCCAAAGATAAATTTCCAATTTTAGCATTATCATTATATAACTTTATTCCTAGTTGTCATTCTTGTAACCATATAAAAGGAAATGGAGATAAGACTTTGAAAAAAATGTTAAAAAATGAAAACCTTTCAAAAAAACAAATACAACAATGGTGGGAAAATGTTTTAGAAACAATGAATCATCCTCATGACAAAAATGAAAATGAAAATTTTACTTTTAGTTATGAATTTGATGAAAGTTTAAATTCTTTGAGTGTGAAATTTAGAATTAATCCTATTTCAAAAAAGGTTTCAACAACATTAGAGTTTAATAAAGTTTTAGAAATTTATAATTCTCATGCTAACTTTGAGTTAAAAGATTTGTATGATTTACGCAAAAAATATTCAGATACTTTTTTAAATATAATTGAAAGTAATTTTGATGGTATTATGAAAAAGGAAGAAGCCTATCGAATGATTTTTGGAATTGAAATTAAAGAAGAAGATTATCATAAAAGACCTTTTTCTAAATTTAAACATGATATTATAGAAGAACTTAAAAGAACTTGTTGATTAAAATAACCCTCCAATATTAAATTTTCAATTATTTTTAAAATTTATTATACTGATATTCAGTGTTTTATGTTTTAATGTTAACTCAATGTTAACTGAATGTAAAATTAATATGAATTATTTTTAATAACTTTGGGTAAGAGATACAAAATAAGGTTAGTATAATATTTAAAACCAAATAGTTATGAAAAATAAAATTCAAATATTGATCGCCTCACTTTTCGTTTGCGGATTTGCTGCTGTTTTGAACACTGCTAAAGCTCAGACTACAGATCATAATACCATTCAGGAAATTCAGCTGAACAAAAGTGAAACGTTTAACGATATAAGAAATAAACTGGAAGCCAATTTTGACCTTACCAACCCTGATTACAAACAGGGAACCGTAAATTCCGTGGTAAAATTTGATATTGCAAAAAACGGGAAAATTGTAAATGTTCATTCCAGCGGAGATTGCAAAACCGTAAGCAAAGAAATTGAAACCGTGTTAAGCGATCTTGACTACAGAGTAGACCGTAAAAAACTGACTGATAATATGGTTGCCTACACTTACGTAATGCCTGTGACAGTAGAGATCCACAACAGATAGTATTTACTGTATATTATTCAATCATGTGTGAATAATGAAAACTTATCCCATGAAGTTATAATAAACAATAGAATATAAGATTTTAATTTTGGGCTACCATAAAATTAAAACTATATGAAAAATTTAAAGAAGCTGACAAAATCAGAGTTGAAGTCAGTGAATGGAGGAGAACCGGTAAAATACTGTACATTTTGCGAATGGGCGAATAAAGTAATTTGCAGCGAAATTCCAATCGTTCAGTGCCCTTAAAAATAAAGCCGCTTTTATCAGCGGCTTTTCTACTGTTGTGAACTTTGAACAAATTCTGTTAATCTGGCTTTAAGATCTTTAGAATTTCCTATTGGATCAAAAGTAACATTATCTACTCTTCATCCTTTATCTGTCCATAAAATATTTTTTACCAATCACAAAAATCGATACATTTGAGTAGATAAAAAAATTGTGAATCCTATTCTTAACGTTGCCGTCCGTTCCCTCTGCGTTTACCTTTTTATGGTAATTGCTATCCGTTTATTTGGTAAAAATCAGCTTTCCCAGCTTAATACAGGGGATGTTGTATTACTGCTGTTAATTTCAAATGCTGTTCAAAACGCAATGGTAGGTCCTGATACCTCTCTTCAGGGCGGAATTATTGCGGCATTGGTTTTGTTTGTTGCTAATTTTGTTTTGAAAAGGATCATGTTTTCCAGCCGCTCCTTTCAGACTCTTATGGAAGATGAGCCGGTTATTTTGATCAGAGATGGAGTCGCTGATCAGGCAGCCCTGAATCGGGTAAAAATCACCGAAAGCGAATTGCAGGAAGCTATAAGAGAGCACGGAATTGAAAAAATAGATAATGTAAAACTTTCCGTTCTTGAAGTGGACGGAAATATCAGTGTTGTTTCTCAGGATGAAAAGAGTAAACAGACTCACTATTCAAGAATTAAAAGAAAAATTAAAAGAAAATACCATTAAACAAGATGAATTACGAACTAAGAGAAATGCTTCCCAGTGATGAGCCCAGAGTCCTTGAGATTTTTAAGCAGGGAGTAGACGGCGGTATTGCAACTTTGGAAACAGAAGTCCCTACAGCTGAAGCCTGGAGCATGGAATATTTTAACGACTGCCGTTGGGTGCTGGAAAATGACAATAATGAAGTAATAGGATGGTGTGCCCTGAAACCAGTCAGCAAACGGGAATCTTTTAAAGGAGTCGCAGAAGTAAGCATTTATTTTGATAATGAATACCAGGGAAAGGGATTGGGTTCCGTATTGCTTAAAAAGATAATTTTGGATAGCGAGAATCACGGATTCTGGACATTACAGACCAACATCTTCTCCGAAAATGAAATGGCCATTAAATCTCATCAGAAAAACGGTTTCAGAATGGTAGGTGTCCGAAAAAAAATCGGAAAGCTCAACGGGGAGTGGAAAGATCTTATCCTGATGGAAAAAAGAAGCGAAGTCATTTAAAAAATTATGAATGATGAATGATGAATGATGAATTTGTTTGATAAGCACACTAATCCGTTGTTACAATAAGGATACAATGCATCCGGCCAGGTAAAGAAAGTGTATATTTATGACGATTGCGGGCATCATTACAAAGGTAAAGGCCGTGATCATGGACATCACAGATAAAAAGAAAAGCACTGAAATTTTTTCAGTGCTTTTTTATGATTAGTTATAATCGCGATTTTTTGGGATTAAGGAAAGTATTAAAGACCATAACTTCCTGTCCAAACTTTTTCTCAATTCTTTCAGAAATATTTAAAAGTTCACTTTTAATAAAGTCTTCACGCAATTCTTCATTATCAAAAATTAACAGGAGATTATAATTTTTGCCTTCCTCGATAAAGTCACTGTGAACTTCGGAAAGAATATATTTGTTGACATCCATCAGGTTTTCAGTCATCAGAACCAGTGTTTCATCAATATAATTTTCCCATTCTTCCAGATTATCTTTTGTGCAGTGGAAAGTTAAACTTAATACGCTCATTTTTTTATGAATTTTTAAGATTTTTTGGATAAATTCTACCACAAAAATCGGCATTTTTTTCGTAAATTAGCCCGTTAATAAAAATTGGAAATAAATAATTTTCAAACCTACAGCTAAGAGTTTGAATATCATTACAATAAAATTTGTTTATGCAAAAAGAAGGAGAAAGACTGATTCCTATCAACATTGTTGATGAAATGAAGTCGTCTTATATCGATTATTCGATGTCCGTTATCGTTTCAAGAGCGTTGCCGGATGTAAGAGACGGCTTGAAACCCGTTCATAGAAGGGTACTTTATGGTATGTATGGACTAGGGGTATTTTCTAACAGAAAATATTTGAAATCTGCGAGAATTGTTGGAGATGTATTAGGTAAATATCACCCGCACGGAGATTCCTCTGTATATGATGCTATGGTAAGAATGGCACAGGACTGGAGCTTACGTTATCCTCAGGTAGACGGACAGGGTAACTTTGGTTCTATGGATGGTGACCCGCCGGCAGCAATGCGTTACACCGAGGCAAGATTGAAAAAAATCTCTGATGAGGTTCTTTCAGACCTGGATAAAGAAACAGTTGATTTTCAGAATAACTTTGATGACAGTTTACAGGAGCCGACAGTAATGCCGACTAAAGTTCCCAATCTTTTGGTCAATGGTACTTCAGGTATTGCAGTAGGTATGGCCACGAATATGGCGCCTCATAACCTGTCAGAATCCGTAGATGCAATCTGTGCTTACATTGATAATAAAGAAATTACGATTGATGAGCTGATGCAGCATATTATTGCACCGGATTTCCCTACAGGGGGTATCATCTATGGATATGACGGAGTAAGAGATGCTTTCCATACAGGCAGAGGCAGAGTGGTTTTAAGAGCTAAGGTGAATTTTGATGAAATTGGGAACAGAAACGCTATCATCGTTACTGAAATCCCTTATCAGGTAAACAAAGCTGAAATGATCGCCAGAACAGCAGAGCTTGTTAAGGACGAAAAAATCCCTGGAATTCATGAAATCAGAGACGAATCGGATAGAAAAGGACTTCGTATTGTTTACGAATTGAAAAACGATGCTATTCCGAATGTTGTTCTTAACCTATTATATAAATATACAGCACTTCAGACCTCTTTCAGTGTAAACAATATTGCATTGGTACACGGAAGACCGGAACAGCTGAACCTTAAAGATATCATTCATCACTTTGTAGAGCACAGACATGAGGTAATTGTAAGAAGAACTCAGTTTGAGCTTAAAAAAGCCAAGGAAAGAGCACACATTCTTGAAGGATTCATGAAAGTGATCGGAACTCAGGATTCCCTGGATAGAGCAATCTCTATTATCCGTCACAGTGCCAACCCTCAGGCAGCGAAAGAAGGCTTGATTGAGGCTTTTGAACTTTCAGACATTCAGGCTCAGGCAATTCTGGATCTTAGGTTAGCTCGTCTTACAGGAATGGAGCTTGATAAAATCCGTGATGAATATGATGCAATCATGAAAGAAATTGCAAATTTGGAAGATATCTTAGCAAATGAGCCAAGAAGATTCCAGATCATCAAAGATGAACTGATAGAAATCAAAGAAAAATACGGAGACGAAAGAAGAACTGAAATTGATTATTCAGGAGGAGAAATGTCTATTGAAGATATCATCCCGAATGAATCTGTAGTTCTTACCATCTCTCACGCAGGATACATCAAGAGAACTTCGCTTTCAGAATATAAAATTCAAAGTAGAGGTGGGGTAGGTAACAAAGCCGCAACAACAAGGGATTCCGACTTCCTTGAATATATTGTTTCAGCAACAAACCACCAGTATATGCTGTTCTTTACCGAAAAAGGAAGATGTTACTGGCTGAGAGTATTTGAAATTCCGGAAGGCTCCAAAACAGCAAAAGGAAGAGCAGTACAAAACCTTATCAATATTGAACCGGATGATAAGATCAAGGCATATATCAGAACCAACAACCTTAAGGATTCCGAATATGTAAATCAAATGAGTGTTGTGATGGTGACCAAAAACGGGACCATCAAAAAAACATCATTGGAAGCCTATTCAAGACCAAGAGTAAATGGAGTAAATGCTATCGAGATCAGAGATAATGACCAGTTATTAGGAGCTTACCTTACCAATGGAACATCTCAGATCATGATTGCTACTAAAAATGGTAAATGTATCCGTTTCCCTGAAGAGAAAGTAAGAGAAGTTGGTAGAGGATCGATCGGGGTAAGAGGTATTGCCATGGAAGACAATGATGAAGCTATTGGTATGATTGTTGTGAACGATGTGGAAAACGAAACAGTTCTTGTAGTATCTGAAAAAGGATATGGAAAAAGAACTGCAGTAGAAGACTACAGAATTACCAACAGAGGAGGAAAAGGAGTTATTACTCTTAATATTACCGAAAAAACAGGAAATCTTATTGCTATTCAGAACGTAACAGACGAAGACGGATTGATGATCATCAACAAATCCGGTGTTGCCATCAGAATGGGAATGGATGAAATGAGAGTAATGGGTAGAAATACTCAGGGAGTAAAACTGATCAACCTGAAGAAAAATGACGAAATTGCAGCCATTGCAAAAGTAGAAATGGATAAAGATGTAGAAGAAGATTCTGAAGAACTTGAAGAAACAGAAGAAGGAGTTGTAGGATCGCTATTTGATAACCAGGAAAACGATGAGGCACCTCAGGCTGAAAATGAAAATTCCGCAGAGGAAAATGAGAATTCTGATTCTGAAGAATAAATTGTACAATTAAATATAAATAGTTATTATGAAGAAACTAATTTTAGGAATGGCTATCGTGGCATCTGCTTTTGCTTTTGGGCAGAAAAAAGATGCCAATGCTCTGAATGCTCAGCTTCAGGAAGCTAATAAAGTGGCTATGGACGCATATAATGCAAAAAATTATGCAGCAGCAGCACCTAAGTTTATTGAAGTTTATGACTTATTAAAATCTAGCGGTCAGGACAATAAAATATACATGTATTATGCAGGGCTTAGTCATGCGTTAGCTAATAACACTGATCAGTCTATCAAAATATATACAGACCTTATCAATTCCGGTTTTACAGGAGTAGAAACTACTTATACTGCAAAAGAAAAGAAAAGTGGCCAGGTGGTAAATCTTGATAAAGCTACCTGGGAACTAATGAAAAAGAACCCGGATTATAGTGATTTTAAAACAGAACAGACTAAAAGTATAGAATCTGATTTGTATGAAACTTTGTCTTCATTACTTTTGAATGCAAAAAAACCAACCGAAGCTCTTACTATTATCGAAAAAGGTTTGGTTAAGTTTCCAAACAATGCTAAGCTTAAAGAAGCTCAGACTACAGCATATCTTCAGTCTGGAAATACAGATAAGTTCGTTTCCGGATTAAAAGAGCAGTTGGCTAAAAACCCTAACGATGCTACCAACTGGTATAACCTTGGGGTAATGCAGGCTAAAAACCCGGCTACTGTTAATGATGCTTTGGAAGCATTCAAAAAAGCTATCGAGCTGAAGCCCGATTTCTCTGATGCATATCAGAATTTAGTATATACTACTATTGGTGATGATGCTAAAGTAGTAGGAGAGATCAACGCATTAAGAAAAGACAAGCCAGATGAAGCTTCTAAGCTGATTGATGGAAGAAGAGAAAGATTCGGAAAAGCATTACCATATGCTGAAGGATGGTATAAAGCAAATCCAAAGAGTCTTGATGCGGTTACTGCGTTAAAAGAAATTTACATTGTAACTAAAAACATGGACAAAGTTAAAGAAATGAAAGCTAAAGAAGCTGAACTTACAGCTGCTGGAGCAAAATAATCATTTTGACAACAACAAATATGAAAACCGGAACAGGAATGTTCCGGTTTTTTTGTTTTTAAAAAAGTGTTGACTGAAGATCTTATCCGGATTGTATATTTCATGCAGGAGCTTTTAGATCTGTTATGATTTTGAATTAGATTCTATAAAAGTAACAGGTTTTAAAAACCTGTTACTTTTCGCCCTGCTATGCAGTTTCTGTCGAAAATTCTTCATGCCGGATTCAGGCATTTAAAATTTCTGTTTTTATAGAGATGAACCTTTAATTTCAACCTGAGAATTTCTCTGTAATTCCGTATCTTTGAGAAAAATTTTTATAAGATGATCGAGTGGAAAACCGCCAAGGAATACGAAGATATTACCTATAAAAAATCTAACGGAGTAGCAAGAATTGCTTTCAACAGACCTGAAGTGCGTAATGCTTTCAGACCTAAAACAACTTCAGAGTTATATGATGCTTTTTATGACGCCTATGAAGATCCTTCAATAGGGGTTGTATTGCTTTCAGGAGAAGGGCCGAGTCCTAAAGACGGAGGATGGGCATTCTGTAGTGGAGGAGATCAGAAAGCCAGAGGACACCAGGGATACGTAGGAGAAGACGGAAGACACCGTTTGAATATCCTTGAAGTTCAGCGCCTGATCCGTTTCATGCCGAAAGTGGTGATCGCAGTGGTTCCGGGATGGGCAGTTGGTGGAGGACACTCACTTCACGTAGTATGCGACCTTACTTTAGCAAGTGAAGAACATGCCATCTTCAAACAGACAGATGCCGATGTTACTAGTTTTGACGGCGGTTACGGTTCTGCTTATCTTGCCAAGATGGTAGGACAGAAAAAAGCCCGTGAGATTTTCTTTTTAGGAAGAAATTATTCCGCTCAGGAAGCTTTCGAAATGGGAATGGTCAATAAAGTAGTTCCTCATGCAGAATTAGAAGATACTGCTTACGAATGGGCGCAGGAAATATTAGCCAAATCCCCAACTTCTATCAGAATGCTGAAATTTGCTATGAACCTTACAGACGATGGTATGGTGGGGCAGCAGGTTTTCGCAGGAGAAGCAACCCGTCTTGCTTATATGACAGAAGAAGCTCAGGAAGGAAGAAATGCTTTTCTTGAAAAAAGAAAGCCCAACTTCGGAGAAGATCAATGGATATCTTAAAAATATAATTGATAATTGATGAATGATGATTGATATTATCATTTATCAATTATCGCTTATCAATGATAAAAATATGACGGATTGGATAAAGGCCGCAAGGCTAAGAACTTTACCGCTTTCCTTAAGCGGGATTATTATGGGGTCTTTCATTGCAAAATGGAGACTTTACGGAGAAGGCGGAACCTGGGATTGGAAGATTTTTGCGCTTGCCCTTTTGGTGACGCTTTTATACCAGATTTTATCAAACTATGCCAATGATTACGGTGATGGAGTAAAAGGAACAGATGCCAAAAGAATCAATGAAGCAGAAGCAAGAGCTGTAGCATCAGGGAAAATTACCGCAAAACAGATGAAAAATGCTGTGATTATTTTCGCTGCTTTATCTCTCATTGCTACCATTGCTTTATTGTATGTAGCTTTCATTCCAAACTATATGAATGAATTTTATATCTTCATAGGATTGGGAGTAGCAAGTATTCTGGCAGCCATTGGATATACAGTAGGTAAAAAACCTTATGGTTACCTGGGACTGGGAGATGTCTTTGTGTTTATCTTTTTTGGATTGGTCTCTGTATGCGGAAGCTATTTCTTATTTACGAAAACTTTCAGCTGGGATATCTTGTTACCAGGCACAGCTGTGGGAATGATGAGTATGGCTGTTCTTAACCTGAACAATATGAGAGATATTGAAAGCGACAGATTATCAGGAAAAAACAGCTTCGCATTGAGAATCGGATTCAAAAATGCAATGATCTACGAAATGGTGCTGTTACAGCTTCCATTATTGCTTATTCTTGTATTTTTAGGAATGAATGGATTTATGCAGCAGCAAAACTATTACGTTTTCATCGTCATGATTCTGTTATTTCCACTATCAAAACTAAGAAGAAAGATTCTATCTGTAAAAGAACCGAAAGAACTGGATCAATATTTAAAGCAGGTAGGAATCATGACATTTGTAATGGCGATTCTAACGGCAGCCGGACTTAATTTATTTAACTAATCCAAAGAACATGGGATTAATCTCAACTTAATTGAGGATAAATTCTCACAAAAATAAAAATCATGAAGACTGCTTTAATGATAACTTCGTGTCTGTCGATCGTTTTGGCTTTACTATTTATTTATTATTTGATTGAAGAGTTAATGGGCGGAATGTCCGTTTTTGAAATTGACTTTATTCCTGCTTTCATCACTTTGATTATTATTTCTAATGCCGTCTTAGCATTCTATGTGTTAATCGGGAAATTGCAAGTGATAAAACCGCTATTAGTTCTCCAGATTTTAATAATAATACCAACATGTCTATTGATATATGAATTTTTTTTAAAGCCACCAATGGGGTGTTCTTAAATTAAAAAAGATGATTCTTTACATTAGACTGATGAATCATTTTTTTTCAAAAATTTTAAAACTAAATTTAAAATGAAAATACAATTCTTAGGGCAAAATTGTTTCCTGTTCACGTACAAGGACAAAACAATTCTGAGCGACCCTTTTTACAACTACAAGAAAGCAGAATCAGGTTTTGATATTGCTGCTCAAAAAATCGACTACATCCTGCTGACCCATGCTCATGGTGATCATATTGCCGATGTAGCAGAGGTGTTGCAGCATTATCCGGAAGCTACCATCATTGGAGTTCCTGAAGTATGCGGTTACTTCCAGCAGGCAAAAAATACAGATGATGTGAACTTAGGAGGATCGGCAAAAATCGACGATCTTAAAATTTCCATGGTTCCGGCCCATCATACAAGTTCTTTCCCGGATGGAAGCTACGGAGGCGTTCCTGTAGGGTATATCTTCAGACTTCCTGAAGGTAAAAATATCTATTTGGCAGGTGATACTGGTGTAATGGCAGATATGGAACTGTTCCCGAGACTATACGGAAACATTAATCTGTCTATTCTTCCCATCGGAAGCCATTATACAATGTGCCCCAGAAAAGCTTCTTTTGCAGCGGCAGAACTATTAAAAACACCGAAAGTAATCGGATGTCATTTTGATACTTTCCCTGCTATTGAAATTAACCATGAAAGTGCATTAAAGCATTTTGCAGATAAAAATGTAGAATTGGTTTTACCAAAATTAGGTGAGACTTTCGAATTTTAATCAATAACTGAACCGGAGGTAATCTGAAAATTAGAAAAATGAAAATGATGCGTAAGGTATTAAAAACAAAAAAAGATAATTATCAAATTACCTCTCTTCTTATTTTAAACCAAAAAAAAATGGCAAGCTACCTAAATCACACCGCTACGACCGATTACCTTTGCTGCGTTCCCACCCTGGAGGATTCTCAGGAGCTGGTTGTTTAGGACTTGCCGTTGCAAAGGTAGGAATATTTTATAAACTTCAAAACTTTATTAAAGAAAATTAGTCGAAAAAATGCAGTGGTAAAGCTAAACGCCTGACATTTAGAGGGAAAATTTTTCAACTTTTTTCTAAAAATTTACATATGACGAAAAGTCCATCAACACTAGGAATTATACTTTTTATCGCTACAATGATCGTTTTCTTTGTAGTATATACTTTTTTCTCGGGAATCAATTACTTTGATATCTCTTTGAAAGCCAATGCTTTCGTTTTGCCGCTTTTATATGCCGGAGTTGCTTTCTGGTCTGTAAAATCGTTTTGGAACAACCATAGAGTGGTAAAATTCAAAGAAGCTTTTAAAAGAGCTTTCGTTCCGATGTTCATCGGAGGAATTCTTTCCATCTTCAGTATTTATGCTTTTTTAACTTTTGTAGATCCTGCAGCTAAAAGCCTGTTGAATTATCAATATGTTCAGAGACAAAAATCAGAACTGGATACAGAATACACTTCTGCAAGAAAAATTCTGAAGCATCAGAAGGATATTGATGAACTTGATCAGAAATACAAAGAGAGATTGCAAAGCTTCACTCCTGAGGCGGTTAAAGGAAAAGATATGCTTACCGCAAGTCATTTTTCAGGATATTTTGCAGCAATTCTTATATTTTACGTAGTTTTGTCGGTGTTTTTCGGAGCGTTTTTCAGAACAAGAACGATACATCAGCCCGAAGAAACAAATCAAGCCTAATTTTTATTAAAATTAAATGAATTTATCTATAGTTATTCCGTTACTGAACGAAGAAGACTCTCTGGAAGAGCTTTTTTCAAGAATTGATAAAGTGTGCACAACCAGTAACTTATCTTATGAGATTTGGTTTGTAGACGATGGAAGTACGGATTTGTCGTGGAGTATTATTGAGAATATGAAAGTTCAGTATCCTCAGATCCACGCTATTAAATTTTCCAGAAATTATGGAAAATCACAGGCTCTTCATGCTGCTTTTGAAAGAACAAACGGTGATGTAGTGATTACAATGGATGCCGATTTACAGGATTTTCCTGAAGAAATTCCGGAGCTGTATAATATGGTAATTCATGATAATTATGATATCGTTTCCGGTTGGAAAAAGAAGCGTTTTGATAATGTAATGACGAAAAATATTCCGTCAAAACTATTCAATGCGGCAGCAAGAAAAGTTTCGGGAGTTTATCTTCACGATTTCAACTGTGGTCTGAAAGCTTATAAAAAACAGGTGGTAAAGTCTGTTGATGTGTACGGAGATATGCATCGTTATATTCCGGTACTGGCTGCCAATGCAGGTTTCAGAAGAATTACTGAAAAAGAAGTTCAGCACCAGGCAAGACCTTACGGAACTTCAAAATTCGGAACCGAAAGATTTATCAGAGGATTTCTGGATTTGATAACGCTTTGGTTTGTAAGCCGTTTTGGAGGTAGACCAATGCATTTCTTCGGAGCTGTAGGCACTTTAATGTTTATTGTGGGTTTTCTTTCAGCACTTTGGTTAGGAATTTCTAAACTGATTGATGTAGCAAGAGGAATCTACGGACATTTAATCACCAATAATCCCTGGTTTTATATTGCCTTAACCATGATGATTATGGGAAGCCTTCTGTTTGTCGCAGGATTCTTGGGAGAAATGATTATCAGAACCAACCGTGAGCATAAGAATTATAATATTGATGAAGTGATATAAAACAGAAAGTTATTCATTCAAAACAAAATGAAAATCAATCTGTTAGTATAAATAACCATTCGATGTATGACCATTCCCATCCTTTGGAGGGGTAGCAAAAATTCAAAGAATTTTTGACGGGGTGGTTAGCTGGATAATAATAACTTCAATCCCAATACAAAAAGCACTCTGCAAAAAACAGAGTGCTTTTTGTATTTTTGAACTTATCAGATTAAAAAGTAAAAGAAAAAGAGAATCAGAAACAGACTTTTTCTCAAAAGCCAGAAAATTGAAAATTATCAGGTATTTTATTGTCAAAAGACAAAGATTTTTAGAAATTTTAATCCTATTTTTGTTCAAAGTAATATTGAAAGTCCTGTGAGAGCAATGAAAAAACTTTTCAGAGATTTTCAGTAAAGATCGTTACGATTGTAATGTAATATTTAAAATTAAATATGAAAAAAGTTTTATACACATTGATGCTGGTGGCAGTGGTTTCCTGCGGGAAAGTTTCCCCAAAAGGAAATATTGAAAAGAAAGATGTGGATGTTTCGGAGTTCGTCAACCTTGATCTGGAAGGAAAATTCCGTGTATTTTATGCCAAAGGTCCAAAGAATTTTGTAGAAATAGAAACCTATCCGAATGTGGCAGGGAATCTTGATGTAGATGTAAAAGACAAAACACTTTTCATTAAAGAAAAAAGAGCTACAAAAGGAGTGGATTTTTATAACGTGACAATTTATTCCAAATATAATCTGGAAAAAGTAGCGGTTTCCGACTCTGTTGAAGTGAATATTTCAAGTGAGATCAAAACAGACAATTTCAGGCTTACTATGAAAAACAATGCAAGCTTCATGGGATCTGTAAACACCAGAAGAGCAGAATTGGAAATGCACAACAGAAGTCGCGCCAACTTTCTGGGATTGTCTAAAGATGCTGTTATAAAGATTTCAGATACAGCAAGTTTAATTGCTCCTTACTGGAAAATTACCAACCTGAATATTGATTCTAAAAACGGAAATTATGCAGAAGTCAATGTAAAAGATTCGTTAAAAGGACATATTCAGAATACTGCAAAATTTATCTATTACAACGACCCGATCAGGGCTTTTAAGATTGATAAGACGACGAAGGTTGAGAATAAGAAATTAGAGTAATTTGGGCTGTAAGAAAGAAGCTGGAAGCTGGGAGTAATGTTGGTTTTTCATACTTCTTGTTTTCAAGATTGAAAATTTTCTTCCAAATTTGAAAAATAAAAAATAGAAAAAATAAAACAAAGCCGGAATTTTGAAGCCGGGTAGGATATAACTTCCAGCCTCCCGCTTCCAACTTCCAGCTTAAAAAACTTAGACATAAATATGAATACACTAGAAAAAGCAAAACTTTGGTTAAGTGATACCTTCGATAAAGAAACGAGAGATGCCGTACAGGCTTTGATCAACAGCAATTCCCCTGATCTGGAAGATTCTTTCTACAGAGAACTGGAATTCGGTACAGGAGGTATGCGTGGGATAATGGGAGTAGGAACCAACCGCTTGAATAAATATACATTGGGACAAGCTACTCAAGGATTGGCTAATTATATGCTTCAGCAGTTCAAAGGAGAAGAGATTAAAGTGGCTATCGCTTATGATGTTCGTAATAACTCAAAAGAATTCGGAAAACTGGTAGCAGATGTTTTGACAGCTAACGGAATTAAAGTACTGCTTTTCAAAGATCACAGACCGACTCCGGAATTGTCTTTCACTGTTCGTGATAAAAAATGTAACGGAGGAATCGTGTTAACAGCTTCTCACAACCCGCCGGAATACAACGGTTACAAAGTATACTGGAATGACGGGGCGCAGATTGTTCCGCCTAATGATGAAGCCATTATCAATGAAGTATATTCCGTAAAATTTGAAGAAATTAAATTCAACGGAAATGATGATCTTATCGAGTGGATCGGAGAGGAGCAGGATGACGTGTATATTGATGCATGTATTGAAAACTCTACCTATCAGAATGTTGGAAAAGAAAACTTAAATATTGTTTTCACATCCATCCACGGAACAACGTATACCACTGTTCCTAAAGCTCTTGAAAAAGCAGGATTCAAAAAGGTAGATCTTGTAAGAGAACAGATGATCCCGAGCGGGAATTTCCCTACCGTAGATTCTCCAAACCCGGAAGAGCCTGCAGCATTGGAAATGGCCATGGATCTGGCAAGAATCACCAATGCAGATATCGTGATCGGAACAGACCCGGATGGGGACAGATTAGGAATTGCAGTAAGAAATCTTGATGGCGAAATGCAGCTGTTGAATGGAAATCAAACCAATACCATTCTGACCTATTATATTCTGAACGAATGGAGAAAACAGGGAAGAATTACCGGAAAAGAGTTCATCGGTTCTACGATTGTAACTTCGGATATCTTCTTTGACATAGCCCAGAAATTCGGAGTAGAATGTAAAGTCGGTCTTACCGGATTCAAATGGATTGGAAAAATGATCCGTGAAGCAGAAGGAACACAGAAATTTGTATGTGGTGGTGAGGAAAGTTTCGGATTCATGACCGGAGATTTTGTTCGTGATAAAGACTCTTGCGGAAGTATTCTTTTAGCCTGCGAAATTGCTGCATGGTGCAAAGCCAACGGAAAAACGATGTATCAGTACATGATTGAGATCTATGAGGATCTTGGAATGTATTACGAAGGATTAATCAATATTGTAAGAAAAGGAAAAGAAGGAGCTGAAGAAATTCAGAACATGATGAAAAATTTCCGTGAAAATCCTCCAAAGGAACTGGCTGGCTCATTAGTAGAAGAAGTGAAAGACTTTAAAGAACAGACAAGTCTTACCATTTCTACAAATGAGAAAAAAGTAATGAATGATATTCCGAAGTCTAACGTTTTGATCTATTACACACAGGATGGAACAAAAGTATGCGTAAGACCTTCAGGAACAGAACCAAAAATTAAGTTTTATGTTTCAGTGAAGGATTCCATTACTTCAGAAGCTGATTTCAGAGACAAATTAAAATCATTGGAAGCTAAAATAGGAGCCGTTAAAACAGATTTAAAGCTGGATTAATGCTCTGAAAAGAGCAGGGGATCATGAAAAAAATAAGAAGATTCATGGAGAACGATAATATAAATTTAAAATAAGAAAAAGTGAAAGTTTCAAAATTAGCAGCGAACCTGATCGGTTCTGAAATTGTAAAAATTGGTAACGAAGTAAATGATCTAAAAGCAAAAGGAGCGGAAATTGCCAATCTTACTATTGGTGATCTGAATTCTAATATCTATCCTATTCCGGCATTGCTGAAGGAAGAAATTCAGAAAGCATATCAGAATAATCTGACGAACTATCCGCCTGCAAACGGACTTTTATCTTTAAGAAAAGAAGTTTCCAAAGACCTTAAAAAAAGATGGAATCTTGATTACTCTCCAGATGATATTCTGATTACCGCAGGATCAAGACCTTTGATCTATGCCGTTTACAAAACAATCGTAGACGCAGGAGATAAAGTAGTTTATCCTACACCATCATGGAACAACAATCACTATGCTTATCTTACTTCAGCCAACGCTGTAGAAGTGAAAACAAAACCTGAAACTAACTTTCTTCCAACGGCAGATGATTTAAGACCGCATTTGGATGGAGCAGTATTATTGGCACTTTGTTCACCATTGAATCCTACGGGAACCATGTTTACAAGAGAACAACTTTCAGAAATCTGTGAATTGGTGATCGCTGAAAACAAAAAAAGAGGTGCAGACGAAAAACCGTTATACTTGATGTATGACCAGATTTATTCTTGCCTTACTTTCGGTGCTGAGCACGTAGATCCTGTTTCTCTTTTCCCTGAAATGAAAGACTACACGATCTATATTGATGGTATTTCAAAATGCCTTGCAGCAACCGGAGTGCGTGTAGGATGGGGATTCGGACCTTCTCATATTCTTGATAAAATGAAAGCGCTTCTTACGCATGTTGGAGCATGGGCACCAAAACCAGAGCAGGAAGCAACCGCTAAATTCTATGAAAATTCAGAGAACGTAGATACTTTTGTTGATGATTTTAAAGCGAAACTTGAAGAAAGTTTAAAAGTTCTTCACAACGGAGTTCAGCATTTAAAAGGAAAAGGGCTTGCTGTAGACAGTATTGAACCAATGGGAGCGCTTTATCTTACTATTAAATTAGACTATATCGGAAAAACAAAACCAGATGGAGCAGTCATTGAAAACTCTTCAGATCTGGTATTCTACTTGATTAATGAAGCAGGAGTGGCTTTAGTACCATTCTCAGCCTTCGGAGAAGAAAAATCTGAACCTTGGTTCCGTGCTTCTGTAGGAGGATTGGCTGTAGATGAGATCAAAGTAATGCTTCCAAAACTGGAAAGTGCTTTGAACAAATTAAAGTAATCTTTACTTAGAATATAAATGTTTCGGCTCTGTCCGGCATGACATCGTTAAAATAAACCAATAGTATTGACTGTGTCACGCTGAGCGGAGTCGAAGCGTTTTTACATACCTTATACAGCCATGAAACTTCCGCGAAAATCTTTTCTTAAAACAAAATATGTGTTTTTTTCAACGTTGGCAATCATCATAGTAGTGATTCTCAGCGTTTGGTTTTCAGGAAAAGCAGATCATCGTTCACTATTTCAGAATTCAATCTTGTCAACTTCTGTTTTGGCTGGGGCATTTTTCCTGTTTATCAGTATAGGACTCTATTCTGGGTTAAAATTAAAAGATAATGTAGGAAATATTTTAAACCAGGAAAGAATACAAAGATATGCAGATAAAATGCCAAAATTTGATGGTTTTGAGTTTGATCCACCAGCAATTGGTGATGGAATAGGAGGTGTTATTTTATCAATTCTTTTATGGATTGTAATTTCAATTCTACTTATTTTTCTTTCCTATTTTTTCGGTCTTTTCTTTTGGTCTGCTGTATTATTATTAGGAGCTATTCTGTATTGGATTTTTTTCAGAGCTTTGAGATTGGTTTTCAAAAACTCCGGAAAATGTAAGGGGGATTTGCTAAAAAGTTTCGGATTCGGATTTTTTTATTCTTTTCTCTATATCTCCTGGATGTATGGAATTATTTTTCTGATCAAATATTTGAATTGAAGTTACATTTACTTCTCAAAAAATTAAATAAATATTAAAAGTTAAATAATTACTTTTTCTACACCCAGTTAGGAATTATCTTTGAGGTTTTTACACACCTGAATATAATAAGTCGAAAATTATACGATGAAAAAACTGAGATTTCTATTCTTGCCAGTTTCAATACTGGTATGCTCACAAGAGGTTGATACTCTGAAGGTACAAGAACCTGCTAAGGAAGTTAAGCTTCCAAAAGTACAAACTTATACTTTAAAAGACGGATCTGTCCGAACATATCCGAAACCTAAACTTCTGGACTTTGTAACCAAATTACCCAGAAACTTTATCAATACCAATAAAGATTTTGTAGCAAAAGATCACGCTTACTATCTGGGAGGAGCTGTTGCATCGACTTTGATTCTCATACCATTTGACCAGAAACTGATTGACAATTCAAGAGAACTGGCAGAAAGATGGGGAATGGATAAGGATAACAATTATCACAAACTGGGAGGTGTTTTTAAAATTCCTAAAGACATTGGATCTACCCTGTACCTGATAGGAAATGGTTCTACATTAGTATTGTTAGGAATTGGTTTCGGAACCTATGGACTGATAAAAGATGATTACAGAGCCCAGGCTACCGCCAGTGGTTTAATGGAAAGCTTAATTCTTTCAGGAGTTTTTACCCAAACCCTTAAAAGAATTACCGGAAGAGAAAGCCCTTTTATTGCTGAAGAATATGGCCATAAAGGAGGGGCGTGGAATCCGTTTCCAAGCTTTTCGGCATTCAGCAAAAATACTTCGAATTATGATGCAATGCCATCAGGGCATTTAACCACCTTTATGGCTGGGATTACAGTAATTGCAGATAATTATCCGGATGCAAAATGGATAAAACCGGTAGGATATACCTTAGCCGGAGCGTTATGCTTTCAAATGATGCAGAGTAAGGTTCACTGGGCTTCAGACTACCCTCTGGCTTTATTAATGGGATATTTTATAGGAAAAACCATCTCAAAAAGCAGATACACATCATCAGAAGGAACAATCGGAAAGACAAAGTATAATCTTAACTTTATAGCATCCCGCCAATGGGAATACAATATGGTAGGTGTAAAACTCTCTTTTTAAACTGCTGAAATCTCTGTTTTTTTGAGTAAATAAGATACTTTTCACTACATTTGATCTCAGGATAAAAGGATTTTCGGATTTTTATAATTACCGGAATGAAACCTGCTGATTTTAAAATAATTACTTAATATCGTATTGAATGAAAATAATCGCTGTTATCCCTGCCCGTTACGAAGCAAGCCGTTTTCCGGGGAAATTAATGCAGATTTTAGGAGAAAAAACAGTTATTACCACTACCTATCAGAATGTAGTGGAAACCGGACTGTTTGATGAAGTGTTTGTCGCCACAGACTCAGAAATTATTTTTGATGAAATTGTAAAAAACAACGGAAAAGCCGTGATGACAGGGCAGCACGAGACGGGAAGCGACCGTATTGCTGAAGCAGTACAGACTATAGACTGTGACATCGTGATCAATGTTCAGGGAGATGAACCTTTCCTTAAGCTCGAACCTTTACAGCAGCTGATTGAAGTTTTCAGAAATGACAACCAACAGGAAATATCTTTAGCTTCTTTGAAAATACAACTGCATGAAAAAGAAGAAATTGAAAACCCGAATAATGTAAAAGTGATTACTGATAATAATGATTTCGCTTTATATTTTAGCCGCTCCGTAATTCCTTTCCACAGAGAAATTTCTTATGATGTAAGCTATTTCAAGCATATTGGAGTATATGCGTTCAGAAAAGAAGCTTTATTACAGTTTTCAAAGCTGGCTATGAAACCATTGGAAATTTCCGAAAAGATTGAATGCATCCGCTATCTTGAATATGGAATGAAAATCAAAATGATAGAAACCAATTTCGTAGGAGTTGGTATTGATACTCCGGAAGATCTTGAAAAAGCACGGAAACTGATCTGAAATTAGCAAATTGACCTTTATCATTTTGCCTTTTTGCAATTTTACATAAATCCCCCTATATTTGAATTTATAAATAAAATTAATGAAGAAGTTACTATTAGTATTTGGACTGATATTTTCGCATGTGATATTCGGACAGACCGCAAAGGAAATTATTGATAAGAACATTGAATTATCCGGAGGATTAACCAATTGGAAATTGTTAAACTCAGTATTGCTTCAGGGAAAAGTAATATTGGGAATCAAAGATGAATATCCGATCAGAATTTTCCAGCAGCGTCCAAATCTTACTAAGACATTGATTACTACAGGCGGAAAAGAAACCGCAATTGAAGGCTTTGACGGTACGAAAGGGTATGCCATGAATTATGCAGCCAACAAGCTTCAGGAGTATCCTGAATATGTACCGGAAAGCTTTGATAATGACTTCATTGATTGGGAAAACAAAGGGTTTGATGCCAGATATCTCGGAAAAGAAAAAGTAGGAGAGATCTACTGCCATAAGGTAGAGCTTACCAAAAATGTGAATAAGAATATGTATTATTTTGATACAAAAACTTATATGCTGATCAAAGAAGTGAAAAAAGATGAAACGCTGATCTATTCTGATTTTAAAAAAGTTGGAAACATAATCATGCCTTTCAGAATTGAATCTTCAAGTGCTAAAAAAGACGGAGATTATGTGATGTTATTAAACAGAGTAGACATCAATAAAGTATTCCCCGCTAATATTTTTAAGTTTTAACTCAACTGCAGTTCTCTGCACAAAATTATAAGAAATGAAAAAGATTTTTTTACTGCTGCTTTCTTTCATGGCATTCCTGCAAAGCTGCAACAACCAAAAAAGTGAAATTTCTAAAGCTAAAACCACAGAACTTATGGGAAAAACAATATATGACTTCAAAGTAGAAGGTCTTGATGGCAAAGAAATCAATTTTGAAGATTTCAAAGGGAAGAAAATCCTGATTGTCAATACGGCTTCAGAATGTGGATTTACCCCACAGTATGCAGATCTTGAAAAGGTATATGAACAATATAAAGATAAATTGGTAGTGATAGGATTTCCTGCTAATAATTTCGGTGGACAGGAACCTGGAACCAACACCGAAATTGGGGCTTTCTGCCAGAAAAATTATGGAGTAACATTCCCAATGGCCGCTAAAGTTTCTGTAAAAGGAGATGATACCGCACCCATCTTTAAATATCTTACTGAAAAGGAGTTGAACGGAGTAAAAAATACAAGCATCCTTTGGAACTTCACCAAATTCCTGGTGGACGAAAACGGAAAACTGATTGATTCTTTTGTAAGCACTACAAAGCCTACTGACGAGGCTATTACAAAGTATCTGAAATAATAAATTACTATATGGATTTTCCGGATCGGTTTGAAGCTTGCATTGTTAGCGGAGCAATTGGAGATGCGTGGGGAAGCAGCTATGAAAATGAAGTTGAAACCGATGATTCACAGATTTATTATTTAGGAAAAAAGAATATAAAGAAAAGAGTTTGGAGTATTACGGATGATACGCAAATGACTTTGGCAACTTGTGAAGTTTTGTCTGAAGGTAATTTTACTCCTGAAAATCTTATCAATAAATTTGTAGAATATTACAGAAGCCGTAAATTAACAGGAATTGGCGCTTCTACACTTAAGGCAATTTTAGATACAGAAGCCGGTATTCATTGGAGTCTGGCTGGTAGAATTGGAGAGTTTGCCGCAGGAAACGGAGGAGCGATGAGAATTGCTCCTTTTGCTTTTTTCTCAGATATTACAAGGCAAAATATTCACGATGCTTGTAAGGTAACACACAGAAATGATGAAGCCTTTTCTGGAGCTTTGGCTGTTTTCCTTTCTATAAAAGCAATCCTCAATTCTGATTGGAATGGAAAAAATAATCTTTTTGATATTATTATTCCAGAAATTCCTGATACCAATGTAAGAGATAGATTAATTGAAATTAATTCAACAGGAAATAATTCTTCAATTTCAGAAATATCAAAATTTGGCAATAATGGCTATGTTGTTAATTCAGTTCCTTTTGCTATTTACTGCTCAACCAAAATTATTGATTTAGGTCTGGAAGAAATGTTGAAACAAATTATCAGTTCGGGAGGAGATACAGATACCAATGCTTCAATTGCCGGACAAATTGCGGGAGCATTGATCGGAACTGAAAATATTCCCCATGAATTAATTTTGAAACTTAAAAAACTACCGGATTATAAATGGATCAAGCCAATTATTGATGTAACAAAACAGAAAATAAGTTAAAGAATTATCCATTACTTTTCTCTGCAAAACAGAAAATATTCCCCAGTTTGATACTGGAATAGCCATTGCTTTTTATTTTTGAAGAATTGATCATGGCCTTTGCCAGAATATCCGTCGGCAGTGGTTTTTGACTTTCTAATAACCCCAGTTTATTAGCAAATTTGATAATACGGCTTCCCAAAACTTCCCCGGTTCTTTCAGAGTCTTTTCGTTCAAGCATTCCAGGTTTAAAAATAGTGATCTTATTAAAATGTAACTGTTTTACAGCTTCTTCCAGTTCACCTTTCATTTTGGAATAAAAAATCTTAGACTGTGGATTCGCACCATAAGCCGATACCAGAATATAATCTTCCACTTCATTATCTTTCGCTGCTTTCGCAAATTGATATTGGTAGTCAAAATCTACTTTCTTCTGGGCCTCTTTGCTTCCGGCATCCTTTAAAGTGGTTCCCAGGCACGAAAATGCCACATCTCCCTTCACCATCTCTTTCCACTCCTCCGGTTTTTCAAAATTCACCACATGAACTTTTAGCTTATCATTTTGAATATCAACAGGCTTTCTGACAAAGATATCCACTTCATCAAATTCTTTATCATTCA
Source organism: Chryseobacterium candidae (assembly GCF_004916905.1). Lineage (GTDB taxonomy): Bacteria > Bacteroidota > Bacteroidia > Flavobacteriales > Weeksellaceae > Chryseobacterium > Chryseobacterium candidae. The sequence continues at coordinate 111,911 of NZ_SDLV01000025.1, forward strand.
ATAACTGATTGACAAGATCTTTTCCTGTGGCACCTGTAGCACCTATTACCAGAGCTTTCATAATAATTGTGGTTTTGTGAGATTATTTCTTTCTTAAATTTACTAAATTTGAATCAAAGATTAAAGAATTATCTCAGATATGATTTAATCATTACCCATTACTGATCACTCATTATTTATATTTGATATGGATGCCAACGAAATTTTAGATTACTGTCTTGCCAAAAAAGGAGTTACGGAAAGTTTTCCGTTTGATAATGAAACTCTTGTGATGAAAGTAGACACCAAAATGTTTTTACTGATGGGACTTGAGAGACAACCGTTGGCTATTAATGTAAAAACAGATCCTGAATGGAGCGCAGAGCTTAGAGAGCAATATCCTCAGATTACAGGTGCCTATCACATGAATAAAACCCACTGGAATTCTGTAACTGTAGATGGATTGAAAAGAGATCTGATCTTTAAACTCATTGATCAATCCTATGATCTGGTTTTTAAATCCCTGACTAAAAAAGCTCAGAATGAAGTAAATTCTTTATAACAAATAAAATAAATTGAGGTACGGAATTTGTTATCTATTACCGGTGAAATAATATACTTAACATTAATAAAATAAATAACAAATGAGAAACCACCTTTTATTATTCTTTGCAGCGGGCACAATAGTGCTGTCAGGCTGCACTAAACCACAAAACAAAAGTACTGCTGAAAAAGCCGTTCCGGCTGCTTCAACATCTGAAGTTTCTTCTTCCAAAAATCTTACATTAGAATTTACAGGGACAGATAATTTTAATATCAAAAATCCAAAGTTAAAGGTAAGTTTATATGCCCATGATCCCCTTTTAGCTGATGCTCCAGCTACATTAATTACAGAAAAAGAGTATGAGCAAACATCCGTTCCTTTTACTATTGATCTTCCCGTACCTAAAGATGCTGCCAGCCGTATTAATCCCAAAGCAGCCGGAGATATGAAATATTACGTCTCAATAGAATGGGACTCTGACGGCAATGGTAAAGCAGGTGAAAAAAGAGATATCTACATAGACCACGATAAAGAATTTCCCAATGTGAAATTAAACGGCGAACCACAAAAAGTCTATCTAAAAATATTAAAATAATCAAAAAGGCTATTCAGAAATGAATAGCCTGTATTTTAAAAATTGAAATTTTCTGTTATTTTTTTATCCTCATCCAGTCTTTCAATTAACTTGTCAAGACCTTCAAATTTGATTTCATCATGAAGAAAATCCCTGAAACTTACCGTAATCTTTTCATGATAAATATCATCATCAAAATCAAGGATATAAACCTCCACAGTTAGTTTTTCTCCATTTACCGTGGGATTGGTTCCAATGCTCAGCATACCTTTATATTGGTTGTCCTTTACAAATACTTCAACAATATAAGCTCCTTTTTTAGGCAATAGCTTAATCGATTCAGTATCAATATTGGCTGTTGGATATCCAATGGTTCTCCCAATCTTTTTCCCATGAACTACAGTTCCGGAAACAGAGTAGGAGTATCCCAACATTTCGTTGGCCTCTTTAATATTTCCTGCTAAAAGTGCATTACGTACTTTCGTTGAACTGATATTATTTTCATGAATATTGATCGCTTCCATTTGCTCTACTTCAAAATCGAGTTCTTTTGATAATTTCTGAAGAAGCTCAAAATTTCCGCTTTTATTTTTTCCGAAAGAATGGTCGTATCCAATAATAAGGTACTTTACATTCAGTTTATCAACTAAAATCTGACGTACAAATTCTTCTCCGGTCAGATTTCTGAATTCTTCATCAAATTCTTTCAGGAAAAGATTATCAATGCCATATCTCTCAACCAGCTGTTTCTTTTCCTCTAATGTATTCAGAAGTTTTAAATCTTCGTTAGGATTAAAAACAAATCTTGGATGCGGCCAGAAAGTAAGGATTGCAGTTTCCAGATTGTTTTCTGTCCCTATTTTAGCAAGTTCATCGATAATACTCTTGTGCCCGAGATGTACCCCGTCAAACATTCCTAAAGACAATGCTAAAGGCTTCTGTGAGGAATAATCTGTAAAATTCTTGAAAACTTTCAAAACGGAAAAATTTTGATTGCAAATATAAAACCTTTATTTTTAATGTAACGGCGGGAAAGTGAAAATTTGAAAATGAAAAATTCTGAAAATAATTTACATTATATTATATGATAATAGTGACAAATTAATGAATTGCAGATTTGCTGTTAAATATAATGATAAATATTGAATTTTATCCATTAAACAATAAACTCATTCGTCTCTTGAAAAGCATGATAAAAATCTTTTTTTTACCAATTGCGGGTTTATGAAGAATCACTATATTTGCACCAAGAAAAAATTTAGCAATGGCAAACCAAATTAAAGGTAAAATTTCTCAAATTATTGGTCCGGTAATCGACGTTGTCTTCACAGATGTGGAAGCTGTTCCAGCAATCTATGACGCGTTAGAAATTACAAAAGAAAACGGTGAAAAAGTAGTTTTAGAGGTAGAACAACATATTGGCGAAGATACAGTAAGATGTATCGCAATGGACGCTACTGACGGTCTTAAAAGAGGGCAGGACGTAATTGGATACGGAAATCCTATTATGATGCCTATCGGAGAGGCTGTAAACGGAAGACTATTCAACGTTGTTGGTGATGCTATCGATGGACTTCAAGATATTTCTAAGGATGGTGGTCTTCCAATTCACAGACCAGCTCCAAAATTTGATCAATTATCAACTTCAGCAGAAGTTTTATTTACAGGTATTAAAGTAATCGACCTGGTTGAGCCTTACGCAAAAGGAGGTAAAATTGGATTGTTCGGTGGTGCCGGTGTAGGTAAAACAGTATTGATTCAGGAGTTGATTAACAATATTGCAAAAGGACACGGAGGTCTTTCTGTATTCGCCGGAGTAGGTGAAAGAACGAGAGAAGGAAATGACCTTTTGAGAGAGATGTTGGAATCAGGTATTATCAAGTATGGTGATGATTTCATGCACTCTATGGAAAACGGAGGTTGGGATCTTTCTAAAGTAGACTTAGAAGCTATGAAAGATTCAAAAGCTGCATTCGTTTTCGGACAGATGAACGAGCCGCCAGGTGCAAGAGCCAGAGTAGCACTTTCTGGTCTTACATTGGCTGAGTACTACAGAGACGGTGGAGAAAGCGGACAAGGTAGAGACGTACTTTTCTTCGTAGACAACATCTTCCGTTTTACACAGGCTGGTTCTGAGGTATCTGCACTTCTTGGTCGTATGCCATCAGCGGTAGGTTACCAACCAACCCTTGCTTCTGAAATGGGTGCGATGCAGGAAAGAATTACTTCAACTAAAAACGGTTCAATTACTTCAGTACAGGCGGTATACGTACCTGCGGATGACTTAACTGACCCGGCTCCTGCAACTACGTTTGCTCACTTGGATGCAACTACGGTACTTGACAGAAAGATTGCGTCATTAGGTATCTATCCAGCGGTAGATCCACTTTCTTCTACTTCCAGAATCCTAAACCCTGAAATTCTAGGTAATGATCACTACAACTGTGCTCAAAGAGTAAAAGAAATCCTTCAAAGATATAAAGCACTTCAGGATATCATTGCGATCCTTGGTATGGAAGAACTTTCTGAAGAAGATAAAGCTGTTGTATACCGTGCTAGAAAAGTTCAGAGATTCTTATCTCAGCCTTTCCACGTAGCAGAGCAGTTTACAGGTATTCCAGGATCATTGGTAGACATCAAAGATACTATCAAAGGATTTAATATGATTATGGACGGTGAATTAGATCACTTACCAGAAGCAGCTTTCAACCTGAAAGGAACCATCGAAGAAGCTATCGAAGCTGGACAAAAAATGTTAGCTGAAAACGCATAAATTATTAACAATTTGAGATTTGAAATTTGAGATTCGGTAAGTAATTTCAAATTTCAAACATCAAATTTCAAATTTGTTTCTATGAATATAAAAATTTTAACACCAGAATACGTAGTTTTTGAAGGAGAAGTAGACTCAGTATTACTGCCTGGAAAAAATGGTGAATTCCACATCATGAAAAACCACGCAGGAATTGTTTCTTCTTTAATCGGAGGTGATGTAAAGCTTTTTGCTAATTCTATTGATGAGGCTTATGCTAAAAACTTCACTAAAGAAACCGGAAAAGACTCTGTTTTTGCTTATGCTATCAAAAGCGGTGTTGTAGAATTTAATCATAATAAAGGAATTATCCTTTGTGAATAATTAAATGAAAAGCTAAATATATTTTCAAGAAAGTGTAACTTTGTGTTACACTTTTTTTATTTGTAAAAGTCTGATTGTATGAAGAGAGGCATAATCATATTATTTACAGTTCTGGGTGTTTTCCTGCATGCTCAGAATATCAAAACCAAAAGAGGAATTATTAATCTTGACGGTGTTCCGGTAGCTAAAATATCCAGTAAATCCAGCGAATATACGTTTATGGATCTGAAGGAGACCCCGATGTATACTATAAAATTCATTGACAAAAGCATCGTTGATTCTGTTCGCGACAGCTATATCAGTGTCAACAGAGTATATAACAGGGATAAAACCATCGAAATTGATTATTCATCACCTTCTGCATTTTCCGGAGAAGAAAAATCTGCAGTCTTTACATCAGTTAAGGACCTTAAAATAATTGATAATAAAGGGATCAATGTCAAAAATCTTGATGAACTTTTCTCCAATGTACCCAAGAGAAAACTGGATACAAAAACAAAAGATGCTTATGCCATCCGAAAGAAAATTGATAAAATGAATATTGAGGTCAATAAAGTGGGAGAGATCCTTAGTAATGGTGTTCCTGTAGGGTATTTTACCAATTTGCCGGTAAGTTTCGGTTCAGAAGATACCATCATGGATAAGACCTCTATAGATATTGAGATCTATGACGCCAAAAGTAAACTTATAGGAAGATATATCACCACAACAAAACAGCTGAAAACAGCAGGAGGAAAATCTTTTACCCTATACAAGGAAATGTCCGGCAGAGCTTCTATCTTAAAATTTCCAACCTATAAAGCACTGGCTGAGCGCATGGCAATTATGGATCCCAATTTTATTAAAATACAGGAGAAAGTGTCGGTGGGTACTGTAACAAAAGAGATTTCTAATTAATTATTTATTAGAAAAAATAGACTTTTTATATCAATAGAGACGGGCCTTTAGCCCGTTTTTTTATAGATAAAATTCATCTGGCTTTAGGAGCCAAAACTTATAAGAATTTTGATGCATATCTTTTGTGAGATCGTATGATCCTTTCAAAAATCCCTGATAAAAAAACGAAAATTTTTATAAGCTTAAAATAACTCCATTTTCCTTCAATTGCTGCATCGGTTTTGAGAACCAGAACAGCTCAAAATCATCGAAATTTTCCTCAAATTGATTTTTAAGTTGCTGAATCGTAGGCTTTTTAGAATTTTCAATAGCATTCTCTTCCAATACATTCATCAGCCATTCTGCCTTTTCCTGTTCCAGCTCAACCTTTACAATATTGGTTTTTAGGTGGAATGTAAGCAACGTATACGTACCAGAATATTTCTTTTTATTTTTTACGCGATTCTCAGCGATTACGTTTTTGGTTAAAAAGATGACTTTGGAATTGGTCTTCAATTGAAACTGCCCATCTTCCAAAAGACAATCGTGAATATAATCCGGATGAATGGTTGTTCTTGGAATTTTAAAATCAAACCATTCCTGAAGCGGCAGTTCGAAGTTGATTCCATGCATATAATTGAATAAAGATTTTTTTAACCCGAAGCTGAACTTGTTATGATCAATTCCTGTTTTATCCTTAAAGTCAATATCATTATTGGCAAACAGAATTTCCTGCTTTACCGGAACTACTCCAAAATCTTCCGGACTCATTCCAACGGGTGAGTGAGCAGTCATCGCAAACTGATGCCAGAATCCACTTTGAAGAATTCCCATCTCAAACATTTGCCTCACCATTTCTAATGAATCGACAGTTTCCTGAACTGTTTGGGTAGGGTAACCATACATCAGATAAGCATGAACCATAATTCCTGCTTCTGTAAAGTTTCTGGTTACATTGGCAACCTGTTCTACAGAAACTCCTTTATCAATTAATTTCAGCAGTCTGTCACTCGCTACTTCAAGTCCTCCGGAAACAGCCACGCATCCCGAAAGCTTCAGGAGGTAACATAAATCACGGGTGAAGCTTTTTTCAAAACGGATATTGGTCCACCATGTTACCACAAGATTTCTTCTGAGAATTTCCAGAGCAACTTCTCTCATAAGGGCAGGCGGCGCAGCTTCATCTACAAAATGGAATCCTGTCTCACCGGTTGTCCGGATTAATTCTTCAATCCGGTCTACCAGAATTTTAGCAGAAATAGGTTCGTAGATTTTAATATAATCTAAAGAAATATCACAGAATGTACATTTCCCCCAGTAACATCCGTGTGCCATGGTCAGTTTGTTCCATCGGCCGTCGCTCCATAAACTGTGCATCGGATTGGCAATTTCGATAACGGAAATATATTGATCCAGTTTTAAATCTGTATAATCGGGAGTTCCTGTTTCAGACTGTTTGAAGTCATGCCTTTTAGAATTGTTCTTATAGACGACTTCTTTATTTTCGAGAAGAAAAGTTCTTTTAAACTCAGCTTCTTCAGTGGCAATTTCTAAATTTTGGTGAAGAAGTTCCAACGGAAGCTCACCGTCATCTAAAGTAATAAAATCAAAAAATTCGAATACTCTCTGATCTTTGACTTCTCTTAATTCGGTATTGGGAAATCCTCCTCCCATAGCGGTTTTAATGTGAGGATAATGCTTTTTGATCCATTGGGCACATTTGAAACCGGAATAGAGGTTGCCGGGAAACGGTATTGAAAAGCAAACCATTTTTGGCTGAACAGTTTCTATTTTTTCACGAAGAATTTTTAATGTAAATTCATCAATAAATGTAGGCTCACCCGATAGTTTTGAGTATAATTCGTTAAAAGAATTGGCACTTTTTCCGAGACGTTCCGCATATCTGCTGAAACCAAAATCAGCATCGATATTTTCTACAATATAATCGGAAATATCTTCTAAATAAAGCGTTGCCAGATGTTTGGCTTTATCCTGAAGACCCATGTTTCCAAAAGCAAATTCCATATCATCCAGCTGGTTGAAACGGGAAGCTTCTGGAAGGAAGTTCATGCTGCAGATCTGTCTGGCCAGTGTAGGTGTTTTTCCCTGTAAAAAAGGAATTACCTGATCTATCGTTTTTAAATACTCTTCTTTTAAAGCATAAATTCTCTGGGAGTTTTCAGAGGTGTTCTGAAGATCAATTTCTGTATTGAAAACCTTGCGGATTCCATCCTTTGAAAATAATTCCAAAATAACATCGATCCCCAAATCTGCCTGATAACTGGAAATATCTTTGGTATTTAAAAATCCTTTAATATAGGCCGTTGCAGGATAAGGAGTGTTAAGTTGGGTAAAAGGCGGAGTAATAAGAAGCAGGTCTTTCAACAGAAATTTTTTGCAAAGTTATTCTAAAGTTTTTTCAGAAAAAAATTTTTTCTCCTGATTATAAACATTGAGAAAAAGTCTTAGCAATATTGCGTCTTATTAAAATCTGATTCTGTCACAATTCTTTTATTTCCACTCTATAAAAATAAAAAAGTAGTTTAAAATAAATTCGCAGGTCTGTTAAACAAAGCATCGGTTGTATTATTCTCAATAAAACTTAGGAAAGCATTTTCATCAAAATATCCATCTTCATCAAGAATTACCGGATTTAATAATTCGATTTCACTGGGCTTTTCCAGGCTGATATTTTCAATAAATTTTCCGGTCTTGCCTGTGATCTCATTGTGAAAACTGATTAAGTATCTGGAATAAATATTTCCTTCTGCAACAGTGTAATGTCCGTTTTCTGCAATAAGGGAAGTCATAATACTTCCTCCGATGTAGGTTTCATTATCATTTCCTGAAGCACCAAACAATACTTTTGAGGTAACATTTCCAGAGCAATACAGTGACCCATTGATGATGATATTTTCTGCCTTTATATTACCTGTAACTATAAGAACAATATAATCTTCAACAAACAGTTTTTTGGATACATAAAGATCACCTTCTACAAGAATAATTTTATAGCCTTCACCTTCTTCGGTAATCAGTTCAAGAGAATTACCATTTTCATTTTGTATAAGGACAATCTCAGGAGCATCATCTTCATGATTAATATGCAGAGAGGCTTCTTTTATCTTTTCCGCTGTTTCATCATCCAGCATTTCGAGAAATTCAGCAAGACTTTCCTCATCTAAATAGCTTTCTTTGAAAAAATTGTTTTCCAGAGCTTCATGAGCAATGCTGTATAGATTTTCTGATTTTTCTTTGAGCTGTTTGTATAGTTGATCTTTGGTAAGTTTTTGCAATTCTTTCATCGGCTTTTAAAAGTATATACATGGGGCTTTTCAGTGGGGAAACACCTATTAATAGACAGATGCAATATAGTCAGATAAATTTTGTTATGCCAGAAAGTAGAGGATTTATTTTTTTAAATATTTTTCTTATGGATGACTTTTTGAGCTGAAATATCAGATTATTTCACAATTAGTTTTGGAGGTTCTGTATGCGTTTGCTTTGAAATATAGTAAGTTTTGAGAAAGCTCAGTCAATAGAAAAGCCAGACTCGTCAAGAAGTCCGGCTTTATATTATATTTTTATATCAGTCTAATAATTTATCCTAAATGTGACCTGTTTTCTTTTGGTCTCCAATCACATTCAGGGTAACTCCCAAAAGAATTAAAGTAATCCCGATAAGTAAATTGGGAGTAAATTTTTCATGAAACATCAGGACACTGATCAGTACAGCAACTACAGGTTCCAAAGCTCCTAAAATTGCAACAGGAGTAGAACCGATATATTTAATAGCATATACCAGACAAAGACTGGAGATCACCGTAGTAAGAAATGCAAAAACAAGAAAATTAAGGAAAATCTCTGTTGAAGGTATAGCAAACGACGCATGAGCTGTTACAGCTTTGGACATAAAGAACATTGAGGTGAAAAGCATTGAGTAAAACGTAAGCTTGAATCCGGATACCTTGATATTCGATTTGTTGACGATAACCATATATAAGGCATAGAACAGTGAGCTGAGCATGACGATTCCCAATCCTGCAAAATTGATTTCCAGTCCGTTTCCTTTTAAACATAAAACAATAACTCCCGCGAATGCCAGAAGTAAAGAAACTCCGGATAATCTGGTAAGCTTCTCTTTGTAAAAGAAAAACATCATCAATGCTACAATGACCGGGTAAACAAATAAAACGGTGGAGGCAATTCCTGGTGTTAGGAAATCATATCCTAAAAACAAAAATTCAGAAGAAAGGGCATAACATACTCCAAGGATGGCAAGAATTAAGGCTTCTTTCTTATTGATTTTAAAACTTTCTCTGGAATACAGCAGATATCCTCCCACCATTAAAGCTGAAAAGAAAAATCTGTAAAACAGTGTGATATCCATTGAAAAGTGTGCCCGCTTCACAGGCAGAATAAAAATCGGAATCAGACCATATGAAACAGCCGATAAAATTCCCAGTGTGTAACCTCTAAGTTTCATTTGCTTTTATAGGTATTAAACAAAAAAGCCACTGAATCAATCAGTGGCTTTCTTTATTTTTTAAGATTAAATCGGTTTAAAACTCAATCCTTGTTCCTGCAGTAATTTTTGTTCCTGCTCTTTGTAGTAGCCACCTACTAATTTATCATGAATTGCTTCAAACGCTGCCAGAGTTTCATTGATCTCTGCATCTGTATGAGAAGCGGTAGGAATCAGTCTTAAGAGAATCATTCCCTTCGGAATGACCGGATATACCACCACAGAGGTGAAAATACCGTAATTTTCCCTTAAATCTTTAACCAATAGAGTAGCTTCTACCGGAGTTCCCTGCATCATTACCGGAGTTACACAAGTATTCGTGTCACCAATATTGAATCCTCTTTCTTTAAGTCCGCTCTGTAGTTTTTCAACATTCTCCCAAAGTTTAGCTTTGATCTCAGGTCTTGATCTCAAAAGCTCCAATCTTTTTAATCCTCCGATTACCATTGGCATCGTAAGAGATTTTGCAAAGATTTGTGATCTCAGGTTGAATTTCAGATATCTGATAATTTCTTTATCACCCGCAAGGAATGCTCCGAAACCAGCCATCGATTTAGCAAAAGTAGAAAAGTAAACATCAATCTGGTCGTTACAATCCTGTTCTTCACCTACACCAGCACCTGTTTTACCAAGAGTTCCGAAACCATGAGCATCATCTACCAATAGTCTGAACTGGTATTTTGACTTAAGATCACAGATTTCTCTGATTTTTCCCTGTTGTCCTCTCATCCCGAAAACCCCTTCTGTAATTACAAGAATACCTCCTCCTGTTTCTTCAGCCACCTTGGTTGCTCTCTGAAGATTTTTCTCAAGGCTTTCCATATCGTTATGCTTGTAGGTAAATCTCTTACCGGAATGAAGTCTTACTCCATCCACGATGCAGGCATGAGAATCCATATCATAAACAATCACATCATTTCTGCTTACCAAAGCATCAATGGTAGAAACCATTCCCTGATAACCAAAATTCAACAGGTATGCTGACTCTTTTTTTACGAAGTCTGCCAATTCTCTTTCCAACTGAAGGTGCTGGTCTGTTTCTCCAGACATTGCTCTCGCTCCCATTGGATAGAACATTCCATATTCTGCAGCCGCTTTTGCATCCGCTTCTATTACTTCAGGATGATTACACAATCCTAAATAGTCATTGGCACTCCAGAAAATTACTTCTCTCCCCTGAAACTGCATTCTAGGGCCAATAGGACCCTCTAATCTTGGGAAAATAAAATAGCCTTCACCATAATCTGCAAATTGTCCAAGTGGTCCTGGATTTTCTTTTATTCTTTCAAAAATATCCAACATTGTATCGTAATTTTTAAGTAATAAAGCCTTTTTTGTCTGAATACGCAAAAGGCTTTATTTATTTGTATCGTGATTTTATTCTTTTTTACTTGATAAACTCAGTTTTGAAAACTTCGTCATAGTTGTGAACACAGTTGTTGACAAATCCCTGTTCCGCCATCCATTTGTCACTGTATACTTTAGTGATGTATCTGGAACCGTGGTCAGGATATATTAAAACAACTACGTCATTTTCTGTAAGTTCATGAGACTGGGCATACTGTATTAGTCCCTGCGTTACAGCTCCTGTAGTATAACCTCCCATGATAGCTTCTTTTAAAGCAATCTCACGGGTTCTGTATGCAGACATTTCATCATTAACCCTTACAAACTCATCTACCTTGTCGAAAAGCAGGGCAGAAGGGATCAGATTTTTACCCATTCCCTCAATCTGATAAGGGTGTACATCTTCTTTGTGTATTTCTCCTGTTTCGTGATAGCTTTTAAGAATAGAACCGTCTGCGTCTACACCAATAATTTTGATATCCGGATTTTTTTCCTTCAAAAATTTGGCAGAACCAGACAATGTACCCCCAGTTCCGGTGCACGCAAAAAGGTGAGTAATCTTACCCTGTGTCTGTTCCCAGATCTCGGGACCTGTTGTCTGATAGTGTGCATCAATATTCAGTTCATTAAAATATTGATTGATGTAAATAGAATTAGGAGTTTCCTGAGCGATTCTTTTAGCTACTTCATAATATGATCTTGGATCATCTGCCGGTACATTGGCCGGGCATATGTACACCGTGGCTCCCAATGCTTTCAGATAAGCAATCTTTTCAGGTTTTGTTTTATCACTTACTGCAAGAATACATTTATATCCCTTAATGATACATACCATCGCAATAGAAAATCCGGTATTACCGGAAGTAGTTTCTACAACTACAGAATCTTCCTTTAAAAGGCCTTTTTTTTCTGCGTTCTCTATAATATGAAGTGCGATTCGGTCTTTGGTGGAATGTCCAGGATTATATGATTCTAACTTGGCATAAATGGTTGCTGGAATATCTTTTGTAACAGTATTTAGCTTCACCATCGGAGTGTGTCCTATCAGGCCAAGAATATTATCGTAAACATTACTCATTATTTGTTATTTTCAATAAAAATCTGACTGCAAAAATACAAAAAAATAAATAATTACTAAACTTTTGTTTGATTTCTAGGGCATAGTTTTGTAAAAGTTATTTTCGTATTTACAGTTTTGACACGTCTATAATCGCAAATATTACGCCAAAATTTTTAAATTTTGTTAAAACCCGCATAAAATAAGATAAAAGCCTTATTTTCGCATAATTGATTTAATACTATGAAAAATTGGACTTTTAGGCAATGGAACACCGTTTCAGGATGGGTGATTTTCGTTATTGCTTTCTTCACGTACTTGTCCACCATAGAACCCAATTTCAGTTTCTGGGATTGTGGCGAGTACATTTCTTCTGCAGTAAAACTTGAAGTAACGCACGCTCCCGGAGCGGCTTTATTCCAGATAGTGGGTGCCGTGGCAGCCATTTTTGCATTAGGGAAAGGCGAAAACTATTCTATCGTGATCAACGCGATGTCTGCATTGTTCAGTGCGCTGACTATTTTATTTTTGTTTTGGACGATCACTCATTTTGTGAGAAGACTTTTAAACAAAGATTTTGAAGAAATTACAAAACATCAGGAAATTTCTATTTTATTTGCCGGAGCGGTAGGAGCGCTTTGCTTTACGTTCTCAGATACATTCTGGTTCTCGGCAGTAGAAGGTGAAGTTTACTCTATGGCTTCTATGTTTATCGCGCTTTTGGTCTGGTTAATCACCAAATGGGAGAATGAGTATAAAGCGGGAGACAGTGAAAGATGGATTATTCTTATTTTCTTTGTTTTGGGACTTTCTGTGGGTGTGCACATGATGTGTATGCTGGCAATTCCTGCAGTATGTCTGGTATATTATGCAAGAAATTACAAGTTTACCTGGAAAAACTTTATCTGGGCAAACCTTATCACATTGGGGATTTTGATTATCGTTTTCAAAATTATTTTCCCTTTAATTATGACGATGTTCGGAAGACTTGAGATTTTCTTTGTGAATGGTCTTGGACTTCCTTTCCACTCAGGAACAATTGCTGCATTTATTTTAATGGTAGCGATTTGCTATTTCTTAATCAAATATGCAAGAAAAGCAAAAAGAAACATCTATCAGACGGCTGCATTATCTGTAGTCTTCATGATGATCGGGTTCTCCTGCTGGATGGTGATTCCTATCAGAGCGAATGCCAATCCTCCAATGAACCTTAACGATCCGGATACGGCAATTGGTATGCTGGATTATTATAACAGAGAGCAGTATGGTGACTGGCCAACAATCTACGGGCAAAATTACACAGCATTCCTTGATGCTAACGGAATTGAGAAAAACGAAGACGGAAGCTTCAAAACACAAAAAACCGGGGAAATCTACGAAAAAGATGAAAAAACCGGAACGTACAGAAAAACCGGAGACCGATTCAATTATGTATTCAACAAATCTCAGGTGAGCTTAATGCCAAGAATGTTTAATGAGGATAAGGATGTAATGGCGAACTATATTTCTATGTATGGTGCTCCTGATTTTACCTTCAACTATGGTAATGAAGATGTGGCAGATAATCCTCAGGCTAAGCAGATTTTTGATGAGCTGAGAGCTAAATACGAAGACAAATCTATTACAGCTTCAGATTATCTGAAAGTAAAGCCTTATAACCTGATCAATGTTCAGAAGCCTTCATTACTTCAGAATATGGATTACTTTATTACTTTCCAGAACGGATATTACTTTGTAAGATATCTGATGTGGAACTTCGTGGGAAGACAGAATGACCTTGAAGGAAACATGGAAAGCACAAAAGGAAACTGGATTTCCGGAATTCCTTTTATTGACAATGCTGTGGTAGGAAATCAGGATAAAATGCCTGCTAAATTCAAGAATGAAAGTACGGTAAAATTCTTCTTCCTTCCATTAATTTTAGGTTTGATCGGATTCTTTTTCCAATTGAACAGAGACTTCGGAAGATTCTATGCACTGTTATCTTTATTTATTTTAACAAGTGTAGGAATTGTTTTCTACACAGGGGTAAAACCTTTTGAACCGAGAGAAAGAGATTATGCAATGGTAGGTTCATTCTATGCATTTGCGATCTGGATTGGTTTGGGAGCAGGAGCAATCTTATGGTTCTTACAGTCTAAAATAAAATCAAACGGAGCTAACATTGCTTTAGGAGTGGTTTTATTAGGAGTACCTTTCATGATGGGCTTCCAGAACTATAATGTTCATGACAGAAGCAACAGATATACAGCATACGATTATGCATATTCAGTATTAAAATCATTACCGAAAAATGATATCCTTTTCGTTTACGGAGATAACGATACTTATCCGGTTTGGGCAATTCAGGAAACAGAGCAGTTCAGGGATGATGTGAAGGTAGTAAACTTTACCCTTGCTTCAACTCCATGGAACCTTGATCAGATTAAAAGAAGAACGTACAACGCTATGGGAATCCCTAGCCAGTTGACACATGACGATTACAGAGATGGTGTAAATGATCAGATCTATATGATGAAAAAAGAAGATTGGGAAGGTGTTTTCTCTATGCTGAAAGAGCAGGGAGCGCCGGAAACAGAATTCCAGTCGTTCAGAAAATATCTTACTCAGGATTCTTTAACACTGAAACAGGCTATTGAATTCATTAAGTTCAAATCTCCTGAAAAAGACGAGTTATTGAAAATGTACTTCGGGGAAGAGAAGTTTGAGAAATACAATATTCTTCCGGTTAACAAATTCATCCTTCCGGTGAATAAAGAAAATGCTTTGAAAGCAGGAATCATCAACAAAGAAGATCTTCCAAACGTAGTCAATCAGATTATGATTACTTACAAAGGAAACACATTGTATAAGAACAACCTTATTTTGATGGATCTTTTAGCGAACTTCGACTGGAAGCGTCCGATCAACTTTTCATCAGGAGGCATTTATGACAGTGAGAATATTTTCTATCTGAACGATTACCTTCAGTTTGACGGATTCAGCTACAGATTAATTCCTATCCAAACGCCTCCGACAGCTGACGGCGATATGGGAAGAGTAGATGCCAATTCTCTTTATAACGTAGTGAAAAACTTCAGATGGGGGAACTTTAAGAACTTAAATGCTCACTTTGATGAAACGGCTACTTCCAATATCATCAGCTACAGAATGTCTGCAAGCAGAGCGGCAGCAGCCCTAGCATTAAGCGGACAGAAAGCTAAAGCATTGGAAATTCTGGATCTAGCAGCAAAAGAAATTCCGGCAGAGAAATATAATGATCCCCGTTCTTTAAGCTCAATTGTTTCAGGATACATCATCGCAGGTCAGGAGCAGAAAGGTCTTCAGCTTGCTGAGGTACTTAAGAAAGGAATCTTTGAAGAGTATGATTATTATTTAAGTCTTTCTAAAGCAGATCAAAGCTATCTGAGAAGACAAATGAGAACAAAACCTATGGAATATTCTCTTGTGGTTTCTGCAGTAACGGATGCTTACACAAAGATCGGACAGAAAGAAAAAGCATATGCTTATCTGGTAAAATCCATAGAGCCGATTGATAAGAAGTTCAATGTATTTATCAAAGATCTTCAGGAAATGGGTAGAGAAAAGGCCATGAAAGAGTCTGAAAATGTACAGCAGATCACGCCGTTCTATCAGTACTTGTTTGATGTGATGGAACCTTATGATTCTACTTATTCAAAAGAAAAAGAAAATCAGATTACGACTGCGATTATTAAAGCAACAAAATAAAATATTGTAAAACGGAACTTCGGTTCCGTTTTTTTATTATTGGCAATCCTGAATTTTAAGGTTATATTTGTGGAAGTAAAAATACATAATGTCCGAAACACAAAATAGCAAATTCCCAATCTATGCCGTTATTGCTACGGTTCTTTTTAAGCTTCTTTTTTTATTAACGCACTACATTCAGGAAGATGCATTTATTACCTGGAGGGTTGCTCAGAACCTGTTGGATTATGGAGTAATCGGCTTCAATGGAGATACCAAGATTTCTGCATCTACAACACATCTGTATGTTTTTGTATCCTATATTTTCAATCTTGTTTTTGGAAAAGAAAACTTTATTGAACCTCTTTTGATTTTTAACTCCCTGCTGTTTACCATAGGAACTTTATGGCTGTCTCATTTGGTTCTTAAAAACCCATGGCATAAAGCGATCTTTATATTTCTGATCGGTATTTTGCCGCCTTCCATTAAAATTTCAATCCTCGGTATGGAATACGGAATTCTGTTTTTTCTGGAGATGGCATTGCTGTATTGCGGTTTCCATAAAGGGAAAAAATGGGTGTTAACATTTCTTCCTGTTTTAATCATGTTTACAAGGATTGATACAGTAATCTTCCTGGGAATTGTATTTCTTGTGGATCTATTCTGGAACAGAAAAATCAGATGGAATTATATTTTTGGCGGAGCTTTGGGAGTCTTAGCTACGGTTGCTTTCAACTGGTTCTACTTTGGTGAATTAGTTAATAATACCATTACTGCGAAAAAATTGCTTTATAGTGAAAATTTTACGGTCCAGCAGCATATCGGATATTTTTTTAAAAGTTTTGGAAACTTCTGGGGAATGCTGAAAGTTCCGGGAGATTTCAATCCTCTGACAATTGTAATAATGATTTTTGAATTGCTTTGCTTTATTTATCTCATCAGGCAAAGGGAAAAAAGAAACTACTTTTTGTGGATGATTTTTCTTTTCGGATGGGCAAAACAAATTATATTCATTTCTCAGAAAAGCTTATTCGACTGGTATTACTGGGTACCACAACTTTTGCTTTTTGTTCCTGTTCTTATTTTTGTACTGGAACAGAAGGAAAAGAAAAAACTATGGCTTTCATTACTCATTATATTCTATATTTTCCCGATGCTTATTTTCCAGACGGTTCACTGTATTGCAACAGGAAACGGAGAGTGGAATTACCGCAGAACAATTGGTACGTTTTTACATCAATATGAAAAAGATAAAAACCAATGGATTTTACTGGAACCGGCGGGCTATGTTCCTTATTTTTCAGGATTAAAAACAATTGATGAGGTGGGATTGGTAGATAAGCAGATTCAGGAAGAAATTAAAAAAGATAAGGTCAATTACTGGATCAACACCGTAAAAACAAGAAAACCGAAATATCTTCTTTCTTATCAGAATTTATACGAAGGAAACAATGCGAATTCATTGTACTATCAAACCCATTATAAACTTCTGAAAGAATTCCGTGTGAAAGATCATCTGAAAAGCGACAATAAGATTCTGGAAAAAATTTATCATCTCAAACCTTCCGGAACAGACTATAATTTGTACATTAGGGTTGATTAAAAGATTGAAATATTTAAAAATTGAAAGAATTCAGAAAAAAAGTTTTATAATAACTCTAATACTCTCAAACCCTCCGACCCCAACAATCACTGCAACCTGATATCTAAAACCTGATCCCTGAAAAAGATGAAATACTGTGCTTTTCTCCGTGGCGTCAACGTAAAAGGAACCAATATGAAAATGGCTGATGTATGCCAGGTTTTTAAAAATGCCGGAATGAAGGATGTGAGTTCAATTCTGGCTTCAGGAAATATTGTTTTTTCTTCGGATAAAAAGGTAGAGGAACTGAAAACCATTTTGGAAAAAGCGATGTCGGAACATTTTTCTTACGAAGCCTTTTTATTTGTAAAATCTCAGGAAGAGATAGAGGTGTTCTGGAACAGTATTCCTTTCGAAAAGAATGAAAATTTTCATATTTATGGTTTCTTAGGAATTCCTGGAGTGGAAAAGGTTTTGATGGAGGAGTTTAAAAAAGCGGCACAGGCTGAAAACGAAAAGGCAGAAATTATTAATGATCTATTTTACTGGCAGGTTCCGAAAGGAAGTACCTTAGATTCTACTTTCGGGAAAGTTTTAGGAAAGAAAAGTCTTAAAGATCAGTTTACCAGCAGAAATGTGAATACATTTGAAAAGATTCTGAAGAAATTCTAATAAATCATCGCGGATGCTTCGACAGGCTCAGCATGACATCGTTATAAATTAACCTTGCTTGCAAAGACTTTATCACCCAGCAAATTCCATAAAGACTGATTTCCTGAAAAAAACAATCATAAATCATTGATTGTAATATTTCAGTATCGATTAACATATCATCTTGTAAATGTTAATAAAGCAGTTAGTATTAGAGCTGTCATGCTGAGCCTGTCGAAGCATCTATCAATTATCAAGTACACATTAGCATATAGTATTAGAGTTCTCATGCTGAGCCTGTCGAAGCATCTATTAATTATCGATTGCACATTAACATATAGTATTAGAGTTGTCATGCTGAGCCTGTCGTAGCATCTATTAATTATCGATTGCACATTAACATATAGTATTAGAGTTGTCATGCTGAGCCTGTCGAATCATCTATCAATTATCAAGTACACATTAGCAGTTAGTATTAGAGTTCTCATGCTGAGCCTATTGAAACACCTATCAATTATCAAGTACACATTAACATATAGTATTAGAGTTGTCATGCTGAGCCTGTCGAATCATCTATCAATTATCAAGTACACATTAGCATATAGTATTAGAGTTCTCATGCTGAGCCTATTGAAACACCTATCTATTATACCGCAAATTCAAAAATCCAAAAGACTCAAAAACTCATGCAGCCATAGCCTGTTAAAGCAATCAAATAATTTCCATTTGTGAAACTTTCTCAGTATTTTTACTGAACTTTTTAATTACAATAAAATGATTCAGTATTTAGATAATATTTCGCACAAAGATTCAAAAAACTTTTTCCTTATTGCCGGACCTTGTATCATTGAAGGAGAAGATATGGCACTAAGGATCGCTGAAAAAGTAATCAGTATCACAGATAAATACAATATTCCCTATATTTTCAAAGGAAGCTTCAAAAAGGCTAACAGAAGCCGTGTAGATTCTTTCACAACCATTGGTGAAGAGAAATCTCTTGAGATCCTTAAAAAAGTAGGAGAAACCTTCAATATTCCTACCACTACAGATATTCATGAGAATGAACATGCGGCACTGGCAGCACAGTACGTAGATGTTTTACAGATCCCTGCATTCCTTGTACGCCAGACAGACCTATTGGTGGCTGCAGCACAAACCGGAAAATGTGTTACTTTGAAAAAAGGACAATTTCTTTCTCCGGAAGCCATGAAGTTTGCCGTTCAGAAAATTACAGATTCTGACAATCAGAAAGTAGCCATCATTGAAAGAGGAAACTCTTTCGGTTATACTGATCTGATTGTGGATTACAGAGGAATTCCTACCATGAGAGAGTATGCTCCTGTGATTCTGGATGTTACACATTCTTTACAGCAGCCTAATCAAAGCTCAGGAGTTACGGGAGGAAGACCGGATCTTATTGAAACTGTTGCCAAAGCAGGAATTGCAGTGGGAGCAGACGGAATTTTCATCGAAACTCATCCTACACCCGAAACGGCATTATCTGATGGTGCCAACATGTTAAGATTAGATTTATTAGAAGATTTGTTACAAAAATTGACAAGAATTAGAGAATCGATTTTGTAATTGTTAAAAAAACATTAATTTTAGAAATTCTAAAACATTTCTTTTGAAAAAACTAGTTTTACCGCTAAGCCTTATGGTCCCTGTACTGTTTTTCTCCCAACAAAGAAAAAAAGATACAGCAACCACTAAAGTGACCGATATAGAGGAAGTTGTCTTCCAGAAAAAAGCAACAGGAAGAACCAATGACCTTACCAACGTAAGAATTTCAGCGAAAGAAGCAAAATCAGTAGCTTCTATTAATGGTGGGATTGAGGGATTGCTTAAAACACTGCCTTCCGTAAACTCCAATACCGAGCTGTCTTCCCAATATATGGTTCGTGGTGGAAACTATGATGAAAACCTTATCTATATTAATGATATTGAAATCTACAGACCTTTCCTGATCAGAAACTCACAACAGGAAGGGATGAGTATCATCAACCCGGATATGGTGTCTGCAGTAAATTTCTCTGCAGGTGGATTTGAAGCCAAATATGGGGATAAAATGTCTTCTGCTCTGAATATCTATTACCGTGAGCCTGAAAAATTTGAAGTTTCAGGTGAGGCGAGTTTAATTGGAGGAAGACTTACAACAGGTCTGGCTTCCAAAAATAAAAAATTTACCGCCTTATTTTCCGGGAGATACAGAAATACCAACCTTGTTCTTAATACCTTAAAAGAAGATACAGATTTTAATCCAACCTATTGGGATTTCCAGTCTTATCTGAACTATCACGTGAGTGATAAATTCAGCATGTCATTCATCGGATATTATTCCAAGAATGATTATGAGATGATTCCCAGAGCCAAAAGTGTAACTTTCGGAAGTCTTCAGCAGCCTATTACCGTCAATATTGGTTATGGAGGTCAGGAAAATGACCAATATAAAAATATGATGGGTACATTTTCTATGAACTATAAGCCTGCAGACAAATGGAAGCTTACTTTAGATGCTTTTGCTTATCAGAACAGAGAAAGAGAATATTACACGATACAGTCAGCTTACGAGCTGCAGACTTTTGATCCGGTAACACAGCAGCCTGTGACTTCTTTCGATGTAGGAGGACAGATAGAGCATGCAAGAAACGATTTGTTTGTAAGAACATACGGAACACAGTTCAGAGCGAAATTTTCACCTAATGTAAATACCGACTTTGAGGTTGGTTTTAAATATGAAAAAGAAAACCTGAAGGATCTTACCAATGAGTGGAAACTGATAGATTCTGCCGGATATAGCCTTCCAAGGCCGGAAATTATTGATCCGAGAACAGGAACAACAGGCGATCTTAAGCTTGCTTATTATATTGCCGGACAAAATAATATTGAGCCTACAAGACTTTCAGCATACGCACAGTATTCACAAAAGTTCTACTGGGGAGCCAGTAAAGTATTTGTGAATGCCGGAGTACGTGTTGCCAACTGGAGTTTCAATAAAGAAACCATATTCTCACCAAGAGCTCAGTTTGCCATCAAACCGGACTGGGACAGTGATATGTTGTTTAAAATTTCAGGGGGAATCTACTATCAGGCTCCTTTCTATAAAGAAATCAAGGATTTAGATGGTAATTTTAATTCCAATATAAAATCACAACGCTCTATCCAGGTCATTCTTGCCAATGATTATGAGTTCCAGATGTATGACAGACCATTCAAACTGACAACGGAACTCTATTACAAGAAAATGGATAATCTGATTCCTTATTATATGGATAATGTAAGAATACGATATTCAGGGCAGAATAATTCCAAAGGATATGCCTATGGTATTGATACCAGATTATTCGGAGAATTTGTTCCAGGTGTAGATTCTTGGTTATCTGCGAGTTATGCAAGGGTGTATGAAAATATTGATGGAAGAGGAGATATTCCAAGACCTACAGATCAGAGGTTGAGGTTTGCGATGTTCTATCAGGATTATATGCCAAGTTTTCCGTCTATGCGCGTGAACCTTACTCTGGTGTACGCTATGGGATTACCTACAGGAGCTCCCGTCATGTTTAACAGTAACGGACAGCCGGATTTTGGCTCAGCTTATAATTATCAGCAGACTCTTCCTTCCTATAAAAGGGTAGATTTAGGGCTGACAAAAGTATTTATTGATCCGAAAGAAAAAAATAAGAGATCCGGTTTCTGGGGTAATTTTGAAGAACTGACATTAGGCGTTCAGGTTTTCAATGCATTTAACATCAACAATACTGTTGCAAACCAGTGGATCACAGACTATAACAGCAATTATATGTATCCAGTTCCGGTACGTCTTACAGGGCGTTTCTTCAACGTGAAGCTGGAATTCAAACTATAGAATTACGATCAAAAATAAAATAGCAGAGAGCTTTCGAATTTTTTCGGAAGCTTTTTTGTTTACCCGAATTTTATAACAACATTACCAAATTCTATAACAAAGATTTCAGAGATCTTTTTACATTTGTCTTATCAATGAAAAAGATTCTTGCCATACTGTTTTCTATTTTCTACTTTGGGTTTTCTTCCGGAGCAGCTTTCAGCATTCATTATTGCATGAAAGAATTTGTTTCTGTAAGCCAGAAAGCAGATGATATCTGCGGGAAATGCGGTGTTAAAGACAAAAAAGGATGCTGCAAAACAGAGATTAAAATAGTAAAAACAGATGATTCCCAGAAGTCAGATCTGCTCAAAATTGATTTTTTAGGTCAGATTTCAGAGATCCCTGTGAAACAGCAGTTTGTAATTGTAGACAAGTCTTTTTCGGCAACCAAATTTACCCAGATTCAGATCAATGCACCGCCAGAATACCGGCCGGTACCAATCTACATTAATCATTGTAATTTTAGAATTTAGAATCCGTCAGTCGTTTCCGGTATCATTTTCATATACTGTTTAGGCGACATGTTCTGACGCATTTACTGATGCGTTACCCATTTCTTTATTAAAAAATTAATTCTAAAATTTAATACAATGAAAAAATATATCATCACAGCAGCCTTATCTTTATTCTCAATCGTTTCATTATCTGCACAATCTAAAAAGGATGCTCAGGTCTCTAAACTGTATCAGAACTATATCGCGATTAAATCCGCGTTAGCTTCAGATGACGCAGAAAAAACTTCAAAAGCCGCAACAGAATTTATTAAAACAGCTTCTGTTATTGATTATAAAGTAGTTTCTGAGGGAAATCTTAATATTCTCCGAAAAGATGCTTCTGTTATTTCTGAAGCAAGAAATGTTGCCGCACAAAGAGAAACCTTTTTCAATCTTTCGGATAACATGATCGCTCTGACCAAACAGTTCAAACTTTCCGATAAACCAGTTTACGTTCAATATTGCCCAATGGCAGACGGAAGCTGGCTAAGCGATGAAAAACAGATCGTTAATCCATACTACGGAAAGTCTATGCTTTCATGCGGAAGTGTAAAGTCAGAGATTAAATAATTATCGTATTGTTCATTAAAATAATAAGTTGCATAACTTGAGTTATAATTAACTTTAAGTTATGCGATTTCTAAAAAGTTCGAAATATTATGAAAAAGCTGATAATGTTTCTGGTGCTTTTGTTCTCTGTATTTACTTTCGCACAAACAACAAAAATATCTTATACATGCCCCATGCATCCTGAAATTGTTTCAGATAAACAGGGAAAATGCCCTAAATGTGGGATGGAATTGGTAGAAAAAGAAATTGATTCTTCTATAAATATGGAAAATCTTAAAGAAGAAAAATCTATTTTAAAACGTAATTCTGAAAACGGAAAAATTACTTTTGGAGGGAAACCGGTTCGTTATGATCTCTATGTAAAAGATACTATTGTCAATTTTACAGGAAAAAACAGAAGAGCCATTGCGATCAATGGAAAACTTCAAGCTCCTACTTTATATTTTACAGAAGGTGACACTGCCGAAATCTACCTGCACAATATGCTTAAAGAAAATACAGGGCTGCACTGGCACGGAGTAATTCTTCCCAATGAGCATGACGGTGTTCCATACCTTACTACAAAACCTGTAAAACCGGGAGAAACCCATTTATATAAATTCAGGATTTCTCAGAACGGAACGTATTGGTATCATTCTCACGAAGCACTGCAGGAGCAGATAGGAATGAATGGTATCCTGGTTTTCAAAAAAAGAGAAGGAGAGCCTCAAACACAATATAATGCTGAAATTCCGGTATTATTGGGAGATTGGAGTGATGATGATCCTATGCAGATTGCAAGAAGACTTCATATGGCCAACACAGACTGGTATGCGGTAAAGAAAAATGCAGTACAGAGTTACTGGGAAGCCATTAAATCCGGAAATTTAGGTACAAAAGCCCTGAATGAATGGAAAAGAATGGAAGCGATGGATGTAAGTGATGTCTATTACGATAAATTCTTAATCAATGGTACTCCCAGTTCAGATTATTCTGATTTAAAAGCTGGTGATAAAGTAAGGCTGAGAGTTGCCAATGGAGGTTCATCTACCTATTTCTGGCTCAATTATGGAGGCGGAAAGATAAAAGTAGTGGGTAATGATGGTAACGATGTTGTACCAACAGAAGTTGACCGCCTGATTGTAGGAGTTTCTGAAACCTATGATATTGAAGTGACAATTCCCGAAAATAAAAGCTTTGAATTCAGAGCAACTTCTGAAGACAGAATAGGACACGCTTCTCTTTGGCTGGGTTCAGGTGAAAGGGTTGAAGCTCCCAATCTTCCAAGGCTGATGCTTTTTGAAGGAATGAAAATGATGAACGGAATGATGGAGATGAGCGGAAATATGAAACCGATGAATATGACGATGGGAAACCAGATGATGGATATGAATGAAGTGATGTATCCGGAATTGTCTGAAAATCAAAGAAAAACTACGGCAAAGCATATCAATGAGATGATGGGAGTGAAAACCCAAGAAGATAAAAAAGAAGATCATTCCCAACACTCAGGAATCGATATGAAGGAAGAGAAAACAATCAAGAGACTGTCTTACAATATTTTAAAATCTCCTGAGAAAATCATTCTTCCTGCAGACAGCATTCGTGAAATGAAATTTACGCTGGAAGGAAATATGAACCACTATCTTTGGACGCTGGATAATAAAACGGTAACAGAAACGGATAAAATTCTGATCAAAAAAGGAGAGGTTCTTAGAATCACGATGTATAACAATTCTATGATGCGTCACCCGATGCACCTTCACGGTCATGATTTCAGATTAATCAATTCAAAAGGAGAATACTCTCCCTTGAAAAATGTAGTAGATATTATGCCGATGGAAACGGTAACAATAGAATTTGCTGCCAATCAGGATGGAGACTGGTTTTTCCACTGCCATATTTTATACCATATGATGGCTGGAATGGGAAGAATCTTCAGTTATGAAAATTCAAAACCTAATCCTCAGCTTCCGAACAGAAAATTAGCCTGGAAAAATTTTGTACAGGATAATAAAATGACCAGTTCTATGGCGATGCTGGATGTTGCAAGCAATAAGATCCACGCAGAGACAATGACGATGTTCGGGCCTAGATGGGCTAACCTTAATGAGTTTCATTCCAACTGGAATTTTGATCATTTTGAAGGAAGTGCAAAAGTAGGACGATTTTTAGGAAAATTCCAATGGGCGCTTCTTTATGCAGGAGTAAGAGTTCAGAAGAATCATGAAATTATGGAAAGACAGATGGCAGAAGATACGGGAATGGATTTTTATGGTAAAAAGACCTGGTTCGGACAGCAGAAAGCTTCAAAAAACAGATTTGCATTCATGTTGGGAATGCAGTATGTATTGCCGATGCTTATCACGGCTGATGCAAGTGTCGATCAGAACGGAAAAGTATTATTAGAGCTAAGTCGTGAAGATATACCCCTTTCCAGAAGACTGAGAGGGAATTTCAGTGTCAATTCAGACGGTGAGTTTTCAACAGGATTGAGGTACATCGTTCAGAAATGGCTGTCCCTTTCAGGAAATTATGATAATGAAATGGGCTGGGGCGCAGGTGTTACTTTAACCTACTGAATAAAACCAAATTATAGTAAAAAGCTGTCTCTTATTGAGGCAGCTTTTTTTGGACACGGTCAATTTTCGTGTGGAGAATTTCTTTGTAAACGCAGAGAATAGATGATTCTACGGTATTGTTTAAGGCAGCAAAGAGATGTAACTTTAAGTGATACATTCACTTAGAAATGCTCAATGAAATGGATTCCAGCTTTTGATCCCTTAAAAATTTTTGCGCTTTTTTATTGTATTAAGTCATAAATTTTAAAACTCATAACTCATCATTTATAATTATCCTAGCACTGTAACTCCTTTTTCAATCATTTCATAGATGGCATCTCTGGCGTTATCAGGTTTTACGTTGACGGCACGTGTACCGTTGAAATGAAGACAAGTTACATATCCGTTGGCTACCGCATCCTGTGCTGTGAACTTAACACAATAATCCAGGGCCAGTCCAACGATTTCTACCAATTGAATGTCATGATATTTTAAGAAGTCATCCAAACCGGTTTTCATAAAGTGGTTGTTATCCTGGAAACCGCTATAGCTGTCAATTTCAATATTTTTACCTTTCTGTACAATATGGGTTACTTTGTCTCTGTTCAGATCTTTATGAAATTCTGCTCCGAAAGTTCCCTGAATACAGTGATCCGGCCACATAAACTGAGGAACACCATTTAAAATAATACTTTCTCCTACCTTTCTTCCATTGCTGCTCGCAAAGCTTTTGTGCCCTGCAGGATGCCAGTCTTGTGTAAGAACTACCTGATCATATGCATTTTCCTCCATCAAAAGATTGATGTATGGAATAATTTCGCTGGCTCCAGGGACTGCAAGTGCTCCGCCTTCACAAAAATCATTCTGTACATCGACTATTATTAACGCTTTTTTCATATTTTGATTTCTCGAATTTTTGATAAATTTACAAAACTAATCTTCAAAAATTTGTCCAAACCCGAATTATCGGACAAATCGGCAACATAAATTTTTCAATGCATATCAGGGAAGAACTTAAAAATTAAAATAATTAAGTTTTGTCTGCAGCGTATGCTATTTTGAGACCCAAACCAAATATCAATAGCTTATCTTTGCGGAAATAAGTATTTTATGTCATTTGAATCGTTAGGATTATCACACAATATTATTCGTTCTGTCAAAAAACTAGGGTATTTAAAACCGTTCCCAATACAGGAGCAGGCTGTTCCTGTCATTTTACAAGGGAAAGATCTCATGGGAATTGCCCAGACAGGTTCCGGTAAAACGGCTTGCTTTGTAATGCCTATTCTGGAAAAACTACAGAATACAGAACTTAAAAAAGACCGTAATGTTCAGGTTTTGATATTGGTTCCTACCCGTGAGCTGGCTATCCAGATTGATGAAGTGTTCAGAGCGTTCACAGAAAATTTAAAGAGAGAAGTTCGTACAATGGCAGTGTATGGAGGGGTTTCTATCAATCCACAAATGAAGGGAATGTTTGGTGTGGAAGTTTTGATTGCCACTCCGGGACGTTTGCTGGATTTGATTGATCATAATGCATTGAGTATTTCGGGAATTAAGCATCTGGTGATTGATGAAGCTGATAAAATGTTTCAGCTGGGCTTTGGTGAAGAAATGAATAAACTTTTTGCCATGATGCCTGTAGCGAAACAAACTACTTTGTTTTCAGCGACTTTGAATGATAAAGTTTCAGAAATGAAAGAACGCCTTTCTATCAATCCCACGATTATTGAAATTACAAAAGAAGAAGTTGAAATTGATAATATCGAACAGCTGGCGTATCATGTTGCTCCGGAAAATAAAGGACCTTTTTTACGATATCTGATCAAAGAAAAGAAAGTGGAAAAGGCTTTGATTTTTGTTTCGTCTACAAGATCTGCAGATAATCTGGTAGAGAAACTTAAAAAGAATAAAATAAAAGCGGTGGCCATTCACAGTCAGAAGTCTCAGGGAGCGAGAAGAAACAATCTTGAAGAATTTAAAGTAAACGGAGCTCAGATCTTGGTGGCTACAGATTTAATAGGCCGTGGAATTCATATTGAATCCCTGCCGTGTGTGATCAATTACGAGTTACCCCGTTCGCCGCTGGATTATATCCACCGTATTGGCAGAACAGGACGTGCCAATGAAAAAGGAACGGCAATCAGTATTCTGACGGATGATGAATTGCAGCATTTTCGGGTGATTCAAAAGAAAATGGGTAGAAAAGTAACCCTGCAAAGAACAGAAGGTATTGATTTACATGGATATTAATCATTGATTATAAATAGAAGGGCTTCAGTTTATACAATTGAAGCCTTTTTTAATGAAAAATCGATACCACAAAAATCATTATCGGTACAATTAATGCTTTATTCACTTTAAATTCTTGAATTTTTGATAAATTCGCACAAGCTGATATTCGTAAATTATTCTAATGAATAATGAGAGGACAAATCGGCAATAATTAAAAAAATTAAAACCTGAGTAATGAGTGATTTAGAGAAAAAAAAGTTTCCAATAGGACCATTTGAAGTTCCTGAAAACATTTGTGATACCACATTGGATACTTATATCAACGTAATTAAAGACTTTCCCGGCAGACTAAAAAATCTCATTGAACATTTTACAGATGACCAGTTAGATACTCCTTACAGAGAAGGAGGCTGGACGGTAAGGCAGCTTGTGAATCACCTTTCTGACAGCCATATGAACAGTTTTATGCGTTTCAAACTGGCTCTGACAGAAGAAAACCCTACCATAAAACCTTATGATGAAGCGAAATGGGCGGAACTTCAGGACAGTTTTCATATGCCTGTAAAACCGGCAATGAGAATGTTGAAAGGAACACACCAAAGATGGGTAGTTCTTCTTAAAAGCCTTACGAATAAACAGTTTGAAAGAACTTTTCATCATCCTGAGCATCAAAAGAATTATAATTTAAGAGAAAGCCTAGCTTTATACGTGTGGCACTGTAATCATCATTTTGCTCATATTGAAAATCTGAAGATAGAAAAAGGTTGGTAAGGAAGAGTCTCAATAATCCAATATATTATCAGGAAATTAAAGACAGAATTTCCCTGTTATCTGAAAATTCTCATGGAAAATGGGGAAAAATGAATGGGTGTCAAATGTTAAAGCATTGTGATCTGGTTCTTCAGGTGGCTTTGGGAAAGCTGGAACTTCCCCGTATTCATGTTATGTTTGAGGCAATAGGGATTTTTACTAAAATAGAAATGTATATTTTCAATAATGGAATTCCCAGAAACATGCCTACTTTTCAAAAACTAATCGTTAATTTTGAATGTGATTTTGATGTATCAAAAGCCAATCTGCTGAAAACACTGGAGGAATTCCGGGAAGTTTGTGAAAAACACAGACTGCCGGAAAGGCACAGATTATTTGGTAAAATGACTGAAAAAGACTGGACATTTTTAGAATACAAACATCTTGATCACCATCTAAAACAATTTAATGTATGAGTTTTTTTGATAAAATATTCGGTGGAAAAAGCGAAACCCCTGACCAAAAAACATTCTGGAAAAAGATAGAATCTGAAGAGGATCTTACAAAAGCTATAGAAGACTCTTTTCAGAATAAGATCGCAATATTCAAACATTCTACAAGCTGTTTTATCAGCAGAACTGTTCTGAAAAATTTTGAAAAAGAGGTAGAGAATTCAGACCAGCCGGTGAATGTGTACTATCTGGATTTATTGGCTCACAGATCTCTTTCCAACAAAATAGCAGCAGATTTTGAAATCAGACATGAAAGTCCGCAGCTCATTGTCATAGAAAACGGAAAACCTGTTAACAGTGCCTCGCACCAGGACATTTCTTTAAGTCAGATTGTATCATGAAGAATATAAATAATTATTTAGCCAAAGTTTTAAATGTTCCGCTTCAGAATGTGAACACCTGCAGCCTGCATTATGAAGTAAAGAAAATACCTAAAAATCAGTTTCTTCTTCAGTATGGTGAAATCTGCCGTCATATTTTCTTTGTAGAAAAAGGGCTGATAAAGATGTATTCCATTGATAAAAACGGAAAAGAACATATTATCCAGTTTGCCCCGGAAAGCTGGCTGATTTCTGACCGAAGCAGCCTTTATTTCAATGAAAAATCCATTTATTATATAGAAGCAGTGGAAGATTCTGAAGTTTTGTTTCTTCATCCTGATTTCTTCAACAAGCTGGTAGAACAGTTTCCAAACAGCATAGAAAGAAGTGATTTCCTTCTTCAGAAACACATCAGAAGTCTTCAAAACAGAATCAACTCCTTATTGGGAGAAACTGCAGAAGAAAGGTATATGAAATTCATAAAAATGTACCCGGATTTGCTGCTGAGAGTTCCACAATGGATGATTGCTTCCTACCTTGGAATTACTCCTGAAAGTCTGAGCCGTGTAAGAAAAGAGCTGGCAAGAAAAAATTTCATCCCGGATAATAAATAGGAAAGGCTGGAAGAAGGAAGCTTGAAGTTCTGGTGAATATAAAAGAACTTCAACAGCTATTGTTTAGATAGAATTGAAATAAGTTATTCTTAAAACTATAATAACTTCCATCATCCTTACTTCAAATAAATCTTTTTGGCAAGCTGTCCAACCTGTCTGAGTTTCGTCTGTGTATTTTCCGACCAGGGAAGCCCTATACAGAGCCTCATACAGTTTTCAAACTGCTCCTGAAAGGTGAACATTCTTCCGGGAGCTATACTGATGTTTTGCTTGATGGCGAGATCGTACAATTCTGTTGTGCGGATATTTTTATCAAATTCTACCCACAAAGACAAACCTCCCTGAGGACGGCTTGTTTTCGTACCTTCCGGAAAAGATTCTGCAATAGTCTGTACATAGTTTTGATAATTGAACTGTAATGTTTTGCGAAGCTGCTGGAGATGCTTTTCATATTTTCCGGATTTCAGGAAGTTAGCCACTGCTTCATTCACAATGGAAATAGAAGAGGTAGAATGCAGAAGTTTCAGCTTCATGATTTTTTCTTTGTATTTTCCCGGAGCAATCCAGCCTACACGATATCCGGGAGCCAGAGTTTTTGAAATTGAGCTGCAATACAGTACATTTCCGTTTGTATCAAAAGATTTGCAGCATTTCGGACGGCTGGAACCAAAATAAAGGTCTCCATACACATCATCTTCTATCAACGGAATATCATTTTCAGAAAGTATTTTTACAATTTCCTTTTTATTCTCATCAGGCATACAGCTTCCCAAAGGCGAATTAAAATTGGGTATCAACAGGCACAGATCTATTTTAGGAATTAATTTTTTTAAAGTATCGATTTCTATTCCGGTAGTAGGATGGGTAGGAAGTTCCAGAACCTTTAAACCCAATCCATTGGCAAGCTGTAGAATTCCAGGGTAGCAGGGACTTTCGATCGCAACGGTATCTCCCGGTTTTCCCAAAGCCATCAAACAGAAAGAAAGGGCATTCATCCCGCCATTGGTGGTAATCAGATCATTTTCGCTAAGATTTCCTCCCCACTGTAAGGAACGTACTGCAATCATTCTTCTTAATTTCAGATTTCCCTGAAGCTCTTCATATTCGGTTCCTCCGTCTTTTAATTCTCTGGTGGCATTTACAATTTCTTTCTTCAGTTTAGCCTGAGGTAACAGATCTCCGGAAGGAATTCCAATTGAGAAAAAGGTAAGGTCTTTTTTACCCATATTTTCATATACTTTACTGATCAGCTCATCCGGTTCATCGTTATTGGCGATCAATGACGGACGGCTTACTTCGGGCAAAGGAAGTTTTGCAGAGAGCAGCTGGCTTACAAAATAACCGGATTGCGGCCTGGACTCTACCAATGACTGGGATTCCAGTTCCAGAAAAACACGTTTGGCTGTATTCATACTTACCTGATGCTCCTGGCATAGCATTCTCACTGAAGGAAGCTTGTCTCCAGCCTTTAGAATACCATTTCTGATCTGTCCTGCAATGCCATCTGCAATTTCTGTATACAAAAATTCTTTACTCATATTTTTAAACTGTGCTCATGCAAATATACAAAACTGATACTGTGTTTATCGAATTATCCTTTCTAATTTTGAACATCAATTAAAAGCTTGAATACAATGTTGACAAAACAAATATCAAAAGATGAAAATATAAGTGGCTGGATCAATGGTTTTATAGGGGTAGTCTTGTTTAGTGGAGGCTTGCCGGCCACTAAGTTAGCCGTAATGGAAATGAGTCCCATTTTTGTAACGATTGTTCGTGCAGCTGTGGCAGGAGTTCTGGCACTGGTTGTATTATGGCTGGGTAAAGAAAAACGGCCTGTCAAAAAAGATTTAATCCCGTTATTGCTGGTTTCTCTTGGCTGTGTGGTAGGGTTTCCCCTTCTTTCTGCATTGGCTCTTCAATATCTCACTTCAGCGCATTCTATTGTATTCCTGGGAATGCTGCCTTTGGCAACTGCGGTATTTGGGGTTATGCGAGGTGGGGAAAGACCTCATCCTATATTTTGGTTTTTTTCTATTATAGGAAGTCTTTTGGTGATCGGCTATGCTGTTTCGCAGGGAATATCAGCTTCACCTATTGGCGATATTCTGATGCTTTCTGCTGTTATTTTATGTGGGATGGGCTATGCTGAAGGAGCTAAATTATCCAAAACATTGGGAGGATGGCAGGTAATTTCCTGGGCTTTGGTATTGGCGCTGCCTGTAATGATTCCTTTATTTTTTATGTATTTCCCGGCTGATATTCAGAATGTCAGCTTTCAGGGATGGTTTGGGATGGCTTATATCTCTCTTTTCAGTATGTTCATTGGTTTTATATTTTGGTATAAAGGATTGGCACAGGGTGGAATTGCTACTGTTGGTCAGTTACAATTGCTTCAGCCTTTCTTTGGCCTCGCACTCGCTGCATGCTTTCTTCATGAGCAAGTGAGTATGGGAATGCTTGGTGTAACAGTAGGAGTGATACTATGTGTTGCAGGAACTAAGAAATTTGCAAAATAAGTAGAAGTGCGATCCTTAAAAATCCTTTTGCTGCTGCAGTAGGATATATGGAAAGCCTTATTTCTTTTTGAAATGAGGCTTTTCTTTTTCATAATCAAAATGTTGCAATAAATTTCCTGCGGTTTTAATTCTCAAATGACAAATATAAAATAGATTCGTTATTAAATGTAAATCCATAAGATAAAATAAGT
Organism: Chryseobacterium candidae; assembly: GCF_004916905.1. GTDB lineage: Bacteria > Bacteroidota > Bacteroidia > Flavobacteriales > Weeksellaceae > Chryseobacterium > Chryseobacterium candidae. Next base: position 144,542 of record NZ_SDLV01000025.1, read on the forward strand.
GATAATCACTAAAAAAATTAACACTATTTAACTTTTTAAATAATTGTTAAGGTGTGGTTTTTGTATACGCACTGTAACCGATTACCAATGATATTTTTACTAAGAATAAGAAGATAGGAATAAGAAAACAATTCCAAAAAAAGCTATTATGGTTATCGACGAAAATATTTTGATTTCAGCGGGAGCAGAAACAAAGCATTATATCCCTTCAGAAACAATTTTCTTTGAAGGGCATATTCCTAATTATTATCAGATTATTAAAGGGGAAGTAAAACTTAACAATTATAATGAGGAAGGTAAAGAGTTTATTCAAAATATTTTATCAGACGGGGAAAGTTGTGGAGAATCTATCCTTTTTATAGAAAAACTTTATCCTGTAAATGCGGAAGCCATTACAGAATGCAGCGTTTTAAGACTTCATAAATCTGCTTTTTTCAATCTGCTGAATCAGTCTCCGGAACTATATATGGAGGTAAACAGCTTCCTGTCAGAACGTCTTTATTATAAATTCATTATGATGCAGAGCCTCTCATCTCAAAACCCTTCTATACGGCTTAGAGGACTAATGGATTACCTTAAAAGTTCTCAAAAAGATCGTACTCCTTATTCTTTTTTAATTCTCTTAACCAGACAACAAATGGCTAGCCTTACAGGGCTTTGTGTGGAAACCGCTATAAGAACGATTAAACATATGGAAAGAGATAAAATTGTGAGAATTGAAAATCGCAAAATTCTATATTAACCTTATTTCAGGCATATTATTTGTTTTTTTATTTAAAATATATCGAAATTATGAAAACAATAAGCTGCATGAATATTGATGAAAATCTTTTGTACTCATTTGGTGCAGAAGATAAGAACTATAAAAAAAGGGAATCGGTTTTTAGAGAAGACGATCATGCAATTTATTATTTTCAGATCAGTGAGGGGAAAGTAAAACTGAATAATTATAATGAAAACGGAAAAGAATTCATTCATAATATTCTGGGCAAAAAACAAAGCTTCGGAGAAGCCATGCTTTTTCTCAATCAGGATTATCCAATCAATGCCATATGTCTTGAAGATTCCCGGATTATAAGACTTCCCAAAAAAAAATTCTTTGAAATGATCACGCAGAATCCTGATCTTTCTCTGGAAATGAATGCATGCCTTTCACAGGAAATTTTTTACAAATTAAAAATGATGCAAAGTTTGGCATCACAAAACCCCATGCAAAGATTAAAGGGTTTACTTGATTATCTTAAAAGCTATCATGATGAAGACTGCCATCAGTGTTTCCATATTGCATTTACTCGGCAGCAGATCGCCAATCTTACAGGCCTGCGTGTAGAAACTGTGATCAGAAACTTAAAAAAAATGGAAAAGGAAGGGATGCTTTCTTTACAAGATCGTAAAATTTTATATTAAATATGATTTTAGTGACTCAAATCATAAAAAAGTGAGTTATTCTTATGTACATTTGATGCAACAGTTTTCAATACCATTCCTGAGATATTAATTAAGATGAATATAAAATATTCATTTTTTGAAATTGCTGTTTAGTGTCCAGTAACGATCTGTAATAATCAATATTATAAAATCATATTATGGCGTGTGAAATCAAAAAATCCGTCAATACGAATTCCACAATAGAAAAGCCGGAAGGAAACGATGGATTAATAGTAGAACATGACACAGAAAAAACTTTGCTTCACCCATTTTTTGTGAGTGCTTTAAAAAGTATTTATAATCATGAGAATGAAGATAGCAAGCTGGCAGATACTACCGGTTTTGACGATAAGCGTAGAGATTAAAAGGGTACATTATATTTTATAGTTTGCTTATCACAGGCTTATTTTAACCATGAAATCAATATTTATGAACTCTCACAAAATAATACATAGCCTGAAAAACAAAGAATTTATAAAAATAATACATAAAGGAGACTGTTTTGAAGCTGGAGCAGCTGTTTATGCTAAAGAAATTGAAGAAAATATCTTTCTTTTGTTCATCATCCTGAAAGATATCGATATTGAAAATATACAAGCACTCATTGCTCATTTTGACAGCTTCACCAGCATTGGACTGAAAGAACCGGAACAAATCATGTTTTACCTGTCTATTAAAGATAAAAATGACCTCCATTATTTCGAGCAGTATTTGAAAGCTTCCCATAACTAATACCATTGTCTGAATATGATATTTGAGAACGACACCTTACGGGATTCCGGGTTGAATGATAAAAATAATATGATAGAGAATGAGTCTCTGTTTCCACCTATAATCAATTCATACGGAGTGACGGCCTTTCTGATCAATTCTTTGGAGAAGATCAAAAATAATGCAACGTGTGATATCCTTAAAGGAACAATAAATGCATGCATTGAAGAGTATATTCTTCATATCCGTGAATTTCATTCCAAGAATACATCGTTTACTGATGAGAGAGAAACTGAAGTAAGGTTTGAATCACCTTCTTTCACTTTATATGCAAAAACAGCTTATTACAAGGTTTTGAAAGAGGAAGAATATATCAGTAGATTTCTTGATATTCTTGAGAACAACAAAACAGATTAGGTTTTGAGCAGTCTTATTGAAAATGCCTTTGAATTGTAATCAGATCTTAAAAAAGACCTTTCACACCATTTACAATACTTAATCATGAAAGCTGCTGTATTCATTTGTTCAGCAGCTTTTTGGTCTCTTTTATAATCGTTTTAAATGAACCTCACAAAATAAAATATTATGGAATTTCAACAGAATCTTCTCAATTATATAAGTCAGTTTCTGGTAGCCGCTGACGAATCTGTTTCAATTGCGGAAAGTGTTACTTCCGGTTGTCTGCAGCTTGCTTTCTCACAGATGCCGGATGCCCTTTTATTCTACAAAGGTGGAATGACAACTTATACGTTGACTGAAAAAGTGAGACTTCTTAAGGTAAACAGACCCGGACCCGATGATCATGACGGAGCGGGGGAAGCAATTTCTCAGGCTATGGCTCTCAGTGTGGCAAAACATTTTGAATCCGACTGGTCCATTTCTACAACGGGTTATTGCACCCCAGTTATTAATTCTGGATATAAGGTTTTCGCCTATTTTTCGTTTTCCTATAAAGGAGAAATAATTCTTACCAAAAAATTAGAGCTGCATCCTAAGACTCAGGCTTTAAATGCTCAGCTATACTATACAGAATTTATTCTTGGATGTTTTAAAAGTGAACTCAACAGGATGCTAATTCTAAAATAGACATTGGAATTAAATGATAGTGTATACAAAAACTTTAATTTTTATTCACCTTTGGCTTTGTCTGCATAATTGCAAAATATGATGTTGTAAATGCTGACAGACTTTGGTAACCCACCTTATACGCTACTTCACTCAAAGTATATTGTTGGGTATCTATTAACTCAATACTTTTTAAAACTCTGGTCAACTGAAGGTATTTTTGTAAGGTAATTCCTGTTTCATTTTTAAAAATTCTCTGGAGACTTCTCACAGACATTTGTGCTTTTTCTGCTAAAGAATCAATATTCAGATTATATTTAAAATTAGAATTGATATCATTGCATACAGGAATAAGTCTTGTATCAGCAGGTACAGGAATTTCCAGGCTGCTGCTTTCCTTGCAGAAATTGGGAAGGCTCTTTAAAATAGCTTTGAAAAAGATATCCTGTTCTTCATTTTCATCAAGAGATTGGTTCCATTTTGAGGCGTATAAAAGCATTTCCTTCAATACAGGCGGAACAGCAAATACCTGAACATTCTGATAAAATTCATCTTCAAAAACAGATTTGAAAAGAAATACCATCAGATTAACGGTTTGTGCCTCTGAGGTAATTTTATGGGCTTTTCCTGAGGGAATCCAGATGACATGATGCTGTGGGACAAGATAAATTTTCCTGTCAATATGAAAATACTGATAACCTTCTTCCACAAAAGTAAGCTGAGCACGGGTATGCCTGTGCTCATAATCATCATGTTTCCAGTTTTTTTCGCACCACACATAAGCTTCTTTTTCTATTGAATCTACAAACTGGCTTTCCGTTTTTTCAATCAGGCCACATTTCATATTGTCGTTTTGTATGTATATTTTGGCAAATTTAATAAAAACGACAGTAGTAATTTTGTATTATCAATGTAATAACTACATGATTAATTCAAAATATAATCTATATCTTATTCAGAATGAAAAAATTATGTCTTTTTTTTATTTTAATTTTATTATCTAATACCAACAACATCATGGCACAAAATAAAGCTAAAATATTGGTTCTTATCCATTCAGACAATGGCGGAACTTACGAACTGGCTAAAGAAATAGCCAAAGGAATGGAAAGCGAAAATAATGCAGTTCCTTATATCAAATTAGTCAAACCCTCACAGAATCCAACCCTGAAAAATCTTCCTGTAGCAACAGTAGATGAACTCACATCTTATGATGGAATTGCTTTTGGTTCGCCGGTTTATTTCGGGAATATCAGTACGGGGATGAGTGAATTTTTATCGAAAACCGTTCAGTTGTGGACTAATCATGCTTTGGAAGGAGTTCCTGCCACTGTCTTCATGTCTGCCGGAAGCGGAGCAGGAAAAGAACTTGCGCTTCAGGCATTCTGGAACAGCCTTGCGGTACATGGTATGATATTGGTTTCTAATGGAATTCGTGGAACTGAAGAACTTAATAAAGCTATTCCACAGGGAAATACTGTTTTAGGAGTTACAAGCATGGCTTCTTTAAAAGATGTTGAAAGACCTACTAAAGGAGAAAGAAATATTGCTGAGCTTCAGGGGAAAAACTTTGCGAAAGTAGCATTGGCACTAAAAGATACCCGCCTGAAAAAAACTGTTGCTATTGCTGAACATCACCCAAATTTCAATGAAATATTGAAGCAGAAAAATATTACACTTCCACAGGTTCCAAAACCTGCAGGGAATTATCAGCCGTTTGTCCGTTCCGGAAATCTGGTATTTATCAATCAGGTTGCCCTGAAAGACGGGAAAATTTTCAATCCGGGAAAATTAGGTGTTGAAGTAAATGAGCAGCAGGTAAAAGACGCTACAAAAGTAACCATGCTGAACGTAATTTCAGTATTAAATGAAGCGGTGGGAGGAGATTTAAGCAGAGTAAAACAATGTGTTCAGCTTACAGGAATCTTTAATACCAAAGATGATTATACAAAACATGCAGATCTGATGAACGTTGCTTCCGACCTTGCTGTTGAAATCTTCGGGGAAAAAGGAAAACATGCCAGAGCTACTTTGGGGGCATCTTCTATTCCTGTGGGTTCTTCTGTAGAAATTCAGGCTGTTTTTGAAGTAGAGTAAGCTGTTTTTTTAAAATTACAATACAGGTGTCTCAGATATACTCAGATGGTAAGGCTATAAATCCTAAACTATTGTCGGCTTGAACTAAATTCCTGTGTAAATCTGAGACCATTATGATTGAAAAATATTAGAAAAATGTAGAAAAAACTTCAGCAATCAAGGGAATACTCTGTTCCAGCTGTTCTTCAGAAAGTGCTCCATAACTCAATCTGAACCCATTTATATTATTTAGGCTGTATTGTTTAGGATGAATAATTTTAATGTTTTTTTCCAATAATAAAGCAGTTGTGACATCCCAGTCCAATTGTATTTTAGGAACAATCCAAAAAGCCAGACCACCTTCGGGCAAAGTAAAATCGGCAATATCTTTCATGTGCTTCTTCAACAATTCAAAAACAAAATCTCTTTTGTTCTTATAATGAACGGTTGCTTTTCTGATATGCTTTTTTACCGCACCTTCTTTAATCAGCTGCAGAACTGCCTGTTCCATAATGACATCTCCATGTACATCAATAATCTTTCTCAGATCACCAATTTTTTTTAATAATTCCTGATTTTTAGTAGCCAGATAACCGATCCTTAAAGCAGGTGCTACCACTTTGCTTAAAGTCCCGATATATACATAATTGTTCAGCTCAGGAAAACTTGAAACCGGAAGAATAGGACGATATCCGAAGTGAAACTCATTATCATAATCATCTTCAATGATGGTCATATTATATTGGTTTGAAAGCTCAATCAGTTTTAATCTTCTTGAAAGGCTTAGAGTAACTGTAGTAGGGTATTGCCTGTGGGGAGTAATGTAAATTGCTTTTATATTCTGATGCTGTTTTACAAGTTTTTCAATAATCTCAATACTTATTCCTTCCTGATCTACAGGCACGGACAAAAGTTGTGCTCCCGCATACTGAAACGCTTGCCAGGCAGGCTGATAGCCAGGATCTTCTACGATAACAATGTCACCGGGACTTAAAAGACTCTGAGCAGTCACAAACATTCCCATCTGACTGCCCCGGGTAATGGAAATTTCATTTTCATGAATATGCATTCCGCGCTGATGATTAAGCATTTGCGAAATCATTTTTCTGAATTCTATGTCGCCATGTTCATCTCCATATCCCATCATCTGCCACTTTGCTTTGATGCTGAATATTTGCCTGTAAGCTCTTGCCAGTTCTGTCACAGGTGCAATTTTACTGTCGGGATGGCCATCATCGAAATTGATTAAAATCCCATTAGGAATTACCCGTCGATTAGGGGAATCATACAATTCTTCTGGATTTTTTTCATGTAAGACAGGGAGCTTTTCTGATACGAAAATACCTTTTCTTTCTCTCGAAATTACCCATTCTTCGTTGATCAGCACCTGATAGGCTTCTACAACAGTATTTCTGTTGATTTTCAAATTCTGTGCAAGATTTCGGCTTCCGGGAAGTGCATCGCCGGCTTTTAACCTTCCTGATCGGATATCTGTAATGATGGTGTCTGCAATCTGTAGATAAACTGCTTTTTCAAGCTTCTTATCAATTTCTAATTCTAATTTCCAAGGGCGTAGCATCTGGACTATCTGTTTATATAAAAACTGAATCATTTAAACAGTCCAAATATAGAATAATTTTGTCATGCAATAAAGCACAAAACCCTAATAATTAAAAAATCATGGAGAAGAAACAATTCAGTTCTAAAGACTTCCACGAAACTTTTGCAAGACCAAAGTATGTAAAACCAAGCCATTTGATCCACAAAAATGTAGAAAATGCAGGAGAGCACAATCAGTTTTCAACAGAAAGAAAACATCCGGTTTTCTTTGTCGATCTTCCGAGTAAGAATGTGAGCATGACGATTGGAGGACTGATTCCCGGACAGCAAACCAACAGACACCGTCATACTTATGAGACTGTATTATTTGTGATTGAAGGAAAAGGCTGGACAGAAGTAGAAGATGAAAGAGTATATTGGGAAGCAGGAGATGCCGTATACATTCCTTCATGGGCCTGGCACAAACATCAGAATCTGAGCGATACAGAACCTGCCAAATATATTGCCTGCGAAAATGCCCCTCAGCTGCAGAACTTAGGTGTCGCTTTAAGAGAAGAAGAAGGCAGAGACCTTTAATCGCAGAGATTTAAACCATTAAGATACTGGATATGATTTCCTTTCAAGGCGAAACTCACCTTAATTACTTACGCCTTCTTAATGGTTTACAATTATTTTCAATTTTTAAATCAGTAAAACATGAAAAATGTTCCATTTAAAGGGATTATTGCTTATCCCATTACACCTTTTGACAAAAATGAAAAAGTAGACATTCCGCTTTTCAAACATTTGTTAGAAAGGCTGATCACTTCCGGAAGCCATGGTATCGCTCCATTGGGGAGTACAGGAGTTATGCCTTATCTGTCGGACGAAGAAAAGGAAGAAGTTACAGAAGCTGCTTTACAGCAGGTAAAAGGCAGAATTCCAACCCTTGTAGGGGTTTCCAACCTTACGACAGAGAAAACCATTCACCACGCCCAGTTTGCGGAGAAAGCAGGAGCTGATGCGGTGATGATTATTCCGATGAGCTACTGGAAGCTTACTGACGACGAAATTGTAACGCATTATGATGCGGTAGCACGTAAAATATCTATCCCGATCATGGCGTACAATAATCCGGCAACAAGTGGAGTAGACATGTCTCCGGCTTTGCTGAAAAGGCTGTTGGAAATTCCTAATGTAACCATGATTAAAGAAAGTACGGGAGATATTCAGAGGATGTATTATCTGAGAAGAGAACTGGGGGAAGACGCTGCATTCTACAACGGCTCCAATCCTTTGGCTCTGGCGGCTTTTTCTGCGGGAGCAAGAGGATGGTGTACTGCAGCTCCCAATCTTATTCCGGAACTGAATATCAGTCTTTATCATGCGGTGGAACAAGGTGATCTTGAGAAAGCAAAAAGAATTTTCTACCAGCAGTTTGATCTTTTAAAATTTATTGTGAACAAAGGATTGCCGAGAGCTGTGAAATCAGGTCTTACTATTTTGGGTGAAGATGGCGGGAATTTGAGAAGTCCTTTGAAACCTTTACATGAAAAAGAAACTGAAGAATTAAAAAATATTATGAAAATCCTTATCAATTAGTACAATCTTATAATCTTGTATAAAAGAGGCTGTCTGAAAAGGACAGTCTTTTTTATGCTCTTTATTTTGAGAATTCTGTTTTTTTAATGGCTATTATTTTTTATCCAGATATTCATCATCCCTCCAAATACATAAAAGATTTTTTTCATTCTGTCAATTTTTGAGATTAGTAATCTGTCAAATATATTTTTTTGAATTTTAATTTAATTCCATTTCCTACATTTCCAGCTCTATAATTCTTTTTGCCATTTTCAGATTCATGCTTTCCGGAATTAAACCCATCAGAAAATTACGGAATGAATTTCCTTTTTCCCATTGCGAAATCTTTCCTATGGTACGGCTTGTATTGACGATATAATCCACCTTTTTTCTTCTGATATTTTGAAACGCTTCAAAAACAGCATTGAAATCCTGATTTTTTTCCAGAAGTTTTCCGATAATATAAGCATCCTCAATAGCCTGGCAGGCACCTTGTCCCATATTGGGAGTGGTAGCGTGGGCTGCATCTCCGGTAAGACATAAGTTTTCAGTATACCATTTAGGAATAGGTGAGAGGTCAGAAATGATATTACAAATGATATTTTCGCTTTCAGTAGCTTCAATAAGTTGTAAAACCAGGGAATCAAAATCTTTAAAAATATCTGCAAGTGATGCATCAAGGCTGAAGCTGTTTTCATTGATGCAGGCATACCAGTAAACCTTTTTTTTAGAAATTTTTACAAATCCGAAACGCTTTCCTTTGCCCCACATTTCAAAAGCTTCCTGATGATGTTTTTCAGGCAGATCAAAATCTACCAGGCCACGCCAGCATTTTTGGCCGGAACTCCGTATGATACCGGTTTTTAAGATCTGATTACGGATAGGGGATTTGATACCGTCTGCTCCAAAAACGATTTTACTTTCAATCTGATTTCCGTTTTCAAAGTGTAAAATATAGTTTTCCTCTTTTCTTATTGTTTGCAGTGAATGATTTAATTGAAGACAGCCGGAAGGAAGGCTTTCCGCCAAGATCTGTTGAAGTTCGGCCCTGTGAATAGCAACATTGCAGGAATTATAGTGTGTTTCCAGTTCAAGGATTTCTGTTTTTGAGATGGTCTGCAAAGATTCATTGGCAATAACAATCCGGTGGATTTTATTTCCAGCATTTTCAATCTTTTCTTTCAAACCTAAGTGATTGAAAACCTGCATCGCATTGACAGCCATCATAATTCCGGCTCCTACAGGCTTTATTTCAGGAGTGGATTCATAGATCGTAAAATCATACTGATGTTGTTTCAGGACATTTCCGAGGGTAAGTCCCCCGATTCCGGCTCCTATGATTGAAATATTGTTCATGTATACTTTTTTAGTAGGATGTCACAACATTGCAAAAGATTCTAATTGCTTAACTTATAAACTTAAAATATAACTTTCCGATACTTTTTTAAAACCATACTTGCTGAAAAAATTATGAGCTCCATGATTGTTGACTCCGCTTTCCAGTAAAATAAAACTGATATTCCAGTTTTTAGATTCGTGAATCGCTTCCTCCAGAAGTTTACTTCCAAGAGACTGGCCTCTCACAGACTGGTCTAAAAGCATATCCTCCAGAATGGCATATTTTTTAAAAGGACTGTTGATCACATTAAAAACCATCATGCCGACAATTTCCCCGTTTTCGTTTTCAGCAATCAGAATATTAAGTTTGGAACTGCCATCGGAATTGAAATCGGTGATCAGCTGTTCTGTCATAATCAGTTCAAGATCAGGATTCCAGTGGTGTGAGTCTATCGCTCTTCCGGACATCATTTCGCCGTGAGAAATATAAGCATCTGTTTTGTGGGTAATAAAAAAGTCTACAAGCTCTTTCACGCGGTTTTTATCGGTAAGCCATTGGGTTGTATATTTCATGAGGTGATGGTTTTTATTTAAAATTTTTCAGTTCTGCCAGCAATTTATTCTGCTTATTGATAACTTGATTGAGATGATCTGTTTTCAGAGGATGCGCATTCTGGTACTTTTCAATTTCAGGAAGTGTCTTTCTGATTTTGAATACAAGGTATTGATCATGAACTGCTGCTCTGTTTGCTTTTATTTTGGCGATGAGGTCCCGTATAGTCTGTGTTTTTATATCATATTTTTCAGAGCTGGCCTTTATCTCTTTTTCAATTTGTTTCTTTGTAACAGAATCGGTTACCGAATTGGATAATGCCGTTGCATCATTATAGTATGTTTCTGATTTTTGAATAACATCATCATACTCGGTAATTGCATCCTCAGTTTCCTGATTAATAACCGTTATTCTTTTGTCAAGATCCTGTAAAGCTTTGTCGTTTTTTACAAGCTCCTGATAGATTTCATGAACAAGGTTTCCTTCACGTGAGGAATATCTGGTATTTTTTTTAATAGTTTCTGAAACTGAAGATTCAGCATTGTCAACTGCATTTTCTACGGTAGGAGCCTGGCGGTTATTTTCTCTGCAGGAAAGTAAAGAAAGTATCAGAACAGAGCCGAAAAATATTTTTTTCATAGTATGTTTTGTTTGGATTGAAAATCAGCATCATATCCAAAGCAGCTAAAATTAATCATTTCAATTCTAACACAACTGATAAAGGATATGATTTTAATTAGTTGAACAAACGTTGAAAAATGTTACATCCATAAAAAACGGAGCCTGAAAACAGACTCCGCCTATAAAGTTTTTTACGCTAAAATTATTTACCCAGGTAAGATTTAAGGATCTTGCTTCTGGTATTGTGTTTTAGTCTCTTAATTGCTTTTTCTTTGATCTGACGAACTCTCTCTCTTGTAAGATCGAAAGTTTCACCAATTTCTTCTAAAGTCATTGGGTGTTTTCCGTTCAGTCCGAAGTATAATCTTACCAAATCAGCCTCTCTTGGCGTTAAAGTATTCAATGCTCTTTCAATCTCGATTTGCAGAGATTCAAGCATCAGATCTTTATCAGGACTTGGAGATTCTCCTGAACGTAATACATCATAAAGATTAGAATCTTCACCTTCCACTAAAGGCGCATCCATAGACAGGTGTCTTCCGGAGTTTTTCATAGATTCTTTGATATCTTCCTCGCTCATGTCAAGAACTTCAGCCAATTCTTCCGGAGAGGGCGGTCTTTCATTTTCCTGCTCAAGGTGAGCGTATGCTTTATTGATTTTGTTGATAGATCCAATCTTGTTCAATGGTAATCTTACAATTCTTGACTGTTCAGCCAATGCCTGTAGGATTGATTGACGGATCCACCATACTGCATAAGAGATAAATTTGAAACCTCTAGTTTCATCGTACCTTTTTGCTGCTTTCATTAATCCTAAGTTACCTTCATTAATCAAATCGGGTAAAGAAAGACCTTGATTTTGGTATTGCTTAGATACAGATACTACGAAACGAAGGTTGGCTTTGATTAATTTCTCAAGTGCGGCTCTGTCACCTGCACGTATCCTTTGTGCCAATTCTACTTCCTCGTCCGCAGTAATCAGTTCCACTTTACCAATTTCCTGCAAATACTTGTCTAATGAAGCAGTTTCCCTGTTGGTAACCTGCTTAGTGATTTTTAATTGTCTCATTTATTTTTTCCTCAAAAAAGAGTTACTATAATATATACGTATGAAAAGGTATAAAGGTTACACAAGGTTCAATATTTTTTGTACAATGTATATTATAAAATGTATTAATGATTTTTTAATAATAGGTTAAATCACTGATAACTAAATTGTTGTGTGTTTTGGTTTATAATTTAAAAAAATAAATATAAATTCTAAAAGAGGTAAATTCATTTACAAACTTTATAATTTCCTTAAACCTTAAACAAAAAAAAACGAAACCGAAGTCCCGTTTTTATATTTAAGAGTTATATTTTACATTGTATTGGATTAAACAACCCGCAACTTGTAACTCGAAATCCTTGCTTAGAAAAGCTCATTCAATACTTTCGCCAGTCTTAATCCTCCGTAAAGAAGCTGTCTTTCCATCGTTTCATTAAACTTGTACTGATAGTCGTAAGACAATTTAGAATCGTTTGGAGTCTGTGCATAGATCTTATTGGCAATTTTATGAGAATCATACAGCCAGTCTTCCAGTGTTCCGGATTGAATCTGTGCTACTTCTTCTTTAGATTTGATATCTAAAAGCTTGGAATATTCAGTGTAGCTGTATTTTTGAGAATCTACTAACTTTCCATCCCAAACAGAGTGTAAATTGGTTTTTTCCCCGAAATACGTAACATTGATTTTGTTTCCGCCCAAATCTTCAGCCCTTCCTACGTGAAGTGGCTGTGCAAGGTCTCCCATAATGTGAATGAGGAAGATTAAAGCAATTTTTCTGTCTTTTTCAGAAGTGTTTTTGTCTTTGATCTGGCTGGATAATGTGTTTACCTGAGTATAAAGGCTTGGTCCTGCCTGTGCTTTTAAGTTTTGTTCAAAAGCTTTAAAATCAGTCATCGGATCAATGTTTACATAATGCCATGATGAAGCCTGCTTCCATGCACCTGTTGTGTCAGATTTGATAAAATCCGGCCAGTTTGCCCAGTAAGCCAGACGCTCTTTCCCCATGATCTTTTTAATCTCTCTTCTCGCTTTGCGGGAAAGGTGGTTTTCTGCAATGTCTGCAATCACTCTGTGTCCCGTTAATCCCCACGCATAAGAATAAAGTGAAGAGGCCATGAATGCTAAAATCAGAATTTTAGAATAAATACTTTTCATTTTAAATAACAATTTTCAGTCTGCAAAGATACGGCCCGCTTTCGGAATGAGCATACATAATCATGAATTTATTCCATAAGATGATATTAATAAAATTTAATTTACATAAAAGCATAACCATCTTAGTTTTGAATAGATTAGAAAGTACTGAAGATAAAGGCAGAAAACTTTTTATATCCTATATAAAATCTAAAATAAAAACACAATTACAAACTTACTTTAAACCTTGAATCCTAAACAATTGGTTCTGAATACTTAATTTTAAATCCTAAAAAGCAAGTAAATTTTCCATTTACCGTATTTTCACGGAATTTGTAGAAAATTATTACTATTAATGTCAACTAATTATTATTTTTAAAATAAAATTGTTGTAAAAATATTTTTTCAAACTTATGAGATATATTATCTTTACAAGTCATAATCAGAGGAAACACTATGTATGAGAATAATATTGTAGATATGCATTACAATAAACTGCAGACAGATTTTAAGGCTGAAGCTGTGGCTGTAAACCTATTGAAATACCATCGTGCGGTAAGCAATATCTTCATTGAGCGTGTGGGGGTGAATGACCGTGCTTACCTGAAAGATATTAAAAGTATTTCAAGCAGTTATTTGGGATTTGATGAGGAAGTCTTTACTATACAGAGTTACAGAGAAGGCATTTACGACTATCTTCCGGAAGGTTTATTTCATCCGCCGTCCCTGGGGGCTTCCAGAAAGAATGTAGATACTGTGGTAAGGGAGATCCGGAAGCAGAAAAGGGTAGAAGATGATGCCCGCAGGTTTTTCCGTCCTTTTGAGCTGGAAGTATTTTTTACAGAAATCAGTGCTTTGCTTAAAGAATCAGAATTTGATATCACCAGTAATACGGATTCTTTGCTGGAAACCATAAGTGAGCTTTGGCCTATGATCAAAATGCTGGATGAGCAGAGTGCTTATATTTTCATGCATATTCTGCCGTTTTTCCATCAGATCAGGGGAGACAAGAGATGGTTTGAAAGATGCATGACTGCTTTTCTGCAGATACCGGTACAGGTAAGTTTTTCACCTAATATTATTGATGGAATTGAGAAAAATGATGATTCCATGTTACTGGGGAATTCAAGATTGGGAGTTACCTATATTCCAAGCGGACCTCATATGGACGGGCAGCGAAACTGGGTGGTGAATATTGGTCCTATTCCTTATGAGGATATGAAGAAGTTTATTCCCGGAAGTCCGTTTAGAAATGTACTTCAGGCTCTTTATGACTATTTTCTTCCCGTAACAGTGGATGTGGAAGAGAATTTTGTCACAGAAAAAGAGGAATATTCATTCAGTCTTGAGGACGATGAAAGAAATGCCAGCCGCCTTGGATACTCTACATTCCTCTAAATTATTTTATTATATTTACAGTTACCAACAAAGTATAAATTCGAAAAGAAACAAATGGAAATTTCTTCAGTAAAAGGTATTTTTTTAAGGTATATCTTAATGCCTTTAATCGCAATTATTATGATGGTTATACTCGGTGTAATCAGGAGAAATAAACCTGCGATAAAAATTAAAGTAATTATTATATACGTACTCCTTTGCAGCTTATGCCTGGCTATTCCGGGTGTTTTTGGATTTGCGGGAAACCTTTTTAATCCGTATTGGTATCTTATTGCGCAGGTGATCTACCTTATTTTGGGGATTATTCATGTGAATCTCTTGCATAAATATTTCAAAAAGCACATCGATTCTTTTGCAATGAGTATTCTGTTTGAATCTATCCTTTCATTGACTTGTATAGCCTTGGGGGGATATCTTTTCACACTGATCTTCAACTGGATGAGCAAAGGCACAGGATATGCTGTGATGGCTGCAACAAGTATGGTGATTTTTGTGGTTCCAATGGTATTTTATTACTGTTATATTCAGTTTATCAGTATCCCTTTTGATATTTATAAAACATGGAGATATTCTCCGGAGCAGAAGCTTCCTGATTTTGAAGGGGCAGATTTTGACAGGTTAATGGTCCTGAATGTTGAGTTAAGCAAAAAATTAGAAGATACCAACCGTTTCAGAATTAAAGCCAAAACACTTCCTACCGGAGTTACGTTCGGAGATTGGTTCTACAGAGTAGTAGATGATTACAACCACAAAAATCCAGGGTCCATTATTCATCTTTCAGACGAAGGAAATGAGCCTTACTACTGGATCTTTTACACTAAAAAATCTTTTTTCAGTTTTAGAAAATATATAGATTTCGACCATGACATTACCACAAACAGCATTTCTGAAAATGAAGTGGTGATTTGTAAGAGAGTTATTCAGCATGAAGAGGAGGGAGTCACAAGAAAGTCATAAACACAAAAATTAAAAAGTATTAAACATGATACAGCCTATTAAACATTTTGCCATCAATTGGGTGGATGGGATGAAAGTTTCCCAGAGACACCTTAATGATCAGGATAATTTCTTAATTGATACTATCAGAGATTCCAATTCCCTTGGGATTACTACATATAACTACGGACTTCTGCCTATTTCCAATGAATTTACAGACCGTACCATTTTTGATGTTCACAACACGGCAACCAATGATGTACAGCTGGTAATCAAGCGTTGCAGCGCTGTGACAATGGCAGGATACCGTATTGAGCTGACGGACAGAAGAATCAGCGTGAAATCATTAGCGAAATCAATGAATGAAGACCAGGCAGATGGAGAATATTATATTCTGATCTCTGTAAATCCCTTTGATAAAGTACCTTTCGGAGATATTGATCCTGAGGAAATTCCGCCGCGTCACCCAAGTGCACAGCCGAACCATCATATTGAACTGCTTCCTGTAACGTCTTTGAACAGCAGCTATTCAGGAGGAAATTATCTTATCATCGGTAAAGTAGATTTAAAAGGAAATATTGCTCAGGTAGATTCCAACTTTATTCCGCCTTGTACTTCCGTACAGAGTCATCCGGCTTTGGTAGACTATTACAGCAGCTATGCGAAGTCTATCGGAAACCTTCAGCAGTATGCTTTTAAAATCATTCAGAAAGCATCGCACAAAAACCAGAATACAGCGTTGGCACAAAACGTTAAGTTTTTGTGTACTACCATGGTAAATACTTTCGGCGATATGTATTTCCAGTTCAGAAATATTACGCCATGGCAGCCGCCTGTATTTTTAATTGAGTCTTTTGCAAGACTGGCACTTCATTTATACAATTCAACCCAGCTTCTTGTTCCTGCAGAATTGGAGGAAATGCTGAACTACAGTCTGGAATGGAGTGAGATTGCTCCTCATACTTTACTGAACCAGCTTTCTATTGTAGCAGAAACGAATTATGACCACCACAATTGTGGTGAACCTTTGCTTTATATCCAACAGATGTTGAGAAGCCTTGAAATTATTTTCTCTAAACTAAGCGAGCTTGATTATATCGGGCAGAGAAAAGAAAATATCATCGTTAATGAGCAGGAAGTTTCCACGAACACAAACCCAAAAAGAGGTTGGAGTGTTTTAGATTAGAAATTGAATCCCGGATGAAAATTCGGGATTTTTTATAGACGTTTTTAGGAAAAATTAAAAGTAAATTTGCTGTAAGGATCAATAAAAATGAATTTAGAAGTTATAAGACAGGATACTCCGGGATGTTCGGGTAAGATATTTTTAAACAGTGCAGGGGCTTCATTAATGCCCAAATCTGTTGTGGAGACAACCATTAAGTTTTTATATGAAGAACAGGAATTGGGAGGGTATGCAGCAGCGGTGCAAAACCCGGGTATCATCAATCAGTTTTATGAAGAGACGGCAAAATTGATTAATACAAAGCCTTCCCATATTGCATTTGTAAGCAGTTCTACAGATGGATATGCAAAAGCTTTATCCAGTATTGATTTTAGAGAAGGAGATTGTATCATTACCACCAATGATGATTATATATCCAATCAGATTGCTTTTATTTCTTTGCAGAAAAGATATCATATTGAAGTCATCAGAGTGGACAATCTTCCTGACCATGAATTAGATCTTGAGGCCTTTGAAAATCTGATCAAAAAGTATAACCCAAAATTAATTGCTGTTACTCACATTCCTACTAATTCTGGTTTAATCCAGAATATAGAAGGAGTGGGGAAGTTGTGTAAACAATATGATGTTCTGTATCTTGTGGATGCTTGCCAGTCTGTAGGACAGATTGTGGTGGATGTTGAAAAAATCCATTGTGATTTTCTCACGGCAACCGGAAGGAAATTTATACGTGGACCAAGAGGAACTGGATTTTTGTATGTTTCAGATAAAGTATTAAACAAGAAAATGTATCCTCTGTTTTTAGATAGTTTTGGTGCTCAATGGACAGCATTTGATGATTTTCAGCTCAATGATACCGCTAAAAGATTTGAATTTTTTGAAAGACCTTATGCTGCTTTAGCTGGATTTGCAGAAGCTTTACGTTATGCCAATGCAATAGGAATGGATCAAATTGAGAATTATAACCGGAAGTTGACCGATACCTTAAGAATCAATCTTCAGAATTATGATTTCAGAGTGCTGGATCAGGGAAATAGATTAAGCAGTATTGTAACTTTTTGCCAGCCGGATGGAAGGGTTGAAAATATTCATAAGGTTCTGAGTGATCAAAAGGTGTTTTTTAAGGAAAACAGCAGACAGGATGCACTCATTGATTTTACCTCTAAAAATGTAGATCATGCGATCCGTTTATCCCCTCATTATTTTAATACGATGGAAGAAATTGAAAGAGTATCACAACTTTTAGAAAATATCAACCATTAAAATGACGGTTTTAAATTTGAAGCGCCCTGGCATCCGCCAGGGCGCTTCAAATTTATTTTTTGTTCAGAAGATCAAGCGTATGTTCTACGTGTCCGCCTCCTTTCCATTCATCGTGTCCCGGAATAATCAAAGTTGCCTGTGAATATTTGGTTTTCAGCTTTGTCATGGTTTGCGGCCATTGGGCAACGTTGGCTTCTCCTGTGTAGCCAAGATCAACGGCTGCTTTGCTCTTGACAAGACATCCTCCATCCAGTATTTTATATTTTGGAAACCAAACCACTACATTATCAGCAGTATGTCCTTCACCAAGAAAATCTACTACAAATTCTTCACCACCAATACGGTAAAGTTTTCCTGTTTTAATAAGTTCAGTGGAAGTTGCTTTTCCGTCTTTCTTCAAAAGCTCATTGGTTTTCGCTGTAGCGTAGGTTTTGATTCCTTTGTTATTATAAAAGCTTAAATCTCCGGCTCTGTCATCATGTGAATGCGTTGCAAATACAGCAATAACAGGAAGGCTATGGCGTTTCTGAATAGTATCCAGCAAACTTTGATATTGGGTTTTCTGCCATGGAACATCAAACAAAACAACTCCTTTTTTGGTTACCAGATAAACGGCATTGGTAGAATATTCTTTACCTCCAAATACACCAAAAGTTTTATAAATATAAAAGTTGGGTTTAATCTGAGGTTCAATCACGAAATCTCTTACCTGAGTAGTCTGAGCATTTGCAAATGGACTTAGTAACATCGAAATAATAAAAAACGGAATGCTTTTCTTCATAATTTTTTGAGTAATAATTAAAGGTTGGGTATTTGTCGGAAAGACAAAGCCTGTAGAAAGTTTTGCAAACCTAGGTAAAAATAAATTTTCGGGTATTTAGAGAAGAAGAGTTTAACCGTTTTTTAACAGTTTGAGGAATAGAGTAAAAGTAGATTTATATGAATGTCAGACCTAACAGGTTTTTAAAACCTGTTAGGTCTATTTGGGATAGAGCATTAAGTAAAATTTCGCTGTAAGCTTAAAATCAGAATGATTAACCTTAACTATACTTTTCTCCTTACGATTCTTAATCGTTTAAATTTTGAAAAGCCTGATTTTTTTTAATGAAAATCTGTTCAGTTTATTTTTTCAGTGGTAATGGTTTATTTCTTAACCAGTATTTTCTCAGTAGCTTTCTTGCTTAAAATTTCTGTTTTGCCCTCAATTTCTATCGTCATGGATTTATCAAAACTTTCTATTTTTACAATTTTCACTTTTGTATTGAGCAGCAATTTTCTGTCGTTCAGATACGTCAGGAAAGCATCATCAGAAAGGGTAACAGAAGCAAAAGTTACATTTTCTCCCGGTTCACAACTGCTTAATTTTTGTAAATCCTGGGCAATGATATTACCATCTTTATCGGGAATAGGTTCTCCGTGAGGATCAAATTTAGGATGATCCAGGATTTCGTCCATTTTATCAAAGAAGATCTGCGAATGCACATGCTCAAGCTGCTCTGCAATCTCATGGACGTTTTCCCAGCCGAAATTCATTTTTTTAACCAGAAACATTTCGGTAAGTCGGTGTTTACGAACAACCAGAGCTGCTTCACGTCTTCCATTTTCTGTAACGATTAAGGGTTTATAGGTTTCATAAATAACCCACTTTTTTTCTGCAAATTTCTTCATCATATTATTAACACTCGGCATTTTTACATTCAAAAATTTGCTGAGCTCATTAATCGTAACCTTTCCTTCATTGTCAACTAAATGAAACAAAGCTTTCAGGTAATTCTCTTCTGTTAGGGTTGTTTTCAAAATGTTAGATGATTTTCACTACAAATCTAACAAAATAAAATGGAAAGTTGGCTCTTGTTATTTTAACTTTTTTTACTTTTACTCTATGAAATTTTCATTCAAAAACGATTATTCTGAAGGCTGCCATCCTAATATTTTACAGGCCCTTTCACAGCATAATCTTGTACAGCAGGCTGGCTATGGAGAAGATGAGTATTCATTAAAAGCGAAAGCATTAATTAAAGAAAAAATCAACAGTCCGGATTCGGAAGTTTTTTTAGTTTCTGGTGGAACGCAGGCTAACTTAATTGTTATTTCTGCCATTCTAAAACCTTATCAGTGTGTAATATCTGCTGCTCCCGGGCATATCCTGAATAATGAAACAGGAGCTATTGAAGCTACAGGCCATAAAGTACTGAGCATTGAAACGGCAGATGGAAAAATAAAACCTTCAGATATTGTTCCTATTTTAGAAGGACACAGTAATGTGCCACATCAGGTGATGCCTAAACTGGTGTATATCTCTAACTCTACAGAGCTGGGAACAATTTACCAGGCAAAAGAACTGGAAGAACTCTCCGCATTTTGTAAGGAAAATAAATTATACCTGTTTATGGATGGAGCAAGGCTGGGGCATGGACTGACAGCAGAGATCAGTGATCTCACGCTGGAAAAAGTAGCTGCTCTTACCGATGTTTTCTATCTTGGAGGAACTAAAAACGGAGCTTTGATAGGAGAGGCAATTGTGATAAATAATCCTGTGCTGCAGGAAGATTTTGCTTTTAATATCAAACAAAAAGGAGCGTTATTGGCAAAAGGAAGACTGTTGGGAATTCAGTTTATGGAACTCATGAAAGACAATCTGTATTTTGAGCTGGCACAACATGCCAATCAGCAGGCGATGAAAATTAAAAAAGCTCTGCAGGAAAAAGGAACAGCTTTTCTTTCCGATACCTATACCAACCAGATTTTTCCTATTTTAAATAACGATCTTATTGAGGTATTGTCTGAAAATTTTGAATTCTATGTCTGGAAAAAAATAGATGAAAATTTTTCAGCTATTCGTCTTATTACTTCATGGAGCACAGGAGATGAAGCTGTGAACCGTTTTATTGAAATAATTAAACAGAATTAATATAAAATGAAAAGGCTGTCTCCAAAGTGTCATTCTGAACACAGACTGAAAGTCTGCGAACAAAGTTATGGAATGTAGTGAAGAATCTCATCTGGTTGTTTATGATTGAGATTCTTCCTTCGTCAGAAATCGAAGATTCGACGTAGTCAATGACAAAAGTTCTAGTGGACTTTTGAGACAGCCTCTTTTTTGTTTTATAATGGATTATTTTTTCAGAGCTTCGCTTACGGCCTTACAATCTGCAGGGCTTAGCTTCTGTCCGTCTTTATAACTGATTCTTTTCTCGTCAGCATATTTGGATTGTCCGTCTTCTTCTTTATGATCGCCAATACCTTCTGTTAAAACATTATCCTTTTGAAGAAAGTAGATATCTCTTTTGCTCTTTTTACCTTCAGAAGTAAATTCATACGTTAATTTCAGGGTATCTCCGGATTTGAAACCCGTTACATCTCCTTTTGAACTGTCTTTTTCACTGTTTTTATAAGATAATTTTCCGGTGATTGTTCCTAAATTGTCATCAATAGAAGCAAAAACACTGTCTTTTCCTGTAACCCCGATATAACAGAACGATTTTGGTCCAAGAGTATCTATTACAGGTTCTTCCACGGCAATGGTATCTGCTTCTACTTTGGGAGCCGGTGCTTCAGTTTTCTTATTACAGTTGATTAAAAAAGCTGATACAGCGCCCAATAAGATTAATTTTTTCATATCCTTAATTGTTAAAAATCAAATTTCTATTCTGCTAAAATAATAATAGTATTTGTATATTAAAAATAGGATATGAAGAGATAATGATTTTATGATGAAAATTAATATTTCAGAAAATGAATTTTAATGAAAAATATTAATTGAAAAAATACATTGAAATTATTAATACTTACAGCATGAATTAACAGGTCGCTCCTCTGGAGCTATAATTTTAAAGCAAATACGTTCTATTAACAGTTAGTTCTTATTGGAGCTGAATTTGATCCCATCGGGATCTACTGTTAATAGAAAAAATGAAGTCTCCATAATAATAAAGCTCCGGAGGAGCGACCTGTTAATTATACTTTAATCAATTGGACAACAATGTTTAAAAATATTGCTCATAATGAAATACTATTTTAATGCTCTTAAAAATGTCTAATGTTTTTAGGCATGAAAAATGATTTACTCTTTAAAATTGATTGTAATGAAAAAGATGGCGAAAGTGCTGAGTTTGGGATTATTTATTTTAGGTTTATTTTTTGTTCCGGGACAAGCACCCCAGAATTATATTTATACTTCCTCAGTAGATCTGCATAGAATTGAAAAACTGATTACCCGCAAAGATATTGGCGGAGTACAGATTGTCTATAACTGGAAAGCTTTGGAAACATCAAAAGATGTATATGATTTTTCTGTTATTGAAAAAGATCTGAATTATCTGACAAGCCTGAATAAAAAACTATTTATACAACTTCAGGACAGATTTTTTGAACCACAGGCAAAATATATTCCTGAATATCTTTTGAAAGATAAAGAATATACAGGAGGATTGGTTCCTCAGTATGATAATCCGGGTGAAAATAAACCTGTTGGAAACGGTTGGGCTACCCAGCAATGGAATCCGGCTGTAAGGCTGAGATTTCAGAAACTGATAGCAGAGCTGGCAAAGAAATTTGACGGAAAAATTCAGGGGATTAATCTTCCGGAAACAGCAATCGATATTGATATGAAAAAGGATAAAACAGGCTTTAGCTGTGACCGTTATTTTCAGGCCGAATTGGAAAATCTGAAGTTTGCGAGAAGTGCTTTCCACCATTCTTACGTTCTGCAATATGTCAATTTCTTTCCTTGTGAATGGGAAAATGACCATCAGTATATGTCCAGACTATTCGATTTTGCTTACAAAAATAATATTGGGTTGGGCGGGCCTGATATTGTTCCGGATAAAAAAGCACAAATGAAAAATTCTTATCCTTTTTTTAATCGATATAAAGGAAGACTTTCTATGGTAGCAATGGCCGTTCAGGAGCCGACTCTGACCTATAAAAATCCGAAAACCAAGAAACCTTTTACCAAAGAAGAATTTACCAAATATGCTGAAAACTATCTGGGCGTTAACATTATTTTCTGGAGTGTGGAATCTCCCTGGCTGAGAGATCCCAGTTAATTATTCTCCTCTATACTTTTAATATTCCTCTAAAACCTCTTGCCGCATAGTAAGAATCTGCACCATTGTGATAAGTAAATACAGTATTGTACCGTCGGTCGCAGAAAACAGCACCTCCAAGTTCACGGATCTGCGTTGGTGTTTTGATCCAGCTTGAAGTCTTCTGGTCAAATTTTCCCAATTCCTGAAGCTGGCGGTATTCTTCCTCTGTTAAAAGTTCAATGCCCATTTCAGAAGCAGTATCAATGACGTTACTCTCTGGTTTGTTGGCTTTTCTGGCATCCCAGGCAGGATAATCATAGCATAAGCTTCGGCGTTTGGGACTTTCCGGAGAGCAGTCAACGAAGGAATATTCATCCGTTTTTTTATTGTAATCTACTACGTCGGGTTCACCTTCTGTGGCTTCCATTTCGTGTAAAGACCGGATCTTTTCGGGATTGGTTTCCAGTTTTTGCTGGATTTTTTCCCATTTTAGGTCTTTATGGCGGTTCATATTTTTTTCGAAACGGGCTTTTAGTGTTTTTAAAAGCTCGTTGATTTGTTCCTGGGTCAGTTTCTTTTTCATGTCAAATTTTATTTTGTTATATGGATATGTTGAGTGGTATTGTTGGAATTGCGAAGACGCAAATTTTATTAATAATGCCTTTTTTAAAGACACTAGGATTTTATCTGCGATAAAATTTATTCATTTTAATCTTAAAACATTAATCAATAATAGTGATTTTTCTTTCTGCCGGTCTGAAGTACCAGGAAATAATGACCAGTACCAATAATAATACTGCCGGAAAAGTTCTTCCTGCTGTGTCACCCACGATAAGATGGGAAATTACAGCGTCTGACATAACAAAGAAAAATCCTGCATACGCCCATTCTTTCAACAGTAAACGTTTAGGAATTAAGATCGTAATAACGCCCAGAATTTTCCATACTCCGATAATGATCATCAGATAAGAAGGATAGCCGAGATTGGTAAAATTGGCCAGCTCATCTTTATTTTTCATCAGCTGGACAATGGCCGTGGAAACCATTCCCAGAGCCATCCAAAGGGTAAATATCCAATAGATGATCTTTTTTCTTTTTTGTGATGGTTGTGGTGTGTTCATGATCTGTTTTTATAGTTAGTTGTTTAATCCTATTCCTTCCATGATTTGTGGAATACATTTTTCAATGCGGGCTTCACGGGTTTTGGACTGTTTGGCAGAAGAAAAGTGGAGTAGATAGGCTCTTTGTCTTCCGGGAGTTAATGCTTGGAAAGCTTCCTGTAATGCAGGATTTTGATCCAGCTTCTCCTGAAATTCCTCAGCTATTTCAAACTCTTTTGTTTTCTTCATTTCCACTTTAGCGCCTGATTCTTCTATTTCAACGGCTTCAAACATATACGAGCGAAGAACTTCCTCCAGATCATTGATTTGCGCTAGCTCTGTAAAGCGGATCTGTCTTGCTGCCTGTACGTTTTTAGACTGCTGAATCAGGATATTGTCAGGATCTTTCATTAAAGCACCTTTGAAGAAGAGAAGGGCACAGTATTCCTTAAAACCGTGGATCAGGAAAATATTCTTCCCTTCATAGGTATAACAGGGACAGCCCCATTTTAAATCTTCTGTAAGCTCTGTACTCAGGGCAATAGTTCTTAATTTTTCAAATTCTTCCTGCCATTGTCCGGCGTTTTCGAAGAAAAAATTAACTTTTGGATTCATTGTGTGGTATGTTTTAGGGTTTGAGAGTATTAGAGTGGGAGAGGTTTGAGTTATTCTGGATAGTATATAAACCTCGAACCTCGTATCTTGTATCAAATTCTGGTATCACCTATTATCTGCTACCTGCTACCTTTCACCTAACAATTCCTGCAAACGGTTATGCGCCATATTAATGCCCTGTGCAAAAGGCATTTTCAGGTGCTGATCTCTGAAGTCTACAGATTTATAAATGGTCTGGATCGTGATTTTGCTGGTGGTATCCGTTAATTTTTCAAATGTTAAAAACTCCATCTGAGCCGGAAATGGGGTGTTTTCCATCTGGAAAGTTCTTATAATTTTTTCATTCTGAACAATGTCATGAATAGTTCCATTGGCACTGAAAACTACATCGCCCTGAGGGTTTGACGTTTCGAAGCGATAACTTCCGTGCTGTTTGTTTTCGAATTGGGTTACTTTCGTTCCCATCCATTGTTCGAACAATTCAGCTTCTGTATACGCTTTGAAAAGAAGTTCTACAGGAAGATCAAATTCTCTGATGATGAAAATTTCCTGTTTGCCGTCTTCTGCCTGAATTTTTGTTTTAAGTTCCATATTTTGAGTGGTGTTTAAGTTTGAGAGTTTGAGAGTGGGAGAGTTCAAGGTTTAAAGTTTAATGTTGTTATCCTTTCACTGCTCATTGACGATTCATTTGCAAAGCAAAATTCACTATTGACACTGGTGTTCACAATTTAAACTTTGACATCCATGGTCTCTCATCTCTTCGTCTATTATCTTTTATTACTCTTTTTTCAAGTTCTGAAAAGCTTTCATCACACTTTCCAGCTTGTTGAATTTCTCATCCCACATGTTGCGGAAGGGTTCTATAAAATCGGCTATTTCTTTCATTTTATTGGGATTCAGATGATAGATAATTTCTCTGCCGTTTTGTTCAGATCTCAGCAGTTCACATTCTGTAAGGATCTGAAGATGCTTTGAAACGGTAGGTCTTGCCGTATCAAAATTGGAAGCAATGGCTCCCGCTGTCATCGATTGTGCTGCCACCAACATTAATATAGACCGTCTTGTAGGATCTGCTATCGCCTGAAATACATCTCTTCTTAAATTCATCGTGTAGTTATTTGACTACAAATATATGTGTAGTTATTTAGCTACGCAAATATTTTGTAATAAATTTTTGATTGTAATGAAAAAAGCTCAACAGTATAAGGTGATACATTGTTGAGCTTTGAATTTTTATAGGAGAAGTATGCTTAAGATCTTACTTCCCAATCTTCAACTATATTGATGGCTTCCCGCAGATAGAGATCTTTCTGAAGATTTTTAATCCATGCCTCAGATTTGCTTTTGAATGCGGCATCGTTTTTCTCTCTTTCAATATCCTTTGGATACATCGTGAATGTAAGACCATTTTCCCATGTTTTTAATATTTTGAATTTATCATCCTCAGTTTTTCTCTGCTTCATCAGTCCGCTGTATTTCTGAATGCTTAAAGGCACTGTTTTTTCTTTCCCCAGATTTTCTCTCCATTGGGCATACTCAAGTAACAGTTTATAATTATCATTTTTAGCAATTCTCTCTGCACTTACTTTCTGCAAAGCCTGAATATTGAGAAAGTTTTGTTTATTGAAGGTTGTTCCCGGTATTTTATCCCAGGCCAATGCGTAGTCATCATATTTTTCACCTATCTCTGCATAAGAAAAGATATCTTTCATCGGGATATCTGAGCTTACTCCTTTTCTCTGTGTAGACTCTCCGGTGATCCTATAATATTTCTGAATAGTTAGCTTTACAGAACCAAAATCTTCTTCCGTATTTAAAAACCTGTTCAGATCTACAAATACCTGTACAGTTCCTTTTCCATAGGATACAGGAGATCCCATGATAACTGCTCTTCCGTAATCCTGCATCACACCGGCTAAAATTTCTGCCGCAGAAGCAGACAGTTCATTCTGTAGAATTACAAGTGGACCGTTCCAGATGGGCGCTTCATTTTTATTTTTTAAAGTGGTAATCTTTCCATTTCCGTCTTTCACCTGCACATAAGGGCCTGCATCCATGAAAAGCCCCATAATATCACCAACTTCCGTTAAAGAACCACCGGAATTACCTCTAAGATCAAGAACAATTCCCTGAATATTTTGCTCTTTAAGTTTGATAATTTCATTTTTAATATCATCAGATGCATTTCTTCCGTCTTTGTCTTCAAAATCCGCATTGAACTTAGGTAAATTGATAAGGCCGTATTTCTTATCGGATGCATTTACGATAATACTTTTAGCGAAAGTATCTTCAATCGATATTTCTTCACGGTTCATAGTTACTTCCTGAATTGTTCCGTCTTTTTTCTGTACCGTTAAAGTAATGGGCGTTCCTTTTTCCCCTCTGATTAATTTGATGGCTTCGCCGGAAAGCATATCCACTACATTGACAGGTTCCGTATCGGGCGTAGATTTTATTTTTAAGATCTTATCACCTTCCGTAAGCTGCTTGGTCTTCCATGCGGGAGCTCCAATGGATAATGTCCCGATATAAAGGCTTCCTTTCTTTTCCTTAATCACTGCACCTATCCCGATTATTTTTCCTTTGAAGTCCATTTCAAAATCCTTCCTTCCCTGCGGTGAATAATAATTGGTATGCGGATCAAAAATATGAGTATACGCATTCATGTACACAGTAAACGAATCCATTTTTTGCCTTTTCCTGAATCTGATAAATTTTTCTTCCAGAAGATCTTTAACGTTTTCTGTCGCTTTTTTTATCTTTTCATCCTGGCTGAGTATTTTGGGCTTGCTGCTGTTTTCCTCATTGGTAGAATCATCCTTCTTTTTTTCGCTTTTCCTGTTCAGGGATTCTATTTCCTGAAGAATATTGTATTTTACATATTTCCGCCATTCATTATATTGCTGCTGCTTGTTGGCAGGTGCATTTTTTAGTTTAGGTTCCAAAGTCAGTATTTCATCTTCTTCCAGATTGATGGGTTTACTGAAAATGTCTTTGGTCATTGTATCAATTTCATCAATCCTTTGAGACAATTTATCCACGGTCAGTTTATAAAAAGTCAGATCTCCGGTGTTCAGATAATCGTCCAGTTTGGTTTCATATTTACGAAACTCATCCATATCAGATTGCAGGAAATAGGTTTTTGTAGGATCTATTGATTCAAAATACTGCTTATACACTTCTTTTGAATACGCATCATTAATAGGTTTGGGGCTGTAATGCAGGTAAGACAAAATATTCTTGGTATTGACCATGATGATCTGCATCTTTTCTTCTTCATTGCCGGGAGGGCGGAAACCGAACGCAAAAAAGGTAAGCGGAAGAAGTAGTAAAAAACGAACGGTTCTAAAATTTTTCAACATATTTTTGATTGTGCTTTTAATTGAAAACTATACTTGTTTTGTTGCCATTAATTAATCTTTTTTCAATTAATTGATTGAAAATAGCAGTAAACAAGAGCTTTCAATGTGCTTTTATAAAATCATGTGAATGTATGAAAAATATTGATAATAAGGAGTTGTGGAGGAGGATTTTAAATAAGTTTAAGGATTAATGAGTTATATTTTTGTCAATATCAATATAGATTGTCTCGTAGGGTCTGCTATAGCCTGAAATGCATCTCTTAATAAATTTATTGAATTTAGCTTTTTGTAGAAGAATAATTTCTATAGTAATCAAGAAAATAAGAATATTCCTTAAAGACTTTCCAAATATTTGGATTTGAAAATGTTTCTAATAATTTAAAATCCTCCACAATTGTTTGAGAGTTTGCAATTGCATGTATGTTTATTTTTTCTTCCAAGGTACTAGTGCTTTCATCCAAAATTTGATGTATAGAAAGATTTGAAAGTGAAAATAGATACCATAATCTTCGGATATTTATCAAAATATCTTTGTTTAAATTTAAAATTTCAAAATAGTTTCTATTTTGTAAATCTAAAATATATACAATTGTACCATCAGGGAGATATTGAATTGAATTTTGCATCAAATTAAAAGGTGGGACAAATTCATCACCTCTTTCTCTATTACAGCATGTAAAGTCTTCTGAAGATTCAAATATTCTACCATTACAAGATGCTACGATATTATGATAAGCAATATGATGAGGAAAAGGAGGTTTATTTAATTCATTTGTTGATGATTCAAAAACAATCTGAGGAATGACATTTTGATTTAGAATATTACTGTGTTGATAATAAGGAATAAAATCAACTAACATTGATTTAGTTCTAGGAATAATATGTTCAAGTTCGGTAGAATTATCATTTACAATATTTCTACAACAATAACAGCATTTATTATTTTGTTCAGTAATAAAAAAACTTCTAAATTTTATTACAGGATTTTTAATTTGTGAATAACCTATATTTTGATATTTATATGTTCCATCATTTTGCTCGAGCCAATTAGCGTCAATAAAGTTTGTAACAAAAGCTATAGCGTCCTGATTAGTTTTGTCAAGATAAATCATTTATGAATTAAGCTTTATTATTTTGTTTTAATCTTTTATTTATTTCACTTTCTAGATATTTATTATTTCTCCCTGCTATATCTATCAATTCGGTTTTAATTTGGCTAGCCTGTTCTAATTTCCCAAATTTTGTGAGTATCACAATAGAATCAATCAACTTTTCTAGTTCAGATTGACGATATCGAGCCCCCATCACTTCAGTAAGACCTGTATTATAATCAATACCATAAATATTGTCAACTTCTTCATTATAATAATCATTTCTATCGTGTTCTAGTTTAATAATCTTATTATTACTATCTGTTTTGAAATTACTAATAACTAGAGGTGAGTGTGTTGTTACAATAAACTGAATATTGGGAAATGTTATTCTTAGGCGCTGTAAAATTTCTTGTTGTAAAGTAGGATGTAAATGAAGTTCAATTTCATCTATTAGGACAACGCCATTGCTTTCTATTCCTTGATTTAATATATATGATCTGTAAGCAATGTCAATTACCATTGAAAACATACGTTTATATCCCATAGGTAATGTATCAAATGTAATTGATCTACTATCTTTGAATGTGAATTCTAAAGAAAAATCCTCCTTATTAAGGCGATTTATTGATATTCTGAAAAGCTCAAATTCATCATTAATAAAATTGTATGTTTTAGATAATGGTTCAGTAAATTTTATCAGTTTGTTTTGAATATAATCTTTCTCTTTTAAAAAATCTTTTCTTCTTGTATCATTTTGCAAATGATACAAATTTGATTTTAATTTTTTTATTCTTTCCTTCCATTCTGGAACTTTGTCATAATCATATTTGTCTTTATTATCAATTAACTTTTCAAACAAAAAAATTTGTTCTTCGAACTTTTCTATGTCATGCTGAATATCTCTTTCAAAAGAAAATACTTTATAAAATCTATTTAGCCAGAGTTCCAGACAATTTGTTCTATCATCCCAACCATAATATCCTAAATCTCTTGGAAGAATATCCTGATAGACAATTTTCTTTGCCTTAGAACCAAAATTTATCAATTGGTGTGGAAATGAATCTGTGATGACAGCTAGTACAGGAAGAGAAAGAGAGTTTTCTGTGTCCTGATTATAAAAGCCTAAAGCAATGTTTAGAGCTTCACTGTATTGAGTTGTCAATAAGCCTCCATTCATATTATTTTTTACCATTGCCCATTCAATATCCGTATTATTGTAAATTGCTTTAAAAGTATTATTTATAGGATAGTTAAAATTTCTAGAATATGAATCAAAATTAGCTTCAAATTTTCCAAAAGATTTAACCTTGGCATTATTTGAAATAGATAAATTTTTTTGATGATTTTTAGATTTAGCAAACATAAAGCTTAAACCACGTCGAATACCTGATAGCACGCTTGATT
This sequence comes from Chryseobacterium candidae, assembly GCF_004916905.1. Classification (GTDB taxonomy): domain Bacteria; phylum Bacteroidota; class Bacteroidia; order Flavobacteriales; family Weeksellaceae; genus Chryseobacterium; species Chryseobacterium candidae. The sequence continues at coordinate 175,024 of NZ_SDLV01000025.1, forward strand.
TACCAGTTCCATTTTTCCCAATAAAGACTGTTGTTTCTATTCCATATTTTAACTCATAATGCTTAAAGCAACGAAAGTTATCAAATTTTGTTTCTGTAAGTTTCATATTTTATTTTTTAAGAACAATTTTAATCATTAGTTTTTTTAATGATTAAATAAAAATAATGGTAAATTTCCATTATTTTTCAAGTCTTCATTCTTCTAAATTTATTGATCTAAATTAATACTTTTACGCTTTAAAGCCTTAGTCTTTTATAATTAGTCTTTCCAACTTCTCAATCATTTCCTTCTGCTGCTGAAGCATACGCTCATAAAGCTCCACCATCTTATCAAGAGGATTAAAAGTAGGTTGAATATTTACAGCATTTAAAGTGGATGTATCATTGCTTGTGAACGTATTAGAAATAATATTCACCGCCTGTTCCTCATCAAAATTCTCAATCGCTTCTGCAGGAACTTTCAAAATCTTCGCTACCTGTGCCAGAATATCAGATTCTACGGTTTCTTTTTGCTCTAAAAGGGAGATTTTCTTCTGGCTCCAGTCGTCGCCCATTTCAAAAGCCAGTGCTTCCTGTTTGATTCCCAGCATTTCGCGGAAACGCTTGATATTTCTACCCTGGTGTATTTTTTTATTTTGCATATCTGTGTAACTCATAATAACAAATATAAAGCTTTAGATTAAAAAAATAAAGTGCTGTTTTAAAATAAATACTATTCTAAAATATCTCTCTTTCAGAATAAAATATACTTTCCTCAGATGGTTTATGCTTCTTATTATACCTTCATTTGTAGAAAAATAACACCTATGAAAAGAAAAAGAAGAATGAACAGCAGCAAATATAATGAACTGAACAATCGTTACCTTACGGTTTTCCTCAAATCATTTTCAAGAGCGTATGGCAAAATAGTCTACTTCCCCGAAATAAGAATAGCAGGGAAGTGGGTACAGCAATGTGGTTTTAAGGCAGGAGATAAAATACTGGTTACGGTGAGCAGAAACCAGATTATTTTGGAAAGGGAAGTGGATTATGAGGGATCAGTATGATTTTTTTGATATTTCTCGCAGATTTTGGAGATTACGCAGATCCTTTTAGAGTTATAATCTGCGATATCTGTTTCATCTGCGGGAGATTTTATGATTATTGAATTAAACGCAAAGTTTTCAAATAAAGGATTTTATATTTTAGCGAGGCTAAGGATGACAGGTGAACTTGCCTGATGAAGCGGATGCGGATAGATTTTCTTATTGTTTTATAAAAACACCAATATATTTTCCATTGTATTCTACAACAGAAGTATTAATGTTTTTTTTGATACAAAAATCCTGATAAGCAGAATTGTCGCCAATATCATCACTAATAAACACTGCACCAGACTTCAGTCTTTTATAAATTTTTTGATATGCCCACATCCTTCCGTGGTAACTTTTGTCAGAATCATAGTGGAAAACATCAAAAGAAGAAACTTTTTTTAAAATTTTAGGTAAAGATTCTCTGTCTGCAAAACGGAATAGCTGCCAATATTTTTTAAGATTTTCCGGAACAATATAACCTACATACTGATCACCATCCTGAGCAAGATAAGGCATATCTGAGCTATAGAGTGTTCCATTTCTTTTTTGAAGAGAAAGCAGTATGGCTAAAGAAGACCATCCGTAAGCTACACCTGTTTCAAGGACGTGTTGTGCTTTGGTAAATTCGCAGGCGTAATAAATAAGCTCCAGTGCACCAGGCCCACCCATGGTAATAGGACATTCTTTTTCTTTTATGTTGGCTTTTTCCAGAACAACGGCATAAGTAGACCTGAAATGATCGGTGTTCATAGAAAAAAGCCTGGAAACCGCTACCTTTTGGGAAACTGCTATGGATGCAGCCCAGGAATTTGTTTTTGCTTTTCCTTTGAATGGACTTCTTCTGCTTACCGTATTTTTAATAATTTTTCTGCCCAGTTCAGGATAAAGAGCAGGTCTTTTAAGATAAGCTACAAATGTTTTGATAACTGTTGACATTTCATTGATTGTATTAAAGTTACAAGACAAATGTATCCTATTAAAAACCATATTGCATTGAGGCAATATTAATTTTGAACGTAAATCTGTTTAAGATTTTGTAATAAATAGAGTCCGGTAATTAATCAGTGAAATATCTTATTTTTGAGGTAAAAATGAAATTGTAAAGCATTGATATATTTTGCTTTAGAAAGATAAAGTGGTAAGCGAGCGTACCTGGTGAAGTCCAGTGAAAAGTCTCTTGCAGATTTTTGGAATGTTAATCTGCAATATCAATTTGCTTCAGGAAAGATAATATTCTTCGGTTTTCTCCTGTTTATGAGAAAAATCGTTTCTTTATATGTAAAGAGTTTTTGCTTTTTTCTTTACAAAAATGTCTGTCCAAAAATATATGGAGTACAGTCATAAAAATGGCGATTCTATTCTGCTTTTTCACTAGGGTAGGTATTTTTTTTATTATTAACACACTAAAAGGTGTGTTGTTTTATGGTTGCAAATGTATAAAATAATTGTATAAAACAAAAAAAATGAGATGAAATTATCCTGAGAATTTTAATGGTTTGCTGCTATGGAAAGCATGCTCAGGAAATTGCCTTATCTTTGCGGTTTCTATGCCTCCCGGCATTAATCAATATTATTTGAAAATGAAATTTTTATTAGACTTTTTATTCCGTGTTGTACAGCTTTTTACAGAACCTTATTTTTTAGTATTTCTTGCAGTGGTTATCATTGCTCTGCTCAAAAGAAAAAACAAAGGCAAAAACCTTAGAATAGGAGTTGGCTTCTTTGCCGTTTTAATGATCGTTTTTATAGGAAATGGCTTTCTGGGTAAACTGATTTCCGGATATTTGCAGAAAAATTATGTAAGTCCTGTTGCGAGTAAAAATAGAGTTCCTCAAAATCCCGTTATTGTTGTATTGGGTGGTGGAGTTGTAGACTTTGAGCACACAGAAAAGCTGCATACATTGTCTTATTCCAGATTGGTAACTGCTTATCAGCTGTACTATGAATACAAGAAAAATAATCTGCCTTGTAAAATAGTAATTTCCGGAAAAGGAAGAGGCCATACAAGTGAAGCAGAATTATTCCGTGAAAATTTTAAAAAGATGGGAGTATCAGATGCTGACATCATTAAAGAAGATAAAAGTATGAATACGTATGAAAATGCAAAATATACCAGCAAGATCCTAAAACAGATGGCTCCTTCTGATATATATCTGGTTACCTCCGGATTTCACATGAAAAGGTCTGTGGCTCTGTTTCATACATTTGGATTAAAGCCTGTTCCACAAGCCTCAGATTTTATTGATACTGAAATTACTGTATTTCCTAACAGTTATAATGCAGCATTTACTTTTGTGATGCTTAAAGAAGTATTCGGAATATGGCAGGTACAGCTGTATAACAGTTTGGGATTGAATGGATAACCATCTAAGATTATGATATAAAACCGGACACTTAAATCTACCAGGTGTCCGGTTTTTTTTTAATAATAAAATGTTTTAAACTTTACAAAGCCACAAAAGTTATTAAAGCTTCATTTTAAAACACTTGAGTTCAGTTAAAGGAAGTTTAAAATCATTCCGAAATAACTTCACTTCATAACTTGTACAAAGTGTTAATTATCAGTTATTTATACAGAAAGCAATACAACTGCCCAAATAAGCCCTGTTTATCAAGTCAGTACCTATGCTATCTGACTGAAAATAGAGTGGATATAAGGGCAAAATTGGCTTTCGCTTGATTATTTTGGGTTTGTAAAGGCTGCATAGAAAAAAACACTAAACTTATCATGAATCATCTGTTCATGAATGTTTCATATCATCAACAATGAAAATAACGCTATTTTAATAGATAGTATTACTATTATAATTGTAGTATTTTATACAATGGTATAAGTTTTGCTTATTTTCATTATAGTTTTATATTTGTATTCATAATAATTACTACAATGGAATTTCAGTTAAAATTTAAAGTCAACGAAAATCTTTATCTTAAAGATCCTGAAAATAGCGAAATAGGCAAAGCTATTGTAAAAAATGCTATTGAGCTGATTTATGAAACAGGATTTGAGAACTTCACATTTAAAAAACTGGCACAGAAAATCAATTCTACAGAAGCTACCGTTTATCGGTATTTTTCATCAAAACATAAACTTCTTACCTATATTCTCAACTGGTATTGGTCTTACCTGGAGCTGATATCCAAGTTTCGCTTGCTAGAAATAAAAGATCCTAAAGAAAAAATAGATAAACTGTTAAACATTATTACACATCAGGATCACGCCAATACAATGATAGAAGATTATGACCTGGTAAAACTGCATACAATAGTTATTGCAGAAAGCAGCAAAGCCTATTTGGTAAAAGAAGTAGATGAAATTAATAAAGAAATGGTTTTCAGTCCTTTGAAAAGTCTTTGTGCTTTTTTTGGTGAAGTCATTTCTGAAGCCAAACCGGATTTTCCTTATCCCAGATCATTTGCAAGTACACTTTTGGAAACAGCTCATGATCAGCATTTCTTTAGTGAACATCTTCCAAAGCTTACAGATAATCATACCCCCAAAAAGGATCATAAAAATTTTGTGCTGGATTATCTGCGTTTCATAACCACCAATCTTTTAAAATAAACCGATCGATGGAAAACTCTCCAAAAAAATACAGCAGACAACTGTTTCAGTACATTACCAAGGACAAAAAAGATGTTACCAATATCTATTTTTACGCTATCCTCAATGGTTTGGTGATGCTGAGCATACCTTTGGGCATACAATCTATTGTCAGTTTTGTGATGGGAGCAACGATGGCAACTTCTATCTATATTCTGATCGCTTTTGTAGTTTTAGGAACTTGGCTGAGTGGTTTTTTCCGGCTGAAAGTAATGCAGATCATTGAGAAGATACAGCAGAAAATTTTTGTTGAATTTTCTCTTGCCTTTGCTGAAAAACTTCCTAAAGTAGATTTATCACAAACGAGAAAATATTATTTACCAGAACTTGTGAACCGTTTTTTTGATACCCAGAATCTGCAGAAGGGAATTTCAAAAATCTTACTGGAAATTCCGACAGCTCTGATCCAGATTTTATTTGGAATTCTGCTGCTCTCATTTTACCATCCCTGGTTTTTGGTTTTTGGGGCTTTAGTGGTGATCTGTGTGGTCATTATTTTCAGATTTACAATGGAAAGCGGAATCAAATCCAGTATTGAAGAAAGTGATAAAAAATATGAAGTGGCTTCCTGGATTGAAGATATTGCTGCATCTGTAAAAACATTCAAATTCAATTCTAAGAAGCAGATTCATCTTGCAGAAACTGATAATAGAGTAGTACAGTATCTTGATAATCGTACGGAGCATTTCAAGGTATTGGTTTTCCAATATAAAACGATCATTGCATTTAAAGTAATCATTACATTGGTAATGCTGGTGATTGGAACTTATCTTTTAGTAAACCAGCAATTGAACATTGGTGCATTCATTGCCACCGAAATTGTAGTGTTAAGTATTATGACAGCTGTCGAAAAACTGATCAAAAGTCTTGAAAGTTATTATGATGTAATCGCTGCGTTGGCAAAACTGAATAAAATTACCAATCTGCCCGAAGAAAAATTGGGCACTATAGATTTTGAATCTCAAAAAGGAGGTTTTGAAATAGAATGCAAAGAAGTACATTTTTCTTTTAACGATTATCAGAAAATTTTTGAAGATGTCAATTTTAGAATTAAAAAAAATTCGCTTACCGTTATTTCAGGTAAGTTGGGAGCAGGAAAATCTATGCTTCTGAATATGATCAGCGGTTTTTATGAACCCACTTCAGGGAGTATTCTTTTTGATAAAATACCGCTTAAAAATATCGATAAATCTTCACTCAGAAACCTGATTGGTTTGTATCTAAAAGATATGACGATAATAAAAGAAACCGTTTATGAAAATATAGCTCTGGGTCACAATGAAACAACAGTTGAGCAAATTCTGAAATTATCTGAAGAAATAGGGGTTGAAGACCTGTCCAGCCAGTTCAGCAACGGTCTTTTAACCAGGATTAGCGAAACGGATACTGAAGTATCCTTTAGCATCAAAAAGAAAATATTGCTGCTCAGAACATTAGTGGGCGCCAAAAAATTATTGATACTGGAAGACCCGTTTGAAGGAATGGATGATACTTTTAAAACTAAAATGAAAGAGTATCTTATAAAACTGAAACAGGTTTCTACAATCATTGTAGTATCAGAAAATGAAAACCTAATCAACGATGCAGATCAAAGGCTGCTGGTAGAAGACGGAACAGTGAAAACTTTATTTAACAAAAACTAAAAAAGATGGAATTGCAGTCAGTTAATAAAATATATCACATCCACAAAAAATCAAGGGTTAAAATATGGTTTCTTTTCATATTGATTGGAGGCATCATTATACTGTTTTTGCCGTGGACCCAAAACATCAAGGTAATGGGAAATGTAAGTACGCTTTATCAGGAACAGCGTCCGCAGCAACTCAATTCACCAATTCCGGGCAGAATCATTAAATGGTATGTGAAAAACGGTGATTATGTAAAAAAAGGCGACACTCTTCTTCAGCTTTCTGAAGTAAAAGAAGATTACCTGGATCCGCTTTTGGTAAAAAGAACCGAAATGCAGGTGGAAGCCAAAAAGGGTGTGAGAGATTATTACGAAGCCAAAGTTGGAACCACCAACAGCCAGATCCGGGCTATGAATTCCGCAAGAGATTTAAAACTGAATCAGCTTACAGTAAAAATCAGTCAGCTCAACAATAAATTGGCAGGAGAAGAAGCAGAACTGGAAGCAGCTAAAAACGAACTGAGAATGACTTCCGACCAATACGAAAGACAGAAGAAAATGTATGATGAAGGTTTGGTTTCGTTAACCCAATTTCAGCAGAGAAGTGTTTCTTACCAAAATGCTTTGGCTAAAAAAACAGCAACCGAAAATAAATTAGCCCAAACCAGACAGGAAATTGTGAATGTAAGCATCGAACAGAATGCAGTTATTCAGGATTATAATGAAAAACTGAGCAAAACCGAGGGCGACCGTTTCCAGAGTATGGGACAGATTGAAGGAAGTGACGGCGATATTGCCAAACTCGAAAATCAGGTTGCCAATTACAAAGCAAGACAAGGTTTGTATTTCGTGATTGCTTCTCAGGACGGACAGGTTGTACAGATCAATAAAGCCGGAATTGGAGAAATTCTGAAAGATGGAGAAAGTATCGGAATTATTGTTCCTGAGAAAGTAGATTACGCCGTAGAAGTTTACATTAAACCTGTCGATTTGCCTTTGGTAAAAGAAGGACAGCGCGTGATGTGTATTTTCGATGGTTTTCCGGCGATTGTTTTTTCAGGATGGCCGAATTCCAGCTACGGAACTTTTGCAGGAAAAGTGATTGCGGTAGAAAACAACATCAGTGCAAACGGAATGTTCAAAGCATTGGTGATTCAGGATAAAAATGAAAAACAATGGCCTCCGAAGATCAAAATGGGAACCGGAGTTCAGGGAATTGCGATTCTTAATGATGTTCCGATATGGTACGAATTGTGGCGAAATATCAACGGATTCCCACCGGATTATTATGAAGTAAAAACCGAAAAATCTTCAAAAGATGAAAAGTCTAAAAAATAATCTGACTTATCGTTACAGGCAATATTCAGAAATCAATAATAGTAAAGGAAGTTTAGTCAATCGATCCTTCGACAGGCTCAGGATGACATTTCTGATACTAACTGATTTATTGAAAAGCTGTCAGGCTGAGCTTGTTGAAGCCTTTATTCGTTACAGTAAATTAAAAAATAAATTTTCAGCGCTTCTCATTCTGTTGTGCGTTCAGTTTTCTTTTGCGCAGGATTCTCTTAAACTTTCGCATCAGGAATTTCTGAATATTGTGAAAAATTATCATCCGCTGGCTTTCAGATATCAGCTTCAGAATAAAATTGCCAATGCAGAAATTACCAAAGCAAGAGGAAATTTTGATCCGGTGATTGCAGGAAAACTGGGAGAAAAAAATATTGACGGAACAAAATATTACGAACAGAAAAATGTAGAACTCGGAATTCCTACTTGGTACGGAATCGACATTACCGGAAGTTACAATTATCTGGATGGAGAAAAACTGAACAGCAGCGAAACAAAAGGAGGTTTGTATCAGTTTGGGGTTACGGTGCCTTTGGCAAAAAATCTTTTGTATGATAAAAGAAGAGCAATGCTTGACCAGGCAAAATTCGGATTGAAAATGACGGAAGCAGAGCAGACTGTTCTTACCAACGAGCTTCTTCTTGATGCAGAAAATACATATTGGGAATGGGTGAAAACCTATGAAATCTACAAATTACAGAAATCGGCTGTAGAAATTAACAGACAACGCCTTGAGCTTACAAAAAAAACATATCAGTACGGTGAAAGACCAGCAATTGATACGGTGGAAGCTGCTTCTCAATTACAAAGTTTTGAGCTTCAGGAAAGAGATGCTTATCTTGGTTTTGTAAAGAGTACTCAGGAGCTTCAGATGTATCTTTGGAAAGAAAATCAGGATTTTTATGAAATTTCAACGCTTATTTTTCCGTCTTCCAATCTCGATCAGCATTCCGGATATACAGATTATGATTTTCTGGTACAGAATTTAGAATCAAAACAGCTTCAGAATCATGCTTCACTGGAATATTATTTTCAAAAGCAAAATATTCTGGAAAGTGAAAAAAGACTGAAATGGCAGAGTTTTCTTCCAAAACTGGATTTTACCTATAATTTTTTCAATAAAGAAAATTACAAATCTGAATTTCTGCCTTTATTTGATAATAATTTCCAGTACGGACTGAAACTGGAGATTCCCATTTTCATGAGACAGGCAAGAGCAGATTATGAAATTGCCAAGCTGAAGATTTCTCAAAACCAGCTGGATTCTCAGCTTAAAACCCGTGAACTGGAAACCAAAATTGAAACCTATAAAAACGAAGTCAGTAATTATTTTACGCAGATTGATATTTCCACCAGGAATCTGAATAATTACCGCAGACTTCTGAATGCAGAGGAAATAAGGTTCAGCAACGGGGAAAGTTCTTTATTCCTGATCAATTCCAGAGAAAATAAATTACTGGATGCCCGAGAAAAAAATATTGAGCTGAAAGCCAAATTCCTGAAAAGCTATAACAAACTGAAATGGCTGAATGAGAATTTTTTGAGGTAAATAGTCTTACGGATATTTCTGGGAATTGAATGCTGGTAAGCTTGATATTTTTAAATGAGTTTATACTGAAGAAGTTCCCTGAAGCCGTTAAAAGCTATTGGGCAGGAAAAATGTAAAAATAACGGATTCTCAGGAGGTTAATACTCTATTTCATTCTCGTAATAAAAGTCCTATAATTTATATTATGTTAAATTGTGTGTTGTTTTAGTTTCAAAGATGTACAACCACACGTTGAATTTTATTATTTTACACTCTGATTGATACATCAGATTTTTTCAAGTAATATCTAACTCTATCTAAGTTGTTCTAATAGCTTCTAAGTATATCAAATTCATCTGCTTGCAAATTATTTTAGAAATGGCGGATTAAGGAATTTCTACATTAAGTCCTAAACCCGCCATTTTTGTAAACTGCTGTAAGCAGAAGTTTTTCTATTTATTTAATTTTTCTAATTCGGGTAATTCATTTTTGTACTTTTCAACGTCCCAAACTAAATTCCAATTTTTAACGTAGTCAGAAATTGGACCTAGAGCAACTTCCTTCCTTCTTTTATCTACATTGTCAGGATCAATTAAAGGTAAAACATATAGAGCTTTGTTATGAGGATTGGTTCCTATCTGACTCCCATATATTTGTTTTCTGCCTTCCCGGATTTCTATTCTGTCAATTAACAAAGCTAAAGAACCTGAACTTGCATTTCCTTTTGTTACCGCTTCTTTCATCATGGGTAAATATTTTTTTTGCGTTTCCAGATCTGAATGCTGAATCACAAGAAATAATGCACTATTGGCTTGTGCGCCTACTTTGTCTTTGCCAACCCAACCTTTTTCATCTAATATTTTTTTTACCTTTAATAAGTTAATTGAGTCTTTCTGTATTGTTATTTTCCAAAGATCATTCATTTCTTTAGATTCCGGACCGAATTTTTTTTGAGTTTCGTTCATTTGGATTCTGTATTTTTGGTCTTCCTCAAGAATTGCCAATAATTCAGCCTGCAATGGTTTGTCATAATTTGCTTCTAGTAAAGCTAATTTCTCTTCTAATTTTTCAATGGTTTTCCCCCACTCTTTTTTTGAATGTAGATAATCCAAATCGGTATCAGATTTTAAGTGCTTCAGATTGGTCCAGCCTTTATCTATTGATAAGTTCAGCCATTTAAATGCTTGTTTTGTATTTCCTGCCAAAGAAGATGAGCATGCCCCATTATATAAGTGACTTGGATTTTCACTTTCAATTTTAAAAGCTTTACTATATAAATCTGTAGACATTTTATAATCTTTTGTCTGATATAATTTATGAGCTTCACTTATTAATTTTGAATATTCCTGAGCATTAACACCTGTGAATAAAAATAATAATAACAAAGTGTAAATAGTGTTCCTCATTTTTTTGTATTTAATTCCTAATTTTTAGATGGTTACGTTTTGTTTTTCAGCTTAATTTAATTGATGTAATTTTCCTAAAGCCATTTATACTACGAATATAAAGTTTATTTTGATGATGGGATTGTTAAGAAATCACAAAAAAATTATCGTAAGTTTTTCCATAAAATAAAACTATCAATATTTATAAATAGTGATTTCATATAAAATCTTTTACCTGTTATAAGGGTATTCATTAACCCAATGAAAACCTCTCTTATTTAACTTATAATCTTCCTTTTTCTTTCTTATTGTATTGATTTTTATAGAATCAATACCTTTATTTCCAGTAAAAACAATACTATCTTTTTGAGTACTGTAATGCAGGTAAGCATATAGGTCCTGATGATCTATTTTACGAAGCATAAGTGTTTTTGTTTCAGTATCTAAAACACTCTGAAACGTTTTAATACTGTCATTATTCAGGATTACTTTCGTCCGGCTTGGAGAAATGACTAATAGCTTTTTCCAGCCGACAGAATCACTGTTTGGTATTTCCTGGTTGTTTATTATAAATTTATCAACAATATACGCACCTTCCATTGGAACAGCCGGAGGCGTATAGAACAGTGCTGATGAAGAACTCAATATAAAAAAAGCTACTACACACCATTTGAGTCCAGTAACTGTAATACCCTTCCATTTTTTGTCGAATATTCTTTTTTGAAAGCGTAATTGCGATGGCTGTTGCAATACAAAAAAACGATATAAAGCCATTGCATCGCCGCCTACAATAAAAAGACAAAGCCAAACAATATGACTGGAAAATATTTTAACCGGCACATCATAAAAAAAATTCAACAGAGCTACATTGATCATCACCGTCATGGAAAAAAGCGCACCAAAAGTCTTGGTTCTCCTGAAAAGAAGCAAAAGTCCACCAATAACTTCTAACAATCCGGAAACAAATGTATAACCAGTGGAAGCTCCCATCATAGTCCATACCATTCCCATTGGCGACATATCTCCTACTCTTTCTTCCAGCCTGCCAATTGTGTTGGCAGGAAACTGTCCGTCGTGAAGTTTTGCAAAGCCATACGAAAGCATTATCATAGCTACATAATAACGTGCTACTACTACCGTAAACCAATGTAAGTCTTTAAATGTCCGCTGTTTTTTGTCTGCGAAAAGTATAATGAGTGCAGCCACTACCGCTAAGCCAATATTTACAAGCACTACCCAATAATCTAATGTAGTATCGCCGCTACCAGTCATTGTAATATATTCTACCTGCTTTTGCTGAAAAACATTTTTACACAACCACAAGACACCACTCTTATGTATTCCCTCTAAAGGTGAAAACTGGGATGTAAAGATAAAAAGATACACATAAGAAATAATCCACAGATGCATGAAACGTAACGCAGCATTGCGCTTTTTTTGATTGGGAAAACTGATCGATTTTGTATCCATATTAATAATATTTATTTAAGGCATTTATTTTTCTGCATCCAATGCAAGCTTCTTTCTAAATTCAAGAGTTAGCTTGTAGCTTTCTTCAATTGGAACTTCCTTTTTTGATACTTTATTAATATCCTTGCCTTGTTCCGTCCATAAGTAAGGAAAAAAGTTGAATACCTGGTCGCCTTTAAGTTTTGCTACCTCACTTTTCCAATTTGTCCATCTGTATCCTTTATAGAACTGATCAAGATTTTTATTAAAGCAAAAATTCAAAAATTCAGTGTAAGTAAGGTCAAGAGGTTCATATTCCAAATTATCAGGAGCCAAATAATAAACTTTTCCTAAATCGCTGCCCAACCCACCACCATTAAGAATAAATATACCTCCAATTGCATCGTCAGCAATTAAAAGATATGGTATTGGCTGCCCATAATCTTCAAATGTTTTTCCTCTATTCCATTCTGGCAATGACCTGCTTAGCTTATCACTTCCTGAGCCAAGAATCCTTATCCATCCATTATCAACCAAAAGTCCCCCTGTCATATAAACAATTGAACCCATTGGAGATTTAGTGGTAACTTGAGTTTTATATAAGGCATCCTTTGCCTTGTTTGTATCCACAGGCAATATTTCCACTTTATTTTTTGCTGAGTCTATCCATTCTTTTACAAGAATCCAGCCTGGATCTTTATCGTTTATTAATTCATCAATAGAGCGCATTTTTGTTTGTCCATAAGTTGTTAATGAGAATAAGGATATTATAATAATCGTCAAATATCTTGTCATGCTTTATAGTTTTCTAAAAATATAATTAACTGTATACAGTGCTGCATCATTATTTTATCTCAATTTTGTTGTAAGCAATCCATCGTTTTAAATTACCCACCATTCTTTTTAAATGATCTTCATTCAGGAAAATATTGGTCCAATATTCAAATCTGTCGCACTGGATACTGATATAATAGTTCATAATGGCCAGACAAGCGAAAGACAAAAACTTTTTTTCTTCGGGAGTAATTTTAGTTACAGTCTCATAACCTCTTATAAAGCTGTCTGCTTTTACCTGATACTCTTGTTCGTTCAGATGGGTTGTAAATAACTGAAATAGAAAGTAAGAAATATCAAAGCATAAATAACCGTTACCACAAAAATCAAAGTCAAAAAATGTGATTTCTTTTTCATCATCAATGTGCAAATTGTCGAACCAGACGTCAAGATGAACCACTCCATATCTCATTTTCTGTTTTTCTTCATTTTCCATTTTTAGCGTTAAAAAATCAGAGAGACTTTCTAAAAATTCAATTTCGCTGGTATTTTTATTATAGAATTTTTTTGTTCTTATAACAGGATTCTTAAGCAGGTTTTCAGCGTTGTAAGACATTCTCATCAGCTTGATATTTTCTGTTGATTGATGAACTTTTGCTAAAGCTTGTCCAATCAGAAAGCTTGTTTCGGGTGAAAATTTTGCTGTTTTTATGCCTTTAGCATATGAAAATAAAACGCCAAATCTGATTCCTTCCGGAGCTTCAATTTTCTGGATAAATTTATTTGATTGATCAGCTATGGGAAAAGCAATTTGTCGGTCTGCCTCTTTCAGATGATTGAGAAGTCTTAATTCTTCTTCAATTTCTAATGGAGTTCGCCAATGATGGGTGTACACTCTAAAAACGTATTTGTTTTCACCATCATGAACGATGTATAAGTGGTTCATCGCAAGCCGAAATATATTGCATTCCGTTTTGTCAGTTAATCCATATTTTTCTTGAATAAGTTGACCAATTTCATAAGGTGAAAGTGTGCTGTTTATTGTCGTAAACTTCTCTGTCATTTAATTCTCGTTCGTTTCTGGTTATAACTGGTTATAAAGTGATGCAATTTCGTTAACGTTTTTTTGGATTGGATTACAGATTTTTTTTTCAAATCCAAGATTTGTTGATTTTAATATAGTGTCTTTTAGTATTTATATCTTTCATAGTTCTGGGCAAGCAATGAAGAAGTTGCAGAAGTGAAAATTAAAAGTAAGAGTAAATACTTTTTTATCATGGCATTGGGGCTAAATATCAGTTAAGACTCAAATTTACGGATTGTGTTGATATAAAGTTTGTAATGATGCTAATGTTTTTTTATTTTATCCAATAAAAGCTCCAAAATCCGAAGATTTTGGAGCAGAGTTAAATAGCTAACTTTTCGGCTGTTCTACTATTGCTTGGTGATTTTATTGAAAAAAGTATCACCTTTAAAGATATAGTCTCCTGAAGGATATTCAGTCAGATCGATGGTATTTTTCCCTTTTCTAAACAATATATTTTTAATGAGGTTACCGTTATTATCATATAAATAAATATTTTCATCTGCTGAGGATTCCACGTTGATCACTCCTGTCGTTGGATTAGGATAAGCGGAAGTTTTCGTTTTTGGGGAAGCTTCTCTTGTTGACAGATAACAACCTGAAATATAGGAATCTCCAATAATATTAAACCCTTTGTTGATCAGCTGTGCTCTGGCCAGCATAGCTTGCGGTGTAGAATAAACCAATCCTGTTGCATCTATAGTTCCGGACGTAATTGTTGAGTTCGCCCAGGTAGGATTATTATTCAGAGCGATGAGAAAGTTACTGTAATTCGTACATGATAAACCTGCATTTTTAAATCCGAAATAGATTGTATTCCAGCTGAAGTTTTGAAGCTTGATATTCCACGAAAAAATATCCTGGTCAAAATGTAAAGCACCCGCAAACATATTAAATCCGGCGAAATAATCAACCTTACTTACATCCCAGTTTCCTATGGGCTGATTGAACGATACTGCATTTTCAAACATATGCTCAAAATCTGTCACTTTACCTGTATTCCAGTTATCAAGAGGCTGATTAAATGCTGTCGCATTATAGAATGTATAGCGGAAATTAGTTGCATTTTCTGTATTCCATGAATTTAATGGCTGGTTAAAAGCTGTGGCATCTGCAAACATGGAGGAGAAATCAGTTCCGGATATTGTATTCCAGGCAGAAATATCCTGATTGAAAGAAGATGCAGAAGAAAACATGCTGCTGAAATTGGTTACTTTTGCTGTATCCCAGTTTCCGATATTCTGATTAAACAGTGTCGCTCCGCTGAACATACCGCTCATGTCCGTAATACGGAATGGATTCCAGTAAGAAAATGAAGTATGGCCTGTCAAAGATGAACAGTTAAGGAACATTTGTGATAAACTGGTTATTTGTGTCAAATCAGGAGTATCTGCAGCCGTTACATTAAGATTGGGACAGTTGGCGAATGCTCTGTCGAATTGCTGAAGCCATGTTGTATTTCCCCACTGGCTGAGTTCTATGAGTTCCTGATTTCCACCAGGAGGCATGATGTCGGTATTGGCCCTGAACCCGTAAAATAATCCGTTACCGCCGGATACTTTTAATTCGTAAGTGGCCTGCAGAGGATCTGGATGGAATGATGGCCCAAAATATATAAGTAAAGGCTCATTGCTGCTAGAGGTTACATAATCAAACATCCCGTTATGCTCAGGATATCCTACTTCTTGCCAGTAAATGGTGTAATCGGTTCCTGTGCCGCCGAATTTTATTGAATGATCAATGATGCCGTTTGCATTGGGTTTCCAGATGGTAGTAAATTCATTCTGCGCATAGGAAATGCAAAATAAAAGGAGAAAAATGATTATTAGTTGTTTTTTACACATAATTTAAAAAAGTTGTTTTAAGGTTAAAATTGGGTTGGGTAAGACAATTAATTTCCCGGGATTCTTTATCTTATCTCTTATACAAAAGTACTGGCGCACAGCGACAAAACTCGTCGTATTATAATTTAATAGCCTTTTTTTTAGTTTTTTTTGATGAAAATTTTTCTATAAAAACATGGGTGAAATAAGACCAATGCAAGAGCTATAACAAATAATAACCGTGTAAAAAAATGCAGCCGTCATTGAAATAACAACTGCAGAAAAATAAGGGTTTTATATAGTGATTTTCACACCGTTGGAAATCGTAATGCCGGGAAGCGGACTTAGGAATTTTAACTGAGGGTTTTGAAATCTTACTTCACAATTAGATCATTAATCTATAGATATTTATAGACAATTCGTAAGGATGTAATTTTTAAAACCCTGGAATGTGTTGAAATTCAGGTGCTAAAAAGTACCTTTTGTTTTGTTATGTGAATTATTTTTATATTTAGTGAAAACTAAAGACCAAAAAAACTCTTTATGGACAAAATATTTTTTTTATTTTCTTTTTTTTCATTCTTTTTGGTAATAAATGCTCAGAATTTTAAGTGTAAATCTGCACATATCGGAAAATTTCAAATAGATAATGGCGAGTATGGAATTACAGTTATTGAAAGAAATAGCAAAATCCAGACTGAAACAAACACAAAAATGGGTTATAAGGCAAGGTATGATGTCACTTGGATTGATGATTGTCATTACGAATTAAAAAACAGAAAAGTAATACAAGGCAAAATCCTGGAGGGAAGCACTCCTGATGATGTACTGAGAGCTGAAATATTAAAAGTTATAAACAATAAGGTTTTCTTAAAACTAAGTTCTAATTTTTCTGATGAAATAATGGAATGTGAAATGGTTAAGATAAAATAATTATGAAAATGGTAAGCATTCCGGATTTTGTTTCGATATTTTAAATTTTCACATAAAAAAGAGACTGCTTTTTTAAGGCAGTCTCGTGATTTTAATGTCATGCTTACTGTTAGCAAGTAGAACCGCACTCAAGTAATTTGATGTGAACTACACCATTCACAACACATTGTGTCTGGCATAAAGCATTAGTAACAACAGTGCTTACACCGCCCACTGCTCCACCTACTGTAGATCCAACGCCGGAAACTACTCCACCAACGATAGTACCTACACCGCCTACTACTCCGCCCACTACTCCTCCTATTCCACCTAGAAGTCCGCCGATTGGATCCAGTAATCCATTACCTGAAATAGCTTTTAATTCGTTTCTGTCTAATTTTTTTAAGTTTTTCATAACTATAATTTTTTATATGATTATTACATCACTAATATATGAATAATTATTTATTGATTGAAAATTAATTTAAGTAAATTAATTATATGTTATTATTGTTTAATATTTTATTAATATGAATATATTTTTATCAAAATATTAATTTCGATTATATGTGATTGATTTTCTAAAAGTTAAAAATAATAATTCAATTTGGGGAATTTTGAGTTATTATTTTTATACTAAATATCATTTATTATTATCTATTTTTTGATTGGTTTTAAATTTTAAATATTTATCTGTAGATAGACCTTCAGTAAGATAAAAACTCATCTTTGAAGCATTTAAATTGATTCATTCTGGAAAAAAGATAAGAGTAGAATAAAATTCATGTTCTTCTTGTAGTAAAAACCGTTCTGTTTATTGATAACGGAATCAAATTTTGTATTTTTGCTGACATACTTATATCAATGTCAGTTTTTTCAAATAATATACGCTTTTTAAGAGCCAGGAGGAAGCTCTCCCAACAAAATGTAGCCGATGAATTATTGATTTCAAGAGTTCGGTATTCAAAATATGAAAACGGAATTTCTGAACCTCCTATCGAACTGCTGGTGAAAATCTCAAAATATTTCCATGTAAGTATTGATCTTATGCTGTCTGTAGATATTGAGAAATATCCGATAGATGAAATGCTAAAGCTTCCGGATAACAGAATTGTTCTTCCGGTAGCGGTAGATAATCAAGGAAATGATACCATAGAAATTATTCCCCAGAAGGCTTCAATGGGTTATCTGGAAGGTTATAGTGATATCGAATATATAGAAAGTCTTCAGCGTATTGCTCTTCCTTTTCTTACCAATGGAAAATACAGAGCTTTTCCTGCGGATGGGGATTCTATGCCGCCGTTCAGAAACGGATCTTATATTGTCGGAAAATACGTGGAGGGAATCAATGAACTAAAAGAAGGTAAAACCTATGTTTTTGTCACCTTAAATGACGGGATTACCTATAAACGTTTTAAAGAAAGGAAAGAAAATGCGATCTGCGTAAGTGCTGATAATTCATTTTATGAACCTTATGATATTCCTTTTGAAGAGGTAGTGGAAATCTGGCAGTATGCTTCAGGAATTTTCCCTGAAGATTTTGAGCCGGGTGATTATGAAAGCTACAATTTTAAAGAGATGTTCCGTGAACTGAGACAGGACATCAGGGATCTTGACAAAAAGGTTTCAGGCCGTCGCCGTAAGCAATCCTAATATTTACAATATTTATTAACATACTCCTGGTTTTTACACCGGGAGTATGTTTAAACTCTCTGGTTTAAAGGGATTCAATAGCGTCATAACTTTTCGGAGTCAGGATTACTTCGTTTCCTTCATTTGGTAATTTGTGTTCAATCGTTTTAGAATCAGTTTGTCGTCTTAGACTACTATAATCAACTTAATTTTAGATTTCTAAATAATTGTAATCCTGTTGTTATTTCCCGGATCATTTCTTTTTCCATGACACTAAAATCCATGTTGGGCTCTGCTTTATTCTCCCAGCTGGCAGTAAGTTCTGTAAGTTTTACCAACCCTGCTGTTCCTGCTGTTCCTTTGAGTTTGTGAAGAATCAATTTCAGATTGGTACTGTCTTTTTCAGCGGTGCTTTTTTTAATGTTTTCTTCAGCCTGAGTAAGTTGTTCTATTACAAGATCTAAAAATACTTTTCTGAAGTCTTCATCATCATCACCTATTTGTTTATTCAGAAGATTTATATCCAGATAATTTTCTTTATTTGAGGGAAGATTATTTTCATTAGGAATGTACTTCTTCAGCATTTCCAGCAGATCATTTTGTCTTAAAGGCTTAGGAAGGAAGTCATTCATCCCGGAATCCAGGCATTTTTCTTTTTCACCCAGTACATTTCCTGCAGTAACGCCAATAATCGGAACATGGGAATATTCCGGGAGTAAACGGATTTTTTTGGTTGCTTCAATACCATCCATTACCGGCATCTGAACATCCATTAAAATAATATTGAATATTTTTTCTTTACACTGCCGAACTGCCTGTAGTCCATCCGTGGCTTCCGTAAGCAGAGCATCGGGAATGAGTGAGCGCATCATTTTATGATTAAGAACCATGTTCACCGGGTTGTCATCTACAAGTAAGACCTGTGGCGACTGCATCAGTATGGAGGTTGCGGCTTCCGGCTGTGCGTTGTTGGTTATTTCTTTTTCAGTATTTTTTACAGCACGTCTCAATGTTTTGTAAAGCTCTTCGGACTTGATAGGCTTCAGCAGGAAGTAAGAATTGTTTTCCTGACGGAAAGAATTGATAACATCGTGTTCCTCAGAAGACGTATGAAGAATAATCAGAGGAGATGATTCATTCTGTTCCTCAAATAGTTCTTTGATTTTTTCTATGGTTTCCAACCCGGAAATAACAGGCATATGATAATCCATCAGAATAACATCAAAACGTTCTCCTGCCAGCAATATCTGAAGTGCTTCCATTCCGTTGGCAGCAAGCCTGGAATCTATATTTTTATAGGCAAGCATGTGCTGAATAATAATCCTGTTGGTTTCATTATCATCTACAATAAGGACCTTGTTTATATTCAGCTCTTCATCTTCATGGCTGTAGCACATTTCATAGGGAACCTCTATATCAAAATAGAAAACAGAACCTTCCTGAAGTTCGCTCACCAGTGATAAACTGCTTCCCATGTATTTCAGAATATTATTGGAAATGGTAAGTCCGAGACCTGTTCCTCCATACCTTTTGCTGATAGAGCTGTTTTCCTGAGTAAAGGCATTGAAAATATGCTGTTGTTTTTCTTTAGGAATACCAATTCCGGTATCTCTTACTGAAAATCTGAGTGTGATATTTTTGTTGTCTAAATTCAGTTTTTCTACTTTAAGTTCTATTTCTCCCTGTTCTGTAAATTTCACTGCATTGCCAAGAAGGTTGATCAAAATTTGCTTCAGCCTTGATTCATCCAGCCAGATGGTTTCAGGAAGTCCCTGTTCTATATTCAGCAGTAATTCTATATTTTTTTTCTGTGACTGGTAAAGGATAACATTAATTACCTGACCTACCATATCATAAATATTGGACTTTTCAACGATGAGATCCATTTTTCCGGATTCTACTTTGGAAAAATCAAGGATATCGTTGATAATACTCAATAAATTTTCTCCTGATTCATTGATGTAATTAAGATATTGAGTCTGTATCTCGTTTAACGGAGTTTTTAAAAGGAGGTCGGAAAAACCGATCACACCGTTCAGTGGAGTTCGGATTTCATGGCTCATATTGGCCAGGAATTCAGATTTTGCTTTGCTGGCAATATCTGCCATTTTCTTGGCATTTTTCAGTTCTCTGTTGATTTTTACAGATCCTGTAATATTTTGTGCAGAAACAATAATTCCCCCGATAACATTATTGGAAAGATACCATGGGGTGACTTCTACGCTGTAATGCTGAATAATTCCCTTGCCTGGAACCTCTATTGCCATGTCTTCATTCTTGTAAGCTTTTCCCGCCAGTGCATTCTGATATATTTTTAATCTTTCATCTGGTACATTGGGAGAAATTTTAAACATGTTTTCACCAATAAGCCTGATGTCGTTCATCTGGAACTCTTCTTTCCAGCTCCTGCTTACAGAAACATAATTAAGATCTTTGTCAAACATCGCAACTGTAGAAGGTACATATGTAACAAAAGACTGCAGCATAGCCTCTTTTTTGGCCAGCTCAAGGTAGATTTTTTTGAATGTATCAATATTCTGAATGATTCCGTAGACTCTGGTGCATACTCCGTTTTCAAATTCAGGTATACCTTTTACTCTTACCCAAATCATCACGCCGCCATTCTGTACAAGCTGTAATTCTTCATCGTAGGGTACACCTTCTTTTATAGCTCTTTCCAATAAGAATTCCAGCCTTTCCCGGCTTTTTTCACTGTAAAAGCCCAGTGCATTTTCAAAATCCGGCTTAAAATTTTTATCTATTTTATGGATTTCTCTTGTAGACTGCGACCAGGTTACGGTATTATTTTTCAGATTCACTTCCCATCCTCCCACCTGGGCAACAGCACTTGTCTGTTCCAGCATCTTTTTGGTATGAACCAAATCTTTTTCCAAAGTCACTCTTTCTGTAACATTCAGTGCGGTGCTTACAACGTTAGGGTTTCCTTCTTTATTAATTTCAACAAGATTGTGGTACATCCAGATCATTTCTTCACCTTCTTTGGTTTTCAGGATCATGGTTCCGGAATCTTCATGATTTTTGTTGATCCGTTCGAGATATTGCTCAAGAAGAGGCCAGTTTTTTTGGGGAACAAGATCTTTTAAATTCAATCCTTCTACTTCTTCGGCAGAATATTGCAGGATTTCTCTCCCTTTTTCGTTGACAGCAATGATATTACCTTCCATATCATGCATACTCATCAATCCTATGGCATTTTCAAAGAAGTTTCTGAAGCGGCGCTCAGAGCTTTCCAGTTTAAGTTTTTCTTCAATGCGTTGGGTGATATTGATTCCGAAACAAAAAATCTCTGAATGGTTTTGATTGAGCTTTAAATACCATTCAATAATGATAGTTTGATTACCATCTATATTGGTTGTAGTAGTAAAAGTTACTTCTTCATCCGTATTGGGTAGGTTTTCGGAAAGTAATTGAAGTTGAGAATTATGATTTCCTATCAGGTCCAGGAAATTCTGATTGAGAATCTTACCTTTATCTCTTTGAAAAGTATTTTCAAAAGCCGGGTTAGCCTCTTTCAGTAAGAAGTCTTTATTCAGAACACAGATCAGGTTATTGGAAATAGTAAAGGTCTGCTGAAAATACTCCGCCTGGATATTTTTTCTTTTTCCCAAAAGGACTTTTGTAATGGCCTCTCCTATTTTTTTCAGCGTTGAAACCTGATCGTCTGTAATTGTTTTAGGTTTATAATCAATCACACAGATTGTCCCTAATACGAATCCTTCATCATCAATCAGAGGTACTCCTGCATAAAACCGGATTTCGCTTTCAAGAATAATTGGATTATCAGAAGATCTTTCATCTGACAAGGTATCATTGATGACTACGATGTCCCCACTTGCAATAGAATACTGGCATAAAGTGCTTTTCCTGTCTACAAGATCCATAGCAAGTCCCACACAGCTTTGAATGGTCTGGGTTTCGCTTTCCATCATGGAAATAAGCGCTGCAGGACAGCCTGTCACCATGCATGCTGTTTCTGCAAAAATGTCTAACTGGGGATCTTTTTCAAGATTTAAAAGATTAAAATACTCCAGTTTCTTCATTCTCTCTTCTTCATTTGCAGGAATTGGATACTTCTTCATATTTTATATCAACAATTAGAGATTTTTCTTTTTTCATTATTAAAAAATGAAAATCAAGGCATTAAGGTTAATATTTTAAATGATTTAAAGTTATTTAAAACATTATTTTAATAAGTAAACCAAAGTACGAAATAATTTTGTATTCTATTACAGTAAATGTGTTAATAAAGCTATATAAATATTTATTTCAGATTAATTGAGAGAAATATTACATTTTAAAAGAAATAATACGCATTATGAAAATGAAAAAGTACCATGCGTAAAGTATGGTACTTAATGGATGAACCGGGATCAATATAAGTATTGATTATGTATTTTCTTAAGGTCTGACGATTGGTGGTTTAGAAAAAGTCCATTCCCGAAAATTCGGAAATGGACTCACCACTTATCATCATCCAAATCACAACTAAACTATGAACAGTGAGGCAATAGTTTGTGCATCGCTGCCACTTAAGATTTCGTCATAAGCTGCAGAACCTGCTGCTGCACCAAAAAGAGCGCCTGTATTGTAACCAGCCTGATTGGTATTGTCTTCTCCGGCATAAACAGGATTGGTAGCTGAAGGCATATTTCCTCCGTTTGCAAGTTCAATCCATCCTTTGTTGGCTCTCATTCTTCTTACCTGTGAGGCATGCCTTGCTTCAACGGAGTGAATCTGCAATGCTGCCTGAAGTACCACTTTGTTGGACATTACATTTCCGGCCTGTCCTTTATAAGCCCTTACTCCGGTATCTTCAAAGGCCTGAGCAAGGATAAGAAATTGGTTATAATCTGTAAAAGGCATGAAATTTCCGCCGGCTGTAAAATCAAAAGTAGGTTTATTTCCGGGAGTTGTTCCTAAAGAAGTCAGTGTGCTTTTCAGAAAGCTTACGTGAGCGGATTCATGTTTTGAAATCTGCATGAAAACGGTTCTGTCTCCATTGGGGATCAGTCCGGGGGTTGACAATCCTATGCTGTAGTATTCATTTTCGAGATATTCCAGTACCAATGCCAGTTGTAAAGCATCTGTAAGGGTACTTTTTAAAGCAGCACCTGTTAATGCCGTTTTTGTAGTTTCTGCTTTGGCAGGAGTAGCCATCATCGCCCCCAATCCAAGAGGTATTGCTGCTGTAGCTGCTTTTTTTCCGAATAAAGAAATATTCGTAATGGTTTCCAGTCTTGAAGCTTCTGTAGTGAAAAATTTATCATCAGAAAGCTTATCCAGTAATCTAAGAATATTCATAATGTGAGTTTTAAGGTGAATGATTAGTTGATTCCTCTTTCTTTCCAGGTAAAAGGTGTTTTGATAAACGCTCCGGCAGCCATTACAATATCTTTCGGCTCTTTGGCAAGGTCAAGTCCATTGGCATCTATCACATCATCTCCTGAAAAATCTGCTGATCCGGGATTAATTAGATTCCGGATGGCAGAGGCATGTCTGGCTTCCACGGAAACTATCTTACCGGCAATCACAAGGTAAGCGGGATTGGAAATATATTTCCCTGCTCCATTGTAAGCTGCAACACCGGTATCTTCTAATGCTTTGGCTGTTGCTAGTACTGAGTTCCGATCATTAAAATTCACATTCGGATACTGGAATTCAAGTTTAGGAAGCACATGATCTGTGGCACCGCTGATTGCAACTTTGAAGAAATCACGGTGAATAACTTCGTGGTGATAAAGATCTGTAAAAACCTCTTTTTCAATACTGGAAATTCCCGTATAAAAATTGTTGACCACTTTCGTATAAAAATCTGCTTCCAACTGTTCCAAAGCATAGGCATAATTAAGTACACCTACATCTCCTGTTCCAAGATCGTACTTGGATTCTTCTATAATCTGGAAGTCATCATCATCATTACATCCAATGATGGTAAGACCTGCGATGGCTAATCCTACTCCACCTAATTTTAAAAAGTTTCTTCTACTGGTATCAAGGGTAGCGCCCTGATTAGAAACCTGAATTGTTTTTTTCATATTATTAATTTTTAGTGTTGGACACATAAGAGGAAGAAAAACAGCATAATGGATATGCTGTTTGAAATCTTAGAATTTATTATGGCATCAATACCGTGTCTATTACATGAATTACCCCATTAGATTGGTTCACATCGGCAATTGTTACTTTCGCGCTGTTTCCTTTTGCATCTTTTATGTAAAGATCTTTACCTTTTGTCCAGAATGTAAGGTCTTCACCCTGCACTGTTTTCATCATGCTTTTTCCGTTTCCTGATTTTACGGCTGCCCAAATTTCTTTGGCACTGTATCTTCCTGGAAGAACATGATAAGTTAAAATAGAGGTAAGCATTTCTTTGTTTTCAGGCTTTACAAGGTTTTCTACTGTTCCTTTCGGAAGCTTTGCAAAGGCAGCATCTGTGGGAGCCAATACCGTAAAAGGTCCTGCACCTTGTAATGTTTCTACCAGGCCGGCAGCTTTTACCGCAGCTACAAGGGTTTTGTGATCCTTGGAGTTGACAGCGTTTTCAATAATGTTTTTGGAAGGATACATAGGAGCTCCTCCTACCATTACTGTTTTTTCTTTCATCGTTTGTGCAGTTACCTTTCCGCTGAAAGCAAATGATAATGCTACCATTGCTAAAACTGTGATTTTTGAATGTGTGTTCATTGTGTTGATTTTTTAATTAATTGTATTTAATTGTGCTTTTAATGTCATTTACGAGTTAGGTTTTATTTTAGATTTAAAAAAAATAAAATTTATTTTAAATCATTGATTTGTAGTGTTTTATTTTTTATCCGGAACAAATTCAAGACAGATCGAATTCATGCAGAAACGTTTTCCTGTAGGTTTCGGACCATCATCAAAAACATGACCAAGGTGAGAATCACATCTTCCACATCGTACTTCGGTACGCTCCATGTGATAAGAGGTGTCTTTTCTGTACTTCACGCTGTTTTTATGGATGGGCTGATAAAAAGAAGGCCAGCCACAGGTGGTGGCAAACTTAGAGGTTGAAATAAAAAGAGAATTTCCACATACAGCACAATAGTAAGTGCCTTTTTCATCAAATTCATAATATTTCCCTGTAAAAGCAGTTTCTGTGGCACCTTCTCTTGCAACCTGATAGAGCTCTGGTTTTAAAATCTTTTTCCATTCGCTATTGCTTACTTTCAGAATATTTTCTGAGGTGTGAGAATAATAGGGATTTTTAGCTTTGAAAAGTGTGCTTTGTGCTTTATAACCTTCTAAACATAAGGCAAGGCAAAAAGCAAGTATTGTTTTTGAAACGAACGTTTTCATATTGATTTTTTTTAATTATTTTCTTAAAATCATTTACGAAATAAAAGTTTACTGAGATTTTGTTGGGAATTTATTTTATTTTATTACATTTGGATAGAAAAATAAAAGCTATTAAAACAACCTATTCTGAAGAGCAACTTATCGTTTTACTAAAAGAAAAAAACGAAAATGGTTTTCATTATCTATATGACCACTATTCCGGTGCGCTGTATGGGATTATTCTTCGAATCGTTCAGTCTAAAGAATACACCGAAGAAGTTATTCAGGATGTTTTTGTTAAAATATGGAACTCTATCCATCAGTATGATACTTCCAAAGGCAGATTTTACACTTGGATGATTAATATAGCACGGAATACCGCCATCGATTATTTAAAATCGAAAGCTTTCCAAAATGAACTTAAAAACCAATCACTTCCGGATTTCGTATATAATACTGCAGAGCTTTCAACCACTAATAATTCTTCCGATTATATTGGATTTAATAATGTGCTTGAAGGTCTGGAGGCAGACAAGCAAGAGCTTATAGACCTTGCTTATTATCAGGGATATACCCAAAACGAAATATCCGAGAAACTGAAGATACCGCTGGGAACGGTAAAAACAAAAATGAGAAATGCACTGATGAAATTAAAAGATTTGCTAAAAGATTATCAATAAATTGAACACTAAAGAATACATATCATCCGGAATTATAGAATCTTATATTCTAGGCCATGCTTCTCCTGAAGAAGCAGGGATTTTGGAGTGTGTGATGAAGAATAATGCTGAAGTAAAAACAGCTTTTGAAGAAGCACAAAAAACGTTGGAAGATCTGGCGACAGCTCAGGCTGTAACACCTCCAAGTGATTTGAAATCAAAGATCTGGAATAAAATTCAGCAGGAACAGACTGTTGAAGAATTGTCTCCTTCCCTTCCTGCAGATCTCCCTGAAGCAAAAGGACGGACAGAAAATAATACAGACATAAAGGGGTATCAGAAAAATACGCCTTGGAAAACATATGCTATAGCGGCATCAGTATTATTCCTGGTAAGTGTTGGAGGAAATCTATTCTGGATGAATACTCAATCTGCCAATCAAAAAGAAATGGCTTTAATGATAGCAGATAAAAAGCAGCAGGATCAGGCTATGGAAAAAATGAACCGGAAGATTGATATGTTTTCCAATCCAGATATGCAGATGGTTATGCTGAAAGGGGTAGAAAAACATGCTGAGGCCAAAGCAATGGTTTTCTGGGATAAAAAAACAAAAGAAGTTTATCTGAATGCGGAAAAACTTCCTAAAGCCCCAGAAGGAATGCAGTATCAGCTTTGGGCAATAGAGGATGGAAAACCGGTAAATGCAGGAATGTACACCGAAGATAAAGACAGCAGGACTGCTTTGGCTAGTATTCCTAATGCACAGGCTTTTGCCATTACACTTGAAAAAGCTGGTGGAAGTAGTGTTCCTACTATGGAAAATATGTTTGTAATGGGGAAAATTTAAACCCGTTTACACAAAAAAACAAGGCGGACACAATCAATCCGCCTCGTATCTCCCAAATAATTAAATATGAAAAAATATGAATGTCTATACCAGACAGGCCTTCAGCATCAGATCGTGAAGGTCTGTATTTTTAATAAACGGCTGTAAAAGTTCGTTTCCTGGACCATACGCAGCTACTTCCACATAATCTCCGGAATGATCCATGCTGATCCATCCTACAGAATTCCTGCTTTTTTGAATTTCTGAATATAATTTAAAAGGCAGTTTCTTATAATTATAAAGTCCTTCTTCTTTTTCAAGACCATTGTAGAAGCTTAACATATGCCTGGCTTCATCGTCATTCAGAGTAATCCTGTTGCTCTCATAGATCCAGTCTTTAATGTCTTTTACCGAATAGTCTTTGTGAATCTTGTTCAGAATATATTCATTGGTGTATTGGTAATCTGAAATGCTGTTAAAATTCTTGGTTGCATCTGTTCCGTAAATCGTTCCCGGATTGGCATTTCCATGGTCTGTAGTGATGATGACTAAAGTATTTCCGTCTTTTTCAGCAAAATCCATAACTGTTTTTACTGCTTCATCAAATGCCAGCTGATCATGGATGAGCGCTGCCACATCATTGGCATGGGCAGACCAGTCTACTTTTCCGGCTTCTACCTGAAGGACAAAACCTTCGGGATGGTCTTTCATCTGATTGATGGCTGTGTGGGCCATTTCAGCAAGAGTTGGCGTATTTTTATACTCCTGAAGATTCGCTCTGTCAATACTATATGGTAATGCTCCTGTACTGAAAATGCCTAATAATTTCTCTCCTTTTTTGATTTCTTTCAGATCATTTTGTGTTTTCAGAATCCGGTATCCTTTTTTGCTGTAAACAGAATAGAGGTCTTTTTTATCGTCTCTTTTTGCAGGGTTGAAAAATTCGTCTCCACCTCCTAACAGCACATCGAATTCCAGCTCTGCATACATTTCTGCAATTTGAGGTTCAGCATTTCTTTGGGAAGAATTTACACAGAATCCTGCGGGAGTAGCATGAGTAATGGTTACCGTAGTTACACAGCCGGCTTTCTTTCCTGCTTTTTTATATTGCTGCCATATGGGAAGGTGTTTCTCTCCGTTAGCTCCCATATTCAACGTCCCGTTTTTAACTCTGATTCCGCCTCCAAAAGCAGAACTTGCCGCTGCAGAATCTGTAACAATAGAACTTGCTGAAGCGGTGTCCATCAAAGCACGGGTTACTTTTTGGTCATGATACAGATTAAGCCAGTTACTACCCTTTCCTAAAATATTCCGTGAGTACAGATCTGCCATTGAAAGTGTTCCGAGGCTCATCCCATCACTTACCATAAAGATGATATTCTTCGCTTTTCCTTTATGACGAAGTTCGGTATTCTTCCCGAAGCTCCAGAGATCAGATGGTGATAAGGTCAATAACCCTGAAAGCAGTGCAGATCCTTTTAGAAATTTTCTTCTGTCCATATTGTTTTTGAAATAGTGCTGAAAGTTATCGTATTTAAATTTTTATCGTAACATTGTCGCATTAATTGAAAGTTAATTTTAAATGTTCTTTGGAAACGGATCTTCAAAACTTTGTTTTTTGTCAAATAGTTCCTGTTCCCTTTCATTAATAAGACAATGTTGAAGGTCTGATAACATTTGATCTTTATCCAGATTCTGTCCGATAAAAACCAGTTCATTGATTCTGTCGCCCCAGTTTTTATCCCATCTGCTTTCTATAAATTTTTGATTATCTACAAATGAAGAATACTGCACCCTGTGATTCATAGGCATACTACTCCACCAAACTCCTGCTTTTTCCAGTCTGAAAGAACCGCCTGCCTGGGAAAAATTTAAAGCATCATCAGGTCTTGAGGCCAGCCAGAACAAACCTTTAGCTCTGATGGCTTCTTCAGGATAATGATGATTCAGGTATTCCCAAAGTCTCATAGGATGGAAAGGCTTTTTATCTCTGAAAACCAATGAGCTTATCCCATACTCTTCAGTTTCCGTGGTGTGATGATCGGATTGTAATTCTTTTTGCCAGCCTGCAGATGACTGTGCCCTTTCGAAATCAAAAAGCTTTGTATTTAAAATCTTTTGAGGATCAATTTTTCCAAATTCTGAATGGAGAAGAACAGCCTCCGGATTCAGTTTCTTTATGGCTGCTGTTAAAAAACCAAGGGTTTCAGTATTTATAAGATCTGTTTTGTTTAAGATAATCACGTTGGCAAATTCAATCTGGTCGGTCAGAAGATTGACAATCGTTCTGTAATCGCCTTCCATATCAGTAAGATCACGATCCAGTAACATTTCATTAGAGCCAAAATCATTCATGAAATTGAAACAATCAACCACTGTCACCATTGTATCCACATAACTGAAACGGGACAGATCTATTCCACTCTCTTCATCAATATAAGTGAATGTTTGGGCAACAGGAATCGGTTCACTGATTCCCGTACTTTCGATAAGGAGATAATCAAAACGGTTTTCATTCGCCAAACGTTCTACTTCTACCATAAGATCTTCACGAAGTGTACAGCAGATGCATCCGTTACTCATTTCTACTAATTTTTCTTCTGTTCTGGAAAGGGTATTTTGGTTTTCAACAAGCCTTGCATCAATATTAATTTCGCTCATATCATTCACTATGACTGCTACTTTTAAGCCTTGTTTATTGTGAAGAATATGATTCAGTAATGTTGTCTTTCCAGCTCCCAGAAAGCCGCTGAGTACCGTTACAGGAAGTTTCTTAGTCATGATTTTAATGTTTATGATTTTTAAAATTGATCAGATGGCCAGTAATCAAACCGGCAGCTCCCATATAGATCAGAGGAAGATGTACTTCAAACAGAAAATCTGCCAGTATAGAAATAAAAATAAGAGCCAGTGATACCCAGAATAGAAACTTCAGCCATTGCTTTTCTATTTTCTTCGTTATTCTGAAAACTACAACAGCTCCAATGAAAAGGAAAACCAGATCAATATAAGGGTTATGTGATATTCCCAAGGGGACAATCAGTAATAATGGAAAGACGATACAATGAATCAGGCATAAAACAGCAGCGGAGATTCCTACAGCATCAAGAATTTTTGATTTCATAATAGTATGGATTAATTTTCTTATCGTAACTTTGTTGCAAAAGTAAAGATAAAAATTTAAATACCGCAACTTTGTTGCATTAAAAATGAAACAAGTCAGAAATACTCACGCCAAAACTGAAATTTTAAACCTGATTAATGGTTCAGAGGTAGCCCTTACCCACTCTGATATTCAGAAGAAACTGGGAGATCTGTGCAATAGAGTAACCATTTACAGAGTTCTGGAAAGGCTTGAAAACGAAGGTGCTATACATAAGATCGTCAATATTGACGGTGTGGTGAATTTTGCAAAATGCAGTGGGAAATGTACCCATGAACAACATTTTCACAATCATGTTCATTTTAACTGTAAGGAATGTCATTCCGTTACGTGTATTGAAAATGCTATTCCGGAAATCAGTTTGCCGGAACATTTTATTGCACAGGAATATAATTTAATTATCAGCGGGATATGCCCTAAATGTGCTGATCTTTAAAAGTAAAAAGACAGAAAAGCGAATATGCTGATCTGCCTTTTTTATGGAAATAGAAATTCTTTTATAAAGAAGAAATATAGACTTCTATTTTGGTTCCATCATAATTGAAGGTTCCGTCAGAATTCTTTTTACCCAATACCCATTTCATATCTACAGGTACTGCCCATGCAGATCCTAATGAAAATCCGTTAACAGATCTGATTTCGTTTCCGTTTCCCGTGGTAACAGCTGAATGAAAGAATGTCTTATCAATAAGTCTGTAAAAACCAATGGCTTTTCCTGCCGGAATGGGTGTATATCCATCCCATTTTTTTCCCGCCGGATAATTGAATAAGGTTAACCATTTCTGTCCTGCCGATTCTGCAAGCTGGGTAGGGCTTATCCTGGCGCCACGCATATACAATGCATAGGCTACCACATCATGACATACTCCACTGTTGTATTTCGAAATGTTCTCTTCACCTGAGAGAACAGCATGAGCAACGGGTGCTCTTTCAGATAGGGATAGCTGAGCCTTCCTGGCTCCTTCCGGTGTTATAAATGACATATTATACTATTTTGTTTGGTGAAGTAAAGGTAGGGCTTTAAAATTTAATCACCGATGTTGGAAAATATTTCAAGTTTGGGCTAAAGCCCTTTTTATAGCAAATAATACATTAAGTGGGTTAAAACCCGCCTCCATTGATATATAAATTCATTTGAAAGATTATCGTTAACAATTGATTAAAAAGAAAAAAAGATAAGCAATAAAATATCTAAGGAGTTATTATATTCAATAGGAACGGGCTTTAGCCCGTTTTAATAATATGCATAAAATCCTATGGCTTCAGCCAAAACTTAATAGTTGTAAAGTTTTGGTTGAAGCCTTTAATATGGAAATAACAAACAAGCGGACTAAAGCCCGCTCCTATTGATCAAAATGATAAAAATTTTCTAACAATAATACATGCATTCATAGCTGAAAAGTTTCCCATCTTTAAAAGTAAAAATAAAAATCCCTGCATCTCCATTCTGAATATGATATTCGTGTGGAGAAGAAATCCAGCGTGTTGAAAGCAGATCACCAAAATGGTTAACAAAATCCTTTTCATTATAGTTGGAGTCCATATGTTCATTTCCCAGAACTACAGCTTCACCATTTTTGAAGGACATTTTGTAAATACTTCCGGAAACTTTTCCTTTATATTCTTCAAAGGCTACAATCATATCAGATGTTCTGTAAAAATATTGAGGTTCCCAGCCGCATTCAGGGGTATCCGGAATGTCTTTAACCTTCTGCATCTCCAGCTTTTTCATCTGTGTCTCTGTGATTTTTCCATCAAAAAGTTCAGAATTCTTCCATAAGAAATGCATATTCAGGTCTTTTAGCTTTTTCTCATAAGCTTCTGTTCCGGTTTTTTTTGCAAATTGATCTGCCAGAAGAAGTTCAAAATCAATATCTATTTTTGTATTTTCTATCCCTGAATAAGATTCTTTCCAGTAAAGCAATGCCTGTTTAAGGTTTTTATCTTCAAGCCATGCAATTTCACGTAACCTTCCCACCTGAGCCAGTTCTTTTTCCTTATTTTTACCTTTCACTGCAAGATAATCTTTCAGAATTTTGTCGTAGGTAAGTTCATTACCCAGATATTTCATTTGAATATATTCAGGATTTTCATGAAAATGGTCACCAATATAGATCCAGCCATCCTCATATAAAGGAACATAATCTATACAGACAAGTTCATTTAGAGCTGCTCTTCTTACCGGGATGCTTTCTGTGGTAGGGCCTTTTCGTACACGCAGTTCAGATACCTGTATATAAAAATGCGGACATTGATATCCCTCTTTTCCTCTATAAAAATACTGAGCAGGTTCACCAGCTGATTTTTCCCCACGCATAGACTTTTGTAATGGCTGGCGGTCAATAAAACCAATATCACCGTTGCTTACCTGTACTTTATATTGCGTTTGGGTAGAATCCAGAACGTAAACCGGAGCTTCAGTAGAAAATATTCCTAAAAGATCTTTATTTTTTCCACTTTCACGAAAGAGATGTCCCCATTCAGAAGTATAAACAGGTCGTTGGCCGGGGTTTTGTGCCATGGTATTGTAAAAGCAGCACTGAATCATGCCGGCTGCCAGTAGTATCTTATTCAACATATTGTAATTGGTATCCGTAAAAGCTTTAATATCTTTTGCAGATAGGTTTATAATGACTTCTATGGTTATTCCTTCAAAAATAATGAAAATTGAGGGTTTGTCCTAAAGTTGTTGTTATTCAGAATGGGTATAAATTCCATCCTATTCATCTGTTTTCATTGGGTAGCGAAAATAAAAATACTATTTTTATCGCCCAAAAAAGTAAAGATTAATTATGCCGACTGATGCTTCTCTCAAGCTGATTCCGATGACAACTTTCGTGCTGGAGTATTATTCACATGAAGGATATGCCGATCTTCAGATTTTGAATCTGATGAATAATTATGCCAATTTCTTAAAGAAGCGTTTGACTCTTGGAATGTTTGTCCCTGTAGACCGTAAAGGAAATATCCTGAAAGAACCTAAAAATTATACGGCATGGAAATCTCTTGACCATAATGATGGGAAAAGAACGGACGTTGCAGGTTTTGAAGAATATGCTGAATACCAGAAGGCTGAACAGAATTGTATGTTTGAAGGCTTTAAGGTAGATTATAATGGATATTCCAAAGTAAGAATCATTGCTTCATACGACTCTTCTATTGAATTGTCTTTTAATAAAAATGACCTCCTTCCTACAGGATTCAATGATGTAGAATCACTGACTGTTTTTGATGATATCTTTTTAACATCCAGTGCTTTAAAAGCGATTGGGATAAAATGGTAAAATATTATATAATGAAAACCACTTATCAGAGCTGATAAAGGTTTTTTTAATGTTATTGATTTTTTAATATATTTTCAAGTTCTGTTATAAAATCTTTCTGTGCAGTATTGATCCGTTTTTGTGCTTCTTCTGAAGAAAACCATTCCCATTGATCTACTTCCGGAACTTCTATTATTTTACCCGATTTGGGTGGCCATTCTAATGAAAAGGTATTGCTGTAAAGGTCAGAAGTCTCAATATCTCTTTCTAAAGCCCAGGCATAAACGGTTTTTCCGCCTTTTTGTTGAACAGGTGATAATCCGATGAATTTTCCTTCTATTGTTTTACCCGTTTCTTCCTTAAATTCCTTTAATGCATGCTCCAACGGATCTTCATCAGGAAGAAACTCTCCTTTAGGAATAGACCATGCCCCAAGATCTTTATTTCGCCAGAAAGGACCGCCGGGATGAACCAGAAAGTAATACAGACTGTATTTTTCTTTTTTAAACAGCAAAATCCCGGCACTCGTTTTCATAAGCTTAAAGGTTTGATTATTAAAGGTATGAAAAATAGATAAACCCGATGATCAATAAGATGAACCTTTCTTTTTAAACTCAGAAGGTGACGTTTGCTTGTATGCTTTGAATATTTTATTGAAGTGGCTGGCATCATTGAAACCCAGCCTGTCTGCAATTTCACTGATGTTATAATGGCTTTGCAGTAAAAGCTTTTCAGCAGTTTTTATTTTATGCTGCATAATATGCTGTTGTATGGAAAATCCAGTCTGTTTTTTGATGTGAATGCTAATATAGTTCGGGGAAAGCATAAATTCTCTGGCCAGATTTTCAATTTTCATTTTATCATTATCCAAAGCATTCACATTGATATAATACAGGATTTTCTCAATTCTGCTCACACTATGAGTGATCCAGCTATTTGTTGTAGCATTTTGTATTGTATTTCGGATAAGAATAGTAATAATACTGCAAAAGAGGTCAGTAGTAATCTCTTTGGTATAGGTGTTTTTGTGACTGAACTCATACAGAAGAATCCTGGCAAGTTGTAACAGATGGGTCCTGTCTGTTTTACTTTTAATGACCGATTCATACACAAAAGAATGATCTTCCATGAGGAGCTGTACAACTTTCTGAAGTTCATTTTTCTTAGCAGACAGCAGGTTTTCCCAGATATACTGTTCTGTAAATTTTATATAAATGAATTTTGTTTTGCTTTTAATTGAAAATTCATGGCCATCACTTGGTCTGAGAAGAAAAACATCTCCCTTTTTATAAGAAAAAGTAATGTTGTTGAGATGATGAAATCCTTTTCCACTTTCTATAATGATCAGTTCATAAAAATTATGATTGTGATATTCAACGTCCCAGCTTTCCTTTTCAATGCTGAAAACATTAAAAGAGTTGAAATTAACGATTCGTTTCATAGCAGAATGGATTTTTACAAATTTACCATTAATTTTTACAATATATACTGATGGATTATTGATGAATTTTGCCTTATCAATACATTCAAAATGAAACATATAAAACAATCAGTATTGCTGCTTGCATCCACAATTGTTCTGATGTCCTTTTCTGATCATCATGATAGGGACACAACAGAAAAAAAGCAACTGCATGAAAAACAGACTCTGGCAAAAAAATACTGGCCGAATGGAGCTCAATTGGTTATTTCCATTTCTATGCAGTTTGAAACCGGCGGACAGCCGGAAGGCGCAGAAAGCCCTTTTAGTGGAACACCGTTACCAAAAGGACAGCCGGATCTTCCTGCAGAAAGCTGGTACCGTTACGGAGGAAATGAAGGCATTTACCGGATGCTGGATTTATGGAAAAAATATGACATTAAAGTTACTTCTCATGTGGTAGGAACTGCTGCTGAAAAGTATCCTGAAGTTGCTAAAGCTATTGCACACGGAGGCCATGAAATTGCAGCTCATGGTTTTACCTGGGATAACCAGTGGAATAAAAATTATGCTGACGAACTGAATTTCGTAAAGAAAGGTGTAGATGTTGTGGAAAAGATCACAGGACAGAAAGCTGTTGGCTATAACGCTAACTGGCTGAGAAGAAGCCCGAATACCCTTAAAGTATTACAGGATCTTGGTTTTCTGTATCATATTGATGATTTAAGCCATGATGAACCTTTCATTACCAAAGTAAAAGGAAAGAACTTTGTAGTCATTCCTTATACGCTTCGCAACAATGATATTGTCAATATTGAAGGCAAACACTGGAGTCCCGATCAGTTTTTGGCCCAGCTGAAATTTGAATTTGACCGTCTGTATGAAGAAGGAGCTTCAAAGAGAAGAATGATGAGCATCAGTTTTCATGACAGAATAGGCGGAACACCTGCAATGGTGCACGCAATAGAGGAATTTATTCAGTATACCCAACAAAAACAGGGAGTCGTTTTTATGAGAAAAGATGACATCGCTAAAATGGTGATGAACGATCCAGATACTCCGGTTGATAACAGCGAAGAAAAGTTTAATAAGTAAGGAAGCGGGAGGCTGGAAGAAGGAAGTTATTGAAGTCTGTAAAAGCAAATTAGAGAATGATTGAAAAACACAGTAAAAGTGAATCACAACAGATCTATACCTTCCAGCTTCCCGCTTCCATCCTAAAAATACCACTATGAATACTACAAAAACAGCCTATTTTTTCCTTCGTGTATCGATGGGAATCAACTTTTTGGGACACGGATTGGCCCGTCTCGTAAAACTACAGGATTTTGCATCAGGAATGATGAAAGGTTTTGAAACAAGCTGGCTTCCACAGCCATTGGTTCATCTTTTTGGTGTTGTTCTCCCCTTTCTCGAATTTACAATCGGTCTTCTGTTGATAATGGGTTTTAAAACCCGTATTGCCGCCATTGCCGGAGCTTCTCTGATTATTTTGTTACTTTTTGGAAGCAGTACCGTTGAAAACTGGGAAGCAATGGGTATTCAGATGATCTATGCAGGTTTGTTCTATATTCTGATCAGCAGAATTGATGATAACTACCTGGCTTTGGACAGGAAATGATAAAAAGCAAAAAGTTTGGACAGCTGGGGAAATAAAGGAAGTAAAATAATATGGATTATTCGAATGCTTTTACCTTTACTTTCCTGGCTTTTTTCATGATCTGAGATTATGTTACAACTTCCATTGATTAAGTTACTTTGTTTTTAGAGTTATGCCCGAATTTTGTATCAGAAATAAAAGCAGCTGAAAGTATTGAGTTTATTTTCAGTAAAATAGATAACCTTCAAAATAAAAAATGATGCAAACTATATTAGGAGCCAATGGACAGATTGGAGAAGAACTTGCAAGAGAGCTGAAAAGGAATTATACATCAGATATTCGTATTGTCAGCAGAAATGCTAAAAAAGTAAATGATACGGATACTGTTTTCTCAGCAGATTTATCAGACAGAGAAAAAGCCATAGAAGCCGTTAAAGGAAGTGAGATTGCTTACTTCACCCTTGGACTTCCCATGGATACCGGTTTATGGGAAAAACAGTTTTTGACCATCATGAAAAATGTTATTGATGCCTGCAAAATCAACGGTACTAAGCTGGTATTCTTTGACAACACGTATATGTATCCTCAAAATAATGAAGTTTTAACGGAACAAACGGTGTTTGCTCCTGTAGGACGAAAAGGAATGGTAAGAAAAAAGATGGCAGATATGCTTTTAAAAGAGATGAAGGCAGAAACAATAAAAGCTGTCATCTGCAGGGCTCCTGAATTTTATGGACCGGGAAAAACTCAGAGTATTACGAATAGCCTTATTTTCAATGCTATTAAAGAAAACAAAAAGCTAAAAGTTCCTTTAAGAGATGATAAACTTCGAAGCCTGATCTGGACTCCCGATGCAAGCCGCGCCACTGCTTTAATCGGAAATACTCCGGAGGCTTATGGGCAGACATGGCATTTACCGGTAGATAATCCATTAACTTATAAGGAATTTATTGCGCTGGCTTCAGAGATTTATGGGAAAGAATTTAAATATTCGGTTATTCCAAAGCTAGCCTTTTCAATTGGATCCTTATTCAATAAAAATGCAAAAGAATTGCAGGAGCTGATTCCCAGATATCAATATGATAACCTGTTTGATGATTCAAAATTCAGAAAGAGATTCCCGGAATTTAATGTAACTACTTACAGAAAAGGAATTGAGCAGATCAAAAAAGAACAGCAATCTGCAAAATAATCCTGTTAAAATAAGTATCTTAGAAACACCATTACCATAACCGAATGGCAAAACATGGAGGCCGATATGAGATTCTTCACTACATTCCAGAACTTCGTTTGCAGACTTTCAGTCTGTGTTCAGAATAACATACTTACTATATGGTATAAAAAAGAAATAAAATGAAAACACCCGAAAAAGTAACCTCCATCACAGCACTCCACAATTACCTGAAGCTGAAAAGACCTTCCAATCCTTTGATCAGCGTATTTGATTTTAATGAAGTGAATGTAGATCCGCAAACTATTTTGAGTGCTGTAACCACGGATTTTTATGTGGTTTCCATTAAAAAAGATTGTGCAGGAAAATGTAAATACGGCCAGCATTATTATGATTTTGAAGATGGAATCATGTATTTTATTGCTCCCCATCAGGTGTTGCAGTTTGAAGACATTCTGCTTTCCGAGGTAAGAGGAAGTGTGCTGGTTATTCATCCTGATTTTTTGCAGGGATATCCATTAGCCTCTGTAATAAAGGAATATGGTTATTTTTCGTATTCTGCTAACGAAGCTTTGTATCTTTCGGAAAAAGAAGAAAAATCGGTAACGGACATCCTTGATAACATCAGCAAGGAGATAGAAGCCAATATGGATGGTTTCACCCAGGATCTGCTGGTTTCCAATATTGATTTACTGTTAAAATACTGTGACAGATTTTACAACCGCCAGTTTTTAACCCGGAAAAAAGTGAATCACGATCTTTTGACCCGGCTCGAGAATATACTGGATGATTATTTTAAAAATGAAAAACTGCTGATCGATGGGATTCCTACTGTACAATTTGTGGCAGCTCAAATGAATATCAGTCCCAATTATCTGAGTGATATGCTAAGAGTTCACACAGGACAGACAACACAGCAGCATATTCAGAACAGAGTGATTGAAAAGGCTAAAGAACTGCTTTCTACAACCACTTTATCTGTTTCTGAAATTGCCTATAATTTAGGATTTGAACACCCACAGTCTTTTCACCGTTTATTTAAAAACCAAACCACTGTTTCACCGTTAGAATTCAGAAAATCTTTTAATTAATAGTATGATGATGAAAAAAATATTGATAATCGTAACGAATGTAGATCAGTATGCCAGCGGTAACTTTAAAACAGGATTATGGCTGAGTGAGCTTACCCATATTTACCATGCAGCAAAGGAGAAAGGATGGCAGATTACCATAGCTTCTCCCAAAGGCGGAAATACTCCCATTGATCCTGAAAGTCTGAAACCTCTTGTACTGGATGAAATTTCAAAAAGGCATTACGAAAATCCGGATTTTATAAACGAATTAACGCGTACAAAAAGTCTTAATGAGGTAAAAAATGAATCTTTCGACTGCATTTATCTGGCGGGTGGACATGGAACGATGTATGATTTCCCTGATAATACTACTTTACAGACTATGCTCAGAGAACAGTACGAAAATAATAAAATAGCCGCTGCGATCTGCCATGGAGTCGGCGGATTGCTGAATGTAAAACTTTCCAATGGAGAGTATATGATTAAAGGTAAAAATATCACCGGATTTGACTGGTTTGAAGAAACTTTGGCAAGAAGGAAAAATGAAGTCCAATTTAATCTTGAAGCGGCCCTTAAAGAAAGGGGTATACATTATAAAAAAGCTTTTATTCCAATGACTTCCAATGTTGTGGTTGACGGACAATTAATTACAGGACAAAATCCTTTCAGCTCCAAAGAAATGGCAAAAGTAGTCGTCCGCGAGCTTGAAAAATAAAAACGGGGAATGATATAATGTATTTATATATGGTTTAAAAAAAATAAAAAAACGCAAAGTTTTAATGGTTTCAGATTTTTACTAAAAATGAGTAATAATTGTCAATAAACTGCATCATTAATATCTCCAGATGCCTCAAAATAAAGTAAAACATTAAAATCTTTGCGTTAAAAAAAACACGTTTTTTACGAAGCTTGATTATAATCGGTTTATTATGATAAAATTGATTTTGTTATCGTAATAAGGCTCATCAGGATCACTACTATTCCTACCACAACAAACATTTTCTTTGTTGGAAGTTTTGCCGTAAGCATTGCAGAAAACGGAGCAGTAAAAACACCACCCAGCAAAAGCCCCAAAACAATATTCCAGTGATGGATTCCTATTGTGAAGATGAATGTAATGGCACTGGTTACCGTCAATAAAAACTTGGCAACGGTAGAACTTCCTACTACATAACGGGGAATCCTTCCCTCTTTGATCAGTGTACCGGTTACCAATGGTCCCCATCCGCCACCTGCAAAAGAATCTATAAAACCACCCGCCAGTCCCAATACTCTGAGATTGGTTCTTCTTTTGGATTTACCCTGTCCTGACTTTTTATCTTTGAATGCGTTTCTTAAAATATTAATACCAAGATACAAGGTGTAGCAGGCAATAACAGGTTTTACAATATGAGCATAATGTTCA
Source organism: Chryseobacterium candidae (assembly GCF_004916905.1). GTDB lineage: Bacteria > Bacteroidota > Bacteroidia > Flavobacteriales > Weeksellaceae > Chryseobacterium > Chryseobacterium candidae. The sequence continues at coordinate 215,158 of NZ_SDLV01000025.1, forward strand.
CCGTAATGAGACAGTGTTAAAGCACCTACTACAGAGCCTACAATAGCCAGCGGGAACAGCACCCATACCATTTTCTTATTGACATTTCCCAGTTTGTAATGACTGAAGCTTCCGGCGGCAGTAGTAAAAGACTCTGCAGAATGAATGCTTGCACTTACCACAGGTGGCGGAACATTCAGCAATAAAAGAATTGTGGTACAGATTACACCATATCCCATTCCCATGGATCCGGCCACAATTTCTGCCATAAAACCTGCAAAAAGCATCCAGTAAAAGATATGGCCGTCCTTATTCAGAAAATACTGAATATCATCTGCAAGATCAAATTGGTACACCAAAAGTCCAAATAACCCCAAAAGAAGTAAAACTCCAATAATGGCAAGATAAATATTAGCTTTTCTCTGGGCTGTTTTGGTAATATTGATTAGCTTTTCAATTTCCATATCAGGTTTTGAAGAAACCTTTCCATCAGACAGGTATTCTGTAGTAATTTTGTTGAGTTCTTTCACCTTATAATTGAAATCGCCTGTCAGTTGATGACGGATATGCTGCATATTGTCCAACACATGATCCATCTCGTCAGGAATCACTTCGGTAAAGGTTTCTCTTAATCTTTTAGCGATGGTTGGAGATTTTCCATTGGTAGAAATGGCTATTTTAAGGCTTCCTTTTTTAACAATGGATCCTAAATAAAAGTCACAAAGATCAGGTTTATCGGCAACATTCACCAATATACTTTTTTTCTGGGCTTTTTCTCTGATTTCCCCAGCCAGCTCAATATCATTTACCGCAATAATGGCAAGATCTGTATCATTAAAATCATCATCATCATAGGCTCTTTCATGAAGGGTTATATTGGAAAACTGATTTTGCAAGGTTCTGACCTCAGGGATAATCTCTTTCGCTACCAGTTTGATAGAAGTTTCCGGTGAATTACCCAAAACAGATTCCAGTTTTTCAAGGGCAACCTTGCCACCGCCAATGATCAGCAGTGAAAGGTTTTCAAGTTTTAAAAATATGGGATATAAAGAATTGCTCATCCTGATTACAGTTTTAAGTCATAAGTAAAAGCGAGATAATACAGTCCTCCGATTTCAGGACCTGCGGCATACTGAAAATAACGGCGGTTCAGTAAATTGGTAGCTCCAATCTTAATATTCGCATGAATTTCAGGCAGTTTCCATGTTGCCTGGGCATCAATGGTGTAATAAGCCGGAATTGCTCCCGATGCCAAAGGACTTTCCCACATAAATCCACTCTGCCATCTTGCGACAAGCGTAAATCCTATATTTTTAACAATTTCTCTGTTTCCTACACTTACATTCACCATCCATTTCGGAGTGTTGAAAGCAGTGATAAACAGATCTGAAGTATTACTGGAAGCCAGATCATTATAAGAAACATTGGTATTGATATTATAATTTCCTGTAATATTATAACGAATCCCTAAAGATGTTCCATAGCTTTTGTAGGTACTATTGCTGTTCGTATAAACCCTATATCTGTCCTGCTTGCTTCTATCGAGCATCGCAAGAACAGCAGTATTGCTTCCTACCTGGCTGTTTTTTGGAACCGCCACTTCTACCTGCCCAAGGAATCCTTCATAAATGTTATAATAGAAATCCCAGTCCAGCACCAGTTTATTATTGAAAAAAGTAGACTTATACCCTACTTCAAATGAATTGATCTTTTCCGGCTGTAACTTCTGCAGATTGGCTGCCGTTAAAAGTTGTTTGTTATCCTGAGCTGCCTGAGCCTGGGTTTTTCCTGCATCTACATCTGCATTCACAGCTGAGGTGAATTTATCAATGGAAGCCAGCGTATAGGAATTTTCCAGATAACCTAATCCGTCATTTACTTTTGAAAGACCTCCCACTCTTCTTACATTTCCGTTGTTGACGAATGAAAGTGCTTCAAATAACGAAGGAAAACGATATCCGTTTTGAAAAGAAGCTCTGAAGTTATGCTGCTTTACAGGAGAATAGACCACACTTATTCTTGGATTCAGTTTAGCTTCAAATTCCGGGTTTCTGTCGATCCGTAAAGCGGCATTGATTTTTAATTTATCATCAAAGAAAAGTCTGGTAATTTGTGCAAAAGCTCCATATTTCTGATAAATAACATCTTTCCCGAAGGTACCGTTGGCTAAAGGAATATTTCTTTCATTGACCGGACGATTGAAATCAACAAAATTATTTCCATCCGGAGTAATGCTGTACAAACGGTAGTCTACACCGGCAATAAGGTTGAAAATTTTCATAAACCTGCTGAAATCGTAGGTAAGTTCCCCCTGATAAAAACGGGATTTCTGTTCAAGTTTTGCTCCTCCTGTTGCCGGAGCTCCAGCTACTCCTCCATTGGCTGAATCCCAGTTATTAATTCCGATGATGGTATTTTTTAATTGCTCAAAGGCTGCCGTTCCCGGTACAACTCTGTTTTTATCTGCTTGCTGACGGGCCAGGATAAATGCATCGTTAAGATTCGCACCTGCATTCAGATTATTCTGAAGAGCGGTCTGAAATATATTTTTCCAGTTGGTATTAGAAAGATTCGTCAGATCAAGATTATCTGCCAAAGGTTTCAGGTTATAAGAATCTCCTGTATTTTCTATGGATACATAAGCTCTGAAGGTCAGTTCTTTTCCTGTCAGTTCTACTTTATGATTCTGAACCGTGGCATTTTGCAAACGGATTTTATTTCCTCTCTGGAAAGTTCCATCCAGTAAGCCATAGCGGTACACATAAGAAGTTCTCCACTGATCTCCGAAACGGTAATATAATCCTGCGTCAAACTTGATATTTTTCACATCAGGACTCACCAGATCTTTCTCCAGATATCCTGTCCTCGAAACGTTGAATGTAGTAGGTTTCCCATTGTAATCCACTTTTACGGCTACACGATTATTTCTTTCATCACCGTATTTATTCCAAAGGTCTTCTGCCGGATTATTGGCGAGTGCAAAATTGGGATTGGCAGTGACTAATGATGCCGGATTCTGATCGGTCTGATTATTGGAAATCCAATCTGTTCCGCTGAAATAGGAAGCATTCACCTTAACGGCTAAGTTTTTATTAATCACTTTTGCAAAACGCATGGCACTTTCTCCCAGAGAACTTATTTTATGGTTCACATTGTCTACATGATTCACTCCGCCACGGAAATAAACACTTATTCCTTCAGACGTAAACGGATCTTTGGTCTGTAAGCTTGCCAGTCCGTTGATGGCATTCATTCCGTACAACGCTGAAGCCGCTCCCGGAGTGACTTCCATCGACTGGATATCCAGTTCCGTAGGTCCTATTGCATTTCCCAATGGTACACCCAACGTTGCCGACTGTACATCTACCCCGTCCACCAGCTGCATAAACCTGAAATTATTAGGCGAATTGAAACCTCTCGAATTAGGAATCTTTAAAGTAAGACTTGAGGTTAAAAGCTGTAACCCCTTTACATTTTCCAATGTCTCATAGAATGAGGCTGCCGGACTTTCCCTGATGGTTTTGATATCAATTTTTTCAATGGCTATAGGTGATCTTAATATCTTTTCCGGAACTCTGGATGCAGAGATCACTACGTCATCAATAATGGTATTCTGAGGGTTAAGTCCTACTGTTATTTTATTGGAAGGTGAAAGTATTTCAACGGTTTGACCTGTGAATCCATCTTTCTGAATTATCACCCGGAAGGGAATGGTAACTCTTGTTCTGAGCTTAAAGTTACCTGCCTGATCCGTTAATGCGGTATCCTGCGTGTTTTCGATCTGTACTTTTACAGAATCGAGACCTTTGTGTGTACCTGTATTTTTGATGCTTCCGCTAAGCTCTATGAGTTGCTGCTGTGCTTCCGCCAGGTTAAAAAATAGAAATGTAAATGCGATAATGCCTGCTTTAGGTAGAAAATTTCCCTGCTTTTTGTTTTTCATTTTTTCTTCATTTTTTAGGTTGAGAATGAAGCTGTCTGAATTTTTACTTCTATGATGAAAGTCTTATATGCTGTATAATATTATCATTGAAGGGCTTAGAATTCCTCCTTTGGAGGGGTGGTGAAAATTCAAAGAATTTTTGACGGGGTGGTTTAAGCCATTAATATTATTGCTGAGGTTGCTTCACCTTCGGTTCGCAATGACAGTCCGGTAAAGTTTCATAATAATTTAAAAAAACTTCAAACAGCTTAGATTGTATTGTTATTTAAGAATCAACAACACATACACATTCGTCTCCCTGAATGAAGAGGTTGAGTTTTTTTGTTTTTTTTCAGATCATAATGAAAAGTAGCCATATAATTAATTTAAAGTGTGTAAGTAACGGTATGAAAAATCGCCAAATGTTTCTTCTGCCAGCCTTTTCTGTACATATATTCCGAAAAGTTCATCCAGAGTGGTAAGAATTTCTTCTTCATTAATATTTTCTTTAAATTTTGTGTTCAGTCTCATTCCTAATCGGTCTCCTCCGATGTGAAGGTTATATTTCCCATAAGCTGTCCCAACAAATCCGATTTCAGCATTTGGGGATCTTCCGCAGCCATTAGGACAGCCGGTCATACGGATGGTAATATCTTCTTCCAACAGACCATATTTTTCAAGAATAGGTTCTATTTTCGTGACCAAAGAAGGCAGATAACGCTGAGCTTCCGCTAAAGCCAGTGAACAGGTATTCAGGGCAACACATGCAACAGAATTTTTACGTAAGGCACTTGCGTTGTTGGTATGTTCTGAAATTCCGTGTTCTTCTAAAATGTTTTCAATTTCGGGCTTATCTTTTTCATCAATGTCAGCCAGGATAAGATTCTGGTTACAGGTAAAACGGAAATTGGCTTTACCCGTCTGTGCGATTTTTAACAAACCTGATTTTAAAGGATATTCTGCTGTATTAAGGATTCTTCCGTGCTCTACAAATACGGTGTAAAACCATTTTCCTTCATGATTCTGAATCCAGCCGTAGCGGTCTTTTCTTTGTGTAAAATTAAATTCTCTGGCAGGTTCAAAGCTGAAGCCTGTTCTTTTTTCTACTTCAGCCCTATACTGGTCGATACCCAATTTATCAATTGTGTATTTTAATCTTGATAATTTTCGGTCGCTTCTGTTTCCAAAATCCCTTTGTACTGTGATGATTTCATAGACAGCTTTCAATACTTTTTCTTCGGTATCTACAAATCCAAGGATGGATGCAAGACGTGCGTAGGTAGCTTCATTTCCGTGAGTTGCTCCTAATCCTCCTCCGGCAGCGATATTGTACCCTACAATTTTATCATTTTCGATAATCGCAATTAAGGCAATATCATTGATGAATACATCCACATCATTATTGGGCGGAACAGCAATTCCTATTTTCAGTTTTCTAGGAAGATATCTGTCCTGATACAGAGGATCTTCCTCTGCTTTACGGTCTACCAGAAGTTCATCATCAATCCAGATGTCATAATAAGATTTCGTTTTAGGAAGGCACATTTCACTGATTTTTCCAGCCAGTTCGTAAGCTTCCTGCTGTAAAGGTGATTCAGAAGGATTCGCTGTACAGGTTACATTTCTGTTGACATCTCCACAAGCCGCAATCGAATCCAGATGCTGAAGATTGAAGCTCTGAATAGTAGGTCTTAAATGAGACTTTAATATTCCATGCAGCTGAATGGTTTGTCTTGTGGTTACTTTTATAGTTCCTGTGGAATGATCTTCAGCGGTTTCATTCAATCCTACCCATTGTTGCGGAGTTAAAAAACCACCGGGAAGCCTAAGCCTGATCATGTAAGAATACAGCCATTCCAGTTTTTTAGAGACACGCTCTTCCCTGCGGTCTCTGTCGTCCTGTTGGTACATTCCATGAAATTTGATCAGCGTCTGGTCATCTTCCCTTATGGCTCCGGTAAATTGATCAGCAAGGCTTTCTTTTAAAGTTCCTCTGAGCCCGTTGCTGTTGGTCTTAATCCTTTCTACCGGTGAAAGGTTTTCTTTATCGTTGTTCATAACTTGTTTCCTTTAATTTTTTGAGTACTTCTTTTAATACACATCTTTAGCATATCTGCCACTCAGCTCCATTTCTTCCAGATAGTTAACAGCCTCTTCTTTGCTGCGTTTTCCTTCATTCTGAATAATCGTGAGTAGGGTTTGTTCCACATCATAAGCCATGGGTTCTTTGGCTCCGCATATGTATACGGATGCTCCGCCTTCCAGCCAGTAAAATACTTCCTGAGCTTTTTGTTCCAACCTGTGCTGAACGTACACTTTTTCATGGGTATCTCTGGAAAAAGCAAGATCTAAATGCGTTAAGCTGCCTGTTTTAAGAAAATCCTGAAGCTCAGTCTGATAAAGAAAATCCGAAACAAAATTTCTGTCCCCGAAAAACAACCAGTTTTTTCCTCCTGCGCCTGTAGCATCACGTTCCCAAAGGAATGATCTGAAAGGTGCAATACCTGTTCCCGGGCCAATCATAATGATATCTTTATCCGCTTCCGGCAGTTTGAAATGTCCAGCCTCCTGAATATAAAATTCCACTTCTTCTCCTTCTTTGAATTCACTCAGAAAACCACTGCATAATCCGTTATGTTTCCGATGGTCAATAAAGAACTCCGATTTGGCAACCGTAATATGAATTTCTGTGTCACCATGAGCTTCCGGAGAAGAAGAAACCGAGTAAAGACGTGGTGCCTGAGCGGTTAATATCTGTATGATTTCTTCAAACTCATCGGCATTTTTCACCGGATAAATCCTAAGCAGATCAAGAAGGCTTAATCTGACTTCCGGAATGGAATGTCCCGTTATTTTTGCATATTGAGCCACTACAGATTTAAGCAAATAGCTGATGTTAAGATTTTTATGTAACAATTCTTCAACTGAAGCTGTAACCTTAGATGTTTCTATCTGTTTCCGAGGATCAATTCCTGTCAGCGTAATAATTGCGTCCACTATTTCTTTAGAATTGAAAGGGATTACTCCCAGAGCGGCACCAGGCTGATAACTAAGTGCTTCTTCTGTTTCAATTTCTATATGATAGGTTTCTTTTGCAGACGTAATATCATTGAGATTGATGATGGCTGAAACTTTTCCCTGATATTTCTTTCTTCCGCTAGAAACCTTAGGTGTCGTGATGATTTTTGGACTTTGACCAGCATTTTTATGAACCGTTTCAAATACATGTTCTATCCAGTGAGAAGCTTCTTGCTCGTAATCGATATCACATTTCTTTAATGGAATGATACGCTGAGCACCCAATATTTCAAAACGTGAATCTACATCTTCTCCTGTTTTGCAGAACTGGGGATAGCTGCTGTCTCCCAAGGCGAGTACTCCATATTTAAGTCCGCTAAGATTAATTTCATTTTCATAAATATAATCGTAGAACTTTTTGGCAAGGGCTGGTGGTTCACCTTCTCCCTGAGTGCTGATGACTACGAAAAAGAACTCTTCTTTTGCCAGATCTTTGGGCTTGTATTGGGAAAGGTCAGCCAGTTTCACCTGAAGTCCTTTTTTCTTAACGATACCTGCCAGTGTGGTAGCCAGTTTTTTGCTGTTTCCGGTTTCTGTTCCGTAAGCGAGTGTTATTTTCTTTACAGCATTCTGTGCAATAGTATTCGTTTGCTGTGGTGGTAAAACGGCTGTGAGTGCTGACACTCCGGCAATACCTGCCAGATATCCGCTTGCCCATATAGCTTCATCTCGGGAAAGGTCTCCGGAGATTTGTTTTAATACATTTAATTTAGTTTCAGACAGCATATTCAAAGAAATTTTGAGTTGTTGGGATTAAACTTCCGTTTTCCACTGATTTGAAGTAAAGGCCTTCCTGTTCTGCATTTTCAAGCCATGAAAATTCTTCATGCAGATTAACAATTTTACCAACCACCACCAATGAAGGTGAAGCAAAGTTTTTGTCTCCGAATTTTTCATTAAAATCATCAAATGATGAAGTGTATACCTTTTGATAAGGTGTTGTAGCCTGTTCAATGACTGCAATTTTTTTATCACTTGAAATCCCTAGCTGTATAAGCTTTTCGACAAGAGGAGTAAGATTTCCTTTAGACATGTAGAAAACAAGGGTATCATTGGTCAAAGCAAGCTCTTTCCAGTATTCTTCACTTACGATTTCCGATTTATAATAGGTCAGAAAACGAACGGATGTAGAGTACCCTCTTGCCGTTAAAGGCATCCCTGCAAATGCAGCTGCTCCTAACGCCGCTGTAATTCCCGGAATAATTTCGTAGGGAATATGATTTTCTTTTAAAGCCTGTAACTCATCAAGAATATTGGAAAATATGGAAACATCTCCCCCTTTGAGTCTTACAATGGTTTTATTCTGAAGAGCATATTCCACCATCAAAGTATTGATATGAGACTGAGGGGTGGAAGCATTTTTACTGCATTCTTTTCCTACATAAATGATTTCTGTGTTTTTATTAACGTAGGTTTCCAGAATCTCGGGGCTTACAAGGCGGTCACATAAAACGACATCAGCTTCTGCGATTGCTTTTACTGCTTTTACGGTGATCAGTTCAGGGTTGCCGGGTCCTGCACCGATAAGGTAAACCTTTGGTGATTTTATATTTGTTTTCATTGAAGTAGTTGTTAATTAAGGGTTTAAAAGAGTCCCTCTACCGACAGATATCTTTCTCCGGTATCGTAATTGATGGTAAGGATTTTAGCGTTAGGCGGTATTTGCGGTAAATGTTTGGCGATGGCTGCTAAAGAGGCTCCAGTAGAAACTCCGACAAAAAGACCTTCTTTTTTAGCTGCCTTAAGCGCGTATTCATAAGCTTCTTCTTTGCCTACTGTAATTACTCCATCTAAAAGGGTAATATCCAGGATAGAAGGTACAAAGCCTGCTCCCAATCCCTGTAATGGATGTGGCGCGGGGCTTCCTCCGCTTAAAACAGGTGATAATTCCGGTTCTACGGCGAAAACTTTTACGTTTGGATATTTTTCTTTAACCACTTTTGCAATTCCGGTGATATGTCCTCCGGTTCCTACTCCGGTAATGATATAATCCAAGCCGTCCGGGAAGTCTTTTAGAATTTCCTGAGCGGTGGTTTCTACATGTACTTTTACATTAGCAGGATTATCAAACTGTCTTGGAATCCATGAATTGGGGGTTTCTTCAGCCAGCTCATTAGCTTTTTCAATAGCACCTTTCATCCCTTTTTCTCTTGGAGTCAATACGAATTGTGCACCGTAAGCTTCCATGATTTTGCGGCGTTCTATACTCATGCTTTCCGGCATGACAAGAATGAGTTTGTATCCTTTTACAGCAGCTACCAAAGCAAGACCTATTCCCGTATTTCCGCTTGTAGGTTCTATAATGACGCTGTCCTTATTTAATAATCCTTTAGCTTCAGCATCTTCAATCATTGCTAGTCCAATTCTGTCTTTAATGCTTCCGCCCGGATTGCTTTTTTCAAGTTTGATCCAGATTTCATGATCTGAACTGAAGAGTTTATTAATTTTCACGACGGGTGTATTTCCGATCGTTTCTAATGCATTCTGAAACTTCATATCTATCTATTTTTATTTTTTAAATTACAAAGGTTAAAGATTCCGGTAAAGAACTATTATCCTTTATTTTTATTTCACTTTTATGGTAGACCAGAGAATTGGCGGGAACATCCTGTGTTACCCAGACATTTCCTCCTATGATACTTTCTCTGCCTATGGTGGTTTCGCCTCCCAGAATGGTAGCTCCCGAATAGATAATCACATCATCTTCAATATTGGGATGTCTTTTCTGATGGGCTTTTTCTTTGGAAACATTCAATGCTCCGAGGGTAACGCCCTGATAGATTTTGACATTGTTTCCGATAACCGTTGTTTCTCCGATCACGATTCCTGTTCCGTGATCAATGAAAAAAGACTTTCCGATGGTGGCTCCCGGATGTATATCAATTCCGGTTTTACTGTGGGCATATTCTGAAATAACCCGTGGTAAAATTTTCACTTCCTGAATCCAGAGCTGATGCGAAATACGGTAGACATACGTGGCAAAAAAGCCGGGATATGCCAGGTATACTTCTTCCAGAGAATCGGCGGCAGGATCAAATTCCAAAATAGATTTTGCATCCAACACCAGCTGATCATACAGTTCCGGCAACGCCTCAAAAAACTTACCGACCTGTTTTTCAGTAAGGATTTTATCTCCTGTAACAATATTAATCAGATCATAAAGTGTTTTCTGAATGGCTTCAAAATTTTTTTTCAGCTGATCTTCAGTATTGTCACTCTGAGGAAGGAAAAGTGTTTCATACAAATCCTTTACCCATTTTTTTGTCTTTATTTTATCAAAGAATCCATGAATATTATTTTGTTTGGTCTGATGAATTCTTTGAATTAATTGATCGGAAATTGCCATTTTTTCTATTGAATTATACAGGCTGCTACCGTTGAATTGGACGTTTCATCCACCAAAATGGCAGAGCCTGTTGTTTTATTATTAGTAAAACTGTCATAGACCAAAGGCTGTGCCGTTCGGAGGGTAACTTTCACAATTTCATTCAGTTTAATTTCGCCATCGGTCTGTTCCCGGACAAGAGTATTGACATTGATCTTGTAATCTACCTCTTTTACAACTGCTTTTACAAGTCTGCTGTTCTGCTGCAAAAGGTATTTATTCCCCGGCTGCAGAGGTTTCTGATCTAGCCAGCATAAAAGAATTTCAAAGTCTTTTTCCACAGAGGGAAAATGTTCTTCCGTAGTAAAAATATCTCCGCGGCTGACATCTACATCATGAGCGAGATGGATAACGGCAGGCTGACCTTCAAAAGCTTCTTCTTTTTCAATCCCATTGATCTCAATTTTGGTGATTTCAGTGGTCAGATCTGCAGGAAGAATACGAATTTTGTCTCCTTTTGTGAACTTTCCGCTTAAAATTTGTCCGGCATAGCCTCTGTAATCATGGAGTTCTTCAGTCTGAGGACGAATTACATACTGAACCTGGAAACGGCTTCCGTTATTTTTTTCTTCGTGCAGCTTTACTTCTTCAAGATATTCGAGAAGGGAATTTCCTTCATACCAGTCTGTTCTGGAAGATTTTGAAACAATATTGTCTCCTTTCAATGCTGATATCGGGAAGTAGCTTACCTCATTTAATCCCAGATTTTCTGCAATTTTTGCATATTCAGATTTTATATTTTCAAAAACTTCTTCGGAATAATCTACCATATCCATTTTGTTGATGGCTACAGCTACTTTTTTCAGTTGTAATAAAGAGGCGATGATAGAGTGTCTTCTGGTCTGCTCAATCACACCCTTTCTTGCGTCAATCAGAATAACCATCAAATCAGAGTTGGATGCTCCGGTGATCATATTACGGGTATATTGCACGTGTCCTGGAGCATCTGCAATGATAAATTTTCTTTTTGCGGTTGAAAAATAGCGGTAAGCAACATCAATCGTAATTCCCTGTTCTCTTTCAGCACGAAGACCATCCGTTAAAAGGGCGAGGTCTACTCCGTCTTCATTTTTATTTTTGGAATGTTTTTCAAGGACTTCCAACTGGTCCTGCAAAATACTTTTGCTATCGTAAAGCAGTCTGCCAATAAGGGTACTTTTACCGTCATCTACGCTTCCTGCTGTTATAAATCTTAATATATCCATCCGATTGTAATTATAAATGATAAGTGATAAATTATGAATGATAATTGATAAAAATGCTTTGTGTAATCATTAGTCAATTATCTTTTATCATTGATTAAAAATAGCCTCCTTTTTTTCGGTCTTCCATGGCGGCTTCTGTTACCCTGTCATCAATTCTGGTTTCCCCACGTTCTGAAATTCTGGTGGCTACAATTTCTTCGATAACAGCATCTATTGTTACAGCATTGGATTCTACAGCTGCAGTGCACGTCATATCTCCTACGGTACGGTAACGGATTTTCTTTGTGGTGATAATATCCTCTGGTTCTAGCACAACGTGGGAAGAATTGGCCAGCCACTGGCCGTTAAAGTCGATCACTTCTCTTTCATGCGAAAAATAGATGGAAGGCAGTGCAATTTTTTCTCTTCGGATATAGTTCCAGATATCAAGCTCTGTCCAGTTGCTGATTGGGAAAACTCTTACATTTTCTCCTTTATGGATCTTTCCGTTGAAAATATTCCAAAGCTCAGGACGCTGAAGTTTAGGATCCCACTGTCCGAATTCATCACGAACGGAGAAGATTCTTTCTTTAGCTCTTGCCTTTTCCTCATCTCTTCTGGCGCCTCCTATACAGGCATCGAATTCAAATTCTTCAATCGTATCAAGAAGTGTATAGGTTTGCAGCCAGTTTCTGCTTGGGAATTTACCTTTAGCCTCAGTCAGTTTTTTACTTTTTATGGTGTCTTCCACTTTTCTGACTACCAGATCTACATCTAACTGTTTTACCAGCTGATCACGAAAATCCAGTACCTCCTGAAAGTTATGCCCGGTGTCTACATGAACAAATGTAAAAGGGATTTTCCCGTGGAAGAAAGCCTTTCTTGCCAGATGAGCCAGTACAATGCTGTCTTTTCCTCCGCTGAATAGTAAAGCAGGACGTTCAAACTGACCCGCAACTTCTCTTAATATATAAATAGATTCGGCTTCCAGCTGATCTAAATAGTTTAACTGATGTATTGACATTTTTTTCTTTTTTATTGATGAATATGCAGACCGCATTCTTTTTTGTTGGCATCTTCCCACCACCAGCGGCCGGCTCTGAAATCTTCCCCTTCTTTGATGGCTCTGGTACAGGGTTCACATCCTATGCTTACAAAACCCTTTTTATGGAGGTGATTGTAAGGTAAGTGATGATCTTTTACGTATGCTGTCACCTGTTCTGTGGTCCAGTGAAGAATGGGATGAAATTTTATGATCTTATTATCCGGATCCCATTCCAGCTGCGGCATGTTCTTTCGGTTGGGAGAATGTTCGGATCTCAAACCTGTAATCCATACTTTATAGCCTTCCAGTGCTTTTTTTAAAGGGTGAACCTTTCGGATAGTACAGCATGCTTTCCTCTTTTCTACAGATTGGTAGAACGAATCAGGGCCATTTTCTGTAACAAATTCTCTGAGCTCTTCCGTATCCGGATAATAGGCTTTGATGTTCTTTTTAAAGAAAGCCTTCGTAGATGTCCAGGTTTCATAGGTCTGCTCAAAGAGTCTTCCTGTATCCAAAGTGAAGATTTCAATATTTAAATCTTTTATCAGATGAGTGATGACCTGATCTTCATAACTGAAACTGGTTGAAAAGATCACTTTTCCCGGGAATCTTTCAGTCAGTATTTGCAGCCCATTAGTTTGAAAAGAAGCTTCAGAAGCCTCTTTTACAAGATTTTCGAATTCATTTTTCAGACTGTTTTCCATTTTGAATTGAGATTTAAGTCTTGCAAATATATATAAAATTCTATAACTCCTATCAAAATAGTAGAATTTAAATGTAAAAAATTTTATTTTTCATTGATAAACTTTGTCAGAGTGGCTTCCATCATACTTTTTCTGGTTTTTTCACGAACGATGATTAATTCTTTTCTCAGATAGCAGATTGCTTCATCAACACAATCATCGCATGGTTCGTAAAAATTTAAAGATACACAAGGCGTAAGTGCAATGGGTCCGTCAAAAATACGGTAAATATCTGCTAATGAGACCTCATCTGGTGATTTTAAAAGATAATACCCTCCTATTTTACCCTGCTTGCTGTTGACAAGTTTGGCTCTTTTAAGTTCAAGAAGGATTTGTTCCAGAAATTTCTTGGGAATGTTCTCGTCCTGTGCAATAATGGAAGTTGGCAGAAAGCCCTGGTTATAATTCCTTGCTAATCTGACCATTGCTTTAAGCGCATATTTGCAACGTTTCGACATCATAATTTCTGCAAGTTATGATAAATTATTGTATAAATGAAATGTTTTTATAGCTGAAGAGTTTGTATTTTAACACAAAAGTCACAAAAGATTTTAAAACACTTAAATTGATTTTAAGTAACAGATAAATTGCTGAGAAGTTCACTAAAGCTTAAAAAAATCTTTGATTTTTTATTGCCTGAGATTATTTTAGTCTAAAAATATGCACAAGCATTTGTGTAAATCTGTGAAATCTGGGGGAAAAAAGTACTCAGTAAGTTCACTTTTTTTGCAATATAAAGTAAGCCAGTTCTCTGTCTTCTCGCGCAAGGTTTTCAATTCTGCCGAAACCGCTTTTCAGCAGTACTTTCTGAGATCCGACATTATCAAGATCGGTTACGGCAACGATATCTTTCTTATGATTTAATGAAGAGCAATAGTCAATAAGTGCTTTACATACTTCTGTCCCGAATCCTTTACCCCGGTAATTTTCGCCTAAGGTATATCCTATTTCTATCTGTTCTGGATTGTCTAGGAAGATTCTTGCCAGGCACATTCCTACAAAATCCTGATTCTGAGCATTAAATATTCCCCATCTGCTGAATGAGCTTTCCTTGTAACTGCCCAATGCTTTGTCAAACATTTCTTTATACTCTTCAGGAGTTTTGTAAGGAAGATATCGGGTAACGTTTTCATTTTCAAAAAGAGTAGAGAATAAAGGAAATTCTTCAGATGTAAATTCACGGATGATAATCCTGTCGTTTTTATACTGCATTGAAATGTAATTACAGAATAAAAATACGTAAATAAATGAAGAATTGCTCATAAACAGGATAAAAAATTGGGCTTACAAATTAAGCCCAATCAACTGCATATGAATACTGAACTATTTTTTAATGAATTTCTGGGAAGATTTCCCTAAAGAAGTTTCAATATCAATTAAATAAGTTCCGCTCTGGCAGTTTTTAAGATCAACTTTATGGCCAGTAACCGGAGCATTAATCTTTCTTCCTGACAAATCATAAACAGTAACTGATTTAATTTCTCCTTTTGTTTTAATATTCAATACATCAGAAACCGGATTTGGATAGATAGATGTTTCTGAGTTTGTTGTATCAACGTCTGCAGTGGATAATAGTGTACAAGGTGTTGTAATACTGCCATATGGTTGTGTATTATATCTAAACTCAGTTACAGAATAACCGGAACCATTGGCCCCAACAATCAGTTTGAAATAGCCGTTAATATTGTAGCCTTCGAATTGGTTTCTAAAACCAACATAGGCTGTTTTACCAGACCAGGTAGTATATGTAGGAGTGTACACGTCAAGTTGTCCGGGAGTACCAATTGGGTAACCTATATTATTTGCATTAGTTATAGTGGTGCAGGCTGGAATTAAACTGATATTTCTTGTTCCTGTTTCACATACTAATCCTTTCCAATAAGTTTCCAATTTTAATTGATTTGCGCCATAGTACCAAGCGCCATATCCTGCATCATCACTAAGCTCCGGGTTAATGATAAAATATTTCCATGGAGCTCCGGAGTTGGTTGTTACGGTTGTTGCTATTGGGTTGGCATAGCTTTCCAGAGGAGTTCCTGTAACTATTTTATAAGGATCTTTATAAGAAAAAGTTAATGCTAAAGCTGTCGTTGACCCTAGTGAAGTTGTGCCTCCTGTTATAGCTGGATTCAGGAATGTAATTGATGAATTCAGGACCTGACTTTTGGGATGACTGGTTGCAGCACCATTTATGGTAAGTGTAGCAGTTGTTGGGCTTGTAACTACTATCGCTGCTGTTAGTCCTGCTGGTAATGAAGACGTGAAATGTGTTCCTGCTGTAAGAGTTGTTCCATTGGGTACGGCAAATGTTGCTGAATTTAGTGTAATTGTTGATGTAGGAGCAGAGGCTACTGTTCCATCTAATGACACCCTACCGCTATTGTCTAAGTTCTCTGTAAATGTACTGTTGCTAAGCGTTAGCCTAGGTGGCGTATTAGCAACTCCGGTTGCTGCTAAGTTGGCAGGCTTCCATAAATTTATTCTTGAAGGATGGTTTAATGCTGCCAGCATTCTGTTAACCTGTCCATTGGTAAACATTTTATAACAACCGGCAGAACCATTGTATCCCATATAGTTTTCAATATTTACTTTTTGGCCAAGACAATTGTTACCCGCTGTACATCCTAATCCTGAAGACATATTTTCTACAGGAGTGTCTGCAACTCCATCCCCATCATTACCTGGATTTGAAGTTGAACAAAGAACATTGAACGTGTGTTGAAGATTAAGCCAATGCCCAAATTCGTGAGTGAATGTATCAGAAAATTCGTTTGAAGATACTGTTCCTGCAGCATTAAATATATAACGTCCATTATAAACAACTCTGGCTGTATTTACTGAACTCATGTATGAATCCGGATACCAGGCAACTCCTGATTGATATAAATCCTTATTAGCATATAGGTCATTTTGGATATACACATTCATATACTTTGTATTATCCCAAGCATCGGTGCCAATTTCTGCATCATATCCGCCTCCATTGCCATATCCGCCTTTGAAAGGGTGAAATACTACTCCACTTGTTGCTTTTCCGGTTGGATCAATTTTAGCTAATCGAAATTCAATGCTTAAAGCTCCTCTGATAGATTGGAAGTCAGGATCTACAGTGTTTGAATCAGCGTTAATTCCATTGAAATTTAAGTTGATTTGTTCCAGTAAGTCAACTACTTTTTTGTAATTTACTTTTACATTACTTTGAGATTCTCCATACACATGAAAAACCACAGGGATGATGTAGGTTGGATTGCTGATCCTATTATTCAATGAATTTTTGTTTGATCCCATTTTTTTTATGAAATCTTGAGTGTATTTTTCAAATTTTTCATATTCAGCCTTAGATTCAGGATGCAGTTCAAAATGTTTTTTCATCATTTCATCTGCTTTACACTCATGAGGTCTGTTTTCTTGAGCAAAACCTATTATTGGAAATAGGGACATAATTAATAATGATTTAAATTTCATGGTTTTTTGGATTTGTGTGTTAATAAATTATTTGAATAATCAAATTGTTTTGGACTTAAAAATGTTTTGATTGTCTCTATATAGTCTTAGTTTTTAAAAGTTATATCATTAATAAGATGTTTTGTAAGAAATATTTCTAATTTTTTAGTGCTTTCAGATACAGCTTTGGAATTTGTTTGGGATGGCTCCAATGGTTCTGATTTTTTGCTTTCACAGGGATAGCAAAATAAGAACCCGATAAAAAATGCAATCTTCATAATAGGATGCATTGTAAGAGTTAGTGTTTTCATAAATAATAATTTTGTGTGTTATGTGATGTTTTTTAACTAAATCTTTCAGGGTTGAATATCTTTATCTCAACCGTTGGCTTTTGGTCATTGGCAAGCTCTGAAACTGTTTTCCCGAAAATAGGCCCGAGACTTAACCCCATCATTCCACCGCCTCCCGCAATAATCAGATTGTTCAATTTGGAAGATTGTCCTAAGTAAGGAAGTCCGTCCGGGGCACAGGGTCTGTATCCAAACCAGATTTCAGATTCTTTGGGTATTTTAACCTGGAAATCCGGCAAATAGCCAGGAATAGACCTAACGATTCCTTCTACTCTTCTCATATTAATTTTATCCTGGTGTGAAGCCAGTTCCATAGTTCCGCCAAAGCGGATCTGCCCGTTCATAGGGGTAACTGCAACTCTCGCTTCAAGTAATAAGGCAGCATGTTCCAAGGTATTGAGTGGGTTTTCTGGCTTGTGCATGAATGAATATCCTTTCCCAGGCATTAATTGAATTTTAATACCTGCTTTTTGAGCAAGTTCAGGTAAGAATGAACCTCCCGTCATGATAAACCTGTCTGCGGTAAACTGCTTATCATTGGCAATGAC
This sequence comes from Chryseobacterium candidae, assembly GCF_004916905.1. Lineage (GTDB taxonomy): Bacteria > Bacteroidota > Bacteroidia > Flavobacteriales > Weeksellaceae > Chryseobacterium > Chryseobacterium candidae. Next base: position 232,836 of record NZ_SDLV01000025.1, read on the forward strand.
AGCCTTAATATGGTTTCCAAAAGTTTCAAAACCTGTTACTTTGTGAAGGGGATGAAAAATTACGCCATTATTTTTAAGATAAGAGATCATTTGTTTCATCAGTTTCATGGGATTCATATGCCCGTCACATTTATAATTGACGCCTCCGATAACATCCAATCGGGTATTGGGTTCGAGCTTCTGAATTCCCTTTTTATCCAGAATATCAACGGGTAAACCCATCTTAATTGCTTTATGAGCCAATTCTGTCTCCTCTTCTGCAACTTTCTCTGTTTTATAAAGCATTAAAATGCCATTTTGATGAAGTTCAAAATCAAATTCATCTTTTTGTGCAATCTCATTATAAAGTCTGCTGCTTGCCAGGTTAAGATCCCTGATGGCAGCTGCAGAATGATCAACATGTTTCTGGTTGGAATGTTTCAGAAACTTCAATCCCCAGGATATCAGGTTGGCATTGAGTGAGGGCTTTACATAAAACGGACTTTTACTATCAAACATCCATCGTATTCCCTGTGCAACAACTCCCGGAGCTGCCAATGGTGTAAAATGACTGGGTACAATCATTCCTGCATTGCCATAAGAACAGTTGTCGGTAAGGTCATTCTGTTCCAGAATCTCCACCTGCCAGCCTTTTTGTAAAAGATAATAAGCTGAACTTAATCCTGCTATTCCTGCACCGATAATAAGTGCTTTTCCTTTATTTTGTGTCATATACTTATTTACATAACCTGAAATCCCTGCCAATAAGGATCTTCATCATCAATGATAATATGATTGTACCCCGTAATTCTTGCCCAGCCTTCTACTGACGGAACAATCGCGGCTCTTCCATCAATAGTTGTGGCTTCTTCAATTCTCCCGATAAACTGAGAACCGATATAGCTTTCATGAATAAATTCTTCCCCTTCCTTCAGTTTTCCCTTAGCATACCACTGAGCCATTCTTGCAGATGTTCCTGTACCACATGGTGAACGGTCTAAGGCATTTTCGCCTACCAACACCGCATTTCTTCCGCTGGCTTTAGGATCAGTAGGTTTACCTGTCCACTGAATATGACTTAATCCGGTAATATGTTCTATTTCAGGATGGATGAACTGATATTTTTCATTGAGTAATTTTCTGATAAGTTTTCCATAATGGATGAGCTGGCTGGCCGTAAAATCAGAAATATCTCTGAAGTTTTCCTGAGGATCTATAATGGCATAGAAGTTCCCGCCATAAGCTACATCGGCTCTTCTTACTCCAAGATCCGGACATTCAACTTCCAGGTTTTCTGCATATAGGAAAGATTTTACATTGGTCAGTTTTACAGACTTTACTTTTTTTCCTTCCTGTACATAATCTATGAGGATAAGCCCTGCAGGCGTTTCCAGTCGTAATTTTCCAGGAATTTTGGGAACAACAAGACCTTCTTCAATGGCAATGGTAACCGTTCCGATGGTTCCGTGTCCGCACATGGGAAGACATCCGCTGGTTTCAATATATAAAACCCCGATATCGTTATTTTCATCTACAGGAGGATACAGAATACTTCCGCTCATCATGTCATGACCGCGGGGTTCAAACATTAATCCTTTTCTAATCCAGTCGTATTCTTGCATGAAATGCAGCCTGCGTTCCATCATGGAATTCCCTTTTAAAATGGGTGCTCCTCCCGCAATAAGACGTACAGGACATCCACAGGTGTGTGAATCTATACAAAAAAATGTTCTGTTCATGTGGTCTGTATATTTAATGATTCTGAATTCCTTACTCCATCCACCATTCTGCTGATTTGTAATGGGTTGCTATTTTTTAATTCTTCGGGTAGAAATTCATCCGGCCAGTTCTGGAAAGAAATTGGACGAACAAAGCGTTTGACGGCATCCGGTCCTACGGAGGTAAAACGGGAATCGGTAGTAGAAGGAAACGGTCCTCCATGCTGCATGCCATACACAACCTCTACTCCTGTAGGCATTCCGTTGAATAATAATCTTCCGCATTTATCTTTAAGAAGATTGATCAGTTTACTATTATCACGTACGTCTTCATTGGTAGCTGCAATAGTAATCGTTAATTGTCCTTTTAACTGTTGAGCAATTTTCCTAAGCTCTTCGTCAGTTTCACATGCTACAACAATACCAAACGGGCCAAAGACTTCTTCACTTAATACCGGATTATTCATGAAATTACTGGCACTGGTTGTTATCACTGAAGCATTTCCATATGAGCCTTCTGTTTCAGTATGTGCTGATGCAATCAATTCAACATTGGGTTGTGCTATCGCTGTATTTTTATTTTTCTCGAAGCTTTCAAATATACCTTTATGAAGCATATGGGCAGGAGCAACATTTTGAATTTCCACTTTTAAAGTATTGATAAAACGGTCAAGTGGCTTCCCTTTCAATGCAATAAACACTCCCGGATTGGTACAAAATTGCCCTACTCCCAGCGTTAAAGAAGCAATATATTCCTTCGCTAATACTTCTGCTTTGGTTTCAAGCAAGTATTGCAGGGCAAATACAGGATTAATACTTCCCATTTCTGCAAATACCGGAATAGGATTATCACGGCGGTTGGCAATATCAAACAAAGCTTTTCCACCATTGAAAGAGCCGGTAAATGCAACAGCCTGGATGTCCGGATGCTGGATCAGATAAGCGCCAATCTCGTAAGATTTCCCTGTAATATGGCTAAAAATTCCTTCTGGCCATCCAAAAGCTTTAACGGTTGCAGTTATAACATCAGCCATTATCTGTGAAGTCTGTGGATGTGCCGGATGTGCTTTTATAATGACAGGACAGCCTGCCCCAATTGCACTCGCAGTATCACCACCCGCTGTAGAAAATGCAAAAGGAAAATTACTGGCTCCGAAAACGACTACAGGTCCAATGCCTACATTGTATTTCCGGAGATCTCCTTTTTGCTTTTCAGGCTGAGAAAGATCAATTCTGGCTTCTGTATAGATTCCGGCAGATACTGCTTTTGCATAGCTTCTCCATTGTCCCGCAGTTCTGGCCTTTTCACCGGTAAGTCTGGCTAATGGTAATGACGTTTCGGAATGAGCGGCTGTTAAAAGCTCATCCCCCAAAGCTTCAATCTGATCCGCAACAGCATTCATAAATTCAGCCCTTTCATTGATGGTGGTATTCTTCAGGAACTGAAAGGCTTCAACAGCCAATTGAATTCTTCTGTCAATATTTTGTGTTGATGCTTCTTCAATCATAATTGTTTTTCCGGAGTTAATAGTAACGGACGTTTAGCTCTGCCTTCTTCAATAATTTTTTGAATCTTTTCCGCTTCTTTTCCATGAAGTTCAAGACGTGGCGCTCTCACATAAGGACTGCTTATTCCTTCTGCTGTTGCTGCCAGCTTAATATACTGGATTAGTTTAGGGTGAATGTCAAGTTCCAGCAACGGCATAAACCATCTGTAGATGGCTACAGCTTTGTCATATTCGCCTGTTTTAACATAGTTGTACATGGCCATAGTTTCGTTAGGAAAAGCATCTACAAGACCTGCCACAAGACCGTCTGCTCCAAGCATCAGGGTTTCCAGACAAATCGTATCTACCCCTCCTAGAATTTTGATTCTTTTTCCAAAGCGGTTAATCATTCTGGTTACATTCGCCAGATCTCTTGTCGATTCTTTAACGGCCTGAATGGTTGGATATTCAATAAGTTCCTCAAACATTTCAAGGGTAACATATATTCCATAATCTACGGGATTGTTATAGATAAGAATAGGAAGATCTGTAGCAGAAGCAACTGCTTTGAAATATTCAACAACTTCATGGCTGTCTGCTTTATAGCGCATCGGAGGAAGAAGCATCAGTCCGTCTGCTCCAAATTCTTTGGCTTTCTGAGCAAAGTTAACTGCATTTTTGGTTGTATTTTCAGAAAGGTTAAGAATGACAGGAATTCTACCCTGTGTTATCTTTTTCGCATATTTCAGCAGTTCAAATTTTTCTTCTGTTTCCAAAGCGCTGGCTTCTCCCAATGTTCCAGCGAGGATAATTCCGTGAACGCCAGCTTTAATCTGTGCTTCCGTATTGATGGCAAACATTTCAAAGTCTATCTCACCTTCTTTTGTAAAAGGCGTTAATACAGCGGGATAAATACCTTCCCAGTTTAGTTTTGTACTCATATCAAATAATATTTATCCAAAACTAGCAGAATTTCAAAACGGTAAATGTTAATATTTTAATATGTTCTAACCGTATTTTAACATGCCGCTTTTTATTGCTCTATTGTAGCCTCTTTATAATGCTTCAGGTATTCTTTAGGCGAATATTTCATAATGGACTTGAAAACCCTGTTAAAATTGGTAAGGCTATTGAATCCACTATTGAAAGCAACAGAAGAAATGCTGTACATGCTGCTGGCTGTCAGAAGTTTGCAGGCTCTTTGTACACGAAGCTCATTGAGATATTCAATATAAGTAATGCGGGTACGTTTTTTAAAAGAGCGGCAAAAAGCCTGAGGAGTCATACAGGCTTCTTTCGCAATAAGGTCGAGGGTAAGTTTATTCTGCGCAAAATTTTTCTTAATAAAATTCTGGGCATCTATAATTCTTTGGTCTGTATCGGAAATATGATTAGGCAGATTCTTTTCTGAAGATAACGGAATATGCAAATGTCTGTTTTGCATAAGATGATTTAGAATTCTGATAAAATCTATGATCTGATCTACTCCTTTAGTCTTTTGTAATGCAGCAATATTTTCTCCAATGCTTTTTGTGAGTTTGGAAGCCACCTGGAAACCTGTTTCTGAATGACTGATGAAGTTTTTAAGTTCCTCAAATTCCGGTAAGACGAAAAAGGCGGAAATCTTCTTATGAGGATCAAAGAAAATAGAGATGGAATGAACCTTCTGCTTTTCATCTTTTTCAAAATTACCCCTGAAAACATGGGATTGATTGGCGCCCAGATAGAAAATGTCACCTGCTTCAAAATTAAAAAGATTCTGCTCTATAGCCAATGTTCCATGCCCTTTAAGAATCCACATGATCTGTGTTTCTGTATGACGATGGAAATAAGGATAGAAATTAGGCATAATATCTTCCTGTATGCGGATACTTTTGTTAGTATCGGCAGGAACAGAAAACTGGAGACTCTTCATAATATCAATACTTTATGGGAACACTCTACTCGTTAGGTTAAAATATTGCTGAAGTTAAACAAAATATGAACATTGAATATCATATTAAAATCCAAATTTTACAGAATCTTAATTTTTAATGAATAAAGAGTTATAAATAGTACAAAATCGTAACTTTAAATTTTTAAAATAAAAAGTATTCATAATATATGTTTTCAGCACAAACTTACCAAGACAGACGGGAAATATTAAAGAAAAGTGTATCTAACGGAATCTTACTATTTCTGGGAAATATTGAAAATCCTGTGAACTTTGAACATAATCCTTATTATTTCCGTCAGGACAGTACCTATTTATACTATTTCGGAATCCAGGAACCTCGTATCGCAGCCATTATCGATATTGATGAAAATAAGACCATCGTTTTCGGAGATGAACTGAGTATTGATGACATCGTGTGGATGGGCAGACAGGAAACACTGAAAGAGAAAAGTTTGAAATCCGGTGTACAGGAAACACAGCCATATGCAGAACTTGCCCGATATATAGTAAAAGCACAGACTTCCGGCAGAAAAGTTCATTACCTTCCTCCTTATCAGTCTTCCAATAAAATTTTACTGGGAGATCTTCTTGGGATTAAAATAGGAGAATTACAACCTTCTGTAGAAATGATCAGGGCAATTGTAAAACAGCGTTCCATTAAAGAACCTCAGGAAATTGTACAGATAGAAGAGGCCGTAAATGTATCCAATGAAATGCATTTGCTGGCAATGCGCCTCACTCAACCCGGGATGAAAGAATATGAAATTGCCAATGCCATCCAATACCTTGCTGCTAATAAAGAATGTCAGATGTCTTATCCTCCTATTGTGACGATCAACGGAGGTATTCTGCATAATCATTATCGTCTTAATACAATGAAAGATGGGGATCTTTTCCTGAATGATTCCGGAGCAGAAACAGCGATGGGATATGCAGGTGATCTTACCAGAACATTTCCTGTAGGCAAAACTTTTACAACGAAGCAAAAAGATATGTACGAAGTGGTTCTGAATGCTTTTAATCAAGCTCAGAATCTTTTGAAACCGGGAGTACGATTTAAAGATATTCATCTGAAAGCAGCACAGCATCTGGTAGAAGGTCTTATTGATCTTGGACTGATGAAAGGAAATCCTGAAGATGCTGTAAAAAACCATGCTCATACGCTGTTCTTTCAGTGCGGACTGGGTCATATGATGGGTCTTGATGTGCATGATATGGAAGACCTCGGAGAACAATATATTGGCTATACCGAGGAAGAGCCAAAAGATACCAAAACATTCGGATTGAAATCTTTACGTTTAGGAAAAGCTTTGAAATCCGGTTTTGTAGTTACGGTTGAACCTGGTATCTATATGATTCCGGAGCTGATTGACATCTGGCAGGCTGAAAACAGGAATGCAGACTTTATTAATTATGATAAAGTAAATGAATACAGGAATTTCGGAGGAATCCGTGTGGAAGATGATTTCCTGATTACAGATGACAATTACAGACTTTTGGGCAACGGATTAATTAAATCGGTTGAAGACATTGAAAATTACAGAGCTGAGCATTTAGCTTAATCCAAATACTATTTATGAAGAACATAAAAAAACTGACAGCTATTGCATTGTATTTCCTGTGCTTGTCACCATTCGCGGCACAGAAGACACAATGGACTCCAGATGGCAACGCTTATTATTCATTTACTAAAAAAGGGGTGGAAATTGTTGATCTATTGCATCCCGGAAAAGATCAGATGCTTTTAAACAGTAGTGAACTGATTCCTGCCGGAAGTTCTGAAGCCTTACAGTTACAGAGTTTTCAGGTAGCTCCTGATGATAAAAGTTTATTGCTTTTTGCCAATACAAAGAAAGTATGGAGAGATAATACCCGTGGAGATTACTGGATTTTCGACAAAAATACCAAAAAGCTTACCCAGTTGGGAAAAGGATTACCTGCTTCCTCACTGATGTTTGCAAAATATTCTCCGGATGGAAAAAAAGTTGCTTATGTATCTAAGCATAATATTTATGTGGAAGATCTTGCCAGCAATCAGCAGACTAAGATCACTACAGATGGTACAGACGGAATGATTAATGGAACTTTTGACTGGGTATATGAAGAGGAATTCGGAACTCAGGATGGTTTCAGATGGTCGCCGGACGGCAGTAAAATTGCTTACTGGAAGCTGGATGCACGTGGTACGAAAAACTTCCTGATGATCAATAATACAGACAGTCTATATTCTTTTACCGTTCCGGTAGAATATCCAAAGGTGGGAGAAAATCCTTCCGGATGCAGTATCTGGTTTTATGATCTTGCTTCCCAATCTTCAAAGAAAGCCGATATTGCAGGGGATGAAAAGCAAAACTATATTCCAAGAATGGAATGGGTGCTGGATTCTAAATCCATTATTCTGCAGCAACTGAACAGAAAGCAGAATCAAAGTAAAATTATCGTAGCAGATGCCAATTCCGGAAGCAGTAAGGTCATTCACACAGAAACCGATGCGGCATGGATTGATATAAAAACCCGATGGAATGACAACGATCCAAAAGGCTGGGACTGGATTGATAATGGTAAAGAATTTTTATGGCTTTCTGAGAAGGACGGATGGAGACATATTTATAAAATAGATATGAACGGTAAAGAGACATTAATCACAAAAGATGCTTACGATGTAATTAAGCCAGAATTCTTTGATGTTAAAAACAACCAGATTTACTTTTTAGCTTCCCCGAATAATGCCACTCAGAAATACCTGTACAAAGTAAGTATGAAAGGAGGAAAAGCCCAAAAAGTAACCCCTGAATCCTATACAGGCTCTAATACTTATACGATATCACCCAATGGAAAAATTGCCATGTTTACCAATAACAGTATCGATGCATTTTCCGCAGATGCAGTAATATCACTTCCGGAACATAAAGAATTGGTTGCTGCCAAGAGGTCTGCAAAAGCAGATCCGGCAAAATCTAAAGCTGAATTTTTCCAGGTGACTACAGAGGATGGAGTTACCTTAGACGGATGGGTAGTAAAACCTAAAAATTTTGATCCAAATAAAAAATACCCAATCGTTTTCTATGTATATGGGGAGCCTGCTCTGCAAACAGTAACAGATGATTTTTATACCGGCTGGAATTGGTTATATACCGGAAATATGGCTGAAGACGGTTATTTATATGTTTCTCTTGAAAATCGGGGAACACCTTCTCCAAGAGGACGTGAGTGGAGAAAATCTGTCTATCGTAAAATAGGTCAGATGAATATCCGTGATCAGGCGATGGGAGCAAAAGCTTTATTTGCAAAATGGCCTTATATTGACACTTCAAGAGTTGCCGTATGGGGCTGGAGCGGTGGAGGTTCTTCTACCCTCAACCTTTTAGGGCAGTATCCTGATATTTACCAGACAGGAATTGCTATTGCACCCGTTGCCAATCAGCTATTCTATGATAATATTTATCAGGAACGTTATATGGGGCTTCCAAAGGAAAACAGAGAAGACTTTGTCAATGGTTCTCCACTGGCTTATGCTAAAAATTTAAAAGGAAACCTTTTACTGGTTCATGGAACAGGTGATGACAATGTACATTATCAAAATACGGAAGTTTACATCAATGAACTGGTAAAATACAACAAACAATTTCAGCTGATGTCTTATCCTAACCGTAGCCACGCTATTAATGAAGGTGAAGGAACATCACTGCATCTGGCAACAATGTTTACAAAATACCTGAAAGAACACTGCCCTCCGGGAGCAAAATAAAAATATACAAAAACCTGCATTATTGCAGGTTTTTGTATTTAAAGAGTATTTGTTATTAAACCTGGTATTGTAAACTACGATTTAGTAATGATAATATAGTAACTTGTGTCACCACCGGTTGGTATATTGAGAAGACACTCATTGTGGGTTAACTGATTGGGTTCTCCGCTTACATATTGAAAGAAAAGTGCTACTTTTTGATTAGGTACTGTTGTTTGTAATGTATGCGTTAAGATCTGAGCATTTGAAAATGCATAAGATACATTTACTGTATTTCCAAAATTATCCCTGTTGGCGTTAATAATTCCTCTTGAAACAGTATTGGAAGTATAAATACTGCCGGATGCTGTGGCAAAAACGGTATTTATATTCATCTGTCCGGAAAAACTATAATTTTGAGTGTTATTATATCTGTTGCAACGAATTGATCCCCAGGCTTCAAAAGTATATACGCCAGGCTCAGGAATTACAATGTATCTGACATTACTTACCGACTGTCCATTCACTGTTGCTGAAGTATCTGTACCAAAAGTAAATCCTGCGCTATTCCCTTTTAGTCCGGCATCATTAATAATGGGAATATTGATATACTGATTGGGGTCATATAGCGAAAATCCGCCTGTGTTGTTAGTAGGCGAATACGTGGCAGGATAGTTGGAACGTTGCTGATAATACAAATATTTAACAGTGACTGGCATAATTACATTATTTCCAGAGGCATCCACTCCTAATTTATTGAAGGGAGGTGTATAAGCCGGTGATAAAAGCTTAGGTAAATTTTCATGCCTGATATTAAGTATTGCTGCAGAGTTTACATGTAATAAGGCTGTGGGCATGGAAGTTCCTATATTAATTCCCACATTTCCTGTATTGATTACTTTCATAAGTTCTGAAGCAGAAGAATTATTAATTTCCAAGGCTTTTGTTGCACTGGTATTGCTTTTAAAAACAACATCAAGAGTGGCAGTCGGCGTAGCTGTATTGAATCCTACATTGCTGCTTTGAGCAAATAAAAAGAAGGAAACAAATGTAAAGGGTATCAAGAATATTTTGTTCATTACCATTTTATTTGCAGTTATAACTTAGAAATAATCAATGTTGCTTTTTTTTCCAAACCAGCAGCACCTGAAAGAGAACATGCATTTGTGTTGAACTGATCTCCTGTTCCCCAGTTAGTAAATAGTGCAAGTTTCTGATTGGCTGTTGTAGTTGCTATAATAGAAAACATACTATTTTGTGAGGGATAATCATATTGTCCAGGACTGCTTAAATTACCAGTACTGTCACGTAGAGGAAATATATTGTTGCGTATACTGGTCTGTTCTTTATAAGTAGTATTTCCTGCAGATGCCAGATAAATACTGCTGACTACACCTATAAAATTGTTTCCATTATTACTGCCGGATATAGCACCAGTACAATTAATAGAATACTTTAAATTTAGTTTATATACGCCAGGATCAGGAATGGTAATGTAAATTACATTGGTTGCCGGATTACTTCCTCCGTAGATTCTGTTAAGCGTTGCAGATGTATCAGTGCCCAATGTTACATTTAGTGAATTACTGTCAATACCGGTTGTCTGGAAAGGCAAACTGTAGAAAATATTATTATTGTAAAGAGAAAATGCTGAAGTAGTCTGGGTGTTGTCGATCGTAATGTATGAATAAAGCACAGCTGGTACATAGGTACCTACATATCCATTGGTATCTACTGCAATAGGTGTTACACCGGATGCTAATTGGGGAAGATTTTCGTAACGGACACTTCCTTTGGTATGTAGCTTCGCAGTAGGGATAGGTGCATTTATTCCCACATTCCCATTATCAAGAACTGTCATCATTTCCGTTCCTGTGGAATTGTTTATTTCTAATGCTTTTGTAGTATTGGTATTGCCTTTTGAGACGATATCCAGTGATGCAGATGGTGATGGCTGATTAATGCCCACCTGGGAATGGCTTAATGCAAAAGTAAGCACAAAAGCCTGTAATAATATTTTTTTCATCGTGTGTTATTTGCTCACAAATCTGCATCAAAAATCAAAACATATCAAATAAATAAATGCAACATAAATACATCACGCATACATCACAAATTTTGTATTTTAATGTAAGTATTTTGTTTTCAGATGTTTAATTGTTTTTTTTTTACTGCCTCAAAATAATTTTTTTTATTTAATAACTGTTTTCTTTTAATATAAAATATATCCTGAAGAATAATTTTAACCTTCTTTTTACCACGGTTCAGAAAAATAAAATCACGTTCAGCAACTTACGCCACCGGAATATGGAGATCAAGAAACATTAAATCTACATGATAAATACTTAAAGGACTGCTGGCATATACTGTATCTCCACATTTTCCTACGAGATTCAGTTCCTGATCTCTGGAGATAAAGCTTTCCAGTATTACAGCGGCAATAGGTTCATCTTCAATGGGTGTTTTGTTCCATATTTTTAAACAGCAAATGCCTGATATTTATGAATTTTATTCATTTCTCTTTAATAAATTAAAACTTACTAAAAGTAAAGATAAACAATACATATGATGAATGAATTTCTTTTAGATTAAAAGATAAGTTACAATAATAGAATCTATAGAATAATTCAACAGTTTCAAAAGAAGGTTTTTTGTGATATATTTCATAAATTTACGCTGCTTTATCAATCTGATGATAGCGTAAAATATTTCCAAGGTGAAAATTCACAACAAAAAAAAGTACCTTAGCTTCCTTAAATTTAAAAGAGATTTCCAGAAATACGGACTGGAAAAAGCGCGCAGTTATGAGCTTATCCTGCATTGGCTGAACAACAGGCTCAGCAGAAATCAGTTTCTTGTTCTTTCCGGAATTCTGGTAGGCTGTACAGCTGGTCTGGCAGGTGTTATTCTGAAAACGCTGGTACACAATATTCATTATTTCATTACCAATAAAGTTCATTTTGAATATCAGATATTATTTTATATTGTTTTTCCATTTTTGGGAATTGTTCTTACTACGATGATCGTTCTGACACTATTTAAAGGTCAGGATCGTAAAGGTATCGGAGCTATTTTATACGAAATTGCACAGAATTCAAGTATTGTGGCATCTGTTAAAATGTATTCTCAGGTGATACAAAGTGCGGTTACGGTTGGATTGGGAGGCTCTGCCGGATTAGAAAGTCCTATTGCGGTTACCGGAGCTGCTATTGGTTCCAATTATGCACAAACCTATAGACTTAGCTACAAAGAACGTACTTTGTTGCTGGCTGCTGGTGCTACTGCAGGGATTGCATCTGCTTTCAATGCTCCTATTGCCGGGATTATGTTTGCCTTTGAAATCCTTTTAACAGGCGTGGTCTTCACGGATTTTATTCCTTTGGTTGTTGCTGCAGTCTGTGGAAGTCTTTTGTCGAGGATTTTGCTTCAGGAAGACGTGCTTTTCAGGTTTTATACCAGAGATCCGTTTAACTATAAAAATGTTCCGTATTATCTTATTTTAGGAATTGTTACAGGGTTGTATGCCCGTTATTTTGTCATTATTTCTCAAAAAGTGGAGCATTTTATAAAAGGGCTTCAGCTTTCGAGACTTCGTAAAGCGATGTTTGGGGGAGCTGTGCTTTCTTTGCTATGTGTTCTTTTTCCTCCTTTATTCGGGGAAGGTTATGAGACTGTAAAGGCCTTTACCAACGGAAACACCTACTCTATTATTGAAAACAGTTTTTTCAGATATTTTGAGATCGGAGACTGGACGATTATCATTTTTCTGGTTCTGGTATTACTTTTAAAAGCATTTGCTACTTCATTTACCATATTCAGCGGCGGAAACGGAGGTAATTTTGCCCCTTCTCTTTTTGCTGGTGGAACTTTGGGGTATCTGTTTGCATTGGTTTGCCAGCATATTGGTTTTACAGATGTTCCGGTGACCAATCTTGTTTTGGTAGGAATGGCCGGAGCCATGAGCGGTGTTTTATATGCTCCTCTTACCGCAATATTTTTGATTGCTGAATCAAGTTTCGGATATGACCTGTTTATCCCGCTGATGATTGCTTCCATCATATCTTATCTGATTGCCAAATGGTTCTCCCCGATTTCACCGGAATTAAAATCCTTAGCGGATGAAGGAAAGATTTTCACGAATAAACATGATAAAAACCTTCTTTTCGCACTAAGAACGGAAGATTTTATAGATAAATATTCCCAGACCATTAATGAAAATGCCTCTGTTAGTCAACTTTTTGAATTGGTAAAGAACGGTAATAAAAATATTTTCGCTGTGGTGGATGAAAACAGAAAACTTAGAGGAGTCCTTACGTTAGATGATATAAGACCTTATCTTTTTAACAAAGAAATGGAAACATCCCAGACGGTAGCTCAGATGATGAAAGCTCCGCCAGCAATTCTTCACAGAGAAAATAAACCGTTGGATATCCTTCAGACTTTTGATGATACAGGTGTATGGAATCTGCCCGTTGTGAATAACAATAATGATTTTATTGGTTTTATCTCAAAATCTTCAATATTAATGAGCTACAGACAGCTTCTGAAAGAATATTCTGATTAATATTAAAGGCAAAAATGACAACCGTAAACCTGAATTCCCATCCTCTGGAGGGGTGTCAAAAATTCTTTGAATTTTTGACGGGGTGGTTAGCATCGTCAAACGATAAAAATCCGTTCAGCAATGAACGGATTTAATTTTAATCTATAATAAAGTTGAAAAAATTAGCTGCTTGCGTTATTCAACAAAGCCATATCTTCCTGATCAAGAGCAAGTTTCGGAGCATTGAACACGGTCTCCAGCTGAGATGCACTGGTAGCACTTACAATTGGAGCAGTGATCAATGGATTGGATAGCAGCCATGCCAGAGAAACCGTTCCCTGAGTGGTATTATGTTTTGCACTTACCTGATCCAGCGCTTTTAATATTTCAAGTCCTTTAGGATTTAAATACTTTCTTACTCCCTCACCTCTTGCACTTTTTGCCAAATCTGCTTCATCACGGTATTTACCTGTTAAGAAACCTGCTGCCAGAGACCAATAAGGAAATACACTCAAATCAAACTGCTCTGCCAGAGGGGCATAGTTTTGCTCAAAACCTTCTCTTTCCATTAAGTTGTAATGGGGCTGTAAAGCAACATATTTAGGAAGATTATTCTTTTCAGCAGCTTCAAATGATGCTTTCAAACGTTCCGGTGATAAGTTGGAAGCTGCAATATAACGTACTTTTCCTGCTTTAATAATCTCATCATAAGCAGACAGGGTTTCTTCTACCGGAGTGGTATTGTCATCAAAGTGCGTATAATAAAGATCAATATGATCCGTCTGAAGTCTTTGCAGCGATTCATCTACAGATTGCAAAATATGCTTTTTGCTGATATCATAGCCATGTTCTTTCGTCTCCGAACCTACTTTGGTGGCCAAAACGATGTCATTACGGTTTGCTCTGCTTTTCATCCATTTTCCGATGATTTCTTCAGACTGTCCGCCCTTTCCATTCACCCACCATGAATACGTATCTGCAGTATCTATAAAGTTGAATCCGGCTTCAGTAAAGCGGTCCAGTATATCAAAAGACTGTTTCTCGTCCAGTGTCCATCCAAAAACATTTCCTCCGAAATTGATTGGCGCAACCGACAAATCGGTGTTTTTGATTTTTCTTTTTTCCATAAAAATAATTTTACTAAGTGATCCGTAAGGTACGGAATATTAAACCTTGAAAATATTCAAAATAGCCATTCTCTCTATAGCTATTATAAATGAAAATGCTGATTTTTCCTGGTTTTTTTGGTTATTAAGAGTTTGTTGGAAATTGCAAAGACGCCAATAAATTAAACGCTAACTGCTTTAAGATGCAAAGGTTTTATCTCCGATAAAATTGAATACTGTTTATTTTATGTCTATTGCAAAAAGTCTTTGATTTTCTTGCGCCTTAAAGTAAACATTTTTTGCACCATTGCATTTCTCAAAGAAAAAATACATATATTATTAATTTTAAAAAATAAAAACAGCCATTTGAAAGCTGTTTTTATTATCTATCAATTAAAAAATACGGTTATTTTTCAACCTGAGGAATCTCAATAGCGATAAGCTGTAGTTTGTATTCCTGCAATTGCTGGTTGATCGTAGATAAACCGTTTCTGAAGAATGATGATGCTGTAAAAAGCTCATGATAATATTCTATCCCTTCAAGAACATTTTTCCTGAAAGCATTCCATTTTTTTGTCTGCGAATGAGTAATCTCTGCAGTAGAATCGGTGATTTCCTTTCTCAGGTAATCCACATACATTTTCAATTCATTAATGAACATATTCGGACGCTGGCTGTCGGAAAGAATATTGGTATTTCCGTAGATATGTTTTACCATTTCCGAAAGAGAAACTTCTTTATCAAAAAAGGCAATATTCGGTCCGGGACATATGACAACGCCCTGTTTTTCACCTTTAATTTCGAGGTTCTGCTCCATATATGCGGCGTTTACAAGTCCTACACACAGGCAGACTTTATCAGTAATTTCCGATTTCTTTTTTTTAAATTCCTTTTCTGTAAGGGTTTCCTTATTGTCGTACAGTTCCTTGAGTTTGATATCCTGGTACTTTCTGGAAGCGGTACAGGTTCCTTCCGGAGAAAATTCTTTGCTTAATGCCAGAAGTTTTTTGGGACATGAACTTCCATATTTCCCTTTTGCTTCTTTTTCAAAATTTAATCGTTCATTGGATGTTCCTTTTACCGTATTGAAAGGCACTCCTAATGGCGAAATATTGCTCAGATAAAAATCCTGTTCTTTTGATTGCAAAAGTAAATTTCGGGTTTCTGTATCTACGGATGTTGCTTCGGGTACCAGCAAAAACGGTGAACCCCATCCTACGCTGTCTACATGATAATTCGCCAATAAAAACTCGTGTTCTTCGGCAGTTCCTACTCCACCCTGAACCGTAATTTTCATTTCTAATGGCTCAGAAACTGTGGGTTTTCCTTTTTGTTCTAAAGCAGCTGTCATTAAGGCATGGGCAGATTGTATCAGGTCATTTTTTTTCTGCTTGAATTCTTCCATAATAGGCCCGAGAAGCATTCCTTCGGTAGCAAAAGCATGACCGCCACAATTTAATCCGGATTCTATTCTGTATTCTGAAACCCACAATCCTTTTTTAGCCAGAAAGTTTCCCTGAATCATTGCAGAACGGAAATCGCTTACTTTCAGGATGATTTTCTTTTTGATGTTTCCGTTTTCGTCCGGAAAAAAATCTTCAAATTCTTCCATATAGCTGTATAAGCGGGGATTCATGCCTGCGGAAAGAACCATTGATGATGATAATTTACTTTTGGCGAATCCACGCAGTGAAGCATGAGCATCGTTATACATCACTGGAAGCTGTTCATTGTTTTGATAATTGTCTTTATCCACTTTCGTCATGATATTGACATCAATACTTCCCGGTTTTAAGTTGGATTCAATGAAGTTTTTGATATTGGAACTCCATTCATCTTTTTGATTGATCAGGTTTTGAAGGCTGTTTTTTAGATCTGAAGTATTTGGAAGCATGGCTATGAAGTCTTTCAAAGCCTCTTTATTTTTGCTGATCTCGTGTTTGAAAGATTCAAATTTTTCATTCACGATATCATCCACCATATCCAGATAAGCCGTAACTCTTCTGGCTCTGTAATCTTCTGTTTTTGTAGAGATCCCGAAATAGTCAAGATTGAACTTTTTATTGTAAAAGTTCTTCATTTTTTCCAGGATTTCATCATCAATGATGGAGATCACAGAAGAAATTCCATACTGGGCAACACGAATAGGACTGTCTATTGTGTAAGCCAGTCCCATTACCGGAATATGGAAATTGTGCAAAGGTTTTTGTGTCATAAAGTTCTGATAAAATTTTTTATTATTCATCTAAAAATCCTTTACAACTATTCACTGCTTAAAAATATTATTTTAAAATGAATTATGCATTAAATAATATTTTATATTGTGAAAAACATGTCAAATATCATTCTTTTAAATCGATTCCTGTGAAATTGTTACTGAGACATCATTAATTGTATGACTACCACATCAGCTATAGATTTTTTTACTACATTTATTAGTTAAACGATAACCATATTTTCCCTCAGAAAAATTAAAAATGAGATTTTTTCATGTATTATTCTTTTGGTTTTCATGGCTTCAATATTTATTTTTGGCAGTGATTTACTTGTCCAGTTTGAAGCAATGAAAGTAGATAAACTTGATGGACAATTTGGGTTTTATATTTTTGAAAAAGCAGCCTATACCAGTTTGATATATGCTGTTGTTGGTCTTATTTATGACACATACAAAAGAAAACTTAAATGATAACAAATAAAATATATACATTAAGCTTATTTTTTAGCTCTATATGGATTTTTTCCCAAAATGTCAATGAAGAGCTTATTCACTACTTAAAAGAGGCAGAAACGATTCTTATTACCAGTCATGAAGATCTCAGACTTGATATTGAAACGCCTGGCAAGAGTAAAACAATTTACAGAGACTTACTGAAAAATGGTGTTCCCAACCATGAAATCATCATAAATAAAGTAGTACTAACTCCTGAATCCAGACAGGAATTAATAGACATCATAAAACGGCAGAAAATTGTAAAAGCCTGGGATGGAGCTTTATGTTTTGAACCGCACAATACTTTGTTCATTTATAAAGAAAATCAATGGAAAAATATTGAGTTATGTTTTGGATGTAAACAGTACGGCCACAGTAAAAATCTACCCGTTAATAGAGAAGAATTTTTACACAGTTACCAGGACTGGATCAATCTTGAAGATTTTTTCAGAAAACTAGGGGTACAGTGGGAAGTTCCAAAAAAGAAATAAAAAAAGATCAGCGATTGACTGATCTTTTTATTTTACAATGATGTTTTAACGCTATTCAGCTTTATTTTTAAGCATCATCAGAAGGCTGTAAGCCCCTTTCTGTACAATTTTCTTATCCTTTAAAAAATCGGCTTTTATAATTTCCGTAAACTGATCATCAGAAATTCCGGTCATTACAGGAATCATTCTGTAATTGGATTTTCCAAGGTCTTCAAAAACATAATTTTTATTTTCAAAAGAAACTACGGCTTCATTAGGAAGTCCCATTGTATAATGGCTGCTGATATTCACTTCAGCATTTACATACATTCCTTTTACAAATTCTGTATTCACAGAGGATAATCTGGCAATTGCCGTCGCAGAGCCTCCATTTTCAATACTAGGAACAACACTGACAATTTTAGCATTTGATTTCACATCCGGATTCTGATTGTTGTACACCAAAATTTCCTGGCCCATTTTTACATCATTCACATCATTTTCAAAAACCTTTAATTCTAAAAGTAATCCCGCCGGATTGATCAGTTCAAATAAAGTATCTGTAGGGTTGATATACTGCCCGTTATTCACAAGAATTTTGCTTACAAAACCCGTGAACGGAGCATAAACATTGATTTTACTTCTGATATTCCCGGCACTCAGACCTTTGGCATTGATTCCGATGATTTTCAGCTTTTCCTCAAGCCCTTTTAAAGTGGCATTCAAAGTTGAATAATCTGCCTGGGCAGTCTGTAGGGTCTTGTCACTGCTGGCTTTGCTCGTATTAAGGTCTTTCTGGCGGTTATAATTCAGTCTTGCCGCTTCAAGTTGTGCTTTTGTTACCAGATAATCCTGCTGCAGCTGTATAAACTGCGGATCTTCCACCACAGCAAGCACCTGCCCTTTGTTGAAATGACTTCCATTAATTACATTGATCGACTTGATGTGTCCCCCCATAATGCTGGAAACTGAACTGATATGAGACGGTGCAATGTCTGTCTTTCCGTTCAGTCTCACCAGTTTTTCCATATTCCTGTTCTGGATTGTAGTTGTTGTAAGCCCTACAGCCTGAATCTGTTTTTCTATAAGATGAACGGAATTTTTGTCATTCTTAGAAAATTTTGTGTTTTCATAAACTGTTTTTTCTTCCTCTTTTTTTCCTGAACATGAAGATAAAGTTACGATGAAAGCAAGGCTGTATAGTGATATATTCCTGAAATGCATGATGGTATTATTTTGAAATTAAGAATTGAAGTTCGGCTCCGATCTGATTAAGCTTTTCCAGCTGATCAATATAGTCTGCTTTGGTTTTTACGGCCTGATTCACCAGTATTACCCAGTCCAGATAATCTATTTCTCCCACTTCCATCTGTTTCTGAGCTGTTTTTAGAATGATTTCAGATTTGGGAAGCTGTTTTTGTTCATAATTTTGAATGATCTGCTGTTGGTTCATATAATTACCCAACTGTTGATTCAATCTGTTTTTAAGTTCAATTTCTTTTCTCTCATACTGATTTTCGGAGATGGCAATCTTAGCCTGTGCTGCCTTTGTCAAAGCTCTCTGTCCTTTTGTAAACAATGGAATTCCAACTCCCACCTGAACCGAATTGAAACGATTGTTATTGATGTTTTTCATACTCTGATTGGTATATCCTATGAGAAGATCAGGAAGCAGTCTGCTTTTCTCCAGCTGTACTTCTGCCTCGCTTACTTTGATCTGTTGCTGCAGATATTGAAGTTCAGGATGCTGTTGTACCATTTCTTCTGAAATCTGAAGCCCAATATTAATTATAGGCTTCTCTGCAACAGGTTGATATGGAATTGTAGATTGTAGTAATAATTGAAGCTGAAGTTTTACGATATTCAAATCATTTTCAAGAGTATTCAACTGTACTTTTATCTGTTCTTTCTGAATTTCAGCAGTGGACTCCTCCAGAATATTGGCTTCCCCTTTTTTTAATCTTAATGCGGCCTTATCTGCAAAATTATGATACAACTGACTGATGTATTCCAGAACTTTTTTCTTCTCCTGAAGCACAAGTATCCTGTAGAAAACGTCAGTTACTTCTTTGGTAAGCTGTGTTTTGGTCAGATTCTGATTGACGACACTGGCAGACCATTCAGCATCCAGCATTTGTTTTCTTCTTGAATATACCGTTGGAAAACTGAATCTTTGAGAGATTCCGAATGAATTGTCTGTTTCCTCGCCCTGAATTTGTCCAAATCCCCCCGTAATTTCCGTCTGGGGAATGTTCAGATAGCTGGCCTTCAGCTTTTCCTGATAATCTGATATTAATTTCGAATTTTTAAGAGTACCGTTCTGCTGGTATGCTTTTTCCAGAGCCTGATCATAAGTAATGTTTTCCTGAGTCTTATAAGTTCCGAAGGACAATAACAGCAAGAAAACAGACAGTTTTTTATAATTGAGTTTTTTTGAGAATTTCATTTTATCTTTATTAATATGTTCAAACAGGACGTATAAAATTGGAAGGACAAAAAGCGTTAAAAGCGTTGCAAGCATCAGCCCTCCGATGACTACAGTTGCCAGAGGCCTCTGCACTTCAGCTCCTGCACCATTGCTGATTGCCATGGGAAGGAATCCCAGAGATGCCACAAAAGCTGTCATTAAAACCGGACGGAGTCTTATTTTTGTGCCTATGAGTACAATTCTGTTTGTATTATTTATTCCGTTCTTTTTCAATCGGTTAAACTCTGATATCAAAACAATTCCATTAAGTACTGCAACTCCAAATAATGCAATAAATCCTACACCTGCGCTAATGCTGAAAGGCATTCCTCTCAACACCAGAAAATAGACACCTCCTATCGCAGATAAAGGAATGGCTGTATAGATCAGCAGACTGTGTTTTACAGAACCGAAAGCAAAGAATAAAAGCAGGAAAATCATCACTAACGAAATAGGAACTGCTATACCTAATCTGGCTTTGGCTTCATTTAAATTTTCAAAAGCACCTCCATAAGAAATACTATATCCAGACGATAATTTCAGGTTTTTGCCTGCCTTTTGCTGAAGCTCTTCCACAATACTCTGAACATCTCTTCCTCTCACATTAAAACCTACAATAATCCTTCTTTTGGTATCCTCCCTCTGAATCTGATTCGGACTGTTTTTAAGTTCCACTTTAGCCAATTGCGACAATGGAATCTGTTCTCCTGAAGCCGTAGGAACAAGAAGATTTTGGATACTCGTAATATCTTTTTTATGTTCGTTATCCATTCGGACAACGATATCAAACTTTTTTTCGCCTTCATATAAAGCGCCTGCAGTTTGTCCGGCAAAAGCCATATTAATCACCCTGTTGATATCCGCCACTGAAATATTGTATCGGGAAAGTTCTGAGCGGTTATAATCTATCACAACCTGTGGAGCGCCTACTACCGGCTCGATATATAGATCCTGAGCACCTTTTACGGTATTGATAATGCTTCCCATCTTTTTGGCATAGGTGGCAAGGCTGTCCAGATCTTCACCGTAAATCTTGCACACTACATCCTGTCTTGCTCCGGTCATCAGCTCATTGAAACGCATTTGAACCGGAAACTGAAAACTGGTTGTCAGTCCAGGGATAACGCTTAATGCTTTACTCATCTTATCAGAAAGTTCAGGAAATGAGGTTGCAGAAGTCCATTTCTTTTTAGGCTTTAAAACGACTATCATATCTCCGGAATCCATGGGCATAGGTTCTGTGGGAATTTCTGCACTCCCAATTTTCATGACCACTTTTTCTACTTCAGGAAAGTTTGTTAACAGGATGTTTGCAGCCTGAGTGGTAGCTTTTTTGGTTTCATTGATATTACTTCCCTGGAGAATCCTCATTTCAACGGCAAAATCGCCTTCCTCCAACGATGGTATAAATTCTCCACCCATTCTGTAAAGGGTAAAAACAGCACCTGCAAACAGAATCAACACACCAATGATTATTGTTTTTCTAAATTTAAGGGCCTTTATCAGAAGTTTTTGGTGACCGGTTTCCACTTTACCCATCACACGGTCTGAAATATTTTCTTTCTCTTTTTTCTTTCTGCTTAATACCAGAGAGCTCATCATTGGAATATAAGTCAGGGAAAGAATAAATGCGCCAATCAGGGCAAAGGCAACGGTTTGAGCCATAGGCTTGAACATTTTTCCTTCAATTCCCTGAAGCGTAAAAATCGGAAGATATACAATTAAGATAATGATCTGCCCGAAAACCGCACTGTTAACCATTTTGGTCGCAGAGTTGGAAACCTGATCATCCATTTCTTTTTTGCTGAGCATATTGTCTTTTCCGAAATGCTTTTTATGGGCAAGCTGATGAAGAACAGCTTCCACAATAATGACGGCTCCATCTACAATTAAACCGAAATCCAGCGCTCCAAGGCTCATCAGATTTCCTCCTACACCAAAAATATTCATCATGATAATGGCGAAAAGCATAGCCAAAGGAATGACGGAAGCAACTAGTAATCCCGCTCTGAAATTTCCTAAAAATAAAACCAGAATGAAAACCACAATCAAAGCCCCTTCCATCAGGTTTGTTTTTACTGTGCTGATCGTATTATTAACCATTTTAGCCCGGTCAAGGAATGGCTCTATCACAACTCCTTCCGGTAAGGACTCCTGGATTTTTTCCAGTCTTTGTTTAATATTTCCAATCACTACATTAGCATTCTCTCCTTTCAGCATCAGAACAATAGCTCCGGATACTTCTCCGGTATCATTGTAAGTCATAGCGCCATACCTTGTCGCATACCCTAATTTTACAGAGGCTACATCTTTAATATGAACAGGAATGCCTTCTTTTGTTTCTGAAACCTGAATGCTTCCAATATCTTCTGTAGTTCCCAAAAGTCCTTCGCTACGGATAAACAGAACGGTTTCTTTCTTTTCAATATAAGCGCCTCCGGTATTCTGATTATTCTTTTCCAGAGCCGCAAAAACATCATTGATATTGATATTAAAGGCCTGCAATTGATTAGGATTAATGGCAATTTCATACTGTTTCAGTTTTCCTCCGAAACTGCTGACATCCGCCACACCTTTAGTACCAAGAAGCTGTCTTCTCACCACCCAGTCCTGGATAGTCCTCAGTTCGGTTTCATCGTATACATTTTCATATCCTTTTTTAGCCCTTACCACATATTGGAAAATCTCTCCCAATCCTGTTGAAATAGGCCCTAATTCCGGTTTGCCGATTCCGTCCGGAATATTGTCCTGAACAAGCTGCAGCCTTTCCTGAACCTGTTGACGCGCCCAATACACATCAGTCTTGTCATCAAAAACTACAGTCACTAATGAAAGTCCGAAACGAGAAAAACTTCTAAGCTCCGTAATTCCGCTGATATTACTGGTGGCCTGTTCAATAGGAAATGTAACAAGACGTTCTATATCTGCTGCACCATAAGAAGGAGCTGTGGTAATGATCTGAACCTGATTATTGGTGATGTCCGGCTGGGCATCAATAGGAAGTTTGGTGGTTTCATAGACTCCAAAAAGGATGAGTGCCCCTGTAAAAAGAGCAATGATGAGTTTATTCTTTACAGAAAACTCAATAATTTTATTTAACATGGAAAAATTATTAATTGTAATCCGTAAGACCATACAGGAGCTGAGACCTCTCCATAACTTAAGTGTCCAAAATAAAGTTTTTGTAATTTCTTGAGTTAAGGTCTAAACACCAGTACATTGCATTACGAATTAATGGATATGTAACAAGAATTAAATACTTTAAGTAAAAAACATAAAGCATTAATTTTCAATGTGAAGTTGATTAAGAAAGCCGTGGAGGCTGAAAAATCTGAGAAAGATATTGTTGGGAGAAATCTTTTTCTTTGTAGATACTGCTTTTCTCTGAAACAGTAATTTCCTTAGGTTTTTTTATTTCGAATGAAAGCTCCGGAAGCTGGGCATGTACAGTGAGTACGATAGGCGGATTAATAAAAGGCAGTTTCTGATCGGTATCCCAGTCTGAATCCTGTTTGTGGTTATCATAATGCTCCATTACAAATTCTGAAAAGCTTCCGTGGTATTCCATGAAATGTTCAACAAACATAGGCACTTTCAGTACTTCCCCCGCATTGGTGGTAGCCAGTACATACATCATTGAGCATAATATGGAGAACCATTTTAACATGGATGCAAATATAATGTTTAAATTTTTCCCAGAAAGGCTCAGATATTAATTTTTTGAGAATTTTATAGGCGAGATCATATAAAAATTAAACATATGTTTGAATATTATTGGCTTAGCAGAGTCTTATTTTTATAATAATTCACTTTTCGCTATTTATTTATTTTTACTTAAAAACATACGTACAATTCCTCAGATGGCGAATTATATTTAACATGAGGTATTTTCGTGCTGGTAATTCCGGAATCTTAAAGAAAACAAACAACATTTAATAAATAATTATTTTACTTAAAAATAAGTAATTTTTAAAAAAAATAAGCTTATAGTGTTTTGTATAAAGTGATTTTTGCTTATATTTGTGAATCGAAATAATTTTTTTTCATCATTTGTGTTTTTTTAAGGTCTCCATTCGTGGAGACCTTTTTGTTTTCAATAATATCATAATTGAATATTCGCTACTGAAGTGGAAAAATGTGAAAAATGTGAAATATTATGTTCTTTAATCTTTCTAATTGCTTTTATATAAAGGAATGTCTAAAGTTATTGTATATTAATAACTCTCTTTTTTGATAAATTTTACCGGCTTTATATGTGGTTTAAAACTTATTGGATGGTTTTAATAAAATCAGTTGGCCTGAGCTGCATCACAGCCTGAAAACTTCGGGTATAGGCCTGAACACTCTTATACCCTACCTCATATGCTGTTTCTGAAATCGTAAGATTTCCGGAACTCAAGTATTCCAGACTCTTAATAATACGAAGCATTTGCTGATATTTGCTTAGGGTAAGACCAGTTTCTTTTTTGAAAATACGTTCCAGTGTACGGAAAGATAAAAGAGCCATATCACTGAGATCTTCCATTTTGATCTCTCTGTGATAATGATTGTGCAAATATTCTATGACTTTGTCAAGACGTTTGTCTTTCGGGAGGCTGATATGAAAAGTCAGGGAATGTTCTGCAAACCTCGGAAGTTCGTTGAAAAGTGCTTTCAGGAATAGGCTCTCATTATGATCCCGAATCATTAGCTTAGACCACTTCTCCGAATATTTTATCATTTCCTTTAAAACAGGAGGAACAGAAAATACATTCACTTCATGATAGAAGGATTCTTGGGCGCCAACTTCTGCAAACATGATCATCAGTTTGATTTTTGCAGAATGGGAATTGGTTTTATGGACAGCATTTGGAGGAATCCATACCGCATGATTCTGAGGAAGGAGATAGATTTTTTCTTCGATAGTAATATACTGAAAACCACTTTCTACATATACGAGCTGACCTTTTTGATGATGATGAAGAACGTTATCATGAATCCAGTTTTCCTCAAACCATACAAAATAAGGCTTATTTAGTTCATCAATATTTATACTGTCGCTGGCGTTCATGTCGTTTCAGGTTAAAACTTTGGCAAAATTAAACAAAATTACTGCGTTAATTTTGTACAAAAGTTTTTATTATGATGAAGAAAGAAGTAAAAAAGAATGCTTCGTATGTTTTATTAATCATTAATGTTCTGGTTGTTATACTCATTTCCAGCAATCTCCGCTCACCGATTGTGGCCGTTGCCCCTGTATTGGGAGAGGTAAGAGATGCTTTAAAAATGGATAATTTTCAGGTGAGCCTGCTTACTTCTATTCCACTGTTTATGTTTGCTGCCTGTTCTGTACTGGTAAGCAGATTCTCCAATAAATTCGGAATCAGTAAACTTTTGATGTATTCACTGATTATTTTAAGTTTCGGGTTATTTTTACGAATCAGTGGTTCTCTATGGCTTTTGTTTTTAGGTTCTATATTCATCGGTTTAGGAATATGCATCGGAAATGTGGTCACTCCGGGATATGTTAAGAATAATTTTCCGAAGCAGATTGGCCTTATGACAGGAATTTTTGCAGTATCTATGAATCTTACAGCAGCACTGGCTTCCGGTTTCAGTGTGAAAATAGGAGAATTGACAGGCTTTGGATGGAAAGGATCTCTGGGAATATGGCTTGTGATTGCCGCATTGGGCTTCCTGGTTTTATCAGTGGAACTCATATTCAATAAAAGAAATCCGGTTCAGCCTAAGACGGCAATCAGTACTTCAGATTTTAATATGTTCAAATCTGCCCAGGCGTGGAATATCAGTATTTTTATGGGACTGCAGTCTTTGTTTTATTATTGCCTGGTGGCCTGGCTGCCTTCATTTCTTGCTGATTTTCATATGCAGGGAGAAAGCTCCGGCTGGGTGTTCTTTGTGATCCAGATTACCATGATTCCGGTAACATTCTGCTGCCCTATTATTGCCAGTAAAATGAAGGACCAGAGGTTTATGATTCTTTTTATATGTGCTCTGATGTTCGGAAGTACAATGATGTTTGTCTTTCTGAAGTCTCAGTGGATCTATGTGAATGCTGTGATTATAGGGATTTCCAACGGATTGTCTTTCAGCTTGTCGATTCTGTTCTTTTCTGCAAGAACAAAAAGCAGTATCAATGCGGTTAAAATATCAGGTATGGCACAGTCCGTAGGATATCTGATTGCTGCATTCGGACCTCCGTTATTTGGAAAACTGCATGATTGGGACATTTCCTGGAACAGTTCATTCTATTTATTAAGCTTTGCTGTATTGCTGATGCTGTATTTTGGAATGAAGGCGGCAAGAAATAAATATGTTGAGGATTAGGAAAATCAAAGGTCAGGTTACACGTCTTTTATTGCTGGACGCTACCCATTCTTCTTTTTGGCAGTTTGGGCAGCTTCCTGCATTACCCGCTTTTTTATGCTCTGTATATCCACAGAATATACAGGAGTAATGTCTTTCCTCATGAATATAATGTAACGGATTATTTAATGAGCCTGGTAAAATAGGAAGACCGTATTTTACAGATTTATCTTCAAAAAAGAATACACTGATCTCTCCTGAAATTTCTTCTATAGCCATCTCAATCTGGCCAAGCTGCGAAACTCCTTTTAGCCTTAATTCTGCGAAGAATTCGTCACTCCCTAGATTTTCTTTTTGAAAGTTTTTAATTGAAAATTCGCCGTTTTCTATCAGGCAGATGGATTGTCCTTCAACCAGATTTTCAAATTTTTTACTTTTTCCGATAAAATGGGTCACAATAGAATACAGGAGAATAATAACAATAAAAACAATAAGGGATGAAATAATTCCGACATCCTTATTAAACATAGGATCTCCTGCTGCTGATCCCAGGCCGATAATGACTACCAATTCAAATATTGAGAGCTGTTTTACTCCTCTTTTTCCTAAAATTCTAAGTCCGATGATAATAGTCAGAAACATAATTATGGTACGAAGAATGATCTCTAAAAGAAAAGACCATTCTTCATGTCCCAATAATAATTCTTTCCAGTCAAAATTTAAGAGAAAAGTGGACAGCATATAAATTATTTACCACGGAATATTCAAAAAATAAGCCATAACTCCTGTTATTTATTTCATACTTATTTCAGGATTACCTCTTCTCCGTCTTTCAGTAGTAAACATTGGTTTCCAAGTCCTTTTTCGATTATTTTTTTCTGGATAAAATTCCTGTCTTCCTTACAATGGCTTACTGCTTCCAGATGAGTTACCCAAACAGTAGATTCCGGTGCGTATTCACATACTTTTGCGATGTCTTCGCTGGTCATAATAATAGGATCTCCCACAGAGAAGGTGGCAGCACCTCCTGCAACAATGATGTGCTTTGGCTTGTGTTGAGCAATTTCTGCAGCAACTTCATCATACCAGATTGTATCACCTGCAATATAGACTGACTGATTGTCTTTTTTAAAAACGAAACCGTTTACTATTCCCATTTTTTCTCCAATTTCTCCGGTACCGTGCTGGCCTTTGGTGGTAGAAATTTCAATGTTTTTCCATTGAAGATGATCATTTACAATTAAAATATTCGTAAATCCCTGTTCTGCAATATGATCAGCAATAACCTCTGAACAGATCACCGGAATATTTTTATCGAGAAGTTCTACTGCGTCAGCATCCCAATGATCCGGATGAAGATGGGTTACCGCTACAGCATCTATTCCTTCTAATTTTTTCTTTAATTCTTCTCTACTGAAAGGGAGATCTACAAGAGGATTCAGTAGTTCACTTTCTGTCATAGGCATTTTTCCCATAGACCCTTTTTCTCCGAGCATCGGATCTACCAGTATGGAAATTCCGTCAATATTCAGTAGCAATGTTGCATTGCGCCATAATTGTAATTTCATTTTGAGTATTTTTGTTGAACAAATTTATTGACTAATGAAGGTCAAACAATCGAAGGTTACCAAAAGGTTAACCATAAATATTCAGGTATATGAATTTTGAAGAATTTAAAAACTGTGGATTAAGAAGAAGCCTGAATATCCTTTCAGGTAAATGGAAACCTTTAATTCTGCATAATCTTTTTGAAGAAGATCAGGTGCGTTTTGTGGAACTTTGGCGAAATATGCCCCGGGTTTCCAAGAAAGTACTTGCAGAGCAGCTGAAGCAGCTGGAAGAAGATCGTATTATTGAACGGATTGAAGTTTATAATTTTCCGCCGGAAGTATATTATAAATTAACGGAGAAAGGGCAAAAGCTGGGACCTATTCTTTCCGAACTTCATTCATGGGGAAATGGATTGGGTTAAAACCATTTTGGATAAATTCATCGAAGGTTTTCGATGCCATTGAGTATTTCTTTCCTCTTCTAGAATTTTATCCTACATTTGGAAACACTGCCTAAAAATAGATTTATATAGGGGTTATATAATATAACCTCAATTTAAAAAAAAAAACAAACCAATGAAAAAACAATTATTATTTGTGCTTACTCTTGCAGCACAGGCTTCTTTTGCACAAATCATTTCCAAAGATCCTACGTTTGCTTCAAACGGAATTTACAACCTTCAAACGGGAATCTCTTATTTAGGAGAATTAACAGAAACAACCAATGCCGTATTTTACGAATCCTTTGACTCCAATAGTAATCAGTTACTTATCTCTAAAGCGACAAGTTACAATGGCTCTCCGGATTTAACTTTTGGGACCAATGGTAAAACTGCATTGAATTACACATCGGACGCTTTAGTGGGATTTATAAGGCACAGCAATAATACATTAACCCTACTGTTAAAACGATATGACTCTGTAAATAATATTAATTATTTAGATGTAGTCCGATTGCTTGCCAATGGGCAATTGGATCCTTCGTTTTCCAATGGAGGAATAAAATCATTAGCCAATTTCAATCAGGACAATTTCAATATAAAGAATAATCTTATAGAACAAGGAAACAAAATTATTGTTTCGGGAACCGGAATAGATACTAATGGATTTTTTGATGGGTACACTCATACATTCAGATTAAATTCTGATGGTACACCAGATAACAGTTTTGGGGATAATGGAGAATTATCCACTTACGGAATTCCCCGCATTATTTTAGATAAACAGTCCAATATTATCATTTTAGAACACAATACAATAAAAAAGTATACTTCTGACGGACAGCTCATGACTGGTTTTGGTAATAATGGGACAGCCTTGTTTAATGGGGTAAATGTAAATGTTATAAAAGCAGATTCAGCTAATAGAATTATATATGCACAACTTGGATCCTTAACGCCCGCTACGATAGGAAGACTGAATGCTGATGGGACGCCGGATACCACATTCAGCTACACCGGTACTCTTGGTCTTGAATTTTGGGATATCTATGAAAAAAACAATACTTACTATATAGCCGGCTATGCTGATCTTAATAATGCACCTGCTTATTATCTCTCTAAACTTAATCAAAACGGAGCTATTGATACGGTATTTGGAGAATATGTAGAAAATGATTCCAATTTACTCTATCACTTTATTCACGCAATCAAAGTTTTTGATAATAATGTAATTGTTTATGGAGATGGGCCAACAAAAGAAATTGTGAAATATCTTTTAAACGGTACTGCTACATTACCGACAGCAGAAACTGTAAAAAATAATACTGAATTTACTTTTGAAAGTCCTGTAAAACAAGATTTGGTGTATCAGTCAAAAGAAAAAATTAATAAAATAGAGATCTATTCTGTTGACGGAAGGCTATTAAAAACGATAAATAAAAATAATTCCGACGTTTCCGAACTTTCTAAAGGAGTTTATTTTGCGAAAGCAATTTTTGAAAATGGAAAAGTTTTTACAAAAAAACTTATTAAGAAGTAGTAAATTAATATTTTAAAACTAATAACAATTTTTACAAATGAAAAGAATCATTATTTTGATTTCCTGTGTATCATGTATGTGGGCGACGGCACAGATAACACCTCCACCTACTATTCAAAGATCAAATACCACATCCCGCGGACTTACCATCAATTCAAGAAAAGGGACATTAATTGAGAAAAAAATCAGCAATTTAGGCAAATTTAAAAATCTGAATATTCAAAAAATTGTAACCAGAGACGGATCTGATAATTCATCGGAATCTGTGTTGGGCATTATGTATGAATATGAAACCTTTGATGAAATTTCCAAGAAAACCTTAACGGTTGATAAGAATGAACTGGGAAAGCTGATCCAGGCGCTTCAGACTGTGGAACAGAAAGAAAATGAAAAAGCAAATCAGGAAACCAAATATAAGTTTGTTACGATGAGTAATATAGAGTTTGGAAGTGTTTACCGGGAAAAGATTTCATCGTGGGTGAATTATATAAAAACTCCGGGCAACCATTTTAATCAGAACTTACTGGAATTCAATAAGGATGAATTAAAAGAATTGATTACTGTTTTGAAGAAAGCAGACCAGGAACTTTAACACAGAATAGAATTAGATAGTTAAACATAAAAACCTTATAGGTTATGAAAACCTATAAGGTATATTTAAAAAAATTAAAAATAATTATTACCGGAACGGATTGTTTACTCTTTAAACAGATCAAGAACTTCCATAATATTCTGATATACAAAGTCTAATTCTTCGGAAGTAATACAATAAGGAGTAACCAGATAGATTACATTTCCCAACGGCCTCATGATAATCCCTCTCTGTAAGAATTCATTGTAAAGCTTCTTCCCTATTTCATTGAAATAAGAAGTATCATTCCCGGTTTTTAAATCGAACGCTAAAATAGTTCCGATCTGCCGAACCTTTTCTACATGAGGATGCAAAGCAAGTGCTTTCACAAACTCCGAATGTTGATGCGTAATGCGGTTAATATTCATCTGAGTTTCACTTGTCAATAGTAATTCCATACTGGCAAGAGCCGCTGTACAGGCTAAAGGATTAGCTGTAAACGAATGCCCGTGAAATAATGTTTTATAACGGTCTTCAGAAAGGAAAGCATCATAGATTTCATTGGAACAGGTCGTAATTCCCATGGGCATTGTTCCTCCTGTCAACCCTTTTGAAAAACACATAATGTCTGGTTTTTCTGTAAGATAATCTGCTGCGAAAAGCTTACCTGTTCTTCCAAATCCTGTAAAAACTTCATCCTGGATCATAAGAACACCTTCTTCCCTGCAGTATTTCATCAACTGACTAAGATCTTCAGCTTTATACATTAACATTCCGGCAGCACCCTGAACTAATGGCTCATAGATAAAGCAAGCCACTTCATCAGCAAGTTCTTTAATCTGTTTCTGTAAGCTTTCCAGATTTTCTGCATTGGGTGTATCTATAAAAACAACTTCAAACAGCATGCTTTCAAAAGGTCTTGTCCAGAAACTCTTTCCACTGACAGACATCGCCCCGAAAGTATCGCCGTGATAAGCATTTTTAAAAGCTAAAATCTTCGTTTTCTTTTTCTCTTGATTGTATGCATATTGAATACACATTTTTAAAGCAACTTCTACTGCTGTAGAACCGTTATCTGAATAAAAGACCTTTTCCTGACCAGCAGGAAGAAGTTTCAGTAAATTTTCTGAAAGCTGTACAGCAGGTTCATGGGTAAATCCTGCAAAAATAACCTGCTCCAGTGTATTCAGCTGTTCAAAGACACGTTGTGCAATATAAGGATGTGAATGCCCGTGCAGCGTCACCCACCATGACGAGACCACATCCAGATATTTTTTTCCTTCGTTGTCATACAGGTAAATTCCTTTTCCTTTTACAATAGGAATGGCATCATCAGCTGTTTTCATCTGCGTGTAAGGATGCCAGTTGACCGCTTTATCTCTCTCCTGCAGGCTGATTTCTTTTGTTATTGTATTCATATATTGATCTAAAAAGTAGAAATGAGTGATAAATTGTTTAAGTTTTAGCGTACTGATCGCTAGGTTTTTCACATTGCATGCTGTTATTTTAAGTTCGTAAAGGCGTTTCACTCAGCAATAAGAAATATTCTGCTTTGCTGAATAGAATGCCTTTGCGAGCGAAATATTTTCCGACTTAAAATATTACTTTGCGAACCTTAGCGTTAAAAACCAATACTAATATTGATGAAATCAGATATCAATGCTGCAATAAAAATCAGAATACTTGTAATCCGGCTTACCACTCATTATTTTATCATTCATAATTATCTAACAGCAGGTTTCTTTTTTCATCATAGGTTTCAGTCCTAATGTCTGAAGCATCTGCATATCTTCAGAAACTCCCGGATTAGGCGTTACCAGTAAGGTTTCTCTTTCACCCGTAAAAATAGAATTAGCTCCTGCCATAAAGCACCATGCCTGCTCTGTCTCAGACATTTCTATACGTCCGGCACTTAATCTTACCATAGAAGATGGCATTACGATTCTTGCTGTGGCGATCATTCTTACCATTTCCCAGGTATCTACTTTTTCATTATCTTCTAATGGCGTTCCCGCTACTCTGGCCAATGCATTAATTGGAACAGATTCCGGATGTTTTGGCATCGTTGCCAACGTTAAAAGCATTGAAATTCTGTCTCTATGAGTTTCACCAAGACCTATAATTCCTCCGGAACACACTGTGATTCCTGCTTTTCTTACATTATTTATCGTATTGATTCTGTTGTCAAAAGTTCTGGTAGAGATGATCTCTTCATAATACTGCTCAGAAGTGTCAAGGTTGTGATTGTAAGCGTATAATCCAGCCTCCTGAAGTCTGACAGCCTGTTCTTCCGTAAGCATTCCCAGTGTACAGCAAACTTCCAGACCAAGATCATTTACACCTTTCACCATATCAATCACTCTGTCAAAATCACGGTTATTACGAACTTCACGCCATGCTGCTGCCATACAGAATCTTGAAGATCCGGAATCTTTTGCTTTCTGAGCGTGGGCAATTACAGTTTCTGTAGGCAGTAAAGCCTGTACTTTGATATCCGTGTGATAACGGGCTGCCTGTCCGCAATATGAACAGTCTTCAGGACATCCACCCGTTTTGATGGATAATAGTGTTGAAATCTGTACTTCAGAAGGGTCATGCCATTCGCGGTGTACGGTGGCTGCTTTATAGATGAGTTCCATTAGAGGAAGGTGATAAATTTCCTCGATCTCTTCTTTCGTCCAGTTGTTTCTCAATGTTGTTTTTGTATCCATTATCTTATTTTTGTTATTGTTAATTGCTTGGCAGCAAGTTGTATAGATTCCTTATCTGTAGTATTGATTTCGGGAATCCTTATAATTTTTGTTTCTTTTTCAATAAAACTGCAGATCACTCTTTCTGTATCTTCCGGAAAATCTCCGTTAAGAATTAAATATTCCAACTGAATTCCTCTCTGTTGTAAAGCCAGGATGGAGAGCAAGCTATGATTGATACAGCCTAAATAATTTCTGACTACCAATGCTGTCGGAAGGTTTAATTCTTCAATCAGATCGATCATAAAAGTTGTGTCTGATATGGGCACCATAAGACCTCCGGCTCCTTCTACAATCAGTGGGTTTTCTGTTTTTGGGAGTTGAAAATCATTCAGATTGATGGTCATATTTTCTTCTCTTGCAGACTGATGTGGTGATGCAGCCAGCTGTAAACGGTAAGTTTCCGGATGGCAGACGTTGGTATCTGTCCATTTTTCAATTTTATGACTGTCCGTATAGTGAAGATCACCGGACTGTATCGGTTTCCAGTATTCTGTTTTAAAATGCTGAACTAAAATGGCTGAACAGACTGTTTTTCCTATTTCGGTTCCTATTCCTGTTATAAATAATTTCATGGGTTTCGGGATTCGGGTTTTGAATCTTTTTACTTTAAATAAATTCTTTAATAATTCCTGTCAGTTTCATAATTTCCTCTTCTGTATTAAAGCTGTGAAGGCATATTCTCAACCGTTCACTTCCTTCTTTTACCGTGGGACTGTAGATGGCATAGGTTAAAAACCCTTCCTCAGATAAAGTTTGCTGTAATATTTTCAATCTTTGATTATCCGCAATTACAATAGCCTGAACCGGGCTTTTTTCTGCTGATGGAGATTGTAAATTTTGGCTTCGGAAAATTTTAATATTATCCTGAAGCTTTACAGACAGTTCATGATGCTGATCTAAAAATTCATATCCTGTTTTTATACTCATCCACTGGAAATCCTGTGCTGATGTCGTATAGATGAACGGACTTGCAAAGTTGATGAGATAAGATTTCACTGTTTCACTGCAAAGAATTGCTGCTCCGTGAGCTCCAAGGGCTTTTCCGTAGGTCACAACTGCTGCCGAAACATGATTCTGTAATTGATATTTTTCAATCAATCCATATCCAAAAACGCCGAATGCGTGGGCTTCATCAACAATCAGAGAGGCTTTATACATATCGGCAAGTACAGCGATTTTCTGAATAGGTGCAAAATCTCCTTCCATAGAGTAAAGACTTTCTATGGCGATATAACAATGTCCTTCCTGTCTTTTTAAAATATTCTCAAGATCTTCAGTATCATTATGTTTGAATTTCAGCTTTTTAGCATTGGATAGTTTACAGCCATCATGTACCGACCGATGAATCTGTTCATCCACAATAACGACATCATGACGGCTGGGAAGGGTAGAAAATAAGGCCAGATTTGCATTATATCCTGATGGAAAAAGTAATGCTGATTCGAAATGATGTTTTTGGGCAATATCCTTTTCCACAGAAACTGCAATATCACTATTTCCGCTAATCAGCCTTGAACCTGTACTTCCGGAAAGCATTTGAGGGGTGTCCATAATCTTTTGCAACAGTAAATATTGAAGTTCTTTACTTTTTGCAAACCCCAGATAATCATTGGAATAAAAATCAACTCCATCAGACGGAATCTGCAAACGTCTTAATGTTCCCTTTTCTTTTCTTTTGTCAAGAAATTCCTGAAAACGAGAGGCATTGCTAAGCATAATTCAACTGGGCTACTTCCTGGATAATCGCATTGATCCATTCTTCATGAAGTCCTTTTTCTATGTTGAGAATATGATCTGCATGGTGTTTCCAGTCTGGTGAAAATTCATTGAGCTGATGAATCATTTCTTCCAGATGCCCTTCTTCTTCCAGAATAATAGATTTTACCATGATTTTAGAAGATGCTTCAGTAAGTGCCTGCTGATATACAGGATAAAGCTCATCGGCACGCACCTCAATGGCATAGGTTACGAAAAGATAGGCTGCATATTTAATATCTGTTTTATCAAGATTAAAAGCTTTCTGAAGATAGCGGCAGGCTTTAATATCCAATGAATGAAGATATTGGCTTGTTGCAATAGGAGCCAGAAGTTCTGTGCTTTCGTAGGTTTTGCAGAGTGCAGGATTTATCTTCCCGATTTGTTTTTTTAAATAATAAGCATGGCGGTGTTCTTCAGCAGCATGTTTCAGCTGGATCTGAGAAACCAATGTTGGATGTTCACATTTTGATATTTTCCTTGCACCGG
Source organism: Chryseobacterium candidae (assembly GCF_004916905.1). Classification (GTDB taxonomy): domain Bacteria; phylum Bacteroidota; class Bacteroidia; order Flavobacteriales; family Weeksellaceae; genus Chryseobacterium; species Chryseobacterium candidae. The sequence goes on from NZ_SDLV01000025.1 coordinate 268,383, forward strand.
CATTTTCCATAAAAGAAAGTGTGTTCAGCCACCTGGCGTGGGTGTTTCCTTCCTGTACAATTTTTTTTAACAGATGATGAAATTCCATAGATTTTTATTTTGATGTCAAAAATAGTATATTGCCGGATGGTTACATGGTGCCAGTTTTTATATTATGGATAGTCCGGTTAAGATTCCTTACGAAAGTTTTATAAAAATTGATAGAAAATCAGAGACTTCTATCTATTTACAGATTTCCAATCAGCTCATCAATGCGATTCAGAGAGGGTTTCTCCCTTTCGGAACAAAACTTCCCGGGACAAGAACGTTCAGCGAGATGCTGGAAATTCACAGAAATACAGCCGTTGCGGTGTATGATGAACTGTCGGCTCAGGGCTGGACAGAGAGTTTTCCGAACAAAGGAACTTTTGTGATCGGAAAAGATCAGGAAAAACCTGTCAAATTGAATGATTTTAAACAGAATAACCTTCAAAAATATCCTGTTTCCACTGGTTTTTCATTTAAAACATCCAATATTCTGGATAATCCTTTTGAACATTCGGACTGTGAGTATGTCTTTAATGATGGGGTACCGGATATCCGTTTGACTCAGATCGGGCAGCATTCCCGTTTTTACAGTTCTATCCTGAAACGTAAATCCAACCAGAAAGCTTTAGGACATTATAATCATGACGGAAGTGAATTTTTTAAAGAACATTTATCCCAATACCTGAATCTTTCCCGCGGACTTCCTATTTCCAAGAACAACCTGCTCATCACCCGAAGTACAGAAATGAGTATTTATATTGTGTCTGAGATTCTTCTTTCGGCTGGTGATACTGTATTGGTAGGTGCTTTGAGTTATTTCTCGGTCAATATGATCTTTATGAAAGCGGGTGTTGATATTGTTTCTATCCCTATTGATGAGGAAGGGATTATGGTGGAAAGCGTTCGGGAAGCCTGTAAAAAGCAGAAAATACGGATGCTTTACCTTACTCCGCATCACCACTATCCTACTACTGTTGCTTTGAGTGCGCAGAGAAGATTTGAACTGTTGGAGCTTGCCAACGAATACGGATTTATTATACTGGAAGATGATTATGATTATGAATTTCATTATGATAAAAGTCCAATTCTTCCGTTAGCCAGTGCTGATACGAATGGAATGGTGATCTATATTGGGTCTTTCGGAAAATCTTTAGCTCCGGGATTCAGAACAGGATTTATTGTTGCGCCTGAGAATCTGATGACAGAAATGCGTAAATATCTTGGAATTATAGACCGTCAGGGCGATATTCTGATGGAAAGAGCGCTTGGAGAGATGATTGCCGAAGGAGAAATCAACCGTTATCTGAAGAAGTCTTTAAAAGTTTATCAGGAAAGGCGTGATTATTTTTCTGTTTTGCTGGAGGAAAATCTGGGTGATTTTATGACCTTCCAGAAACCTTCGGGCGGCCTTGCCATATGGCTGGAATGGAATATTCCGCTGAATCTGATGCAGCTAAGCCGAAACTGTGCAAAGGATAATCTTTTCATTCCTAAAACTTTGCTATATCAGAATAAAGGACTTACGGCCATGCGATTAGGATTTGGAGACCTTAATTTTGAAGAGATGAATAAAGGAATTGAGGTTTTCTCAAAAAATGTGAAGGAATTGATTGGTTGATTTATAATCTAATTAATTGCATATTTCTTGGTTGGAAAACGCAAGGGCGCAAATGAGATGAAGATAACTTGTTTTAAGGCGCGAGGATTTTATCTCTGATAAAATTTGATATTGTATATATAATATAAGTAAAGAGGTTATTCAGAGGTGTCATTCTGAACACAGACTAAAAGTCTGCGAACTTAGTTCATCAATGTAGTGAAGAATCTCTTAACCTAAGTTATTAATGAGATTCTTCCTTCGTCAGAACGACAAAAGCCGGATTATTACTCTTTGAGATAACCTCTTCTCTTTATTAATGATGAGAAGGAAAAACTACTTTGTTTTTCTTATGTTTGGGTTTCTTCTTTTTCTTATTCAAATACATAATAAAACCGGTAATCGGTAGTGATAAAGCGATAATGGCTGCCAGAAAATAAATAACTCTGGTGGTTAGTCCCAAGATGCTTCCGGTGTGAAGATCATAATTTCTTTCTCTTAATGCAGTTCCATATCCGATATTTTTGTTTTTATACGATTGAGATTTTAAAACTTCTCCTGAATACTGATCAAAATTAAAATGTTCATTTCTGTACTGCCTTTCGTCATACACCAATTCAGCGTAATACGTTCCTTCTTCCGATCTAGGAAAATTGATAAGTGCTGATTTTTTATCTTTCAATCCTTTTTCCATAGTATTTCCGATCAGATTAAGGATATTTTCACGGTTTGAAAATTTTACGGAAGGAATTGTACTTTTGGCTTTCTTTTCCATGGGCGTATTTCCATTGAACGTATTTTTTATCCATTGGTCTGCATCTTCAAAGCTCCATATCAATGCGGAATACGAAATAATAAGCAAGGGAATTACGGAATAGAATCCCAACACATTATGAGCGTCATAGTTAATCCTTTTCCAATTAGCAGATGTTTTAATGAAAAACATTCCTTTCAGCATGGCTTTACTCATTTTTCGGGGATACCATATCACAAGCCCCGATAGAAGGATCACAGCAAATATCAATGTGGAATAACCGGTAATTGTTTTTCCGATTTTTTCACCTAATAGAAGTCTCCTGTGAAGATCCAGTACAATTTCAAAGAAATCCTTTTTGGCATCTTCTATTTCCTGTACTTTTCCGGTGTAAGGATCTACATAAATTCGATAATAATAAAGATAAGTTCCCCAATACGTCCATGCTTCTTTATCCATCTTAAGAGTACGGAACACATACGTTCGTGAAGGATTGGAAGACATCACTACTCTTTTGACTTTTAAATCTTCGGGAAGGGCTTTTTCTGCTTTTATTGTAAGTTCAGCCAATGAAAGTTTGTTTCTTCCGATGTTTTCAACGTAATATCTGTTGGGGTGAACAATATGTTTTAATTCTTCTTCAAAAGCCAGGATACATCCCGTAGCGGCCATAATAACAACTACAAGCCCGGACGTTAGTCCGAGCCATAGATGTAACTGATAGGCAATTTTTCTCAACTTTAATTTCATTCTTAAAATTTAAAGCTTACCTCAGCAACAAAATTACGAGGCATCTGAGCGACTATCACTCCCTGCCCTGCAAAATATTGCACATTGCCCAGGTTATTCATTTTAAACCCTAATCTGTATCTTTCTTTTTCAAGGGAAATAGAAGCATTCACTAAAGTATAGGCTGGGAATGCAAACTGTCCGGTAACGGTTTTGTTTCCGGTAATCTGTTTTCCGACACGGTTTACCCCGAAACCAACTCCAAGTCCCTGAAGTCCATTGATTGGAAGGATATAACTGATCCATGAATTGAATACATTCGCAGGACCTGCCGATTCCGGACGACGACCATCTACATTAGGATCTGCCTTTTCATATCTGCTGTGGTTATAGCTGTATCCGGCCATAATGTTTAACCCCTGAACAGGATTCATGATGGTTTCTATTTCAATTCCTTTACTTCTCTGTTTTCCATCCTGAACAACAATATTGTATTCTTTTCCGTCACGGATTACGCCGCTTCCTCTCTGGATGTTATCCACAAGAATGTCATAGTATCCAACGGTGAAATTAATTTTGTTTCTCCAAAGATTTCCTTTAATTCCAACTTCCCACTGATTCGCCATCTGAGGTTTCATCTCTCCGCTGTAGTCTGGTAACTGTTGTGTAACAGGTGCTGTATAGCTGAAACCGTTCATATAATTACCATAAGCAGATAACTGGTCTTTAAGAATCTGGTATACAATTCCCACTTTAGGAGACCATGCGGTCTGCTTGAAGTCATCTTTACGTTTGTTATCATTTATATTCAGCTGTCCTTTACTTTCGTAGTGATCCATCCGTAAGCTTAAAAGGGTGATCAAACGGTCTGTAATATAGGTTACATTTGAAATATAGACTCCATAAAGGTTGGATGCAGAATTATTTCTTACCAAAGGTGTTTTACCTACTGCAATAGCAGCTTGAGTAACAGCCTGGATTTTCTGAAGGGCAAGATCTTTAGAAATATTCGGATACCCCTCTAAACTTTGTCCGTTAACATTATCAAAGACTACAATTGGAGAATGGTTGTTATTGATCGTCTGATTCAGATAATCCAATCCGATCAGGACTTTATTTTTAATTTTCCCGATATTAAATTGTCCATTGAAATTCTGCTGAATACTTGTGGAAGAAGCTTCTGAATTCTGCCACTGTACGTTGCGTTCCAGCAAAGCATCACTGGTTGTCCCTCTGATAAACTGATATTGATACAATCCTTCTGTCTTTCTGAAGTTTCTGGAAAGCAATGTCTGTGAAGTCCATTGATCTGAAATTTTATAATTCGCCTCTGCTTTTACATTGATAGACGGAGCTTTTAAGGTCATATCATTGTTGGAGTAAGACCTTTTCCAGTCAAAGCTTAGCTCGTCAGGATTGTGGGCAAAATATTGCCTTGTTCTCGGAAGGAAAATAATCGGAGTGTTGGTTCCTTCATAATTGTAAATCTGTGCGCCTAAGTTAAATTTCAATCTGTCATTAACCTGATAGCTTACAGTAGGTGCCACAAAGAACGATTTTCTGAATTCAGAATCCCTGAATCCGTTCTGATACTGATAAGCGGCATTCAAACGGAACAGCATATTTCGGGATTCTGTAATAGGACCGTACACATCAGCTGTCACACGGTTCAGGTTGTAGCTTCCCATCAGATAAGAAGCTTCTCCTCCGAAATAATCTTTAGGTTTTTTAGTGACAGCATTAATCAAACCTCCAAAAGAAGTTACGGCCCCACCATACAATGTTCCTGAAGGTCCTTTGATCACTTCCAGACGTTCAATATCGACAGGATCTATTTCTCCGTTGGTGGTTGCAGGAACACCATCTACCATGGATACTTTGGTAGGAAATCCTCTAAGGCTGTAGTAGAAACTTCCGTCTCCTGAACCTCTTCCCGGGCTTCCCTGCATTTTTACCATACCCGGAACGTTTTTCAGTACTTCCGAAATATCGTAAGTAAGCTGTTCCTTCATGATCTGCTGGTTGATGCTTGTGTAAGCCTGTGGATTTTCCAGAACTTTCAGAGGCATTTTGGCCACTGAAGTACTGTCTTTATCCAAAAATTTATTTCTGCTCACTGCATATACAGTAATTCCCTCAATCACATTACTGTGTAAAGGGGCATAGATAGCAGGGATCTCATAGACATCTTTCTGAATGTAGATTTGCTCTCTCATCAGCTCAATGTCATTTAAAACCACCTGAAGCGTATATTCTCCAGGGGGCACATTTTCAAAGTAATATTCTCCTAAATTATTGGTTTTTGCCTGATAAGACGTATTGACAAGTCTTAAAACAGCGTTTTTTACCGGTGCTTTTTCAGACAGCATGATTTTGCCATCAACTCTGTCGCCCTGCTGTGCAGAAAGCGAATTGGAAGATAAAGCAAGACCAAGAAGTAATATAAGGGTTTTAGATGTTTTCATGCTGTAGGTTTTGTAACAGGGGATAGTTTATTTTACCGTTTTGTGATAACGGGAATGATTCTATACGTTCTGTGCGTACATATTGGGGGTTGATACGCAGTTTATTTTTAATGGTTTCGGTGATGATCTGAGGATCAATATCTGGGTTATCATACAACACCACGATTTTTTTATCATTGGCGTTCAGACACACGAAGGTATTGCCCGGCATTTCATTTTTAAGAATAAATTCTACCTCATCCAGATTAAGACGTATTCCGAAAAGTTTCATGATACGTTTTATTCTTCCTGTGATATAATACATTCCGTTTTCACCTTTTCTGGCAGTATCTCCGGTATGCAGTACGGAAGGCTGCTCATACGTAGCAAGATCCTCCAGTTTATTGGCATAGCCTCCGAAAATACTTACGTGAGAAAAAAGTAATTCATCCGTTTCAGGATCAATTTTGAAGCTTCCTCTTTCTACCACATTTCCAATTGATGTTTCTTCTTCCAGCAATCCTTCTGTGGTAAGATAAGCCATTCTTCCTCCTGCTTCTGTTTGTCCGTACTGCGCAAAGAATTCTTTTTTAAATTCATGACAATAAGAGAATAGAGTTTTTCTCAGCTCAGCATTGATCACCCCTCCGGTATGGGTAAAATACCTCAGACTTGGAGAATCTTTTCTGAAAAATCCTATTCTGTTCAGATTTTCATAAAGGAAAGGAACTCCGCCCAAAGTACTGTAGCCGTACTCATCCATTTCATCCCAGAATGCTTTCTGCATAATGTCTTTATCTGTACACACGATTCTTCCGGCACGCATACAGTTGGTGGTGAAAATAGAGAACCCGTACACAAAGTTGACCGGAACGTTTAAAGGAACTACATCCGTTCCCTGAACCGGCATATATTGAAGGATGCTCAATGCGTTCTGATAAAGGCTTTCATCAGATAATTTAACCAGTTTCGGAACACCTGTTGTCCCTGAAGTACTCAAAAGGATCTTGATGTCAGGATGAATCGTAATTTCACTTTTATAATCATCCTTTGCAAAGATGCTGATGTTGTCTGAGAATGCTTTCAGGCTGTATCCTTCAATGGCTTCTCTCTGTGGATCAAAGATATATTTAGGACGATATTCCGCCTCAATACGTTCTTTGAATTCCTGATGCAGTTTCTGTCCCAATACTGCAATGGTGTGTGCTGTTCCGTAAAAATTAAGAAGCACCTCAATGCTGGGCAGCTGATTGTCATTGTACAAAAACATCAGTCCTTTTTCTACCGGGTTTAAGCCTAAAGTACGGTACAGTGTTCCCACCGGTATTGCTGTACCGGTGGAAGCATCTGTAAACGCCAGGTTCTTATTGGCAATTACATTTTCTAAAATTTTCATAGGCTTAGTTTTCTACGAATACTTCGTATTTTTTCATTTTTTCGCGAATCTTTCCCACGGTTCCCATCTCCAGAATATCGTTAAAATCAAATTTGATCTGATAAAACTGCTCAAGCGCTTCTACGATCAGAAGGTGGGACATAGAATCCCATTCCGGGATTTCCTGATACGTTAGTTTTTCATCTACCAGTTCTTTCTTTATGGCGATGGCAGAGGCGATAATTTCATAAAATTCTTCTGTAGTGTTCATTTTAAATTTTTATAGTTTTCCATTTTCCATTTCTAAAAATCATGAGGAATAATACTGCCAGAACAATTTCTGAAGAAACGATAGCGGTAAATATTCCTCTCAGTTCCCATTGAAACCTTACTCCTAAGAGATAAGCCAGAGGAAGCTGAATCACATAAAACATCACGAGGTAAAGCAGCGTAACCTGCAGAATATTTCCGGCCGCATTCAGAGCACGGCTGATCACCATGGTAAATCCTAACAACAGATACGCCATAGATACCACATGGATATACTGCACTGCATATCCTGCAACTTCAGTTTCTGTAGTGAAAAATTTCACCACATATTCCGCTGCAATCTGCCAGAATAAGGCTACAAGTACCAGATACGTCATGTTAATTGTTCCGGCTCTCCAGACTGTTTTTTCTGCACGTTCCGGCTCTCCGGCACCCAGATTCTGACCTGTAAGAACGCCTGCGGCATTTCCTATTCCCCAGGCAGGCATTGTGGCTACTGAAGCAATACGCTGAGCAATGATATATCCTGCAAGCGCTGTAGTTCCGAAAGTGGAGATAATCTTCACCATAATCAGCCAGCTGGATGTGGGGATGATATACTGTACCAATCCGCCAAAGGCGAGTTTCAGAATCTTCTGCAGTAACGGAATATCAAGCTGTAAAGGAACTCTGATGCTGATACTGGTTTTACCGGACACAAATACAAAGGCCTGGTATAAAACGCCTAAAAGCCTTGATAAAACAGTAGCGTAAGCCAATCCCATCAATCCGAAAGCAGGAATAAATCCTAATCCGAAAACAAGGATCACTGCAAAGATGATATTGGAAATATGGCAGATCCAAAGTGATTTCATAGCAATATCAGCGTCACCAGCCCCTCTGAAGAGTCCATTCACAGAAAGGCGGAGAATCACAAGCCCGATACTCAAGAAAACCAGTCTTGAGAAAGAAATTCCATCTGTTACCGTACTGGCATTGATTCCCAGAAAACCAACGATTTCTGATGCGAAAAAGCAGGAAATCCCACCAATAAGCACCGCAAAAAACAGGGCCAGCAAGATGATGTATTGGGCTGTTCTGCCCATTCCTTCTTTATCTTTTTCACCTGCTCTTCTGGCGGTAAGGGTTGCTGCTGCAATTCCCAAACCTACTGCGATGGCATAAGCGAAGTTGATGTAGTTATCTGTAATTCCCACAAGACCAAGAACCTTGTCGCCTAATTTTGCAATAATCAATAGGTTGACGCTCACAAAAACAGATTCCATGACAAGTTCCATCACCATGGGAATGGCAAGACTAAAGATGGAACGGTTGATACTTCCGGAAGTCAGTTCGACTTTTTTTCCGGCTATGGCTCCATACGTAAAAACCGCTCCTTCTTTTAGGAGATGCAGGAATTTCCTCATACTGCTGCTACTGAGTTTTTATTGGCAATCTGATACAACGGATTAGGCAGTGCTCCGTCTTTTCTCGGAATAGCAAATGCCTTGTTTTCACTGTAACCGTTATTTTTCAGACGCAGACTGTTGATATAGAATCTTTTGAATGCCGGCACGTACAGGTCATACTTTTCGTATCTTTCCTGAAGATGGGTATTCTCAGCTTTATAATTTTCTACACAGTGGTGAACCAGTTCCCAGAATGTTTCTTCATTAAAGTTGGAATAGGTATGCAAAGCATTCGACAGATATCTGAAGAAGGCATCAAAAACACCCAGCAAAATAAATAATGGAATATTTTCTTTGTTGGAAGACTGAATCAAACCATCTGCAAGATGTGCAGGAAGCTTTTCTCTGGCTTCAGCTGTTAAAACGATGTCATCCACAAAGTCTTTAATTACGATTCTCTTCGGAACTCCGTTTTTCAAAACCACCATAATGTTTTCTCCGTGTGGCGTTACACATAATGAATGCGTGTAATAAATGTGTAATAATGGGGTAAGATAGGCATCAAGATAGCTTTCAATCCATTCTTTGATACTCACACCTGCTTTTTCAGCAAATGCCTGAACCAATGGAACTCCATGTTCGTCTACATACAGTAAAGAAGCCATGGTTACCATTTGTTCGTCTTCTTTCAGATAGTTTTCAGCACTTTCTCTCCATAATGCGCCTAGGAATTCATTATACTGATAAGGCACACTGGCAATAGCTCCATATTGTGGATGCAAATAGGTAATTGCAGCCTCTTCTCCTAAGAAAATAGTTTCTTTATTATCCAGATAAGCATCGTCTTTAATCAAACCTTTTACCCAATCTGTAATAGCAGGAGCAATTTTCATCTGTTTAGGTGATAATCCTCTGATATTTCCCGTACTCAGAATAGAAACAGCCGTTTTCAGGTATCTCTTTTTAGGATGATCTACATTGAATAAAGTACGGATACTCTGCTGCGGACTGTAGGTATCGCTACCCTCTCCTAACTCGATTAAAAGTCCGGAAGCAATATCTCCGGCAAAATGAATCTGAAGTTTATGCTCCCACTGCCATGGATGTACGGGGATAAAATGATAATCTTCAACATTTTTTCTTTTGCTCAACAACTGCTGCTGAAAATCATTATATAGATCTTCTCCTATTTCAGAACGATAAAACTCATCTCTGTTGATATGTTCCAAAGACTGGAATGACGATCTGCTTTTATGAGAAGCCAGCCAGATTACTTTTAAATTTTCATCGGCTTCAGGGGCAAATGTTTTCAGATCGCGAGGAGAAAAACCTAATCGGCTTTTGTTCACAATTACCCATGGATGTCCTGTCATATTGTGCTCTACAGTTTGATAATCCGCATCAGCAAGCTCTTTTGAAGACATCACTCCTCTTGATAAGATTAAAGCATCACAATACAGCGTATGCAGTAATTCTTCCGTGTATCTTGCAATGGTATAAGGATCTAAGTCAAAAACAGTCTGCATTTCCAGAAAGAAAGCCGCTACATCTACTGAAGACAAATCTTCACCGTTTTCTGTTTTTGTAATGCTGTTTTTATCAATATGCCAGTAATCCATCATTCTTTTCTGTCCGCGGAAGCTGTACGAAATGTTTTCAAATCCTGTTTCAAGTTTGAAAACAGTATATCCGTCTTTATTTTCAAAGGTTACCACAGGTTTCAGAAGCTCTTCATGCATGAGTTCTGCGATGGTTTTGGCCATTAGGTTTCTGTTAGCCTGATTCCAGTTTTCCTGGCTTACTGTATTTTTTAAGTTGGTGTTCATTTTTTGATTAAATTTTGGCAGTTGGTAAATCAGCATATTTTTCTACATCGAAATCCTGGAAAGCAATTTTCTTTTCAATTTTATAATGCTCTCTTCCCAGAATATCATTGATGATGTAGGAATTACGGTAAGCCGCCATTCCAAGATCTGTAGAAATGTAGCTGTGGGTATGTACTTCAGCATGAAGCACATAGATTTCGCCTCCGTTGTGGTCTATTGAATAATTCCTGTTCACATCAAACAATCCGCTGGAATCTCTTTTGATCCTATCCTGAATATTTTGTAAGAATGCAGGCTCGTGGTAACGGTATCCTGTTCCTAAAATCAGATAATCCGCTTCCTGATCATAAGGTACTTCCTGTTCCAGTTGGGTAAATTCGAGATTGATGAAGTCCGGGTTACTGTTGTCTACTCTATTCAACTGACTGTTAGGAATAATTTTAAGATTAGGATCAGCATTGTCGATATTCAGATCATAAATAAAATCGTAGATATCATTGATCAGGTCGTAATTGATTCCTTTAAACTGAGCTTGCTGCTTGCTTAAAATGGTTTTCCTTGCAGATTCGCTTCTGTTGTAGAAATATTCAACATAATCAGGAGAAGTAAGTTCCAGGGTCAGTTTAGAATATTCCATAGGGAAAAATCTGTCCGGACGGGAATACCATCCCAGTTGTGTATCTTCATTTCTGTTTTGAAGAAGATCATAAAAAACTTCTGCTGAACTCTGGCCAGAACCGATAATGGCAATCTTCTTTCCTTGAGACAGCAATTCCTCTTTTCTATACAGATAAGAACTTGTATGAATAACACGGGAATCATCCTTCGGAATGAAAGAAGGAATATGAGGCTGTGTTCCTGTTCCCAAAATCAGTCTTTCTGTTTTGAAAACTGTAGTTTCTTTGGTTTTGGTGTGAATCGTAGTTACATGATATAAACCTTCTTCAAAAGTAATATCCACTACCTGAGTAGAAAAACGGCATTGCGGAAGCTGTTCAATGACCCATTGGCAGTAACGGTTGTATTCTTTTCTCGGAATAAAAAAATCTTCTCTGATAAAAAACTTATACAGTCTTCCGGTTTCTTTCAAATAATTCAAAAGGCTTAAAGGATTCGTGGGATCAGCCATGGAAACGCAGTCGCATAAAAATGGGGTCTGCAGGGTTACATGGTCAATCATCAGTCCCGGGTGCCAGTCGAAACCATCTCTCTGGTCCAGGAAAAGGGTTTTCAGTTCTGAAATCGGATTAGATAATGCGGCAAGTCCCAGATTGAAAGGACCTATACCTATGCCTATTACATTGTATACGGCTTCGTTAGTCATTTTTTGTGATGTTTGTGGTGATTTGTACCTCTTTATTCTGTGGGAATTTTTCCCAGTACCATTCTCTGTAACAGAAGTTCAGATTAGCCTTTTTATGAGGCATTTCTATTACTTTATCTACTTTGAATCCTACATGGGCTTTATTCATCATAGAAGCAAGAGAGTCTACAGATCCTTCGCCTACCATTTTTCCTACCTGTGGCTGTGCAAAAACATAGTCAACCATAGATTGAGTGGATGGAGATACAAATTTCTTTTTAGGATCAATAGGTGCAATAAACTGGTGTGTTCCATAATCGGTAGGCAGTACTTCATAATAATCTCCTACGATATCTCTGCAAGCCCAATACACCTCAATATTACAGGAAGGTTCATCGTTTCCTGCGATGATATAACTGTGTGCTTCATCACCTGGTAGCATCAGCCTGTAGTACGTTTCCAGCTCATCAATGCGCCAGTTCATCTGCCAGATTTTTACGGCATGTTCACGGTTGAACCATTCATGAAGCATTTCAAGGTCATTTTCAAGATCAATAGGACGCATACTCATCGTCACATCTTCTTTCTGGAAGTATCTTTTAAAGAAAACTTCTGTTCCCTGCGGATTGATTAGCTGATCCGAGAAGAAATGTTTGTGAAGAAGGTTCGGAACTTGAGCATAAGAAATTGAAGAAGCATTCACGCCTCCGTCTACATCGGACACTGCGGATTGAAGGTTTGATTTCACAGCCCAATACCTTTGATTCAATGCATAATCGGTTAGCGATGAGGTTTCAGTTTCATGAAGATTTTCAAACTCCCTGTACAGAATATGGATTAATCTTCTTTCTTTAACCAGTCCCGTTTTGCCTATGGAAGCAATCAGTGCGCTCAGATTACTGACCAGAAGATGGTGTGAAATAATGTCCAGAAGACGCTCATCCCTAATGAAAAGATCTTCAATTTCAGGATAATTTTTGATCAGAGATTCATATTTTCCTTTAAAACTTTCTTTGATCAGATAACCTTGCCCGTCTCTTACATAAATAGACTCAGGAAGAAGTTGATTATCCAGCTGAACAAGCAGATTCTGCTGATGAACTTCCGGTGCCATGCCTAATTGATCGTACAACCTGTTTAAGGGCGAAAGCAATAGGTTTACATACTTTTCAAACCAGATAATAGCTGCTTTTTCTGCATCTACACCCAATTGATTCGCAACATTTTTAAAGAAATGGGTCGTAAAATTGAATCCGTCAGTAGATTCATCCTGGCAAAGTCTTGCTAATAAAATCACTTTATCTTCATTGGAAAAAGGATTTTCACGGAGCAGTATATTAAGACTGTCCATATTTTTTCCTCCATAATGAACGCTTAACGTAGAAGGTTCCAGCAATAATTTAAAATTCGGGAAACTTGGTTCAAATGAAGCCTTTATATTTTGCCACCAGATCGCCGAAGCATAACCTCTATTGAGATCTTTTAAACTGTTTGTTCTTACAGAACCTGTCATTAAAACATGCAGAGAAAATTTCAACATCCAGCTGAAATCCGGATTGTATACCGTTCTTATGGAAGATGTTGCATAAAAATCCTCTCCTAAAGGTCCGATGTGAATGATTTTCCCGGAACCCAACATTTCAGGGTATTCTGCTGTTGATAAAAGATATTGTGCCTCCCATGGATGGCATGGAACGATGTAAAAATCATTGATGTTTTCAAAATCATAACTTTCCGGTATGGATACCCATTTTTGAAAGATCTCTTTGGCCGAAATCCCCGGAAGAGATTTTTCCGTGATGCAGTCTTTATGAATCAGGAAATAATCCAGCTGAAATCCTTTTCTGAATTCAGGGCCATATAAAAGCTGCTCTTCCTCGGAGAACCCCATTCTTGATTTGGTGAAAGGATGCAGATTGTGTCCCGCAGGAAGCATTTGTTCAGATTCAAGAAAAGAATACGTTAAAAGCTGATCATCCTGAAGACAGGCTTCTGTTGTCAGTTCCAGATTTCTTAAACTGCTCTGAATTCTTTCTACAAAGTTTCTGAATCCTTTTTCATTGGTTGTTTCAGAAAACTCTTTGTAAACCAATTCTGTCAGTTTTTGATCATTCACTTCAAAAACTTCTTGATTTTGATGATCTACCGCCCACAAAACAGGTTCATATTCATGAAAAAGAGTTTCGGAACGATAAGAAACCGGAGCAAATAAAAACAGTCCGCTTTTCTTCATTTCAAATCTCATAAACAGTGAATAATCGCTGTTCTGGAGAGCTTTTGCTGTGAGAAGATCATATTTCGGAACTCCCTGATAGAATTTTCCGTTTCCCAGTTCTCTCAACATTCCGTTCAGCAGAATTCTGAAAGTAATTTCCCGGGCTTTTTCTCCTGTTCTATTTTTCTGAATTAAAGTCTTTTCCATGTTTTTTGATTGTGGTGAGAATTTGATGAATGTCTTCTGTAGTCGTAATCGGGTTCAGGAACGTAAACTTCAGATAGAAGTTTCCATCCACTTTTGTACTTGCTACAAGGATTTCTCCGCTGTAGAAAAGTTTCATCTTGATGTATTGATTCAGGGCATTCAGATCACTGATTTCAGAATTTATGTATCTGAAAACAAGAACACTTAAGTCAGAATCTGAAAGCAGTTCAAAATCTGCATCTTCCGTAATCATGGCTGCAGCATCTTTGGTAAGATCGATCACCGTGTCTGTGTATTCTGCCAACTGTTCTTTCCCCATCATTCTTAGGGTAAACCAAAGCTTTAAAGCATCAAATCTTCGCGTACTCTGGGTAATGGATTTATTGATCTGTGCCGGAATTTCTTCCTCATCCATTTCTTTCGGATTCAGATAATCGGCATGATGTTTAAGAATCAGCAATTCTTTTTTATTTTTAACAATAAAAGCACTGCTGCTGATAGGCTGGAAGAATGATTTATGATAATCAATCGTTACAGAGTCTGCTCTTTCAATTCCATTGATCAGATCACGGTATTTTTCACTCAATAATAAGGCGCAACCGTAAGCTGCATCTACGTGCATCCAGATATTATAATGCTCTGCAATATTGGCGATATCTTCCAGTGGATCAATGTTTCCAAAATCTGTAGTTCCTGCTGTCGCCACGATTCCAATAGGGATATTTCCTAACTGCTCTTCTCTTTTAATATATTTTTTCAAAAGAGAGATATCCATACGGAATCTTTCATCAGTAGGAACTTTCACAATGCTTTTCTCACCCAGTCCCATAATGGACGCATTTTTCAGATTGCTGAAGTGAGATTTATCTGAAACAAAGATCCTGAAACGGCTTGCCTCCGATGGCAGACCCTCCATTTTAATATTGTGGTTGTACCTTTTCTGAGAAAAACAGTCACGCATCATGACCAGTCCCATTAAATTGCTCTGTGAGCCCCCCGCGGTGAAAACACCATCGCTCTCATTCGTATTATATCCGATCTGACCGGCAGTCCAGTCGATCAGTTTTCTTTCCATGAAAGTTCCTCCGGCGCTCTGATCATAAGTATCCTGAGAAGAATTGATAGCACTTACAAGGATTTCTCCTGCCAATGCGGGGATTACTACAGGACAGTTAAGGTGTGCCACATATTGCGGAAGATGAAAAGCTGTGGCATGTTTCACATAGATTTCATCTACTTCTGCCAGAAGCTCATTATAATTGGAAAGTTTTTGGTTAAGGTCGATCTGTTGTACCATTCCTTTCATTGTTTTAGCTTCTATACCACTGAAAGGCTTGTTGTTTCTGTACAGGAATTCCTGAACGAGGTCTAAAGTACTGTTGACAGCATTACGATAATGATCATAATTGTCAGGATGAAAAATATTCCCGAAATTCCCCGAAATGTGAGGTGAAGTGGTGCTTGCGAGCTCTTCAAGGGATATTAAATTGTTACTCATAAAAGTTTTATAATGTTATTTTTTAAATCTTTGAATTGTTGTGGTTTTTTGATATATAATTTTATATATCTGATAGTCAGGTTTTTAAATTTTGCATTTTTTATTATGTTTTATTTGGTGATTGCATAATTATTACTAAATTTGACTCTGTTATTATTATTTAGAATAATTAAAAACAAAGATATGAATTATTAGTTAACACCAAATTTATTTTTAATGAATTCTACAGAAATTTTAGATAAAGACTGTTCAACAGCGGTAAAACTGCTTCCTACGGTCATAAAAGTCACCTCTCAGGAAAGAAAAATGATAAAAGATGCGGCGCAGCATCTTCAGAAAAAGTATGACACCTATGAAAACCGTGATTTTATAAAGCATGTACATCAGCTGGCTTCTTATTTCTTACCGGAGAGAATTTTAAATATAGCGGCTGATTTTGCAAGTGATTTTTCAAAAGATCAGTATGGTGCACTCATCTTTACCGGATTAATGGACATTGATCAGGAGAATATAGGTTCTACGCCTTCCAACTGGCAGTCGGCAGATTATTCAAAATTCAATTTATATGGTTTTGCGTGTGCGCTTATTCATGGGGCACTCCCTTCAAAACCTGTACAATATTATTCACAGCGTAAAGGCGGAGGATTGATCCATGCCATTATTCCTGATGAAAAAATGAAGGAAACACAGACCGGATCTGGGTCTTCTACAGATTTGTATGTACATACGGAAGATGCTTTTCTGAAACATCAGGCCGATTTTTTAAGCTTTATGTATGTGCGAAATGAGGAACAGGTTCCTTCTACTCTATATTCAATCCGTTCTCATGAGTCTATCGGAGAAAAATACAGACCTCTTTTTGAACCAATTTATAAAATCCCGAAAGATGCCAATCTGGAAACAGGAAATAGTGAAGAAGAGACCTTGGATTCTGTTTTGTATGGTAATTACAGCCTTCCGTTTATGCGATTTGATGCTGCAGAACAGCTTTTCAATCCCAGCATAAGACAGTCAGATGAAGCGCAGAATACGCTGCATGAGTTCTGGGAAGAAGCCCGACATTTAATTTACTCAGGATTTACGCCTCAGGCTGGAGATGTTATTCTGGTTAATAATCATTTATGCGCTCACGGAAGATCAGCTTTCCGTGCAGGAGTAAGAAAAATTAACGGTATTGAACAGCCGTGTGAAAGAAGAATCATGCTTCGTATGATGAGTAAAGTGAGTCTTATTGATATGAGAGCACACACGCTTACAGAAGATCCGTTCTTTGTGATAGAGGAACATTTGGGGAAAAACTTTCAACATTTTTAAAATGCAAACCTGTTAGCATTTTTGAACCTTCAATCAATCGAAATCCTTTTTGGGCATGGCTCAAAAAGGATTTTTTTATTTGATTTTCACTTGATTGATCTTTGACAATCAAAGGTGGTAAGTTTTGGTTAAAACCATCGGAATTTATATTTATTAAAACGGGCTAAAGCCCGTTCCTATTGAATATTTAAAGTCTTCATTGTATTTTTTTAAATATGATATTTCATTCTGATGGTTTTTTATATCAATAGAAGCGGGCTTTAGCCCGCTTGTTTTTGTTATTAATATAATATTGGCTTTAGCCAAAACTTAAAAGCTTATAATTTTACTGTTTAAAAAACCTGTCAAACAAAGACAACTGTTCAGACAATGATCTGCTCCAGTATTCGGTAACATGTCCTCCCAAAGATTCTATGTAGAGATGCTGGATCTTCATTTCGGTCAGTTTTTTATGAAAATTCCGGTTCATGGTGATCATTTGAGTGTCTTCTGTACCACAATCGAAAATATACTGCTGTTCTGCTCCTGCCATCAGCTTTATTTTACTGTCGGTAAGGAAGCTGGGATTGATAGATTCCAGTGGTCCAAGTACTTTATTCACCATATATTTCTGATAGCCTTCTCCAAAAGAATTGAAATCCAATGCTCCGCAAGAACTTCCTACAATACCAAATGTTTTATTATAAGTAACTCCGATATTGGTGGCTCCATAGCCTCCCATACTCCATCCCAAAATTCCGCGGAATTTTTTCTCTGCTTTCACAGGATAATTTTTATCAATGAATTCTACCAGTTCTTTTCCAATAAAGGTTTGATATTGTGAATCCTTAACGACAGGACTGTCCACGTACCACGAACTGTAATTTCCATCCGGAAGTACATAGATTGTTTTCAATTCCTGTGCTTTTTTTACCAGATCCGGAATATCCTGCTTAATGATTCTGTCCGGATTACCACTGAAACCATGAAGAATATAGACCGAAGGATACTTCGTATTAGGCTGAAGATTAGGAGTGATGATTACTGTTTTAATTTTTTTATTCATTTTCGGACTGAAAATTTCCTGATGAATAATTTTTTGTGCGGATAGCTGTACAAATGCAGTCAGTACAAATAGAATGTTGATGAGCTTCTTCATGCTGAAAAATGTTTAATTAATGATAATCACAGGCATACTTTTTTTAAACATATAGCATACCAATAATCTTATGACAGAACAAAATTGTGAAATAAAAAAGAAGAAAGCCTCAACATATGTTGAAGCTTTTATTAATTTATTTTCAGGTTAAATTCAAAAATATCAGTTGATTTCCTTTCTGATCCGGCTTAGTTGCGTGGGTGTTATTCCAAGATAAGAAGCAATATGATGCTGTTTTAGTCGATTATAAAGGGATGTATTTTCAAGCAATTGCAGATACCTCTTTTTTGCAGTTTCGTATTTGAGGGAAACTTCTAAAGGCTCTTTTTTTACTACCCAGTTTTTTTCCAGATAACAGAGATGAAAAAGAGCCAGATCATGGTGTTTTTCCAGCAATTCACGGTAGGCTTTTGCAGGATATTGTATCACCGAGCAGTCTTCCAGTGCAATAATATTAAAATCGCTGGGTTCATTTTTAATAATAGCTGCTGTGGAGGCTGCAAAACTGTTTTCCTCGAAAAAGATTTTATAAATATTGTTTCCCAGCTCATCTACTGTATAATAGCCAATCAGTCCGGACTTTACAAAATAATAATATCTTGCCATGGAACCGGATTCCAGCAGAAGATCATTCTTATGATAGTATTCTTCCGAACAGATATTCAATAAATCTTGAATCGTTTCTTCGGATAAAGGATAATATTGATTGAGATGTTTTACAAATTCTGAATTTTTCATTTGGGTATTTAGAAGATATAAAGAATTGTATTACATAATCATCTGTGAAAATCTGTGTAATCAGTGGTTAAATACAATCTTTCTATTTTGAAGAAAATTAATCCAATACTTTTTTCATCATCAGATCCGTCTGTTCTTCTTCCCCAAGCCTGAAAACATGCTTATCAAACTCAACGAATCCATTCTTTCTGTAAAATTGTAAAGCTCTCAGGTTTTTTTCCCAAACCCCAAGCCATAAGTATGATTTACCAAGCTGCTCAGCTGTTTCCAAAGCCTGGTTATAAAGAAGCTGGCCCACTTTTTTACCGTGATGGCTTTTCTTTACATAGATTCTCTCAATTTCCAAGCTGCTATCATCCTGAAGTTCTGTCTGAGCATTTCCTGTATTTACTTTCAGATAACCTACGGGATTATCTTCTTCCCAGGCAATATAGAAATGGGAATCAGGATTATTGAGTTCAGATTTTATCTTTTGAGTATTAAAACTTTCTTCCAGATATTTTTTCATGGCCTCCTCTGTATTATCTTCTGCAAAAGTTTCAGAAAATGTTTGTATCCCTAAACTTTGTACAATTTCCAGGTCTTCAGCCGATGCTTTGTTGATGATGATTGAACTCATGGTGGTAAGAATAAATGTTATGAGAAAAGAATTTTCTTAAATGCTTCAGAAGCCAGATGTACCTGTACACTCCAGTCGTCGGCAGCGTCACTTCCGGCATCATCGGAAATATATTTCAGGCATAGAAACGGGATATTTTCCTTTTGGGCAATCAATGCCAACGGATAGGCTTCCATGTCTACAATATTATAATCGGTTTCGGAGTGGTTCATTTCAAAGCTGTCACCACTTCCGCAGATTCCTTCTTTCAGGGTATCCATTTTAAGTCCATATTCCAAAACAGGCGGAACTCCGGATAATGGGGTCTCATAAAGTTGAAATCCCAGCCCTCTTACATCCATATCTCTCTGGATGAATTTTGTACAGCATACTACTTCTCCTTTATGAAATCCTTTACTTCCTGCAGAGCCCAAATTCACAATCAGTTTAGGCTTTCTTGCATGAATTTCTTTGGTTAATTCGATGGCTGCATTTACTTTTCCGATGCCGGTAATTAATTTGTTTTTATCGTCGAAAACGGTTCCTGCTTCGGAATCTAATGCAAAAACAAAAAGGGTGTCATCAATTGAATAATGAGTTTCGTGGTTAATTTTTATCATTGAGAAATCAGATTTATACAGCTGCTATCACTGTAATACAAAGATACGAGACTCTATTCAATTAAAACCCCCAAAATAGTTTTATTTTGGGGGTTAAATATCTTAGATACTGCAGCCGTCTGCATCACAGGAAGCTCCGTTTTCGCCGGAAAGATCCTTAAACGGACTCACCGTTTCTTTATAAGTCTGTTGCAGTGCATTTTCAAAAACTTCTGCAGGCTGAGCACCGGAAACAGCATATTTACCATTCAGAACAAAGAAGGGAACTCCGGAAATACCATTGTTTCTTGCCTCCTGAATATCCTGATTCACTTCATCATCCAATTGATCCGTTGTAACAGCCTGTCTTGCTTCTTCCTTATCCATTCCTAAATTTTCGGCCAGCGCCACTAAAACCTCTGCTTCTCCTACATTTTTACCATCAATAAAGTGAGCAATAAATAATGCCTCTTCCATTTCATTGGATTTGTTGTGCTTTTTGGCTAAATGAAGCAATTTGTGCGCACTGAAAGTATTGGTGATTAAAGTTTTTCCAAAATTAAAATCAATTCCGGCTCCCTTTCCCATTTCAGCTACCTGCCCAAGCATTTGGGTAGCCTGAGCTTCAGGAAATCCTTTTTTTTCTCTGAAATATTGTATCGTATCCTGAGTTTCTTTCGGATCTAAGCCTGGATCCAGCTGAAAACTCTTCCACTCCACTTCTACTTCATCTTTAAAAGGAAGCTTATTCAAAGCCTGCTCAAAATTATTTTTTCCGATATAGCAAAACGGACACATCACATCCGACCAGATTTCTATTTTCATTCTATTTAATTTTAAATCAAATTAACAGTGCAAAGATAGTGTATTTTATTTAATGTAACAAAAATTATTACAGTTTAAATCTAACCGGCTTTATGCTTTATTTACCTTTTTACAGAATAATAAATGAGCAACTAATGCAAGTACTCCAAATACAGTTCCTACAAAGCACACACCAGTCCATTGAGCTTTTTGCCAGGCGATAGAAGCCAGCCAGGTTCCCAATGAACCTCCTATGAAATAAGAAACCATATACACTGTATTCAGTCTGTTCACAGCGTTTGATTTAATCAGGAAATAATTGGTCTGATTCATAATGTGGCTTGACTGTACTCCCAGATCCACAAGAATTACTCCTATAATCAGTCCCCAATAGGTTTCTCCTGCAAAATAGGTAAAGCCCCAGCTTCCTATAACAATCAATAAAGAATACAGGATAATTCTATTAATATCCAGATACTTTTGCAGTTTTCCCACCTTAGCCGCAGCTAAAGCGCCTACCGCTCCTGCCAATCCAAAACTGCCTACTACAGATGAACCGGCATTAAAAGGAGGCTTTTCCATGTGAAAAACAAGCGTGGTAAACAGCGCGCACATTGATCCAAATGCCATAGCTCCACGGAAAGAAGCCAGCTGAAGAACAGGCTGTGTTTTCGCAAGCTGAGCAACAGAACGCATCAGTTCACTGTAGGTACCTTTAAAGTTAGGAGACATTTCAGGAAGCATTTTATACACAGCCAGCCAAACCAGAATCATCAGTCCTGCTGCAATACCAAACATGGCTCTCCATCCCCAAAGCTCTCCTACAATTCCTCCTATAAAACGGGAAAGAAGAATTCCCAGCAATAACCCTGACATTACCAGACCGATATTGGAAGATTTTTCTTTATCCGAAGAAAGTTCGGCCGCAATGGGTACAAACAGCTGCGGAATAACAGACGTCGCTCCAATCAATAAGCTTGCTGCGTATAACATCCACAACTGAGTCGCAAAAGTCATCCATAAAAGTGATCCAAAAACCATAAACAGATCGATTAAAATTAATTTCTTTCGAAAAAATTTATCTCCCAACGGAACAATCAGCAGCAATCCCAATGCATACCCAATCTGGGTAAGTACAGATATTTTACTTGCAGCACTCTCAGAAACCTGAAGTTCTTCAGAAATGAGTGCCAATAAAGGCTGGTTATAATAATTATTGGCTACCACAAGTCCGGAAATAATAGCCATAAGCCAGATAACAGTCCGGGAAATACCATGGGAAGAACTCTCCTGCATTATATAAAGTTTTTATTTGATTTGAAAGCTGTCTGACAGCAGATTTTTAAGAGATCAAAGATAATCATTAAAAAAAGAATTAATCTGCTTCCTTTCTTTACCTTTTCATGAATAACGCAGGATTTTAGCGTAAATTGAGTGATTTCAGCATTCTGCCTGTTTGATTGTTTTTATGGATAATATATATTGACGAAAATCTTTTTGAATATTAGAAATATTAAGGAAATTTGCAGCATGAAAATTATTCCACTTAAAGAAGGCAATTTTTCGGCAAGCAAAACCAAAGACTTTACTCTTTTAACAGAAGAAAATTTTGATAAGACCGGAGGAATCAAAATGTCTGTTCAGCCGTTTCTCATTATTACTGAAAATGATTATATCCTTTTGGATGCTGGAATTGGGTGGAAAAACGAGTCTGGAAAAACTGTTGTTTCAGAAATTCTGGAAAGAGAAAATATCCGTCCCGAGCAAATCACAAAATTGTTGTTATCTCATCTTCATAAAGATCATATTGAGGGCGCTGTGAAACTTACAGAAAATGGTTTTGAAGCGGCTTTTCCAAATGCTCAGATTTATATCCAGAAACGGGAACTGGACTTTGCGGTGGAAAATAAAGGAAATCCTTCATTTGACTTTGATCTATTGGAAAAACTTATTAAGCTTCCGAATATTACGTGGATGAATGAAGATCAGGGGAAAATTACTGATGAGATTTCCTATGAAGTGGTGGGCGGACACACTCCTTTCATGCAGGTTTTCTGGGTCAGAGACAATGAAGAAACAGTCTTCTATGGTGCTGACGATCTGCCACAGGCCTCTTATTTAAAATATCATTTAGCCTATAAAAGTGATTTTGATGGCAGAAAAGCAATGGAATTAAGGCTTAGATGGGAAAAAGAAGCAAAAGAAAACAACTGGAAGATTCTTTTATATCATGATTTGGATCAAACTGTAATAGAAATTTAAATTCAGAAAAAATGGTTTAAATTTCATTAAACCATTTATAAATATCAAATTCAGAAAGAATATTCAGTTTTTTTCTGATCCTGTTTTTCCTGTTTTGTATTGCTTTTGGAGTTACAAAGATGCAGGTTGCAATCTCTTTAGTTGTCATATTAAGCTTAAGATAAATACAAAAGATTAATTCGGAATTTTTAAGAGAAGGCTGTATATCGGATAACTTTTTAAAAAAATCAGGATAAACCAGTCTGAATTTATTCAGGAGACGAGGAGAATTAGATTTGGCCAATGCCATTATCTCGTCTTGTACAAGAATCTTTTGTTTTAAATCCTCTAAGTTAGTTTCTGGGTTTCTATTTTTCATAATACTTTTTCATCTCTACTTATCTCAGATGCAATAAATTTTGCGCATCGTATAAAGTTTTTTATCTGATCAATCTGTTTCATGATAAGGTAATATCGTGAACAAAATGATTCCTATATATTCAAAAATTACTTGCTTTTTTTTAATGTAATCTAATGATCAGCAACATTTAGTTGTATTCAACAAATGATTAGAAAAAAAAACATAACCTATGAATTTCGGCTTATTTTTATATTGGCAAAGAAAGAAAAAATGATTAAAATTTTGTTAAAACCGTATACCACATAGATACCACGTTACATTTTGAGCTAAAATACCATAACGTCTTTTATCAGGTCGTTTACTCATTATCTGCTTTGTTATTTTGCCATTGTAAATGTAATACGTTTCTGTGTTTACTTTTTATGATCTGGATCAATGTTTTCAGCGTATTCTTACCGGAAATAAACAGAGTTATAAACAACAAAAACCGGATCGAAACCCAGCTTTTGTTTATGATATTTTAAAAATATTGTCTTTATGCTTTTACTACTGATCAAGCTGTCTCTGAAACTCTTCCAGATATTTAGCAATATGAATTCCGTCTGCCAATCCATGATGTGCCTCAACAGAAACCGGAAGATATTTTCTTCCTTCACGAATACTGAACCTTCCAAAGGCTATTTTAGGAACCGATTCTGTAGTATTAAAATCAGTAGGATGCAGTATTGCACTGAAAGAATTCCACGGAATGGCAGTATGTCTTACATGATCTTTCCCCAGCCTTTCATTGCTCAATCTCAACCCTGTACTTTCATGTACTCCTTTTATCTCCTCCTGTAGAGCAGCATTGAATGTTTCAAAATCTTCTGAAAAAGGAGTAAATGAAAAACCAAAAGTACCATCCGGCCTTCCAATTGTACTGCCGGCATGCACTGTGGCAAACTGTATTACCTGTCCATCAATAATTCTGAGTTTTAATTCATCTACTGTATTAACCGCCACCATAGATTTGTGATAATAATAGGCAAAAAATGAATATCCTTTCTCTTTTGCTGTATCGTACGCTTTTGTACAGTCTACCTCCGTTGTAAACCCAAAATAAGGGCTTGCCATATTAGAAAAAAATTCGAAGTGTTCTTTCCTGTTCCAGTTGTTTATATCTACAATCCTCATTAATTCTTATTTGCTGCAAATTTCAACATTTTTATGGATTTATAGCTTAAATTCCTTTTATTCAAATATTACACTGTGGTTTTCAGGAATAAAAAAACAAGAGACTCATTTTCTGGTTTGGGAACACCAGTTTATGAATCTCCAGCTTTATATTTCAAAATTATCAATACTATATCTCTTTCATCATTCTTTAATGACTTTCTGGGAAAGAATCAGGGTTTTGTTTTCTTTTACATTCAGCAGATAAGTACCTGTCGGATAGTTTTTAATATCGACCTTTATTACAGAATTATTCAATTCAAATCTGGATGGAATCATCTTTCCGGAAGCATCATAAATTTCCACATTAACATCCTTTGAAAAATCCTTTTTTCCATTGATAAAAAACTCTCCCTCTGTAGGATTCGGGTAAATACTGAAACGTCGCTCCTCTGCTTTCACATCTGAAATGTTAAGAGTCCCTTTGCTTAGTGTCCAGGTAACATTGGTAACATGAAGTGTACTGTGATTATCTACTCTCACAAGCGGACTGTTATCCACTACAGAAAACATCAAAGTATTATTACCGTTGTTGAGCTGTCCCGGAGTTATAGTAAGGGAATTCCCTGTTGATCCTCCCAGCACTGTTCCGTTCAAAGTCCAGGTATTGACTAATGTATTAGGGATAGGAAGGATTTCATTCACTGTGAAAGTAACACCAGATGTGGCATCTAATGAAGTATTGTTTGCCGGTGTATATGAATCTACAGGAGATACTAAAGAGTGAATCTTCTCAATGATTGTCTCCTTACAAACGGAACAGAACTGCCGGTCAAGATACCTCATCTCGCAATTTTCATGGGGTCTGAACCATGTCGGGCTTTCGGCATGGGGATAGATTCCTACATTGTTAGTACCTACCCAGTTTTTCCATTTGATCGTTGATGGGTTAGAATTCTGTGTTTTATTTGCGGATTCAAGCGAACCGGGAAACCAATACTCATCAGCCAAATTACCAAATGAGTGCCCCAGTTCATGCACTACAAGTTCATTTGAAGAACTATTGAGTGATGCAAAAGCATAGGTACCTCCACAACCTCCATATTCTGTAGAGTTACCCAGTACATAAGTAATATCATAGTCTGGGACATTCGTCGCCAGAACTTGTCCTACCTTATTTGGAGTATTGGTATGAATACATCTGTGCACACCAATATCAAAACTTGCACCCATATAATTATTTGGATTTGAGATAGGTATAACAGGTTCTATAACATCCGTTGCAGTTCCTGGATGCTTAACTCCGGATTCCTGAGAAATTACTTTTACAGCATAAGCATTAAAATAATTTTTATATTCATTATAAGGACTCTTTGTAAAAAGATAATTAACTGTTGACTGCGCTGATGACACAAAAGAAGTTTGCTGTGCAGCGGTAAACCCATCGCCTAAAACAGCAATAACAATACGTTTATCATTGCTTCCGTTCTGCAATAAGGTAACTTTTTCAAATGTCTGTCCAAAACAATTGCTTCCTACAAGAAGAGATAATAAAATCTTTTTCATAATTATAGTTTTTGAGTGAATAATAACTGTACTCCGGAATCTGTGGCTTTTTCAACTTTTACCCACTGAATGTTATCAGCATATGAAAATCTGATATTGAATTCTGCACTTTGAAGAGAAGCCCTGTGTCTGGAGATTCCTTCTTTTTCGTAAACTTCCAGCTCACGATTCAGCGGATCTCTTACAAGCTGCCTGGCTCCTTCTTTTCCATCAGCCTCAATGACCGTAATAATAAGGTCTCCTTTCCGCACTTCATTCCTGTCAAAGAAAGGTGTTGATTTCAGTTTCCCATCCGAAATTTTAGTTTCATGAAGAGTAATTTTTTCATTCCCGGAGCTGTCTTTATGTGCCTTAAAGAAGAAATAAATAATACGTTCACTCTTTTTTACCCTATTTTCTACTCTTATAGATCTGTCTGAAGGCGATTCACTTTTTTGAAAACTGCAAAACAGAAAGACAGTAATAAATAATAAATTTCTCATTTTTCATTTTTTTATAAAAATAATCAATTAAACATTAAATAACTAATATTATTTACTATTTAACAAACAAAATGTTTTCTATTAAAATTTTAATCAAAAAACAATATAAATATTTAAAATAAATACAAAAAACAATATAAATAAAGAAAATAAAAATTAACTACTTATCCATTTTTAGACCTTGGCCAACAAAATAATCACCTGTTTTTGCATAACTGATGACTTCTGTTATCTATAGGTAATAAAAATTGTTATTTTTAAAACTTTGGTTAAGTTTTTGAAGCAGACTCTTTAAACCATTCACACCATTGAAATTAATCACATTTACCAAAAAAGGAATTTACTGTCCGCAAGGGAAATTCTATATAGATCCCTGGAGGCCCGTTGATATGGCGGTTATTACCCATGGCCATGCCGATCATGCCCGTTGGGGAATGAAAAAATACCTTTGCCACCACTTTACCAAACCTATTCTGCATCAGAGAATCGGGACGGATATCGAATGCCAGAGCATAGAGTATGGAGAAGTAATTACCATCAATGATGTAAAACTTTCACTTCATCCAGCAGGGCATATCATTGGTTCTGCCCAGGTAAAGCTTGAGTATAAAGGATATGTAACTGTAATTTCGGGAGATTATAAAGTTCAGGAAGATGGACTGAGTACACCTTTCGAGTTGGTAAAATGTAATGAATTTGTGACAGAAAGCACCTTTGGTCTGCCTATCTACAACTGGCTGGAAGTTCAGGATTTAAATAAAAAACTTCAGAACTGGGTACTGAAAAATAAAGAAAACAATAAAACCTCTGTGTTTATTGGATATTCTTTGGGAAAAGCCCAGCGTATTATGAAGGCAGTGGAAGAATTGGGGAAAATATACGTCCATTATTCCATTGGAAAACTGAATGAAGCCTTTGAAACAGTAGGAATTGATCTTCCTGAATATACAATAGCAGATTTCAGAGAACGCCCTAAAGAAATGGAACATGAAATTGTTATTGTTCCACCCGCCTTACTCGACAGTAATATCATTAAGAAAATTCCAGATCCGGCCACAGCAATATGTTCCGGCTGGATGCAGGTGCGCGGTGCAAGAAGGTGGCGGAGTGCAGATGCAGGATTTGCAATGAGTGATCATGCAGACTGGAAGGGATTGCTTCAGACTGTAAAAGCAACCGAAGCAGAGCTGGTACACGTTACCCACGGACAGACAGAAGTTTTTTCAAAATATCTGAATGAAACAGGAATTAAAGCACATGTTGTAGAAACACTTTACGGTGACGAAGAAGAGGAATCTGAAAAAGAAAACCCTGAAAATCCGGAATCATGAGACATTTTGCAGAGCTTATCAATGCGTTGGAAACCACCAATAAAACCAATGCTAAAATTGATGCCATCATTGATTATCTGGAACGCGCTCCTGATGAAGATAAAGTATGGTTTATAGCCTTATTTACCGGAAAAAGACCTAAGAGGAATGTCAACACCAATTACATGAAAGAATGGGCGCTGGAAATCACAAAACTCCCCTACTGGCTGTTTCAGGAATCTTACTCTTCCGTAGGCGATCTCGGAGAGACTTTATCATTAATTCTTCCGCCTCCGGAGGAAAAAATAGAACGTTCATTATCAGAATGGATGAATGATATTACCAACTTAAAAGGCAAAACAGACGCAGAAAAAAAAGAATTTGTCCTGCAAACATGGAATGGGCTGGATTATACCGAACGTTTGATATTCAATAAATTAATTGGCGGAAGTTTCCGGATTGGAGTATCAGACAAAACATTAATCAATGCGCTGACCAAATTTTCAGGGCAGGAATCCAGTGCTCTGATGCACAGTTTAATGGGTAAATGGCTGCCGGATGAAGTTTCTTTCAAAGAGCTTATTGATGCGGAAAATGTAAATCCTGACAACTCAAAACCCTATCCCTTCTGCCTTGCCTATCCTTTGGAAAAAGAAATTGAAGAATTGGGAGATCCTGATGGATGGATGGTAGAATACAAATGGGACGGAATACGCGGACAGATCATTCGCAGAAACGATGAAGTCTTCATCTGGTCAAGAGGTGAAGAACTCGTGACCGAGCAATTTCCGGAAATTACAGAAGTTATAAAAGCCATGAAAGGCAACTTTGTCATAGATGGAGAAATACTTGCGGTAAAAGAGGGTAAAGTTTTAAATTTTAATGAATTGCAGAAAAGATTAAACAGGAAAACTTTAACTAAAAAAATGCTCTCGGAAATCCCCATAGAAGTCTTTGTCTACGACTTGCTGGAACTGGAAGACAATGATCTGAGGGAAAAACCAATCTCTGCAAGAAGGGCCTTACTGGAAGAATTATTATTGAATGAAAATCCGGAACGCATCAGTATTTCCAAAAGTCTGGATTTTGAAAAATGGGATGAACTGAATTCGCTTCGTGAAAACTCACGGGATGTAAACAGTGAAGGACTCATGCTAAAACAAAAAAACTCACCTTATCACTCAGGACGAAAAAAAGGCGACTGGTGGAAGTGGAAAATCAATCCGTTTACCATTGATGCAGTTCTTATTTATGCCCAAAAAGGCAGCGGAAGAAGAAGTGCCTATTACACCGATTATACTTTTGCCGTAAAAAATGGAGATACTTTGGTCACTATTGCCAAGGCCTATTCAGGATTAACGGATAAGGAAATCATGGAAGTGAGCCGGTTTGTGACCAAAAATGCTATTGAGAAATTTGGTCCTGTAAGAACCGTAAAAGCAGAACTGGTCTTCGAAATTGCTTTTGAAGGAATAGGTTTCAGCAACCGTCATAAAAGTGGTGTAGCCCTGCGGTTTCCAAGAATTGTAAGGTGGCGGAAAGACAAAACAGTAGATGAAATCGACTCTCTTGAAGAAATTAAAAAATTAATCCAATAAAACCTTTGCTGAGTGAAACGCCCTTGCGGTCGAAAAAATAAATAATATCATATAAAACCCTAGCGTCTTTTGCGTTAAAAATTTAAATCAAATATAAATTGGCAGCTTTCGAACATACCAACGGATTAAAGATCATTCAGCAATGGATGACCAATAAAGGTATTGCCCCTTTTAAATTTCAGCTGGAAACCTGGAAGAAATTTGGAAACGGATACAGCGGAATGGTTGTTGCTCCCACAGGTTTTGGGAAAACTTTTTCTGTTTTTTTAGCCTTAATTTCAGATTTCCTGAATCATCCTGAGCAATACAAAAAAGGGCTGAAAATGATCTGGATAACCCCTCTTCGTTCTCTTTCCAAAGATATTGCAAAAGCGATGCAGGAAGCGATTGACGAAATCGGACTCGATTGGGCGGTAGGCGTAAGAAACGGAGATACCGATCCCAAAGTAAGACAGCAGCAGGTGAAAAAAATGCCTGAAATTCTTGTTGTAACCCCTGAAAGTCTCCACTTGCTTCTCGCCCAGAAAAATAATGAACGTTTTTTCACTGATATGAAATGTGTGGCTGTGGATGAATGGCATGAATTACTGGGTTCAAAGCGCGGTGTTATGGCAGAACTCGGGATTTCCCAGCTTAGAAAATATGTTCCGGAGATTAAAATATGGGGCATCACCGCCACCATTGGGAATCTGGATGAAGCTATGGATGTGCTTATCCCGTATGACTGTAAAAAGACAAAAATTACAGCCAAAGAACAGAAAAAAATAGACATTCTCCCGGTTTTTCCGGATGAAATTGAGATATTACCCTGGGCAGGACATCTTGGAAACAAACTTGCAGATAAAGTGGTTCCTATTATTCTGGAATCAAAATCTACCATTGTATTTACGAATACCAGAAGTCAGAGTGAAATGTGGTATCAGCTTTTATTGGATGCTTATCCTGATTTTGCGGGTCAGATCGCCATCCATCACAGTTCTATTGATACCCATTTAAGAATCTGGATTGAAGAAAATTTAAGTTCCGGAAAATTAAAAGCTGTAGTTTCCACATCATCCCTAGATCTTGGAATCGATTTTAAACCTGTTGACACCGTCATTCAGGTAGGATCAGCCAAAGGAGTTGCGCGTTTTCTTCAAAGAGCCGGACGCAGCGGCCACTCTCCTTTTGAAACCTCAAAAATCTATTGTGTTCCTACCCATTCTCTGGAACTGATTGAAGTTTCAGCTTTAAAAGAAGCCGTGAAACAGAAAGTGGTAGAACCCAGAGAACCACAGGTTTTATGTTTCGATGTGCTGGTTCAGTTTCTGATGACATTGGCAGTTGGAGATGGCTTTTATCCTGACGAACTACATGAAAGGATCAAAAAAGTATATGCCTTTCAGGAAATGCTGGACGAAGAATGGAAAAGCATTCTGGAATTTCTTACTATTGGCGGCAGCGTACTGAAAAACTATGAAGAGTTCCATAAAATCGTCATTATGGAAGACGGCCTTTATAAAGTAACTTCAAGAAAAATTGCTATGCTCCACCGGATGAATATGGGTGTGATTGTAAGTGATGCGATGCTGAAGGTGAAATTTATTTCCGGCGGCTATATCGGAATGATTGAAGAGTATTTTATTTCAAAACTGAAAAAAGAAGAAAAATTTATTCTGGCCGGACGTACACTGGAAGTCGCTATGATTAAAGATATGACGGTCTATGTAAGAGCAGCCAAAGGAAAAGCTTTAGTTCCGAGTTATCTTGGCGGAAGGCTTCCATTAAGCAGCAATCTGGGACATTTTTTAAGAGAAAAACTCTCACATGCTTTAAATCCGAAAGCTTCGGAAAAAGAGCTTAAATTTCTGCATCCTCTTCTGATCAATCAGGAAACAAACTCACATATTCCCAGAGAAGATGAATTTCTGGTGGAAATGATCAAAAACCGTGAAGGATATCATTTGTTCATGTATCCTTTTGAAGGGCGTCTTGTGCATGAAGTAATGGCCGCTTTGATTGCCTATCGGATCTCAAAACTGGCCCCTATCTCCTTTTCTATGGCCATGAATGATTATGGATTTGAACTTTTCAGTGATAAGGAAATTCCCTTAAATGAAAATAATCTGCAAGAAATTTTAACAAGAGATAATCTGATGAACGATGTGATCGCAAGTATCAATTCAGCGGAAATGGCAAGAAGAAAATTCAGAGATATTGCAGTGATTTCAGGCATGGTGATTCAGAATTATGCAGGACAGCAACGTTCCAACAAATCATTGCAAAGCTCTGCCGGACTGATCTTTAAAGTACTCGAAGACCATGATCCCAATCATTTTTTAATCAAACAGGCTTATACTGAAGTATTTAATATGCAGCTTCAGGAACAGCGATTAGTAGAAGCATTTAAAAGAATTGAAAAATCTGAAATTATTTTGAAATATTCCCGTTCCTTCACTCCGCTCAGTTTCCCGATCAAAGTAGACAGCTTAAGGCAGACTCTTTCCAGTGAAGGACTGGATGCGAGGATTAAAAGAATGCTGAAACTTTCTAATATAAGTGACCTTTTATAATCAATTAATGTGTTTTCTGTAAGAACAGATATGCCGATGAATATTTGTTTATCGCAAAGACGCAAAAAATTGATAATAATAACATTTTAAGGCGCAAAGATTTTATCTCCGGTAAAATTTAGTCCCGTTAATTTTGCTAAAATCTCACATTGAGCTAAGTCGAAATGTTCTTGCACCTTAAATAAAAACAGATAATATAAAATTTGCATCTTTGCGAGATTCTAAAATTTATAAAATCAAATAAAAAGCCTATCGTTTTAATCTTATTCTCAGCCTGATATTCTCCGTTAATTTTCTTGATAAACTTAAATAATCATCGTAACTTAGAGTATATCTTCTTAGAATTTTAATAAAATTTAAATAATGGAAAAATTTCATGTAAGCCGGAAAAGTTGGCTGATCCTATTTATTTAAATAGTTTAACTTTAAACCTTCAATTTTTCAATCTATCAAGTGTTTATAGCAACTAAAAATATTTCCATCGGAAATGAAACTTTCATTCTGACCAATCAGCGGGCAGCATTCTGGCAAAAAGAAAAAGCATTGATTCTTTCTGATCTGCACATCGGAAAAACAGCTCATTTTCGTAAAAATGGTATTGCACTGCCCAATCATATTATGAAAAGTGATCTGGAAAGATTATCCGCGCTGATTGAATATTTTCAGCCTGAAAAGTTTGTAGTGGTTGGAGATTTACTTCATGCCGGAGACAATTCTGATGTGGATGAATTCTGTACCTGGAAAAATCAGTATCCTGATATACAGTTTTATCTTATTGAAGGAAACCATGACCGGATTTCAGAAACCCTGGAAAAAAAATTATGCTTTCATCACAAATCTGAATGGCTGGAAATAGATGATATTACTTTCATTCATGATTTTGATGCATCAAGATCCGGATTTCAGATTACAGGACATATTCACCCGGGAATTGTGCTGAATTCTGCGGTGAAAAATATCAGGCTACCATGCTTTGCTCTCAGCAGCAATCAATTATTATTACCTGCTTTCAGTGAATTCACAGGACTGGATACGAAAAATCTACCAAAAAAAAGTGCGTTTTTTGTGTTTACAGATGCGGAAATCTATGAAATTTCATAGCTTAAGGTGTTTCTTCCAGTTGATTTTGAAACTGGAAAATGAGTTTTTTAAAAAGAAAATTTCTTTAGGAACAATCAGAGAACGGTATGTAGAATTAGATCCGAAAAAACATATACAACAGTGTGCTCCCACGGACTCCGAAGTGTAAAAGCCGGGAATATCCTTAAAGAGAGAGGCTTTAAACATATTTACAACGGAGAAGCCTGGAGCGATCCGCAGAAAAAGCCCAATCAATAAAATATAAAATCCTCCAGGATCAATTCCGGAGGATTTTTATTCTTAAATATTTTTATCATCCAGCCATACCACTTTCTGTTCGGACGAATGCTCCTGCCCTATTATATCCCTGTATAACTCTGGTCTTCGGGCTTTTAAATACCGACATCCTCCTGCCCGTGTAAGCTTCTCAGGAGTAATGACAGCGGTTTCAAAACTGTCTTCCCATGAACTGCATTCTGCAATTACATCTCCGAAAGGGTCTATAATCATAGAACATCCGTTTTTCAGCTGATCATCATCCATCCCGACAGGATTTGAAAAAACAATATAAGCTGCGTTATCATAAGCTCTTGCCGGAAGCCATTTCATGAGCCAGTCTCTGCCTTTCATTCCATTAAACTCCAGCCGTAAAGACGTAGGATCTGATTCCCTGTTTTCCCAGAGTTGAGGATCTACAAAACCCGCTCCCGGTCTTGTGGAAGGTGTACACATAGTAACATGGGGCATAAAAATAATTTCTGCCCCAAGAAGCCTTGTAGCTCTTACATTTTCGATAACATTGTTATCATAGCAGATCAGAATTCCGCACTTCCAGCCCATGATATTAAACACACAATACTCATTTCCGGGTGTAAGATTCGGATTGATAAAAGGATGAAGTTTTCTGTATTTTGCCTTCAGCCCTGTTTTATCAACACAAACATACGCTTTGAAAAGGTTATTATTTTCATCTTTTTCAAAAAGGCCAGCCAGGATGGTAATATCATGCTTAGCAGCAATCTCCTGAAGCTTTTTAATACTTTCTCCTTCCGGAATAAATTCAGCAATATCAAGAAGCTGTTCTCTGGAAAGTTTTCGGGCAAAAGTATAACCTGTAATGGAGCATTCGTGGAAAGCAATCACATGAGATCCTTTGGATGCTGCCTTACCAGCCAGTTTTTCCATAACAGATAGATTATATGCTTTATCAGCACTTCTGTTTTCAAACTGTGCGGTTGAAATTTTAATATTCATTATTTTTTTAAGCAAAACTATATAGTATTGCCTGCGAAAAATTGTATAAAACCGACATTGTTATTTTTACAGCTCAATAAAATTAACAGCCATTTTATTTTCTGTCTTCAGATATTGTTTGGGAGTAAGCCCGATATTGTTTTTGAATTCCCTGATAAGATGCGACTGATCAGAATATCCAGCTTCGTAAGAAAGCATGGTCATATTTTTATAACCAATCTCATTTTTCATAAGGCCTAAGAAGTAATGAAGACGGATAATATTTCCGTATTTTTTGGGAGACAAACCCAAATGGCACTCAAATTTTCGTTCTAAATGACGCTCAGAATATCCGGTAAAATGCTGTAAATCCCCGGAGGATACAGAACCTTTGCTTTGAAGAAGATATTGTTGTGTAGCTGCTATAATATGGTGATCCATGCTCATTCCTTCCGATAAAAACCCGGTAAAAAATACATTCAGTTCATGAATAACTCTTAAGGGATCTGCTTTATTAAACAATTTTTCCTGAAATATTTCCAGTTTATTTTTCAATACATCTTCCACTGAAATAATCTGATTACAAATATCTTTAGCAGACGTTTTTAAAAGGATATTCAAAAAATAAGGTTGAAATACTACGGCAATCAGAGAAAATTTCCCTTTTGAAGAGAAATCTTTGTAGCCGTTCAAAGCTCCGTAGAAAAAGGAAAGTGGCATCCGTTCCTTTGAAATAGCGGAATACAGTTTCATATTTCCGGATAGAATCAGTCCGGAACTTCCATCCGTAAAGAGCCTTAAACTCTTCATATTCTCCCTGGAGTTTTCCAATAAGATATAATGTCTTATAAAAGAAGCCAGATGTTTAGGAGGCGAAATCTGCATTCATCAAATTTACGTAAAACTTATTTATTGAAAAGAAATCAAGCCCAGGTACCACAATTTATTCCCTTTTGGTCAGGTATTTGAATGTTTTAATGAATACCAATAACTAAAATATTATATTATGTCAACACAAAATCTTACCCACCTGGAAGCAATCAAAAAGATCAAAGAACTCTCGGAAAGTGCAAGAATATGTATGTTCTGTACAGAATTGGAAACTACTCCTATCAATTCAAGACCGATGACGTTACAGGAAACAGACGACAGCGGAAATCTCTGGTTTATCAGCAGCGGAACCAGCAATAAGAATTTTGAAATAAAAGAAGACCGAAGAGTACAATTGTTTTTTATGAACAATAGTGATTCTCAATATCTTTCTGTTTATGGGAAAGCTTCTATTTATAAAGATAAAGCAACTATAGAAGATAAATGGTCTCCTCTTGCTAAAGCCTGGTTTGACGGAAAAGACGATCCAAATGTTTCCATTATCCGTGTAGAGCCTAAAGAAACCTATTACTGGGATACCAAAGCAGGAAAACTGGTAAGCCTGTTTAGTTTTGTAACGGCCGCAATCACAGGAAACAAAACCGATAATTCCGACGGTGTGGAAGGAAATGCAACGATTTAAAAATATTAAATAAAGAATACATTTTCTCACAGATTAAACAGATTTGCACTTAATTGTCAGAGCAGTTTTTGTGATCTGCGAGAGAAAAAAATGAAGCTGTCTCACAATTGAGATAGCTTTTTTTATATTTCATTGTTTGGAGGGAATTGTTTTCAAAGTAAGGGAAAGCAAATATTCTTATGCAATTCAATTCACTCCTGGCGAAAATAATGTGATGAACTTACTGTATTTTTTGAATTTCTTCTTGAAATCCGAAGAATCAGTGTATCTCGCTTTAAAAGAAACTACAAAAATGGACAATGTTTATCCAAAATTTATTGTTCTTAACCGATTTATGCGTATTTAAAAAAGGCTCAGATTATAAAATCCAAGCCTAACTTTTTTACTTACACGCTTCGTGGGATAGTGTCCAGAAAATAATTCTGTGCTTTTTTATTCTTTATCCTGAAGATACTTTTTGAAAGAATGAAGTAAGCTGGAAATGTGAATCTGTCATTCATCATTGATAACGCTTAATTCATCATTATTCTAAAGCATTTTAAGGTTGTTTACTTCCAGTTCTGTAAGGATTCTCCAGTGTCCTCTCTTGATATTCTTCTTCGTTAATCCTGCAAACATCACTCTGTCTAAAGATTCTACTTCGTATCCTAATCTTTGGAAAATTCTTCTGATAACACGGTTCCATCCGATGTGAATCTCAATTCCGACTTCATTCTTAGGCTTTCCTTCAATAT
The DNA here is from genome assembly GCF_004916905.1 of Chryseobacterium candidae. Taxonomy (GTDB): domain Bacteria; phylum Bacteroidota; class Bacteroidia; order Flavobacteriales; family Weeksellaceae; genus Chryseobacterium; species Chryseobacterium candidae. Next base: position 305,029 of record NZ_SDLV01000025.1, read on the forward strand.
ATGAAATCTGATCAACCACAGCTACTCCTTCATCAAGACGGATACCTTCAGCAATAAGGCGTAAATCTTCACCGGTAAGCTTTTTATCCAATGTAACATGATAAATCTTCTTAGCATCAAAAGATGGATGCGTCAGCTTTTTAGTCATGTGACCATCATTGGTTAATAAGATCACTCCTGTTGTGGAACGATCCAGTCTTCCAACCGGGAAAAGCCTGTACGGAGAAGCATTCGCCACAAGATCCATTACGGTTTTTCTTGCTTTATCATCTTTTGTTGTAGAAATATAACCTTTTGGCTTATTCAAAAGTACATATACAGGTTTTTCAGGAGTAATACTTTGTCCGTCAAAAACTACTCTGTCTGTTTTCTGTACCTGATATCCCATTTCAGTTACCACCTTTCCGTTTACTTCTACCAATCCCTGAGTAATCAAATCATCAGCCTCTCTTCTGCTGCAGATTCCGGAATTAGCAATATACTTGTTAAGACGGATGCTGTCTTTATGAACGTCTTTTTCAATTTTGTTCAGCCTTCTTTTCTGTACAAAAGATCTTGTTTTGTCATCATTTCTGTCATCACCGCTGGAAGGTCTTCTTCCGTATTTCAGGCTGCCTCTTTCGTACTTATCTCTTGTATCGAAGTTTTTCCCTCCTCTCTTAGGTTTTCCAAAAGATTTCTTCTCATAGCTCTCACTTTTGTTTGTGATATAAGGTTTTCTTTCAGATTTTGATCCTGAATCATCGTTGGAATTCTCGAAACTGTCTGTATTTCTTTTGAAAGGTTTCTTTTCAAATCTTGAATTGGATCCTTTATGTTCCGGGCCTTTTTTCCCTCCATCTTTAGAGAAAGGCTTGTTAAAAGGTTTTGATCCTGAAGAATTTCCAGATCTGGAAGCACGAGAATCATCAGAACTTTTCTTGGTTGAAATTCTTGGTCTCTTTGGTCTGTCTGAATTATTATTATCTCTGCTCATTCTAAAAATTTCTGCAAAGATAGTAATTTAGTTACGAGTTAAAAATTAAGAATCATAACTTTGCACTATAGTTTACATTTTAACTTTATATAAAATAGAAGATGATAACAATATTAAACGATAATTTCTCTCAGCTCAACGAGTTTCTTCACGAAAAAACTTTCAGTAAAATTTTCATTCTTGTAGATGAAAACACTCATGAATACTGCCTTCCTGTTCTTTTAGGGAATATGGAAACGGATCTTGCATTTGAAATTTTAGAGATTGAGGCTGGAGAGGAAATGAAAAATATTCAGACAGCCAATCAGCTTTGGGAAATTCTTACAGAAATGCAGGCAGACAGAAAAGCACTGGTTATTAACCTTGGCGGCGGTGTGATTACGGATATGGGAGGATTTGTTGCATCTACTTATAAAAGAGGAATACAGTTTGTCAATATCCCTACTACCCTTTTATCAATGTGTGATGCTTCCATAGGCGGAAAAACCGGGATCGATCTGATGCACTATAAAAATATGGTGGGAACTTTTGCTTTCCCTGAGCAAATCTTTATTTTTCCAAAATTCTTAGAAACACTGCCTTTTAAAGAATTAAGAAGTGGTTTTGCAGAAATGCTGAAACATGGGTTAATTGCTGATAAAAATCATTGGGATAAGCTGATTCAGATCCGCAAACTGGAAGTGGAAACAGTGTTTCCCCATATTCAGACCTCTATGAATATTAAACAGAATGTTGTAGATCAGGATTTCCATGAGCAGAACATCAGAAAAACACTTAATTTCGGGCATACAATAGGACATGCGGTAGAAAGTTTATGTCTTCAGCAGGAAAATCCAATCCTTCACGGTGAAGCTGTGGCTATGGGAATGATTGCTGAAGCTCATCTTGCTTATCTTGAAAACCTTATTTCTGAAGAAGATTCAAAAATAATCATTGAAAACATTCAGAGATACTATCCTTACCTTGATATCAGTGATTTTAAAGATGAAGACATTACGGCTTTATTACTCAATGATAAAAAGAATACAGACCTTAAAATCAACTTTTCCCTGCTTTCAGGAATAGGTTCATGCCACTATGATCATCAGTGCAGCCAGGAAAACATTCTTGAAGCTATTTCTTTTTATAGAAAATTGAATGATGCTTAATAATTTTCACACAACAGTTTCATTTCTTAATACAACTTTTGACAAAATTGTCAATTTAGACAACATCTAAACAAATGTTTATTTAAAAATATAATAAATTGACAATCAATTACATAAAACAAAAACCACTTCAACACTAAGTGGTTTTTTTATTGATTTTAATCATAAAAAATATTTTTGGCAAGCAATTTGAAAGATACTCTGCGTTCAACTGAAAATGCTGAACAGTAGTAAAATTTAAAATTAAGAAAGAGTAAAATTAAAAAATTAAAGTTATGAAAAAGTTAATTTTAGGATTAGCGTTAACTGCAGGAACATTCGCATTCGCTCAACAGACAGGAAATACATCTTCTAATCCGGTAACATTCGGGGTAAAAGGAGGAATGAACGTTTCTTCACTTTCAAAAGACAGTGGTCTTGATGATCAGAAATCTAAAATTGGATTTAACGCAGGTGTGTTTGCCAACATTCCGTTAGCGGCTTCATTCAGCGTTCAGCCGGAGGTTCAGTATTCGCAATATGGTAATAAATCAGATTATACTTTTGCAGGAACAAAATATTCAGCTTCTACCAAACTAGATTATATTACGGTACCGGTAATGTTCCAGTATAACCTGATCCCTGATTTGTATGTTGAGGCAGGACCAGAATTCGGTTTCATGGTAAGTGCTAAAAACAAGTTCAAAAATGAATCTAATGGACAATCAAATACCACTGATAACTACAAAGACAATTTAAATACATTCAACTTTGGTATTGGTCTTGGTGCAGGATATTATTTCACTCCGAACCTTGGACTTACAGCGAGATATGTAGCAGGTTTAACAGATATCGCAAAAAACAGACCTAGTGGTTCTGATGCAGTGAGAAACAACCTATTTCAGGTAGGATTAGCTTATAAATTCAAATAAGCTGCACATTCACTAACAAATTTTATATTCAATAGAAAAGATCAGATTAATTTTTAATCTGGTCTTTTTTTATTTTAAAATAATAATGAGTTGATAAAGCACTGCAAATACATCCCAAATAGATGATTTATACATTCGTTAAAAACATATAAAGTCTTTATACAAGGGAATTGACGGCATATTGTTTGTTGCTTTCCGAGCGTTAAACAACATAAAAAATAAACTAATCTATGAAAAAGATTTTCCTAAGCCTCACACTTATCGCAGGCACTTTTGCATTTGCTCAAAGCACTTCAACTTCTACTGATGCTTCTACTCCATTAACATCTTCTTCAAAAATCAAATTTGGTTTGAAAGCAGGCCTTAATGTTTCCAATCTTTCTAATATGGATATGAATTCAAAAGCTGGATTCTATGGTGGTGCTTTTGTAAACATTCCTGTTTCTAAAGATTTCTCTGTTCAACCGGAAGTATTATATAGTGCTGCGGGAGCAAAGGAGAAAGGCGGCAGTAATGCAAAACTTAATTTAGAATATCTTTCTGTACCTGTAATGTTCCAATATAAAGCAATTCCAAATCTATATGTGGAAGCAGGACCACAATTTAACTTTTTAATTGATGCCAGATTAAAGAAAAGTGCTTCTACCGGTGCTTTAAAAAATGCAACACAATCATTTGATTTTGGAATCGGATTGGGAGCTGGCTACTATTTTACCAAAAACATTGGGATAAATCTGAGATATAACGCAGGCCTGTCTGATATTGTAAAAACAAAATATCAATATGGATATGACAGAGAAGGATCTGTAAAAAATGGGGTATTCCAGGTAGGAGTAAACTACAAATTCTAAGGCTTTATATAGCTTTTCTCAGTAATTTTTTATAATTAAAGTGGAGTCGGATTAAAATTAATCCAGCTTTTTTAATACAATAGAAAAATTATTCTTCAAGAAAACACGGTAAATAGTAAATTCAGAGTACATTTTAACTTTGGCACGCAGTTTGATTCCTAATGAAATGTTAAATAAAACTTAAAAACTATTAAAATATAAAACTTATGAAAAAGATTTTTTTAGGTCTTGCGTTAGTAGCAGGTACTTTCGCTTTCTCTCAGAAGACTTCTACTGCTTCATCTTCTCCAGTTAGATTTGGTGTAAAAGCAGGTCTTAATATCTCTACTATTTCTGATAATGACTTCAACTCTAAAGCTGGATTTTACGGAGGAGTATTTGCTAATATTCCAGTGGCTAAGGACTTCTCTTTCCAACCAGAAGTAATGTATAGCGGAATGGGCGCAAAGTTTAAAGCAGACAGCGATGCTAAAGCAAACCTAGATTATATCTCTGTTCCTTTAATGCTTCAGTACAATGCTCTGCCTAATCTATACCTGGAAGCTGGTCCACAGTTCAGTTTTCTTGTGAATTCAAAATTAAAATATAAATCAAGCTCTACAGATGCCAAAGATGTTTTCAAATCATTTGACTTCGGAATTGGTCTTGGAGCTGGATACTATTTCACCCAAAACATTGGAGTTACGGCAAGATATGTTGCAGGTTTAACAGATGTAGCGAAAAACAGACCAGACCTATCTGAAGACAAAGCTAAAAATGGTGTATTCCAATTTGGTTTAGCTTATAAATTCTAATAAATCAATTTAGCTTTTAAAGCAAACCACTAATCAATACAAGCCGGATTTAATATAATCCGGCTTTTTTATTGGTCTTAATATTTTTGGCAAGAAATTTGCCTGTAAATTAACTGATTGTACTCTATCCCGGAAATTCCCAATTTATGGTTCATGTTTTCATAATGAGTATACTTTGATCCAGTTGATATTCAACTGAATATCAAAATCAAATCTAACTATTACCATTAAACTTTAACGTGAATTATGCCAGCCAGAATGGCAATTAGAGTATACAACAGAATACTGAAGATATTTTGTTTATCAAAAAGATACATTTTGATTTCAATAGAAAAAGTCAGGTTAATTAGTTTAAGCCTGACTTTTTCGCTTATTATTTTATCAATTTCTCATTTTATAGCAGGTATTTTGTTGCCGGGAAGGAAATTAAACTTCAATCATGATTTTTTTGCAGTACTAGCAATTATGGTTGGCCTCTCTGCCAATGCACAGGAAAAACAACAGGCAAAATCTTCTCCTGTCTCTTTTGGTGTCAAAACAGGCTTTAATGGTTCTACACTTACCAGAGGAGATGGTTATGAGTATGATAATAATGAAAGTGGGTTTTCACGCCTGAGTGTTTGCGAATATTCCTGTTTCTGATAAATTCAGCATCCAGCCGAAACTAATTTTCAGCCAGCAGGGATCAAAAACAGAGTACAATTACAGAACAAGTTCAGGAAAATACAGAATAACACAACACTATGATTACAGTACGACATTAAATTACCTATCTCTTCCTGTAATGGTTCAATATAATATTCTTCCTAAGCTTTATGTAGAAGCAGGACCTGAATTAGGATATCTGCCGGGAGGAAGAACAAAACGAGATTTAACAACTATTGAGACTACCCGAAATTCAGTTACAGTTGATCGTACGGAACATATTTCAAAGAATATTTCAACAGGGCTTTTTAAGCGTTTTAATATGGGATTAGGCATTGGTGCCGGATAATATTTTACTGAAAACTTTGGCATAACGGCAAGATTTACGGCTGGTCTTAGTGAAGTTTACAGATACAACGACGGTGATAAAGTACGAAATAATGCAATTCAGGCTGGAGTTGCAAATCGATTTAAATAGAGATATTTATTATTTTCAAAACGGATGCCGGGCTTTAAGAGTCCGGTATTTTTATTTCTATTCTTAAAAAGAACCCGGAACTTCTATTAATTCGTGAAAAATCCAATTCCAGTTCATTTTTTTTATTATTTCAATTATCAATAATAAAGTGCAATGAGCATTCAACTATTTTCACAAAACATTCATTATACAAAATATTTATTCATCAAAAAGGGATAAATGGTTTAAAATAAACTTTTCAAAAAACACCTGAAAATCCCTTTAAACAGGCACTCTTCGACTTTGGCAAGCAATTTGCAAAATAATTCGGGTCTGATTGAGAGATATCCGACACACAAATAGTAAAATTAAAAAATAAAATTATGAAGAAGTTATTTTTAGGATTAGCATTAACTGCTGGTACACTAGCTTTCGCTCAGGAAACAGAAACTAAAACAGTTAATGCATCACCACTAAAAAAAGATGTACAACCCGTTAGATTCGGAATTAAGGCTGGAGGAAACTCAGCATATTTCAGCCAGCAAAAGTTTGGAATCAACACTCAGCAACTAGGTTTCCATGCCGGTGCATTTGTTAATATTCCACTTTCAAAACAATTCAGCTTACAGCCTGAGGTATTATACAACCAAATGGGGGCAAAAGATGTAATCTCATCTACAGAAACTGACAATGGAGTTACGAATGTAAAAACCAAAGTACAGGGCAGAGTAAAAATGGATTATATTTCTGTTCCTTTAATGGTTCAGATGAGACCTACTGACAAGTTCTATATTGAGGCAGGACCTGAATTCAGTTATTTCATCAACGGAAAAACTAAAGGAGAAACAAGTGTAGCAAGTACTACAGGAGGTGTTACTACAACCACTACAAGTTCTAATACCCAAGATATCGACAAAGATCAGATCAATAAATTCAATTTCGGATTGGGTCTTGGTTTAGGATATGATATCACATCCAACATCGGTATCAGTGCAAGATATGTAAATAGCTTGACAAAAATTGATAAAAGCAGACCAGCAGCTGAAAACAACAACAGAGTGTTTCAGTTAGGCCTGAACTATAAATTCTAATTTAGAACCAGTTTTTTAACCGAAGTGCATTAACCCTGCACGCATAAAATAGCCGGAAGATTTTCTTCCGGCTATTTATATTGCAATAAGTTTTATTCGAATATTCCCGGATCATCGCTGATGATACCGTCTATTCCCATCTCTTTTAATTCCTTTAATCTTTCTTTTGTATTGACGGTCCATGGGATTACTTTCATGCCCAATGAATGGCATTCCTGTACTAATTGAGGGGTCACAAGACTATGTTCAGGACTGTAAATAGTAGGAGTAAAGCTCAGGAACTTCATATCTCCGGCTACTCCATTCAGGTGATGGGGATACAGGTTGAACTTTTCTACCGGAATATTTCTAAAATAAGCCTGCTGCTGAGCCAGCTTTTTATCATCTACCTTTTCCACGAGTAAAGCAGTCATTATTTTAGGATATTCTTTATGAAGGATTTCCAGCGTTCTCGGGTCAAAAGACTGGATGATCACTCTGTCCTGTATCTTTTTTTCTACAATAATCTTCATCATCAGATCCACAAATTCTTTTGGTTCCGGATGAAGAATGTTATCAGAAAAAGGACGTGTCTTTGTTTCTACATTGTAAAAAGGCAGTGGTCTTTTCAATTCACGGGCATAGGTTTCGCAAGTGTCTATTACATCTGAAAAAAGAGGTTTCTGAGCTTTCATTTTCTTTTGATCAGGATAGTTATTCAATTTTTTCAATCCCACATCAAAGGTTTTGATCTTTGCGTAAGGCATTTCATAAATTTTGTAATAAAAACCTGAATCTTTGGGAATGTAAGCTCCATCCGGCTTTGTAACCAGTTCCGGTGAGAGAAAAGCGTCATGAGAAAGAATGACTTTTTTGTCCTTCGTTATGGCCAGATCCATTTCCAGGGTTGTCACATTCATTTTCAGAGCATTTTTCATAGCCGGGATTGTATTTTCAGGGTAAAGGGATTTCCCTCCTCGGTGTGCCTGATTATCGAAAGTCTGTGAAGAATAAAGGTGGGCAAATACCAGAAAAATACCCGTAAAAAGTGCGTGTTTCATATCCTGAAGTTTTAATTTGACAAAATTAAAGCTCCATTGTATCCTGAATAATACAGGAATATTAATCTTTTGCTACATTTATAAAGTAAAAGAACCAGGCTGTACACCCGGTTCTTTTAGTATTTTAATAAAGAGATTAGTTGAATAAATCCACCTCTTCTCCTTTTCCTACAGGATATTCCTCTGTAAAGCACCCGAAGCAGTGGTTGGCTGATCCTAAAATGTCTTTCAGATTGTCTATGCTTAAAAACTCTAAGGAATCTACTCCCAGATAATTCTTAAGTTCTTCCGTAGTCATATTCGCTGAGATAAGATCATCTTTAGACGGAGTATCAATTCCCAGATAACATGGAGCAATAATTGGAGGAGAAACACTTCTGAAGTGGATCTCTTTTACGCCTGCATCTTTTAAAATTTTAACCAGTCTTTTCGATGTTGTTCCACGAACGATAGAGTCATCAATAATGACTACTCTCTTATCTTTCATCTCAGAAATGATCGGGTTCAGCTTAAGGTTTACTACCCTTTCTCTCATTTCCTGTGTAGGAACGATGAAACTTCTTCCGATATATCTGTTTTTGATCAAAACAGGGCGGAAAGGTATTCCTGAAGCCTTTGAGAAACCAATAGCAGCCGGAACTCCGGAATCCGGAACTCCAATCACCAGATCAGCTTCTACAGGAGCCTGTTCCCAGATTTTCTCTCCGGATTTTTCTCTGATCTCGTATACATTGATGTTTTCTAAAGTAGAGTCAGGTCTTGCGAAATAAATATATTCGAAAGAACAGATTCTCTGCTTACCTTTCGCTTCATCCATCATATAAGAATGAAGCTTTCCAGGTTCGTTTTCATTGGTATAAATGATCTCGCCCGGAAGAATATCACGTACATACTGAGCGCCTACAGCATCTAAAGCTACAGATTCTGAAGCCACTACATAGGATTTTTCATCAATAGCTCCCAACACTAACGGACGGATACCATTGAAGTCTCTGAATGCAAAGAATTTATTCCTGGTCATCCCAACTACGGAATAAGCACCTTCAATCTTTTCCATGGTTGCTTTGATCGCTCCACGAAGACCTAAATCAAGGTTTTTCTGGATCAGTCTCAGGATGACTTCAGAATCGGAAGTCGCTCTGAAAACTACGCCTTCTGCTTCTAATTCTGCTTTTAATTCTTTGGCATTGGTAAGGTTACCGTTGTGTGCTATGGAAAGTATAATCTGGTCATATTCGTTTTTCGCGAAAAATGGCTGGAAGTTATATTTCTTTTTATCTCCTGCAGTGGTATAACGGGTATGGCCAATTGCAGAATTTCCCATAAAAGTTTCAGGTTCCTGAATTTCTTTATAAACATCCAAAACCAGTCCTTCGTCTTTCATGTTTGTGATTCTTCCATCCTTTAAAACGGAAATACCACAAGCTTCCTGACCTCTGTGCTGTAATGCAAAAAGACCAAACTGTGAAAGGGAGAAAGTATCCAGATCATTATCCGAATACATTCCGAAGATCCCACACTCTTCATTAGGAGCATCCAGTCTTTCCTCTTCCTGAGTTCTGAAAAGATTCCTTCCGTAAGTCTGGGTTTCAAACTGTTTTAAATATTCACTTTTATGAATGTCTAAACTTTTCATTTCTATTTTTTCTAATGATTAGAAGTTAGATATTAGATGTTAGAAATTAGTCTAAGTTAACTTCAATTATAATTTTAAACTTGCTTTTAATGAATAAATCATTTTTTGAATTTCAGCTAAAAGTTCCTTTAAAGGAGCTATTTTCATTTCAGATATAAAATTTAAATCAATCAGTAACTGAAGTTGAGTTTGCAGCTAGTAAGTAGAACCAAACGCAATTCCAAGGAACTGATAAAATTCATTTTTATTATTTCTTCCGGCTCCCTCTGCAATATTAGATGGTATTGAAACTACACATCTTCTGATTTGAGATTGTAGTCCGAATTTTTCCTCCATGGGTAATTCAGCAGAAATCAAATAAACTTCTTTCACCAAAGCCATTGATTTTGTCCAAACCTTCAAATCTTCTATCCGGTGTGATTTCATACTAATTTCTAATATCTAACTTCTAATTTCTGAAATTATTTTGCAAGTAAGTTCTTCAATCGGTTGTAGATTTCAACATAAGCCTCAGTAACTTCTCCCAAGTCTCTTCTGAATCTGTCTTTGTCTAATTTCTTCATGGTATCTTTATCCCAAAGTCTGCAGGTATCAGGAGAGATTTCGTCTGCTAAGATGATTTCACCGTCTGAAGTTTTACCTAATTCGATTTTGAAATCTACCAGAATGATATTGATTTTGTCGAACAGGTCGATAAGGATGTCATTGATATCTGAAGATAGCTCATACATCTCGTCAAGCTCTTCATAAGTAGCTGCTCCTAAGAAAACGGCATGGTGGTCATTGATAAGCGGATCTCCCAATTCATCTTTTTTATAGCAGATATCGAAGATCGTTACCGGAGATTTAATTCCTTCTTCCACTCCTAATCTTTGTGCCATACTTCCTGCAGAGTAGTTTCTTACTACCATTTCCAGAGGAATGATAGAAACCTTTCTTACCAGCTGCTCTCTTTCGTCTAATTTTTGGATGAAATGAGTTTTGATCCCTTTTTCATTTAAATATTCAAAAATAAGAGTTGTGATCGCGTTGTTCATTTCCCCTTTAAGATCTACCTGACCTCTTTTTTGAGCATTAAATGCTGTAGCATCGTCTTTGAAACGTACTACTACTTCATCAGGATTATCGGTTGCAAATACTTGTTTTGCTTTCCCCTCGTACAACATTTCTTTCTTTTGACTCATAATTTTACTTTCTAAATTGTAGTTAGATTTATTGATTTATTTTATTATTATTCCTGTTAAGACAGCCAGTCCGAAGCTCAGCAGCGTACCAATTAATACATATTCTGTAAGCTTTCTCTGTTTTGCCTGTGCAAGGTCGCTGAATCTGAAAACAGATTTGGCAGCCACCATGAAACCTACGCCTTCCCAGTGATTCACCATGATAAAAGTGAAAACCAGCAGACGTTCTAAAATTCCGATATATTTTCCGGCACTTGATAAAGATTCGGTTTGAATAGTATTGGGGCCATCCGGAGCAGGTGTCCAGGATGACAATAAGATTTTGATAAAAATAGAAGCAGGTGTTGTAAGAAACAATGCGGCCATGATTATCTTTAAAAATTCCTGATTCTGTAAAAAATAAAAGCTGAATTCCCGGAAATAAAAAGAAACTCCTGTAATCACCAGAACATGCAGCAGCTGATCAATGAAAAACCATCTTTTCTTAGTCTTTACATTCTGGAAAGTAAGCTTCGCTGCATCAATAATAAAGTGAGTGATTCCCACCAATACAGCAACCCACCAAAGCTGAAGATCCCATAGAAAAACAAGACTTAAAATAATGTGAATCAGAACATGAATGTATAAAAACCTGCTTTTCAGTTTAGAGTTCTCCTTATCTGCAACCCATGAATTTGGCTGAAGTATAAAATCTCCGAGTAGATGTGCCAATATGAGTTTGATAAAGATCATACCTATAATTCTGAAATTTTCTTTCTGAAATACTGATTGGTTTCCACGATGAGCTCATAGTTGGCTCGTTTCAGCCTCTGGCTTACAGAAGACTGTGAAATAGCAAATCTTTTGGCAAGATCTTCCTGAGTAATATCCTGATTCATGATCATTTCATGAATGATCTCCGCTGTAGCCATGGTCCAGTTATCAAAATCCTTGGACGACCATTTCAACAGGATATTAAGATCCCTGTCTACAGGATCAGTGGATGTTTTAATAGCAACAGTATGACCGTCATTTTTAAGATCATTAAGCAATCTCCCGGAATTCACGTAAGCTGTACCGTTGGATTCAGTGATTTTCTCAGAAGAGAAACTTTCCTCACCAATACCTATAGCCATTCTTACATCCAGATTTTCGACACTTTTAATAAGAGATTTTATGGCTAGAAAACGCCAGAAAACGTCATCAATATTGCACTTGAACTGAAACTCATCCCCTCTGTAGATTTCCCATGTGTGAGGAGCGCTTCCCCATTTTTCGAGAAGATGTTTAAGCCTGGTAATCCAAACTTCAGTGTCTGCATGCTGTGAATTTATAATATCACCGGTAATAACCGCTATCATACTGCAAATATAAGCATAATTACTTATATATAAAAAATATAAGCAGAAACACTTATAGATATTCATTATTAGCGAATCAGCTTATATCAATGATGCAGTAAATATAATGGTTTTAAGGATTTATATTCCATTGTTAAATCAGAAAAAATCAAAATACGGATTAAAATTTTATGATCAGACTAAGTTTAACTCCCCATTTTACATTATTTTGAAGAGAGAAGCTATTCCTGCTATCCGCTCATACTCCTCGCGCCCTCCTTTCCTCGAAGCTTGCTGTGGGCTAACCGCTTCTATCAGGGCTAGAATAATTATTGAGCGTAAAGTGAAACAATATCTTGAATCATTTCTACATCATATAAAAATAAACCTAACAGGTTTTAAAAACCTGTTAGGTTTAGCTCGTTAAATCTTCGTAAAAATAACCTTGACTAAAGCCTGTCAAGGTCAAGGTAAGATTATTTTTTAATAAACTGATGCGCTTTTTCATCAAGCTTCAGGAAATAGATCCCAGTAGGAATTCCCTGTACGGAAATACTTTTCTTATTTCTGAAAGGATATTTTTCAGTGTAGATCACTTTTCCGGAAAGATCTATGATCTGGGCTGTTTTTACTTTCTCTGTTTCTCCGTTTACATAAAGATGATCATCAACCGGATTCGGGTATATTATAAATTCTTTATTGTCAGCGATCAGCTCTGTGGCAGATAATGTTCCCCCCAGATTCTGGCAGTAGTTGGACGGGTAAGAATCCCACTCTCCTATACTGAATGTACTGGTTGGCTGGTTGATGGTAGTCTTTCTGTATAAAGATACATTTCCGTTATTATTGGTTGTGAATTTTGTCCCAATAGCATCTACCGTCACGGTTTTGTTATAAGCAAGTTCTACGTAGTTCCCTCCGGCATACATCATAGGATCAGAAGCTGTAGCAAACTTTGCCTGCCCGGTTGTATAACATGACAAAGTACCTTTTGGATTCAAAATAACAAATGTTTCATTATTTCCTACTTTACCTTCCAGCTCATAGGTATCTCCACTATAATAAGCTCCAGAACTGCTATTTCTGAACTGAATATTGATTCTGTAATTATTTAAATTCACCTCATGCCCTGTTTTATTGACAATTTCCAGAGCATTATTCTTTATAAATTCCGTATTCGTTCCGGATATATATTTTGTAATCATAAGATCCGGAGCGTAAGAATCCGAAGCAGTCGTTGAAGCTGTCAATGTATTGCTGAACGGGGATTCCAGATAGGCTTTATCAAAAGCTTTCACTGTAAAGGTATAAGTAGTTGAAGGACTCAGATGATCTATACTGACCGAAGTCCCTTTTGTAACCGCAACAGGTGTCGTTGATCCGTTCATATAAACCCTGTACCCTAAAACATCACTATCAGGAGAGGCTGTCCAGCTCAGATTCACAAAATAAGCATTCTGCTGGGTTGAAACCAGTGATCCCGGAGCTGCAGGAGCAATATTGTCGGGGTTTTCGGACCAGATCATATCAATCCATTCAGGATGGTCAATAAATGGATTTCTGTTTTTTTGTATGGCATAAACGGCGTTGTTCCGGTCAGTTTCTCTTTGTGAAACCGGGTCTGCTGTATTCCATTGTTTCAGCATAGCAATATAAGCCAGATCAACCGCTCTTTCTTCTGTTCCGTCTAACGGACACTGATCTGTAGCAGGAGTAAGATTAGCGGAAGTAGTATAAGCTGTATTGAATGAGCCTAATTTTCCTTCATACCGTACAGCAAAATATAATAATGACCTCGCGATATCACCTTTAAATTCATTAATAGGTTCATACACTCTTCCGGTATAAGGATAATTGGGAATAGCTGCATTCGATACCCTCGACGTGTTGGAAAAAATATAATGATTCGTATTATTTCCTATCCCATAAGGATAATTACTTCTCCGCTGATTGATAAAGCCATCAACAGGAATAATAAAATTCAGATCCGAATACATAGGATAATCGCTGATGGATGAGCTTGTACTGAATGTACTTTGCGGCATCATATGCTCCCGGTTATACCCTTGACCTTCCGCACCTACACCTGCTGCCATCTGATCTACAGTGTACTCATAGGAATCAGGTCCAGAAGGGATTTCAGAATAAATATCCAGCAAATATTGAGTATTGGAAACATCATGATCATAATATATATCCAGATCAGTCTGCCCATATAACATTTTAAGGTCGTCATAATGCCAGTTGATCATTCTTTCCGAAATAATATCGTGGAGTTTTGATTTCAGTGCATATCCCGTCAGCCCGATGGTTCCGTCATAATATCCGGCAGGAGCCTGCGCGCAAATATATGAGGAAATTAAAATGATAGGAAGTAGAATTTTTTTCATACCTTAAAAATTGGGAAACTAAATTAGTGAAATAAAAAACGCAAATGACTGAATATTTTATTAAGAAAGTATTAATTATCTAAATATAAAATTTTGATAATTAAAGGGATTGCCCTTTACATAGTATGAATGAAATAATTTATTTTAGCATTCCATCAATTTGGTTATCTTTGGGAATTAACTATTATTATATGAATACAGAGACTCTTGACAACATCAAAATGATAGCGGAAACAGCTAGAGAATTCGCAGAAAAGAACATCAGACCCAATATTATGGAATGGGATGAAAGCCAAACATTTCCAAAAGACTTATTCCACCAATTAGGTGAAATGGGTTTTATGGGAATTGTAATTCCTGAACAATATGGAGGTTCTGGCTTAGGTTATCATGAGTATGTTACTATTCTGGACGAAATTTCTCAGGTTGACCCTTCTATTGGTCTTTCTGTAGCTGCACACAACTCACTTTGCACCAACCATATTTATGAATTTGGAAATGAAGAACAGAGACACAAATGGCTTCCTCAGTTAGCTTCCGGAAAAGTAATCGGAGCTTGGGGGCTTACTGAACACAATACAGGTTCAGATTCAGGAGGTATGTCTACTACCGCTGTAAAAGATGGTGATGAGTGGATCATCAACGGAGCTAAAAACTTTATCACCCACGCTATTTCAGGAGATATTGCCGTGGTAATGACAAGAACAGGAGAAATAGGAGCTAAAAATAACTCTACAGCTTTTGTTTTGGAAAAAGGAATGCCTGGTTTTACTTCCGGAAAAAAAGAAAATAAATTAGGAATGCGTGCTTCCGAAACAGCAGAATTAATTTTTGATAACGTACGTGTACCGGATTCTCACCGTTTAGGCGAAGTAGGTGAAGGATTCAAGCAGGCTATGAAAGTTCTGGATGGCGGTAGAATCTCTATTGCTGCATTAAGTTTAGGTACTGCAAGAGGAGCTTACAAAGCAGCTTTAAAATACGCAAAAGAAAGACATCAGTTCGGGAAACCTATTGCAGATTTCCAGGCGATCAACTTTATGTTAGCAGATATGGCAACAGAAATTGATGCTGCTGAACTTCTTATTCAAAGAGCATCTACTCTTAAGAACGCAAAACAAAAAATGACAAAAGAAGGAGCTATGGCAAAACTATATGCTTCTGAAGCTTGCGTTAGAATTTCAAACAATGCGGTTCAGATCTTCGGAGGATACGGATATACAAAAGACTTCCCTGCTGAAAAATTCTATAGAGACTCTAAGCTTTGTACTATAGGTGAAGGGACTTCTGAGATCCAGAGACTGGTAATCGGAAGAGATATCACAAAATAACATTTTAAAATCCCAATACAAATGATTAAACAGGCACTTTTAGGTGAATTTCTGCATGAAGCTGAAAACACCAGAAAAATTTTACAGGCAATTCCCGACAGCGCACTGGATTGGAAACCGTCCGAAAAAAACTGGACCACAGGCCAGCTTGCGTCTCATATTGCTGAAGTATACAATTGGTATGAATCCACTTTCAATAAGGATATTTTTGATATGGGTACGTACAGGTATGACAAAGGAGACATTTCCAAATCGGAAAATATCCTTGCAAAATTTGAAGAAAATGTTGCCAACGCACAGAAAGTTCTTGAAAACTCTGATGAAAGCACTTATTTCAATGAGTGGAAAATGGAAATGGACGGAAATGTACTTTTCCCTCCTATGCCAAAAGTTCAGGTGATAAGAGCTTTTCTTTACAATCATTTGTACCATCACAGAGGTGAGCTGGTTGTTTATTTAAGATCAACCGGAAATAAAGTTCCCGGACTTTATGGCCCTACTGCTGATGATAATATGTAAGTAAGAATTATATTAATATACTAAGCTGTTTCATTTAGAAACAGCTTTTTTTATGGACCAATACAGTAAACTTGATTTATCATCGTTATTTATATAGTATTAAATAATTCACAGATTATATTGTCTCAATTTAATAAATAAACAATATTTTATTTTTTTCAAATTAAAATACATTTCATCAATTTCAATTTTCTTTTATTAATGAGCTTTTTCAATTATATAAAATGCATCACATAATATATTACACGAAAAGTCCAAATGTTTCTTAAAAAAATTCGTTTTTCGTAATATATTTTTTATTACATTTGATATTCCACAATCAAATTTAATATTTAATATGAAAAAACAATTAACGCTGATTGGAATGCTCCTTATTTCGGGTATTTCTTTCGCACAGACTGACCGTCTTTGGTCTGAAGGTTCAAAAAAAACTTCATCAGAGATTTTTGAAAACAAAACCAGCATCAGCAATCCTAAGGTATACAACCTGGATATCAACGGATTGAAAAACATCCTGGCAAAAGCTCCCAAAAGACTGGCTGCAGGCGAAAAATCAGAACTCATTATCTCTTTTCCGAATTCTGAAGGCAGAATGGAAAATTTTAAAGTGAGGGAGAATTCCAATTTTGCCCCTGAGCTGGCAGCAAAATATCCGGATATCAAATCCTATGTAGGACAAGGTCTGGATGATCCTAATTCCACAGTCTATTTCAGTGTTTCCCCACTAGGGCTGTCTTCTATGGAAATTTATGGTGATAAATCAGCTGTTTTCATCGAACCTTACACCAAAGATCTTTCTTCTTATGTAGTATACAGAAAGTCTGACAAAAAAGATGATCTTAATAAGTTTGAATGTACCGTGGTGGATGCCGCACAGAAAGGAGTTTCCAATTCCGCTCTTGCAGCAAGGCCTAATGCTGATGATGCCAAACTGAGAACATTCAGACTCGCACTGTCCTGCACAGGAGAATATACCACTTATTTCGGAGGAACAAAAGCTCAGGCTTTAGCTGCAATGAATACCACCATGACCCGTGTAAATGGTGTATTTGAAAAAGACTTCGCAGCAAGAATGGTTCTTATCGCCAACAATGATGCTGTCATCTACACCAATGCTTCTACAGACCCTTATTCCGCAGCTTCAGGAATGAGCAGCTGGAATTCTCAGCTGCAAAGCACTTTAACATCTGTAATTGGGGAGGCTAATTATGACATCGGTCACTTATTCGGAGCTTCAGGAGGTGGAGGAAATGCCGGCTGTATCGGCTGTATTTGTACAAATGGTTCAAAAGGAAGCGGATACACTTCTCCGGCAGATGCCATTCCTTCAGGAGACAATTTCGATATCGACTACGTGGCTCACGAAATGGGACATCAATTTGGTGGAAACCACACATTCTCTATGAACAATGAAGGAACAGGTGCCAATATGGAACCGGGCTCAGGATCAACAATTATGGGATATGCAGGAATTACCAGCCAGGATATTCAACCGCATTCCGATGCATTTTTCCATGCAATAAGTATCCAGCAGATCACCAATAATATTAAAGCTAAAACCTGCTCTGTTAATACCAACACCGGAAATACAATTCCTACAGCTAATGCAGGATTGGATTATACCATTCCAAAAGGAACTCCATTCGTACTGACAGGAACAGGAACGGATGCAGACGGAGATTCTTTAACCTATATCTGGGAACAAATGGACAATGCTTCTTCTTCCCAAACTGGAGCAAGTTCAGCCGCAAGCGCTACAAAAGCTTCAGGACCAAACTTCAGATCATGGACTCCAACCACTTCTCCGGCAAGATATTTCCCGAGAATGGCTTCAGTTCTGGCAGGAGCAACCACTACTGCAGGTTCTGAAATCACTGTAGAGGCGCTTTCTTCCGTTGCCAGAACATTAAACTTCAGATTTACCGTTCGCGATAACAAAGCAGGAGGCTCAGGAAATAATTCCGATGATGCTGTTATCACTGTTAACGGAACTGCAGGACCATTCAATATCACTTCACAGAATTCTGCAACAACCTACGCTGGAGGAAGTTCTCAAACAGTAACATGGAATGTGGCAGGAACTACAGCCAACGGAGTAAACACAGCCAATGTTGATATCCTTTGGTCAACAGACAATGGAAATACATGGACTACCCTATTGGCAGGAACTCCAAATGATGGTTCACAGGCAGTAACCATTCCTAATGCCAATACAACAACAGGAAGAATTATGGTAAAAGGATCAAACCATATTTTCTTTGATGTTAACAATGCTAACATCTCTGTAAATGCAGGTTCCGGAACTCCTGACACTGTTGCACCTACAGCTCCTACCCTTGCTGCCTCAGGAACTACTGCTACCACAACAAATCTTTCATGGTCAGGGGCTACAGATAACGTAGGAGTTACAGGATATGACGTTTACCAGGGAGCTTCACTAATTGGTTCTACAGCTTCTACTACGTATACTGTAACAGGACTTACTCCTGCTACTACATATTCTTTCTCTGTTAAAGCAAAAGATGCAGCAGGAAACGCTTCTGTTTCCAGCAACACCGTAAGTGTTACAACTCTTTCAGGCGGAACTGTTACTTATTGTTCTTCTTCAGCATCGAATACTGCGGATGAAAGAATTGGAAATGTAAAATTCGGTTCTATTAACAATACATCTACAGGAACTGCAGGTTACGAAAACTTCACTTCAGTTTCTACCAATGTTACCAGAGGAAACGCTTATACAATTTCAATTACTCCGGTGTGGACTTCTACAAAATATAGCGAAGCCTACGCAGTGTATATAGATTACAACGGAGATGGTGACTTCACAGACAGCGGCGAACTGGCATGGACAAAAGCAGGTTCTACAACCAGCCCGGTTACCGGATCTATCACCATTCCATCTACAGCTACGGTTGGGTCTACAAGAATGAGAGTAATGATGAAATACAGCTCAATCCCTACTTCTTCTTGTGAAGCCTTTACTTACGGACAGGTAGAAGACTATACTCTTAATATTGTTTCTTCAGGAAAAGGAGATCTTCAGAATACAAAAGATCTGATCACAGATGTGAAGCTTTACCCAAACCCTGTGAGAGATATACTTAATATTTCCAATACAACTTCAGAAGATTATAAGATCTTCGATATGGGTGGAAAACTAATTGACTCAGGAAAGCTTCAAAGAGGTTCTGTAAACGTAAGCAATCTTATTAAAGGTGCTTATATGATTCAAATTGGAGAATCTTCTAAGAGATTTATTAAAAATTAGTAACTAATAAACTTTTTAAAATTAAACGATGTGAAAAACCGTTCTGCACAGAACGGTTTTTCTTTATTTAAAGTTTTATATAAAATTTTCAAAAACCTCTTTATTAATAAAATTAATTTCAAAATAATAATTTATTTTAGAGAAAATAACTAGTATTTAAGTTTTTTGATTTAAATTTATCGCATAACAATATTTTATTGTACCGTTTGCCCAGATTGTATTTAAGGGAGCTCCAGATCGTTTTTTAACGTCTGATGCTGTTGCTTCTTTTGAGTTTATTTTGGCGTACATCGGTATTTCAATAATTTACGGTCAAAAATCACATTATTAATCCAGATTCCAGTCCTTAAAACTCCTGCTAAAGACCGGAAAAACATCAGCAATACTCATTTCAGTATTTTACTTAAGATGTTTATCGGGAAAAAGATGTTTCAAAAAGGTACCCTTCAAATACCCTTATAATTTTAAAACAATTTAAAATTTTTATATGAAACATTTATTTAAGTACCTCTTTTTTTTAGCTATTACTTCGTTCTCGGTTGCCTGTAATTCAGACAGAGATGATGAACCAGACACCAATCCTGATGTCGTCACTGTATTTTATAAAAATGCGGATGAACTGGCTGTAACTTATGACGCTAATAATTCGGTAAGTCAAGCAGTCAGAAATCAAGCTTATGACTTATACAAAAGGGGAAAATGGAGTGAATTGGAATCCCTTTTTAAGGCTAATAATTTAAATGGAGGCTGGCCGCCTGCCAACGGAGGTTACAATATCGTTGATGATGTTCCTTTACAGGTTGGACAAAAGTTCGACAGATACAGCGGAGCTGTCGGCAGTTATAACGGAACCGGAGTTCCGACACTGGGAGGAAGTTTCACCAGTCCTATCATTAACGGATACACATATACCTTTACACAAAGAGCTTTAAATCAGCCTGAAGACAAGTACGATTTTTATTATGAAATTGATGTTTTGAATAATTCCATGCAGTTTAAAACACAGACAGCAGACATTATTCCTTGGTTCAGCCAGGCAGGAAAAGGAAAACAAACTATGTGGAAAATCCCAATTGATATCAATACAGGATACCAGAAAACATGGAATAAGCTGGCAGAAGAAGGTTATATTAAAATTACCATTAAAAAAAGTCCCAGCGGAAAATATCCTAACTTAGTAGGCGCGGTTATCCAGCCATAAATTAACTCAGATGTACTCAATATCAGAAAAAATAAACATTACCGGAAAAGCTTATGTTGAAAAAAGTTCCTTTATCAATGACGAGGCACTCCCATCAGCAGCAGCAATTTTCACCTGCTCTCATTGCGGAAACAAAAATACAATTACAATAGCTCCTTACGAATCAGGATTTCCTGTTCTGCAATTATATCATGAAGATAAGGTGTTACCTAAAAGTGAATTGCTAAAACATGGAATGGTCAGCGAAACCTCTCAAAGAATGTTTCATTTCGGCGAATTGACCGTTAATGATCTGCCAACATTATACTTTGGTACCCATTGCACTTCCTGTCAATCAAAATATATAGCCATATTCAGCTATGGGGAAAAGCAGCCCGGATTGATGATACTGACCATTTCCGGAGTGTGGAAATATGAGTAATTAAAAATATACCCAAAGATTCATCACAAAACCACAATTTTCAAGTTGTGGTTTTTGATTTCTATGGATTAAATTTTTCCCACAGACAAGGTAGATTTTCACAGATGTTTGGGTTTAAATAATTTTATTCTGAAAATGAAATGCTGCAATTTATTATCTGTGATACTGTAATCATTATATGCTCTCTTCCTCTTTATTCATAGATTTCTCCCTGTACATTTCACATTTTACAAATCCTTTTCTATCTTTGTGGGAAATAAAAAAATTCATGGATAAAATTGATAGTCTGAACCAAGTAGCAGAATTCCATACTACTTTCAAAGCCCCTATTTTAGATACCCCACAAATTCCTTCTCCTGAAAGATGCAGTCTGAGAGTAGAGCTTTTACAGGAAGAATTAAACGAACTGAAGCAAGCGATTGCAGATAATAATATCGTAGAAATTGCAGATGCATTATGTGATCTTCAGTATGTTTTGAGTGGTGCTGTACTAGAATTCGGACTTGGCAACAAATTTGTAGAACTATTCAACGAAGTTCAGCGCTCCAATATGTCAAAAGCATGTGATAATGAAGAGCAGGCAAAGGAAACCGTAGAATTTTACAATGAAAAGGGAGTAGAATCTTTTTATGAAAAATCCGGAGAAAAATTCAATGTTTACAGACAGGCAGATCATAAAGTATTAAAAAACAAATACTACTCTCCTGCTGATTTAAAATCAATTATCGAAAAATAAAATATGAAAAAATTTATTACCAATATTGTTGCCTTTTCAAGCTTGTTTTTGGCTGCACAACAGGTTACTGCACAAAAAGTTGTGGTAAACCGTGAAGTTGAAACTCAGAATGAAGGCAAAATGCTTTTAGGAAACCAGTTGAAAGAGCAGTTTTTGAAAGCTCCTTATGCAGATTGGTATGTGAAAGAACATGATGAGTATGTTCTTGACCAAAAAGCAGTCAGTGATTTAAAAAAAGAAAAAATCGGAACTTATGATATTATTGTTTTCATAGGAACCTGGTGTGAAGACAGCCACAGAGATTTTCCAAGACTGATGAAAATATTGGAAGCCGTGAGTTATCCGGACAGTAAATTGAATATTATTGCTGTTAACCGTAAGAAAGAGTCTCCTACCGGAGATGAAAGTCTTTACAATCTTCAGAAAGTTCCTACCATTATCCTGAAAAGATATGGAAAAGAAGTAGGCAGAATTATCGAAATGCCTACTACAGGATATATTGAAAGGGATTTGGTTCAAATTCTGAAAAAGAACGATTCGTCTGTTATCAAAGAAATTTTTAAATAGATTTTGAGAAATCATAGAACAATATTATCCTTTGCAGCGGGTGCCGGCGCGATGGTGCTGCTGTTTTTTGGTCTGAAATCCTGCCTGAATCTTGGAAGTAAAACTGAAAAATCAGATTATTATATTCTGACCAATCAAATTTCCAAGATGAATAAAATGGTGGTGATGGAACAGAATACATCCAGCATGCAGAAAACCAAAATGGGTTATGAGGTTTTTGGGAAAGAAGTTTCCAGCAACAGCATCATTACGTATACAAAGACTAATGCACAGGTTTCTTATGATCTCAACAAAATGAAGATCGAAGTAGATTCCATCAACAAAAAGCTTATTATTACTGAGCTTCCTGATGCTGAGATAAGAATAACTCCAAGCGTTGAGATCCAGTCTTTGGACGATTCTTTCTTTAACAGAATCTCGGAAAAAGATATTAAAAGTGTTACTCAAAAAGCTAAGGAAACAGCAGAAAAATCAATTGACCAGAATCAGCTGAGAACCGAAGGCCGCAAACAGCTGATGGAAAATCTGAATAATGTTTTTGTTCTGGCAAAGGCTTTAAATTATGAAATAGAAGACAAAACCGGAAAAATTGGTATTCTGGGACTTTAGAAGAAAATATTTCTGTTTGGCAAACCCTTTGAATGATATGATCCATATTGTTGACATTTAAAATTCAAAATCATGGATACAAAAGGAAAAAACCATAAAAAAGAATCTGCCAATACCGCAGAAACCCAAAAGCAAAATCAGGATTTCCAGAATATTCCTGCAGCATCAAAAAAGACCAATCCGCCTGATATTGATAAGGAAGATGTTCAGAAATCTTCAAAAAACCAATCAGGAAAAACGGATAATACAAAAAGATAAAAAAGCTCTTAGGGCTTTATTTATAATGAAAAACGAAAAGTTCCGCCTCGTATGAGGCGGAACTTCTCTTTCTAACTATCTAACTAAACATTTGTTTCTATACAATGGTGGATTTTCCGATCTTGATATTTTCAAAATTGTAATAGGACTTTTCGGAATATCTGATATGATCAGCAATAAAGCTACCCACTTCACTTGTGGAGTAATACTGCTTGGTATTAAGATCAATTGTTACATACTTATTCTCAATAGCATGTTCTACAGACTGTCTTAATTTATCTGCTGCATTCTGTAAGTTAAGATGATCCAGCATCATGGCAACGCTTAAAATAGATGCAACAGGATTGGCAATTCCTTTTCCTTTTGCCTGTGGATAAGACCCATGAATAGGCTCAAACAAAGCATTTTTCTCTCCTACTGAAGCAGAAGGCAATAATCCGATAGAACCTCCTATTACACTTGCTTCATCAGAAATAATATCACCAAACATATTTTCCGTTACAATAACATCAAAATGCTTAGGATTAAGAATCAGCTGCATGGCTGCATTGTCTACAAACATATAATCAAGCTGTACATCAGGATATTCCGGTGCAATTTCCTGGCAGGTCTTTCTCCACAATCTTGAGGTATCCAGAACATTGGCTTTATCAATAAGGGTAAGCTTTTTCTTTCTTTTCTGAGCTTCCTGGAATGCCATGTGTGCAATCGGAATAATATCTTCGCGGCTATATTTGCAGACATCATAAGCGTAGTTACCTTCCGGATCTGTAAATTTTTCACCAAAATAGATCCCGCTCACCAGTTCTCTGAAAATCTGGATATCGGCACCCTCAATAAATTCTCTTTTGAGCGGACTCTTATCAATCAGAGACGCATAGGTTTTCAAGGGACGGATATTGGCAAACAATCCTAACTCCTTACGAAGTCTTAATAATCCCTGTTCAGGTCTTACTTTCGCTTCCGGATTATTATCAAAAACCGGATCGCCTATAGCTCCGAAAAGTACTGCATCAGACTCTTTACAGATTTTCAGTGTTTCTTCAGGCAAAGGATTTCCTGTTTTAAAAATAGCCTCTGCACCAATTAATCCATAATCAAAATGGAATTTATATTGAAAAACTTCAGCAATAACATCTAATATTTTAATGCTTTCACTGATGATTTCCGGGCCAATCCCATCTCCGGGAAGAACCGCGATTTTAAAATAATTGTCGCTCATTTGCTTTTTGTGTTTTTAATTCAAATTCTGTGATGGTCTGCTTTCTGCTGATTAAAAAATCAATATCATCGTAGCCGTTCAGCAGGCATATTTTTTTATAGGAATCAAGTTCAAAGGTTTCCGTGGTATCTTTAAAGCTGACAGACTGCAGCTCTACATCAATGGCAATTTCATTATCAGGATTTTCATTAATTCCTTCAAGGATTTCTTTTAAAAATTCTTCTGAAACTTTTACAGGAAGAAGCCCGTTATTCAGGGCATTTCCTTTAAAGATATCTGCAAAATAACTTGAAATAATTACTTTGAAACCATAATCCGTCAATGCCCACGCTGCGTGTTCACGGCTGCTTCCACAACCGAAATTATTTCCCGCCACTAAAATTTCACCCTCGAATTTTGGATTGTTTAAAACAAATTCCGGATTAGGTTCTCCCGTATGGATATTGAACCTCCAGTCTCTGAACAGATTTTCTCCAAAACCTTTTCTGTCTATACTTTTCAGGAATCTTGCCGGAATAATCTGGTCTGTATCTATATTTTCTGCCGGCAATGGAACTGCGCGGGATTTTAAAACAACTAATTTTTGCATGTGTTCTACATTGTTAGACTTTAACCACAAAAGTTTTTTTTACTTTATTAAAAGAATCCACATAAGAAGTTCGCATAAGAATGAAAATCAAAGATTTTCAATAAAAAGCTTAAGTGCTTTTTTCATGTAAGTAAATAATAACTTCTTCTTACATAAGCATTGCTTTCTTTTGTGTCTTTGTGGTTAAAACATAATTTAAAATACTTTTAATTTAAACTTTCAAAAGCTGAGATCTTACCTTCTATGGCTGCTTTTGCTGCAGTAAGCGGGCTGGCAAGAATAGTTCTTGAACCTTGTCCCTGCCTGCCTTCAAAGTTTCTGTTGGAGGTGGAGACGCAATATTCTCCTTCCGGGATTTTATCATCATTCATGGCCAGACAGGCTGAACATCCCGGCTGACGAATCTGAAATCCTGCGTCACTGAATATTTTATCCAAACCTTCCTCATAAATCTGTTTAACCACCTGTTGAGATCCGGGAACAATCAGTGCTTTTACAGCATCAGATTTACTTTTCCCTTTAATATACTGGGCCGCAGAGCGGAAATCTTCTATTCTTGCATTGGTACAGCTTCCTATGAACACATAGTTAACCTTGATACTGTTAACTGTCTGTCCGGCTTCCAGCCCCATATATTTCAAAGCTTTCTCTTCGGATTCATTTTGCGGTGCCGGAATAACTTCGCGGATTGAAATACCCATTCCCGGATTGGTACCATAAGTTATCATTGGGTAAATATCCGAAGCATCAAAGCTGAGTTCCTGATCAAAAACAGCTCCTTCATCTGTTTTCAGGGTTCTCCAATACGCTGCTTTTTCATTCCAGTCTTCTCCTTCCGGAGCAAATTTCCTTCCCTTTACGTATTCTAAAGTAGTTTCATCCGGAGCAATCATTCCGCCTCTGGCACCCATTTCAATACTCATGTTGCAGACCGTCATTCTTCCTTCCATTGACATTTCTTCAAATACATTCCCTGCATATTCACAGAAATATCCTGTTCCTCCGTCTGTTCCTATTTTTGAAATGATATAAAGAATCACATCTTTAGGCTGAACATTTTCATTTAATTTGCCATTGACTGTAATTCTCATTGATTTCGGCTTATTCAGCAATAAACACTGGCTGGCAAATACCTGAGCCACCTGGCTGGTTCCAATCCCAAAGGCAATAGATCCAAATGCGCCATGGGTAGAGGTATGACTGTCACCACATACAATGCTCATTCCCGGCTGGGTAATCCCTAATTCCGGAGCGATAATATGAACAATTCCCTGATATTGATGTCCCAATCCGAAAAGTTCAATATTATTTTTCTTACAGTTTTCCGTAAGCTGCTCTACCTGATTTCTTGAAAGATCATCTTTAATGGGCTGATCCTGATCCAAAGTAGGTACGTTGTGATCTGCAGTGGCTACAATCTGTTCCGGCCTGAAGAGTTCCAGATTTCTGGATTCAAGTTCCGCAAAGGCCTGAGGACTGGTTACCTCATGAATAAGATGCTTGTCTATATAAATGATCTGAGGTCCGTCAGGAATAGTTTCTACCACGTGAGCGTCCCATACTTTATCAAAAAGTGTCTTTTTATTGTTGTTCATTGTTTACTTTATCTTGATTTTACATCAAACCTATCCTATTTTTCTGCTGAAAGAATCTATCATTACATTCAGATCATCATTATCTATTTCTTTTTTAAGATCAGCGATCTTCAAAAATTCCTGATATAAGTAATCAAGCTCATTCTTAGTTACTTCATAGCCTATATGCTTGAAACGGTAAGCCAATGCTGAACGTCCGCTTCTCGCAGTCAGTATAATCGAAGAAGCATTTACACCTACTTCTGCGGGATCAATGATTTCATAGGTCTCCCTGTTTTTAATCACACCATCCTGATGAATTCCTGAGCTGTGAGCAAAGGCATTAGCACCTACAATGGCTTTGTTAGGCTGTACGGACATTCCCATCAGATCAGAAACCATCGCACTCATTTCATTCAGCATTCTGGAATTCACATCGGTATGCAGATTCAAATCCTTATGCTGTTTTAAAATCATGACAACTTCCTCCAATGCTGTGTTGCCAGCTCTTTCTCCTAATCCGTTGATGGTACATTCTATCTGGCGCGCTCCGTTGATTGCTCCTGCAATAGAATTTGCTGTAGCCAGTCCGAGATCATTATGGCAATGACATGAAAGCACTGCTTTTTCAATTCCTTTTACGTTTTCTCTCAGGTACTTTATTTTCTGACCATACTCTTCCGGAAGACAGTATCCTGTGGTATCAGGAATATTCAGTACAGTTGCTCCTGCTTTAATGACCGCTTCACATACTCTTGCAAGATATTCATTATCCGTTCTTCCTGCATCTTCAGCATAAAATTCTACGTCTTCCACATATGTTTTTGCATATCTTACCGCATCAGCTGCTCTTTCAATAATGTCTTCTCTTGTGGAGTTGAATTTGTATTTAATATGAGAATCCGAAGTCCCGATTCCTGTGTGGATTCTTGGTTTCTTTGCAAACTTCAGTGCTTCTGCCGCAGTATCAATATCTTTTTTATTGGCTCTTGTGAGTCCGCATACCTTCGCATTTTTCACCAGTTTTGAAATTTCTGAAACAGATTCAAAATCTCCGGGGCTGGAAATTGGAAATCCCGCCTCGATAATATCAATTCCTAACGTATCAAGCCTTTCAGCAATAATCAGTTTTTGTTCCGTATTCAGTTTGCATCCCGGAACCTGCTCCCCATCTCTCAGTGTCGTGTCAAAAATTTCAATTTTTTCGGAATTCATAAGTGAAGTTTTTTACTTAATTTTGGCTCAAAACTACAGCTTGCGTTATTTTTTCATTTTCACTTTTCCTGAAAATTACAATATTCAATAGCTTAGAAAACAATTGTATTTATTTATTAATCAGTAATTTAATTCCCAAAAATTTACAATGGCAGAATTGCAGAAAGATTTTTTGTTTGTATTGGTAAAGTCATTGACCACCTCTGAAAAAAGACAGTTTAAACTCTACGTAAACCGGCTCGGAATTAACGTAGATGCCAAATTTTTGCTGTTATTTTCTGAGATGGATAAAATGAAAGAATACGATGAAAGTATTATTATTGAGAAAAAAATATCTACAAAACAACAGCTTTCCAACCTTAAAGCCCATCTTTACAAACAGATTCTTGTAAGTCTCCGTATGAACCCGAGTCATCAGAACTACAGAATACAGCTTCGTGAACAGTTGGATTTCGCCAACATTCTGTATCAGAAAGGGCTTTATAAACAGGCTTTAAAAATATTAGACAAGACCAAGCAAACGGCACTGGAACTGGATGAAAAAAGTATTGCATCGGAGATCATAGATCTTGAAAAAGTAATTGAATCACAATTTATTACACGAAGTATTGAAGGCCGTGCGGAAGAGCTTATCAAACAGTCCCGGGAGATCAGTAAACAAAACCGTTATACCACAAAATTATCTAATCTTTCTCTGAAATTATACAGCGAAATGCTTACCCATGGTTATGTAAAAAACGATGCAGACCGACAGGAAGTAATGGATATCTTTAATGCTGAGATTAAAAATATTAATCCTGAGAAACTGAATTTCACGGAGAAATTATGGTATTACAAAGCCCATGTCTGGAAAAACCAGCTCTTACAGGATTATAAATACACCTTAAAATATGCCTATCAGTGGGTAGATCTTTTTCATAAAAAGCCTGAAATGATTTACAGCCATCCTGTTTGGTATATCAAGGGAAATACTTATTTGCTGAAAATCCTGTTTTTATATGGAAATATTGATATTCTGGAAGAGCATTTTCAGAATTTCAACAAAATGGTACATACGGAGAATTTTGTTCAGAATGAAAATCTCCAGTCTCTTATTTTCCTTACCCATTACAATACCCTGATGAATATTCACTTTGTAAAAGGAGAATTTTTTACAGGAACCAAACTTATTCCTGAAGTGGAATTAAAAATGGAAAAACTTAGAGAAAGAATAGATGAACACCATTTTATGATTCTCTACCTTAAAATGGCGGCCATGTTCTTCGGCAGTAAAATGTTTGACAAATCTATTGAATATTCCATGAGGGTCATCGAATCCAAAGGAAATGTGCAGGAAGACCTGTTGTTCCATACCCGGATTCTGATCTTAATGGCAAAATATGAGTCCGGTAATGATGAAGATTATGATGAATTTATTGCTTCTACTTTGAAGTTTGCCAAGAAAATGAAGAAGCCGGAAGAATTCCATTTTGAAAGCATCCAGTTCTTCAAGAACCTTAATAATCAGGTGCCGGATCAGAGACAGAAAGCATTTGAAAGTTTTGATAAAAAGCTGGAAGAGTTTTCCAACAATGAGTATTACCGACGCTCCTTATTCTATATTGACATCCATGGATGGATCAAATCTAAAGTTCAGCATGTGGATGTGGTTGAGATTATCAAGCATAAAGTGAAGTACAAAAGAAAACATTAAATAAAAATATGTAAAATTCTATTTTACAATATTTTAAAATAATTTATCTCATGTAAAAAAGAGCATAAAAAACTGTTTTCTTTTTAATATAGTCTCGCAGACTTAGGTATTAACAGGTCGCTCCTCCGGAGCTTTATTTCTATGGGGAATTCATTTTTTTCTACCAACAGTAGATCCCAATGGGAGCGACCTGTTTAATTATGCTTTGATTTAATCGGACAGAAATATTTTTTATTGATACATATTCTCTATGAAATCCAATGCATTTTTATGACTGATCTTTTCTGCTAATTCTGAAGAGAAGCGTTTTTCAATTTCTTTATTGATGGCATTAAAAACGGATGCATCATCATATCCTTCAAAGAAAACAGGATATCGGGATTTATCCGGGTGGTTTTTCCAAAAGAAAAAATCGGCTCCATATGCAAGCGCATCTTCTCCTCCTAAATCAAGACCGTACTGAATATGTTCATACAACATTTCCGGGTTGGTATCATCAACACAATTGCGGATAAAGTTGAGCCCTATTAATCCTTTTCTTTTAATGACTTCTTTTGCCAGTTCATCAGGAAGATTTCTTTTTTTGTCGTGGACCTGTCTATAGTTAGAATGACTTGCTAACACAGGAATCTTATAGTTTCTCTGATCGATATAATTAAGAATTCCATAAGCAAGCTGATCACTGGTATGAGCCAGATCAATAGCAATATTTTTTTCTGAAAAATAGTCAAGCAGGACTTTTCCGTCATCTTTCAGTCCGACATCAGAATTGTTTCCTCCTCCAAATCGGTTTTCAGTATGATGGGTTATTCCAAGATAAAGAACTTTCTGTGTTTTTTCAATGATCGCTTCCAAATTTTTAAAGCCAGCATCAAGGGTATCATTTTCACCACAAAAGCCAGATGCATTTTCAATGGAAGCAATAACGCCTACCTTATCTGTGTTCTCAGGATTCTTATAGTTTTCACAATCAAATAAGAAAAAGCTTTCATTTTGAAGGAGATCTGAAAATATTTCGCTCTGCTTTGCTCCATAAACAGTACTATTTTCATCTGTTGCTGAGTATATAGCCATCACCTGAAGCTTTACATTTCCTTCCTGCAAATATGGAAGCGAACAGCCAAGCTCTTTATCATCTGTTAACGACCCCGGCCGCAGTAAATAGCATAATAAATCGCAATGCAGATCAATATTAATAGGATTCATATTATTGTAATTTTAAAGTTTTATTTCTTTACTTTTTTAAGTTCATCATTGATAAATTCTACAGAACTGTTTTCAAAAGCTTCAAGCAGTCTCGGCACGAAATCTCCGAATGTTTTATATTTTTTTCTGTTAGAATTGTAATCTTTTAATTTTTCTTCTAATAAGGGTATAAAAATGAAATTATTTTTCAAATGATATTCCTGAAGTCTTTTTACCCTTTCTTCATCTTTCTGAATTCTGGCAGTTTCAATCTCACCCAATCTCACCAGATGTTCCGCAACACAGGTTTGATAATCCCCATAACCTCCTGTTTTAATCATCACTTCTTTTAATTTTGACTTTTCAAATAAATCTTTAAACCTGGTCAGCTGTTCCTTATTTTTATATATTTCTTTATTCACAAAAGAGTGTCCGAATTCATGAACACTTAAAAAACGTGCCTGAAACTGATTGTCATAGCCAAATTCTGCAGTTTTCTGTACTCTCACGAACGGACTTGCAATCTCATAAATATTTTTTGCTCCTGATTTTAAAACGACTTCTGCAGCAATTCCTCTTCCTTCATTATCTTCTATAGGCCACATCATCATAGGAGAAATAATAATGGTATAGGCATTAAAGCTTTCGCCGTAAAACCGCTCCATAGCAGCCGTAAATCCGGCAGGAATCTGTTTGTTATATTCCTCTATCCCACCATTATAGAAGCTTTCATTCTCTTTAAAAAACTGCCCTATATTCTCCTGAATATAGAATCTTGAAAGATCAGAAATATAATTTTTAATTAAATCTGTAACTTCTTTATTTTGTTCCCTGGTCAGATTATTGTTTTCAAAATGATAATCATTGAGCCAGTCTACTGCCGGAAATTCCTTATGATACATAAGAGGTTTCATGAGGACATCATTTCCGGAACCATATTTTTCCATTAAAACATCATTGAGTTCTGCTGTAGAAACAGCAATTTTTGAATTCTTCAGCCGGCTATATTTCTGTAAAGCATTTTTTACAACAGGCTGGTAAACAGAGCACTCTTTTATCTTATAAAGTTCAAAGTCTTTATTGTTCCTTCTATGCTCTGCGGAAAGAATTTCTGCAAGAAAATAGGTTTCAATATTTTTGTTATAAGTAACAGAAAATGGAGTGTTTTTTTTCTGTGAAAAGCTACAAACGGAACTCAGTGATAGAAATACAACCAGTATCTTTTTCATTTTAAATATTAATTCTCATTCTAATTATAGGCTAATATAGTATTTTATCTAAAAATTCCGTATTTTTGCATCTTAAAATTTCTTAGTAAACAATGATAAAAATTACACTTCCAGACAATAGTGTCAAAGAATTCGAGGGAGCAGTGACTCCTCTAGATGTGGCAAAATCTATAAGCGAGGGATTGGCTAGAAACACCATTTCCGCAATTGTTAATGACAAACAAGTAGAAACGACCACACCTATAACCACGGATTCTACGGTACAGCTTTTGACCTGGAATGATGATCTTGGAAAGAAGGCTTTCTGGCACTCTTCTGCCCACCTTCTGGCGCAGGCAATCCTTGAGTTTTATCCTGATGCTAAGTTGACCATCGGTCCTGCAATTGAAAGCGGATTCTACTATGATGTAGATTTCGGGGATGAAAGCTTATCTGAAAAAGATTTTGAAAAGATTGAGAAAAAGATCTTGGAAAATGCAAAGAAAGGTTCTACCTTCTCTTTGTATCCGGTTTCTAAAGAAGAAGCTTTAAAAACGTATGCAGACAATCCTTACAAAGTGGAATTAATCTCTAATCTTAATGATGGGGAAATCACTTTTGTAACACACGATAACTTCACAGATTTATGTCGTGGCGGTCACATTCCAAATACAGGAATCGTAAAAGCGGTTAAAATATTAAATGCTGCAGGAGCTTATTGGAGAGGTAATGAAAAGAACCCTCAACTGACAAGAGTATACGGTATTTCTTTCCCTAAACAGAAAGACCTTACTGAATATCTTGAAAGACTGGAGGAAGCTAAAAGAAGAGACCACAGAAAACTAGGTAAAGAACTTGGAATTTTCGCATTTTCTGAAAAAGTAGGTGCCGGTTTACCACTTTGGCTGCCAAAAGGTACTGCTTTAAGAAGAAAACTGGAAAATTTCCTTTCTGATGCCCAGAAAAAAGGAGGTTACGAATTTGTAATGTCTCCACACATCGGGGCAAAAGAATTATATGTAACTTCAGGACACTGGGATAAATATGGAGAAGACAGCTTCCAGCCGATTAAAACTCCGAATGAAGGAGAAGAATTCCTGCTAAAGCCAATGAACTGTCCTCACCACTGTGAAATTTACAAAACTTCACAATGGAGCTACAGAGATTTACCTAAGAGATATGCAGAATTCGGTACGGTTTACAGATATGAGCAAAGTGGAGAGCTTCACGGATTAACGAGAGTTCGTGGATTTACTCAGGATGATGCTCACCTTTTCTGTACTCCGGATCAGCTTTCTGAAGAATTTGAAAAAGTAATTGATTTGACGCTTTATGTATTCAAATCTTTAGGTTTTGAAGATTTTGTAACTCAGGTTTCATTAAGAGATCCTGAAAACAAGCAAAAGTACATCGGTTCTGATGAGAACTGGGAGAAAGCAGAAAGTGCAATCATCAATGCAGCTCAAAAGAAAGGTTTAAAAACAGTAATAGAATACGGAGAAGCTGCATTCTACGGTCCTAAGCTTGACTTCATGGTGAAAGATGCTTTAGGAAGAAAATGGCAGCTTGGAACCATCCAGGTGGATTATAACCTTCCGGAAAGATTCGATCTTCATTATATCGGAAATGATAATGAAAAGCACAGACCCGTGATGATCCACAGAGCACCATTCGGTTCTATGGAGCGTTTTATTGCTATTTTGCTGGAGAATACAGCAGGTGATTTCCCACTATGGCTAAGTCCGGATCAATTTATTATTCTACCGATCAGTGAAAAATATGTAGATTATTCAAAAAAAGTTTCACAATTTTTGGAAAATCACGATATTAGCGGTCAGATTGATGACAGAAATGAGAAGACCGGTAAAAAGATCCGTGATGCTGAATTGAATAAAATTCCTTTTATGCTTGTCGTAGGAGAAAATGAAGAAAAAGAAGGCACGATCTCTGTAAGAAGACGCGGTGAAGGAGATCTTGGAGTGATGAAGATGGAAGATTTTGTAGCTTACTTCAAAAAAGAAGCAGCAATATAAATTAAAGACTGAAGGATTCAAAGATTAAAAAAATTAACGGAATCTTTAAATATTTGAATCAATTAAATTAAGTAATTAACCAATAAAATTATAATACAATAGCACAAAGATTTAACAACAGGGGCCCACAAAGACGTCCGGTACAAGAGGACTTACACTTGATCAACGATAAAATTCGTGTGAGAGAGCTTCGTTTGGTGGGCGATAACGTAGAGCCAGGAATTTATCCAATTGACAAAGCAAGACAGATTGCTGCGGAACAGGAATTGGATTTAGTAGTAATTTCTGACAAGGCAGAACCTTTTATTGCAAGAGTATTGGAATATAAGAAATTCTTATACGAGCAAAAGAAAAAACAGAAGGAACTTAAAGCTAAGCAGGTAAAAGTGGTTGTAAAAGAGATCCGTTTCGGGCCTCAGACTGATGATCACGATTATGAATTCAAAAAGAAGCATGCTGAAAAATTTCTTGAAGAAGGTTCTAAATTAAAAACCTACGTATTTTTTAAAGGACGTTCGATTATCTTTAAAGACCAGGGAGAAATCTTGCTTTTAAAACTTGCTCAGGAATTAGAGCACGTGGGAAAAGTAGACCAGCTTCCTAAACTTGAAGGAAAAAGGATGATTATGATGATGAGTCCTAAAAAACCGGCAAAATAATTAAGTCATTATTTTACATATAAACCTCAAAGCAATTTGAGGTTTTTTATTGCCCGGATTTCACAAAAACTTAAGATTGTTGATCCGGACTACCCTATCGCCCGGATCAATAATCCAACTTTTATAAAATTTTATACAATCTTACTATCCTTCAAAATCACCGCAATCGTGCTCTGTAAAAAGAGGTAAAGCTTTTTGCGTGGTAAAATATCTGGATATCCTTTTGTTTTTTAATTCCGGTTTTTTGCCTTCTATCACGAGTTCGTAAACGGGCGCTTTATCTATCTGGGTTAAAATAAAGGTTCTTTCCGGTGTCTTCAAGATAGTTTTATTTCCTTCATTAGAGTATGAAAAATCATCAGTTTCGAAAGTGTCTTTTTCATCACAGATATTGGTCCATCTGATCTGCTTTTTTGTTATAGAAAGGCTTGCCAAGTCACATGAATAACAGTTTCCGGAGAATTCTATCCCATATTTATCATGCACATTAGTGCTTTTACTATTCAACACATCAATAGGAACCAACGTTGAAAAATCACTTGCCATTTCTACTGTTTCAGGATCACTCTTCACGGGTTCCGGTGCAGATGCTGCAACTTCTTTTAGAGTATCAGGAGAGGTATTTGTTCCTGATTTTTTGTCTGCAGAGGGTGAGCAGGATGCTAATAAAGCAGTCATCACTGAAAGGCTGATTATTAAGTTTTTCATTTTACTAAGTAAATTATAATATTGGGGTTATCTTTTTGTAAAATTCTCCAAAATCCATCGTTCAATATATCCCTGTTTTCAGCCATTTATTCCCTGTATCAGGGAGTTTTGTTGGCTGCTGGCCTTAATACTGATACATTTGCTCAAAAATATAAAAAATGAAAGTCTTCAACCATCTCTTCATATCATCTATGATTGTTCTTACAGGATGCAAACAGGAGAATAAAAAATCAGAAACTAACAAAACACAAACTGAGGTTAAGCAGAAAACAATAACCCTTGCTGATTTCAAAAAAATAAAAGGGGTGGATAATATTCAGGAGGTACCGTTTCAATTATTTACAAAGCTTGATTCTGTACAGTTTTTTGTAACAGCTGGTAAAGATGCCGCCCATTTGAAAATACCTTACAATAAACTTGATAATTATTATGGATTTGAAGAGTTTGAGGACTTCTATTCTATTCACTACAGCATTAATAATGACATTTCAAATAGTATTGAAGCTTTTGTTCTGAAGTCAGAATTTACACCAGCATATGAACTTACTTTAAAGGGGGTTGATCTTTATGAGATCAGAAGCAGTACCTTTAAGGAATCGAGTGATTTCAAGAATAAATCTTTCAAAAAATTTGGGAGTATTGATGAGATATCAGAACATGAATTTAATTCAAGCTCAAAAAAGCAAATGGGTGAAAAGCTGGTAAAGAATCCCAGTATACAACTACAGGCAGATAACTGGGTATACAAAGAAAATGGCAGAGAAGAAGTGATTACACAACATGAAAGTGTCTCTACGGAGACCGGACCGCTAGCCAATGAATATGTAGGAAGGTCATCTTACTTAAATCTGGAAGTATTCAAAGAAAATTCTGATGAAGTTGTAGATTCCTATTATTCTTTTTTCAGTGTAAAAAATGCAGTGATGTTTGAGCTGAGTACCGAAGGCTACCCACAAATCCTTCCTTCTAAAGGCTGGGTTGCCTTTGTTTCATCCAATAATGATGTGGGGAGTAATTTTGTCATTTCAAAATACTTTCCTCAAACCAAAAAACAGGACAATCTTTTATATGTGAATTTCACCAACTTCAAAATAGCAGATGATAAAAAAGCATTCTGGACAGATAATGATACCTTCTACGCAGAAGTTTACCCTATTAATTCTTCTTCATCCAATGGTAAAAAGCAGAAAACAGCTTATATAAAAATCCAGTTGAAAGCTAATTTATTTTAGAGAATACAATTAAAAACCCCTGAAATCAGCCAGTGTGTAAGGGAATAAAGTCCAATATCTTTGCTGCAATTATTTAAAGAGATACAATGAAAAAATTAAGTTTGACCCTTCTTTTTTGTTTGCTAAGTTTTATGGCTTTCTCACAATCGTTAAAAGTTGTTATTAAACAGGACGGAAAAGTAATTGAACCTGTAAATGATGTTTATGAACTGAAAAAATCTCCTTTTTTGTTTGAAATTACATCTGCCAATCTGGAAGGATTTCTAGTGGGTGCTACAACAAATAAAGACATCTACGCAGGAGCTTTGGGCATCTTGAACACCGAAATTCCCTGGTTTCAGAATACAGGTATGGCTGAAGAACTCTATAACAAGGATAAAGAAATGTTTCTGATGGATTCAGCACCTTCATACTGGTATTATACAGATGAAAAAGATCACAGATTTGATAAAAATCCTACAGGCAATGCAAAGCAATGGACTGCTACCCGTACTATTACAAGGTTTTATGATATCATGGCAGATCAGCCCATCAATGTAAAAGATTTTGACGGCAGCGTTTTTATACTGATGTACCATCCCGTTTATAATGATGAATATGATTTAGTAGACAAAAAAAACCTGTTTCAGGCTGCGTTGAAATTCAAGAATTAACCATACACAACCAAATTATTTGATTATATAAGAAAAAGGCTGCTTACATGATGTGAGCAGCCTTTTTCCGGATGACTATTTTATTCGATAATCAAGCCGTATTCTAAGGCTAATTTTATAGCTGAACTCAGGTTAGATGTCTGAAATTTTTCAATAAGATTTTTTCTGTGGCTTTCTACCGTGTGCGGACTTATAAAAAGTTTTTCTGCCATTTGATTGGTGGTAAGCCCCTTCGATGCTTCACCCAGAATTTCCTTTTCTCTTCGGGTTAATTTTGGAACCCGGCTAAGTCCGTCTGTTGATTTTTTATCCAGAACAGCCTTGGTTTGAGAGCATAAAAACCTGTTACCGGCATATACGGTGGTGATTCCTTCCAGGATTTCGGAAACTGAAGCATTTTTTTGAATGTATCCCAAAGCACCTTCTGCCAGAGTGCTGTTGATGACGGGCATTTCATTGTGAACGCTCAGGATAATAATCTGAAGGCTGCTGTACTTTTTCTTTAATGGTTTGATGAGTTCAATGCTGTTGGTTTCTGCCAGATTAATGTCCAGAAGCAAAATGTCAACCTCTTGTTTTGCAAGACCTGCATTCATTTCTGGGACGTTTTTGAAACATTCTACCACATCTATTGTTTCACTATGTCCTAAAATATTCTTAAGTCCTTCCAATAGAAGCGGATGATCATCCGTTATGGCTACTTTTATCATGTTTAATGAATAGGGATTTGAAGTTCTATACTCGTACCAATATTTAATTCGGAGTTAATATTCATGGTTCCTTTTAAAAACTGGACTCTAAGTTCAATGTTATGAAAACCTGCTGTTTTTCTAACGTCTAAGCCTGTATGATCAAAGCCTTTACCGTTATCCTCTACAGTAAGGTTTAACAGGTTTTCTCCTTCACTTATCTGAATAATAATTTCTGAAGTATCAGCATGTTTTATAGCATTATTAACCAATTCCTGAATAATCCTATAAATAATCAATTGTTTTTCTTTCGATATGGAATTGCTGTAATTGATAAACTCTGTATGGATTTTCAGGGTGTGATTGGAAATTCGGGAAGCAAACTCCTGAATAGCCACCTCCAGACCGTATTTTGTTAATAAATCAGGCATTAAGTTATGCGCCACCCGTCTCAGCTCTTCTACAGCACCATCTATTTGTTCAATTGATTTTGAAATTCCTTCTTCTATATTTTCGGATTGATGAGGATTTAAATAAGACAGTTGATGTTTCGTTCCGGAAAGCAAGCCTCCCAATCCGTCATGGAGATCACGGGCAAGACGGCCACGCTCCTGCTCCTGCCCCTCAAGCAATGCGGTAAGGGTAGAAATTTTCGAATTTTGTTTCTCCTGTTCCATTGCTAAAGCATGCAATTCGTCTCTTCGCTTAATAGACCTGGCACGTTGTTTATAGGCATACAACAATAAGAGGATCAAAACAATGAAGAATACAATAAAAAAGATATAGTATGTATTAATCTTTTCTTTAAATGCCAGCAGCTTTTTGTAGTTATGAATATCATTATTTTTCTGTTGAGTTTCCAGTTTTGCCAGACGAAGCTGCTGTTCTTTTTTTTCGGACTCAAGTTCTGAAAACTTTAGTCGCTCACGCTGGTTTTCTTCCACCAGTTTCAAGTTGTTGTAAACCTGTTCACGCTGTGCGCGCAAAATATTGATCAGTTTAATTTCCTGTGCTTTCTTGTCACTTTCAAGCTGTAGCTTGATGTATTTCTGTTCCTGCCGTTCTTTATCAAATTGAGATTCCAATCTTTTGGTAATATCCAGCTTTTCCTGATCATAAACTTTTTTGTACTGATCAAGATAATTTTTATAATAGGTCAGGGCTTCTTTATAATTTCCCTGCTCTTCGCTGATCTCTGATAAAGATTCAAGAATGGATAATTCTATATTATGATCTCTCACCGGGCTTTTTCCAATTTCCATGGAGGCTTTCAAAAAATAAGATTTGGCTGAATCATAGTTTTTATCCTGCAATGCAAGCTCTGCCAAAATTCCGAATGAAGAAGCAATATGAATAGGATCACCAATTTCCAGACTCACTGTATTGGCTAAATTTGCATAGTGTATGGCCTTATCTCTGTCAAACCCGGTGTACAAATTCGCCAGATTGATGGCGGCATACGATAGGCTGCTCCTGTTGAGCATCACATTTTTATTTTTATTGAAAGTAGCAATAGCCTGTAAATAATATTGTTTAGCCTTATTTCTAAACTCCGTATCAGATGGAGTTTGGGTGTATTTTTGTTCATACACATAACCCATTCGCATATATGCATCAAAGGTAAGATTGGGATCATTTTGTTTGGATGCCAACAATAAGAACTGCTTGCTGTATTTTTCTTCCAGCTGGTATTCATTGAGGTTAGAATAGATAGCTGACAGCTCTTTCGCTGCGTTGCCAAACCTTCCATACAATGTGGAAGTGGTTGGTGAGTTTTCATAATATTTAATCGCTTTTAGATAAGCGGCAACAGCATCGGTCGTTTTATTATTACGTGCCAGGATCCAGCCTTTGGCATAGTAAAAGTAGCCTTTAGCTTCATTACTGTTTGTTTTTAAACTGTATCCTTTCGCCATATCAAGGCTTTTAAAGGATTCATGTGTTTTATTATCCAGTCGATAATTCATAGCCTGTACGGCATATAAAATAACAGCATACTTACCATCGCTCTGTTTTGCAGCAATGGAAATATTGGTATTTAAAATCTGATACGATTTAGGTTTATGGTTATGGAAAAATAAAGCAGTGGCATACTTGGAAGCCAGATTCAGCTGTTCTGCTGTATTGTTTGAAGCATGGCCATATTCTTTTTCTAATCTGTTCAAAACATCCTGTGCCTGAGCAAAAAAAGGACAAACCAACAAAGCAAACATAAATAATAACCTGTACATCAAACCCTTATCTTTATTAAGTTGTATTATAGTAAAGAACGTAAATATAGGTAAATACCTGCTAACCTGTTTCGAAACCATGCTTTTCGGCAAAAGCTCTCCATTTCAGGTATTTCTTTTCATTTTTAAATACCGGATCTTCACCATAGTAATACATCAAACGTTGAGTTGCATATTCATAGGTACTGTAAGTATTGGCCTGCTCAAAATAGTTAATGGCTTTCTTCAGATCCGTTTTTACTCCCATACCGTGCTCGTAGATAATGCCGTAATAAATCCCGGAATAAGACTGATCATAGTCTTTTTTTAAGTACACCAAAAGGTTTTTATAATCTCTTAACTGATAATAAATTTCTGAGATTTTATCGTAATTGTAGGCGTATTTTTTCTCCGCTTTCTGATAAAAATCCAAAGCTTTATTGTAATCCTGCCTCACATGTTGTCCAAAATAATACAGATCACCCAGGTTGACAAGAGCCATTTCGTCACCAAGCTCAGCACTCTTTTCATAAGCCTCAATTGCTTTTTTGATATTAAAAGAATAGCCTATTCCGTTCTGATATAAAGCCCCGATATTGTTCCAGGCTACAGCATGGTTTCGTTGTGCAGCTTTTTCGTAACAGATAATTCCTTTTTGTGGATCAAACAATGATTCTATTTCAGGATCGGTAAGCAGTAATCCTATTTCTACCAGACTATCCATGTCACCTTTTTGAGCAGATAACTCAAACAGACGAAGTGCTTCGTGGTAATTCTGATTTTCTTTTGCGTCAAAAGCCATTTTTTTAACTGCTCCAACCTCCATGAATTGTTCTGCGTTCTTACCTGTCTGGCTTTTCCAACGGTTATAAAAGGAAATAAAGTATTCCAAATCTTTTCCCCGGAATGAATACCTGTCCAGATAAACGGTACCATATTCGGAAACCTCTACCCTATGAATTTTTTTGTCTTCATGCATTCTAAACATGCTTTCACCCTGATACAAAAACAACATACCTTCTTCTGTCCTGTAATTCAAAGGATTGGAAATATAATCATACAATTGGGCTGACAGACCATTCTCAAAATCGAACAATTGATACCCTTCATTTTTTTGAACCGATAAAAATCCATTTTCCAGATAGTGAATCTTCCTGACTTCTGGTTGCGGAGCGATTAACCAGCTCTCATTATCTGCATCAAAAAGTCCTGATCCTGTGTTGGTTTCCATGATAAAGACATTGTTGTTATATCCTCTATTTGATTCTGCTCTTACTTTACTAATAGATTCATTTTCCAGCAGGAAACGATGTTTTAAAGCATGATAAATCTTCCAGATTTTGTCTTTACGAACAGCAAGAGTTTCAAAATTCTCGATTAAAATCAGTTGATCTGCTTCGTCTATGATAAGGTGGCCTTTTTCATCTATTAATCTGCCTTTTTTATCGAATTTGTTCGGTTTAACCCAGAAACAGGTACTTGCTTTTGAGATACTGCCTTCTATAAATTCTCCCAGATAGTTTCCTTCTTTCGTATAATATTTTCGTTTGCCGGTACCTTTTTGCTTGGTGAAAAATAGTTCAGAGAAATAATCATACTCATAAGGAGTTTCACTTTCAACAGGAATAATCAGTTCGTTTTCACCACTGTACACTCCGAACTTTCCATCTTTTTCTACCCCAAAGAATCCATAGGCTGTTCTTTCGAGAGCATCATATTCAGCAGGAACCAGCAAGGTGTTTGAATAGATTTTTAGAATCCCTGATTTTCCATTTACTTTTACCTCACCTAAAGGTTCCTGCTCAAAATCGAATACATCAAAAACATCTTCATATACCGGAGAAACTAATTCTTTTCCATCACTTTGCAGGTAACCGAACAAAGAACCTTTTTGAATTACCGATATATTGTAATGATCATCTGCTTCAAAAATATCGTCATAAAGCGCTGGAGTTAAAATAGCCCCTTTTGCATCTTTAAGACCGAATTTTCCATTTTCTTCAAATACAGTAGATTCCGCTTTTTTACAGGCAAGTTCTTCAAAATATCCCAATCCGTAATTAATCCAGTCGGTTTGTAAAATTTCAAGAAATGAGGAATATCCGGTCTGCAATAAAAGGGAATCCAGCAGCGAAAGATTCTGAGCTTTCACAGCCTTTTTATACAGGTTGCTTTTCTGCTGAATTTCTACAAGCCATTCCTTTGCCTGTACTTTGTGTTTTTCTTCGTTCATATTGAAAACGTCTGTTGCATTCAATACAAAGGTGTCGTAAGGTAAAGCTTCCAGAAACCCGAACATTTTATTTACAGGTTCGTAATAAGCTTTCTTGTAATGCAGCTGATAGGTATCTGCCAGCATATTGAAAAAATAACGCAGCTGGACAATTCCCTGATTTTTATCTGAGAAAAATTCAACGCCTTCCATTTTGATGTCTTCTGCCAAAAGAGGATAAAGCAATAAGGGAATTTCATAGTTCCACTCACCCAGATAGGTATCGAATGTCTGATTTGTTTTTTGATCGTAATTGTATAAATAAATCCGGTGTGCCATTCGTCAAATTTTATCATATTGGAATGCATTACAGCATTTTCCGTTACCTAAGGTTACTTTCAGATTAAATGTAAAATTCTAAAGATACGCAGTAATATTACTTTTACAGCTTCTTCCTCACTCCATTTTATTTGGCTAGTGTTTTTACCCATAGTTTTTTAGTGTTTATTCGAAATAAGGATTTATCGTTAAATCGGGTGTGAAAAAGAAAGCTATAAAAGTTATAAATGAAAGATTTTAATCGTTTTATCTTTAGTGAATTTTGAGTCAAAGATAAAAATAGACCTGGTACAAAAACATCCCTGATAACAGGGGTTTTCAGTTTCCTCTCTTTTTTAGGATATACAGCATCATATGTTCTTTCAAGGCATATAGACTTCAGCCTGTTCAAACAGGATCATGTAACAATAGAATGCGGTTAAGACTACTCCGACAAGACCCGAAATAATAAATGTAAGAAGATAATACGTACCATTCTTATCCTTTTTTTGTAGAAAATTGATAATAGAATTAATCAATGTACACAAAAATCCTGCTCCCAAAAATATAATTAAGACAGCAAGGAATAAGGTTCTTTCAAGGTGTAAATCTGCAGATGAAAGCATAATGATTTAAATTTATAGGTTGAAATAAATTCGGAAGTCTGGCAGCTGAAGAAATCGTCAGGCATAACTGAATTGTATCTATTACATTAATCTTCAATAGTAGAGAGAATCTGAAAATACAGCAATCCCGATTATCAGCTATATTTGACAACATACAGAATTTTTTCAAAGACCATTTAAAACTTATTTTGATCTTTTTTATGTGAGTTCTTCATAATATAAAGACTTCCAGCATATTTTAGTTTTAAAAACAGTATCTATATATTATTATTGTTTATAAATTTTTAATGAATTATTATCTTAGATCAAGATATTGTGATTATTTTCTGTCTACATTTGTGATTATAAAAAATCAAATACACTTTTATTAATTATTAAAAAAAGAAACAATGAGCACACTTACATTAAAAGACGGAACAGAAATTTATTACAAAGACTGGGGAAAAGGACAGCCGGTCTTCTTTCATCACGGATGGCCATTATCCAGTGATGACTGGGATGCACAAATGTTCTTCTTCTTAGAACAGGGATACAGAGTAATTGCTCATGACAGAAGAGGGCATGGAAGGTCTGAACAGACTCCTTACGGACATGATATGGATACATATGCTTCTGACGTAGCAGAAATTGTAGAGGCTTTAGACTTAAAAGATGTGATCCATGTAGGACATTCTACAGGAGGTGGTGAAGTTATCCGATATGTAGCGAAACATGGTAACGGAAGAGTTGCAAAAGCTGTTCTTGTAAGCGCGGTAACTCCTATTATGGTTCAGAATGAAAATAATCCTAACGGAGTTCCAATTTCTGTTTTTGATGATATCCGAAACAATACGGCAAAACACAGACAACAATTCTTCATTGATATTACTTTACCTTTCTACGGATACAACAGAGAAGGAGCCAAAGTTTCTGAAGGAATTCAGAGAAACTGGTGGAGACAGGGAATGAGCGGTTCTATTAAAGCACATTATGATTGTGTAAAAGCATTTTCTGAGACCGATTTTACAGAAGACCTTAAGAGCGTAGAAGTACCGGTATTGGTAATGCATGGTGAAGATGATCAGATTGTCCCTTTTGAAACCACAGGTAAAGTAGCTGCTACTCTTCTTAAAAACGGAAAATTGATTTCCTATCCCGGATTCCCTCACGGAATGCCAACAACAGAAGCAGAAACAATCAACAGAGATCTTCTGGAGTTTTTCAAATCCTAAATTTACAGATATCAGATCAATTCTATTAAAAAATCACTGATAAAAGGCAGGCCTGTTTGT
Organism: Chryseobacterium candidae; assembly: GCF_004916905.1. Classification (GTDB taxonomy): domain Bacteria; phylum Bacteroidota; class Bacteroidia; order Flavobacteriales; family Weeksellaceae; genus Chryseobacterium; species Chryseobacterium candidae. The sequence continues at coordinate 349,678 of NZ_SDLV01000025.1, forward strand.
ATGCAGGTTTGCCTTTTTCTTTTTAGTGTTATTATTACCCCTGTTCATGCTAATTAAAAAAACTTTCATGTATCACTTTTTTTCCGTACTTTTGCAAACTATTATTCCTAATGTCCTTAGGGGTATCTCAAACAGATATTGATAACAAAAACAATAAAAAAGCAAAACAATGCCAAAATTAAAAACGAAATCAGGTGCTAAAAAGCGTTTTGCTCTTACTGGTTCTGGTAAGATCAAAAGAAAAAATGCTTACAAAAGCCACATCTTAACGAAGAAAGAAACTAAGCAGAAGAGAAATCTTACTACTACTTCTTACGTAGCTAAAGTGGATGAGAAAAGCGTTCAACGTCAATTAGCAATTAAGTAGTTTTTATAAATCTATATTCGGTTTATAAGAATTCAAAACAAATTCAACAATTTAACCCTGGAACGGTGCCAATAAGAGCAATATCATTTGCCGCCCTTTTCAAAAAAACAATTTAAATTATGCCAAGATCAGTAAATGCCGTAGCTTCAAGAGCTCGCAGAAAGAAAATTTTTAAGCACGCTAAAGGTTATTTCGGAAGAAGAAAGAACGTTTGGACTGTAGCTAAAAACGCGGTAGAAAAAGCAATGCAATATGCTTACCGTGGTAGAAAAGAGAAAAAGAGAAATTTCAGAGCACTTTGGATCACTCGTATCAACGCGGGAACCAGAGAGCACGGAATGTCTTACTCTCAATTTATGGGAGCTCTTAAAAAGAACAACATCGAACTTAACAGAAAAGTTTTAGCAGATTTAGCAATGAATCATCCTGAAGCTTTCAAAGCTGTTGTAGATCAAGTAAAATAATGTAGAATAGATTTTGTTATCAATATAAGTCCCGGGGTTTCCCGGGATTTTTTCGTTATATACTTCTCATCTTTATTATTTTTCAAATCCTGGTGTAATTGATATTAACAGCAAACCTTATTAGACAGAACTGATAAAACATGAATTTATCATTAAATACCATCCATAATAAAGAAAAAATTACCTATATTTTATTCATTTAGCGAATTTTAATCTAAAAAAGTAATAAATTTAACAAAAAGACATATTATTATTGATAAATAAATCAAATAAGCACTATTCCAGTTGAAAATTAGCAATAAATAATGATTTATTGCTATATTAGCAATCTCTAAAGAAAGTATCAAAAATGAAAAAAGTTGCCGCTTTTTTGCTCACTTCCATTGCACTGCAAAATATAAGTGCGCAAAGTTTTATTCAGACTTACAAGGACAGAGCAGATATGGTTACTCAAACCAATATCAGTACAAACCTTCAGGAATTTGCAGGATTTGGGATTAAGAAAACAGGCACAGCAGCCAATAACAATGCTCTGGACTGGCTTAAAAACAAATATTTGTCCTACGGATATACCGTAAGTAACATGTCTGAAGATTCTTTTACTTACGGAAGCAGCACTTCAAAAAATTTAATTATTACCAAGACAGGAACTGTATATCCTAATAAATATGTTATTATCTGCGGGCATTATGATACAATTACAGGTCCCGGAGTAAGTGACAACGGCAGTGGAACCTCCATTATTCTGGAAGCAGCAAGAATATTGAAAAACGTTCCTACAGAATATTCTATCAAGTTTATTCATTTTTCCGGAGAAGAACAAGGTCTTGTGGGCAGCAACCATTATGTCAATAACGTCGCTTATCAGAATGGCAGTCAGGCTCTGGATATAAAACTGGTTTTAAATATTGATCAGGTTGGCGGACTCATTGGAAATAACAACAATACCATTACCTGTGAAAGAGATACCGGAGGCGTATCTTCCAATAATGCAGCTTCTACAGCTGTAACACAGGAACTGATGAACTGCACTAGCCTTTACTCTCCTCTTCAGACGAATCTTTCTTACGCTTACAGTTCTGATTATATGCCTTTTGAAGCAAAAGGATACACCATTACAGGTTACTACGAGTATCTGAGAAGTGAAAATGAACATACAGTAAATGATACTTTTGCCAATCTGGATCCTGTCTATGTTTTCAATGTAGGAAAAGCAGCTGTAGGAGCTTTACAGCATTTTGCTGTTGCATCCACAGCCAGTAACCTGCTAAATACCAACGAAGCATCTGTTCAAAAATCTGGTGAAACAATCAGGGTTTATCCTAATCCGGCTAAAGATCTTGTAACTGTGGAATTTCAGGAAAAAGTAAAACAATTTAAAGTTGAAGTCAATGACATGGCAGGCAATACTGTTTTAACGCTTGAAAATCAGGAGAAAATAAATACTTCAGGATTAACAAACGGGCTGTATACTTTTACTATTACAACCGATAAAGGAAGTATCACAAAAAAAATAATCATTAATAAATAATATCAGGTAGAATATTCTGAATCTGGTTTACATTCAGGAATATTCAGCATTACTCCCACAAAATGAAGAAAATTGCTACTTTTTTATTGGTTTCTATCACTATTCAAAGTGTTGAAGCCCAAAGTTTCATTCAGGCTTATCAGGACAGAGCAGATATGGTAACTCAGACCAATATTACAACCTACCTTCAGGAATTTGCTAACTTAGGCGTAAAAACGACAGGCTCAACTGCTAACGCCAATGCACTGACATGGCTTAAAAACAAGTATCTTTCTTATGGATATACAGCCAGCCAGATAGCAGAAGACCCATTCACGGCAGGGAGTTATAATTCTAAAAACCTTGTGATTACTAAAACGGGTACAGTATATCCTAATAAATATGTCATTATCTGTGGACATTTCGACAGTATTAACGGCTTAGGAATTAATGACAATGGAAGCGGAACGTCTATTATTCTTGAAGCCGCAAGGATTCTGAAAGATGTCCCTACTGAATATTCTGTAAAATTCATTCATTTTTCAGGGGAAGAGCAAGGACTTCTGGGAAGCAAACATTATGTCAACAATGTAGTCTATCAGAGCGGCATCCGTGTTCTGGATATTAAGCTTGTATTTAATCTGGATCAGGTAGGCGGTGTGATGGGAAATAATAACAATACGGTTTATTGTGATGAAGATCAGGGCGGGCTGTCAACAAATAATGCCGCTTCTGCTGCTGTTACCCAGGAACTTAGAAACTGCACAGCACTCTACTCTCCTCTTTTAACCGCTGTAGATCCGGCTGCCGATACGGATTATATTCCTTTTGAACAGAAAGGAGAAGTGATCACTGGTTTTTTTGAAAGAATCAGAAGTACCTATCCGCATACAGTGAATGATACTTTTGCCAATACAGATCCTGTTTACATTTACAAGATAGGAAAAGCATCTGTGGGAGCATTGCAGCATTTTGCTGTTGCTACCGGCACATTGGGAACACATGAAGCATCTGGAAAAAACACTTTAGAAAGTGTAAAAATCTATCCAAATCCAGCAAAAGATATTATCAATATTGAACTTCCGGACTCCGGGATTAAAAACTTCACTTTTGAAATTACAGACTTTCAGGGACGTTCTATTTTCAAGAGAAACAATGAAACAAAAATTAATGCTTCAGAGCTGGAAAACGGAGCTTATATCGGAATTTTAAATACTGGAGATCAAAAGGTTGTAAGAAAAGTTATGATTGAGAGATAATACGATTTAGAAAACCCTCTAATACATAAAACCTTTGAAAGAATTCAAAGGTTTTTATTTTTAACCAAATTGCAAGATTCACAAAAGTTTTACAAAAACTAATATGACATTCATAATAAATACACTATTAATTTGAATCATTAAACACTTCATTGTGATTTATTTACTACATTCGTGTTACCAAAATAATATTATTTATATGAAAAAATTCACAACACTTTTATGCTCCGCATTGATGATGCAGAGCATTGCGGCTCAAACTTTTATTCAGGCTTACAAAGACAGAGCAGATATGGTAACCCAGACCAATATCACAAACAATCTTCAGGAATTCAGTAATTTAGGTGTAAAGACTACAGGCTCAGTAGCGAATACCAATACACTGAACTGGATCAAAAACAAGTATCTTTCTTACGGCTATACTGCCAGCCAGATAGAAGAAAGCCCTTTTACTTTTGGAAGTACCAGCTCCAAAAATTTAATTATTACCAAAACCGGAACACTGTATCCTAACAAGTATGTCATTATCTGCGGGCATTTTGATACCATCTATGGCCCGGGAGTAAATGATAACGGCAGTGGAACGTCTATTATCCTTGAAGCTGCAAGGATTCTGAGAAATGTTCCTACTGAATATTCTATAAAATTCATTCATTTTTCCGGTGAGGAACAAGGATTAAAAGGAAGCAGCCATTATGTAAACAATGTGGTATATCAGGGAGGTGTCCGCAAACTGGATATTAAACTGGTCTTCAACCTGGATCAGGTAGGCGGTGTAAAAGGAAAAAATAACACTACGGTATATTGTGATGAAGATCAGGGAGGTGTTTCCAGTAATAATGCCGCTTCTGCAGCAGTTACCCAACAGCTGAGAAATTGTACAGCACTCTACTCTCCTCTTCTGACTGCCGTAGATCCTGCTGCGGATACAGATTACATTCCTTTCGAACAGAAAGGTGAAGTGATCACTGGCTTTTTTGAAAGAATCAGAAGCACCTATCCTCACAGCTCTAAAGATACTTTCACTAATATGGATCCTGTTTATGTATACAAGATCGGAAAGGCAACTGTGGGAGCATTACAGCATTTTGCAGCAGCTTCTGCTACCATGAGCAAATCTGCCTCTAAAAATTCACTGGAAGCTGTAAAAATCTATCCTAACCCTGCTAATAATATCCTGAATATTGAATTACCTGATTCTAAGGAAACCAACTTCAGTTTTGAAATCAGCAATTCTATGGGAAGATCACTTTTGAAAGTAAATAATGAAAGGCAGATTAATGTTTCCGGTCTTCAGAACGGAGTCTATATTGGAGTTTTGAAAGTGGGCGAAGAGACACTTGTAAAGAATATTATGATCGAAAGATAAATAGCATTTCACACAGATAAAAAAACAGAGCAGAATTTCTTTTTTCTGCTCTGTTTTTATAAAGTAGATATTTTAAAGCTCTTCAACAATCTGTTCACTTGTTTTATCCTTTACACTAATAATTTTTGCCGGAATCAGTTTATTTGGCTGTAAATTCCCTGCTGGTCTTATCCATTCTTTCACCCCAAAAAGGAAATCCAGTTTTGTATTGGGAGTCTGAAATTTTATCAGTTCACCAAAATGATTGGGATGTCCTTTTTCAGGAATTTCACCTGCTACTTCTGCCAATTTATTATCCAAAACCATCACACTGAACATCATAGCACTGGAAAATGTATTTTTCCCAACAATAACATAAGTCTTCCCATTGAATCGTAACGGGTTATGATCTGCTGTTACAGAGCGGGAAGAGATCGGATAATAATCACCGTCTTTTATTTTGTTATATTCTGCAGATTCTTTATTGTTTGCCTTTAAATAATCAGCATACTCTTTACTTTTTTTAAATTTACCCTGATATGTATGGTACGTTTTATCTGAAAAATAATTGATAAGTAAGCTTCCTACTGCAGAATTTCCTCCGGAGTTGTTACGAACATCAATGACTAGCTTTTGGGCATTGTCTTTTTTGATCTGGCTGAAAATACTGTCAAATTTTGTTTTCCATTCTTCCAGAGTGAATGTATTTCTATCGTCAAAAGTATTTACTGTTACATAAGCATAATCCTTTATCTTTTTATAATCAATAGGTTTAAAATCTTCTTTTTTCTTAGGCTGAGACTTTGAAGCATTGGCTTTCAGCTGTTCCAGAGAAATACTTTTAACCACTGTTTGCAGTCCGCTTTTAAACTTCAGATTGTAGTCATCTGTGATAAAGTAACAGTATTTATTAATCACTATCCAAAACTTGTCAACAGCTATTGGGATTCGTTCTTCTATAGTTCCCGGAATAGTCTGGGCGCAGTTTTCCAAGACCTGATCAATTGGTATATTATTCAACGAGAGCACTTCGTCACCAATAGTAAGTTTGCGGTCTGAATAGTTTTCCGTAAGAAGCATTTTGCCATTTTCATATTTGAATTTCAACGGTAAAACTTTCATGTTTTTTCTAATGCTGTCAGTAACGCAAAAATCTGACATTGAACTATGTTCGTCGTTTAAAGTGACAATCAAAGGCTTTGCAAGGTAATAAAAATCCTTCTGTGTCATCCCATCTTTCAGAGAATTACGGATATCTGTATATTTTTTTTCAAACTCTGATTTTGAAATTTCTGTATAGGGATTAACGTGCGCATTGGTTATTTTTGTCCTAATAAAGTCTATATCCTCTTCCAGTTGCTGCTTGGTAAATTTCTGAGAATAAAGTACATTACAGTTTTTCTGAGCAAAAGCGACCTGAACAAACAATGCAGCTATGAGGGCTAATTTTAATTTCATAAGTATTCGTTTCTGGTGGGATTAGTATTTTGAAACCTGTCTTTGTTACAGCATTTATTTACTATTGGGATTTTCAATAGTAACATTATACTTTAAAGCAAATCCTTTGATTTTAGAAACTATATTCTCTTCATTAATAAATCCATCTCTGATATCTGTCAATAATTCCTCCAGAGTTATTTTATATACATCCGCTTCATTAAATGACAAAAACCGTATAATTTCTTCTAAGGCTTTATCAAAATCTTTAAGCCCACAATATGACAAATACTTTATCTGAGAAGCTAACTCATTGTGCATATCTTTCTGTAATAACTCATCAGCAATATTAGCTGCCCATTGATATTCTCCTAAATTATACCAACAGTATGACATAAATAACAGCCTGTAGTTTTCAGATTTTTCAGATAACCCTCTGATATTCTGTAAAATTTCCATAGCGGGCATATATTGCCCGTTATCCATTAAATCCTTAGCTTTCTGTAACCCGTCAATCATATCTGAAAGTTTATTTTCTCTGATCTTAAAATAACGTTTTTCATTTACCGAAGGAATTCCTGTCTCACAATCAAAAAGCGAGTCAATTTTATTGGTTCCTGTCTTTAAGAATTTCCTCAACTTCTTCCAGCGAAAACCCTTTGGCTTTCAATAAAATCAGGAAGTGATACAGCAGATCTGCGGCTTCATTTTTAAAAAGATCATCATTATTGTCTTTTGCTTCTATAACCAATTCTACGGCTTCCTCTCCTACTTTTTGAGCCATTTTATTGATTCCTCTCTGATAAAGTGAATACGTATAAGAACCTTCGGCTTTCGTATCTATTCTCTGTGATATCTTATCTTCCAGCTCATACATAAATCCTTGAGTATTCTTTTCTCCAAAACAGCTGAAACTCCCTGTGTGACAGACTACATTTTTCGGAACGGCTTTAATTAAAATGGTATCCTGATCACAATCTATGTCAATACTTTTTACCGTTAGAAAATTACCGGATTCTTCTCCTTTGGTCCACAGTCTGTTTTTGGAGCGGCTGAAAAAAGTAACAATTCCTTCTTTTTTTGTTTTTTCAAAAGCTTCTTCATTCATGTAGCCCAGCATCAGAACCTGCAGTGTTCTGTTGTCCTGAATGATTACCGGAACAAGCCCGTTATCTTTATTAAAATCTATATTCATCGTACTTCTATTTTCTGAGTTTTTAACTGTTGTTTTAAATCCTGAATGCCTATTTCATTAAAATGGAAAATGCTGGCTGCCAAACCTCCTGTAGCTTTTGTTTCATGAAATACTTTAACAAAGTCATCCACCTTACCAGCACCTCCGGAAGCAATCACAGGAATACTGATATTGTCTGAAACAAGCTTTGTAATGCGAAGGTCAAAGCCGTTTTTTGTGCCGTCACCATCCATTGAAGTCAATAGAATTTCGCCTGCTCCTAAACCCGCTGCTTCTTTTGCCCATTCCACAGTAAGAAGCTCCGTGGCTTCTCTTCCTCCTTTAATGTGGACAAGATCTTTATCTCCCACCTGTCTTGTATCAATGGCTACCACCACACACTGACTTCCGAATTCTTGGGCCAGATCAGAGATAAGACCCGGATTTTTTACGGCTGAAGAATTGATACTGATCTTGTCTGCACCTGCTTCTAAAAGCTTTCTTACATCTTCCACAGAAGAAATTCCACCTCCCACCGTAAAAGGAATACTTAGTTCTTTGGCAATCTCTTTTACAAGTTCCACAAAAGTCTTCCTGTTCTCAATAGTAGCTGTAATATCCAGGAAAACAAGCTCGTCTGCTCCTTCCTGCTCATATCTTTTGGCCAATTCTACGGGATCTCCTGCATTTTTAAGGTCTTCAAAATTGATTCCTTTCACCGTAGCTCCGTCTTTTATATCCAGACATGGAATAATTCTTTTCTTAAGCATTTTCAATAAATTTCTTAAGTTGTTGTAAGCTGATTTTTCCTTCGTAAATTGCTTTCCCGATAATCGTTCCGGTACATCCTATATCTTTCATTTTATAGACATCAGTGATGCCTGAAATACCACCGCTTGCCACCAGCTGAACAGAGGTCTTGTCTAAAATCTCAATATAAAGTTCTGTTGAAGGACCTTCCAGCATTCCGTCTTTTGCAATATCAGTACATATTGTGGACTGTATTCCTTTTTCCTGATACTGAAGGATAAAATCAATCACATCATTATCACTTTCCTCCAGCCATCCGGATGTTTTAATCTTTCTGTTTTCACAGTCTGCCCCCAAAATGATCTTTTCTGATCCATATTTTTGGATCATTTCATAGCAGAATTCAGGATTCTGAACGGCTATACTTCCTAAAGTGATCTGTTGAGCCCCGGAATTAAATGCTGTTTCAATATCCTGCTGAGTTTTTAAGCCTCCTCCAAAGTCGATATGCAGCGAAGTAGAACGGGCAATATTTTCCAGCACTTTCTGATTGACGATATGCTTTGATTTTGCCCCGTCAAGATCCACCAGGTGAAGAAACTGAATGCCGAAACTTTCAAATTCTTTCGCCACTTCTACAGGGTCTTCATTATATATTTTCTTTGTGTTGTAATCTCCTTTTGATAGACGGACACATTTCCCGTCGATAATATCAATAGCCGGAATAATTTTCATCATTATAAGTTTATAAAGTTCTTAACGATCTGATTTCCTATCATTCCTGATTTTTCAGGGTGAAACTGTACTGCATAGAAATTGTCTTTCTGCAAAGAAGCACTGAATGGCAGGATGTAATCACAGACAGAAGTTGTACAATCTGAAAGCTCACAGTAATAGCTGTGAACAAAATATACATCACTGTTCTTTTCAATTCCTGAAAACAGTGGAGAAACCTGCTCTGAAAGCGTATTCCAGCCCATATGCGGAACAATATCCGTTGATGGAAATTTTCTGACATTGATATCAAAAATTCCCATTCCTTCAGTATCTCCTTCTTCATTTTCCTTGCACATCAGCTGCATTCCGAGGCATATTCCTAAAACAGGCTGCTTAAGGCCAGGAATCAAAAGATCAAGTTCTTTTTCCTTCAGCAGTTTCATAGTGGATGAAGCTTCTCCAACACCCGGAAAGATCACTTTATCAGCTTTTAAAATCTGTTCAGGATCATCGGTGATCACAGAATCAACATTCAGCCTGTTGAGAGCATTCTGGACAGAGTTAACATTTCCTCCGTTGTATTTTATTATAGCGATCATATTTATAAACTTCCTTTTGTAGAAGGCAGACTGTAGTTACTATCCGATTGGTTCACTGCCATCTTAACAGCTTTTGCGAAGGCTTTAAAGATGGATTCAATTTTGTGGTGTTCGTTACCTCCTTCTGATTTGATATTCAGATTGGATTTTGAAGCATCAGTAAAGGATTTAAAGAAGTGAAAAAACATTTCCGTAGGCACATCTCCTATCTTTTCTCTTTTAAATTCAGCATTCCAAACCAGCCATGACCTTCCCCCGAAATCAATAGCCACCTGAGAAAGACAGTCATCCATCGGAAGCAGGAAACCATACCTTTCAATGCCTTTTTTCTTTCCTAAAGCTTTTAAAATAGCTTCTCCCAGAACAATTCCCGTGTCTTCAATGGTGTGGTGCTCATCTACAGCAAGATCTCCGTTCACTTTAATCGTAAGATCCATATTTCCGTGTCTGGCAATCTGATCCAGCATGTGATCAAAAAAGTGAAGTCCGGTTGAAATATCTGATTTTCCGTTTCCATCCAGATTGACTTCAATTTCAATATCAGTCTCATTGGTTTTTCTGGATACTTTAGCCTTCCTCATTCCTGTTTTTAAGAACTGATAAATCTCTGACCATCGTGTTGCAGACAGCTCCGCCTCACTGTTTAAGTTTTCATTAAGATAAATAGCTTTAGCCCCAAGGTTTTTAGCAAGTTGCACATCTGTACTTCGATCACCAATTACATAGGAATTTTCAAGGTCGTAATTTCCATAAATGTATTTCCCGAGCATTCCGACTCCTGGTTTTCTGGTAGGAAGATTTTCAGATTCAAAGCTTTTATCAATTAAAATATCACTAAAAATGATGCCTTCATTTTCAAAGGCTTTCAGCATTTTTTCCTGGGGTTTGATGAAATCTTCTTCAGGAAAACTCTCCGTTCCCAGGCCATCCTGATTGGTGACCATCACCAGTTCGTAATCCAGTTCATTGGCGATTTTTGCTAAGTTTTGAAAAACGCCCGGATAAAATTCAAGTTTTTCCAGAGAATCTACCTGAAAATCTGTTGGCGGTTCAATAATCAGTGTTCCGTCGCGGTCTATAAAGAGTACTTTTTTCATTGTTAAATACTTTTCAAAAGGTTAATTAATTTTTCATTTTCTGCACGGCTTCCTACATTGATCCTGATACAACCCGGAATTGCAGGATCTCTTCTGCTGGTTAAAATCTCTTCTTCAAGCATTTTTCCGTATACATGATCTACATTTTCCATTCTGATCAGAAAGAAATTCGCATCCGTTGAAAATACTTTCAAAATACATGTAATCCCTTCAAACTGCTGCTTCAGCCATGTTCTCTCTTCCAGAATACGGTTTACGTTTTCCTGAAGTCTGTTTTTATCCTCCAGTGTTTTCAGAATAAGTTCCTGGCTAAGAACATTTACATTATAGGGAGCTTTTACGGTATTGATAAGGGTGATAATCTCTTCAGACGCATAAGCCATACCTACTCTTGCTCCGGCAATTCCCCACGCTTTGGAAAATGTTTGCAGTATAATCAGATTGGAATATTGATTCAGAAGTTCAATACTTGATTTTTTTCCGGAAAATTCAATATAAGCTTCATCTACCACTACAATCCCGTTGAAATTCTGAAGATAGAATTCAATATCATCAATGCTGTTGCCTGTAGGATTATTTGGAGAGCATAGAAAGAATATTTTAAGAGAAGGATCTTCCGCAGCTTTTAAAAATTTCTCTTTTACAATCTCGAAGTTTTCATCCAAATCAAGTTTCTGCACTTTATTTTCGTTGATTGCCGCATAGAAACCATACATTGCAAAGGACGGGTTCATCATCAGAATGGCATCTTTTTTAGGCTCACAGAAGATTTTGATGATAAGGTCTATCAGCTCATCACTGCCGTTTCCTATGGCGATCTGTGAAGGCAGAACCTTTTTAAGCTCTGCAAGTCTCTTCTTAAGCTTTTTCTGGGTAGAATCCGGGTAACGGTTGCATTCTCCAAAAGGACTTTCATTCGCATCCAGCATAACGGGTGTATTAAATTTGTTATTATCCCTGAAACTGATGTAGGGCTGTAATTGTAATATATTGTCTCTTACGAGTGTTTTGATACTGTTATTTTTCATTGTATTGTTTGTTTAAAACTATTTTAAACCATTAAGATGAATTGAGTTACTAAGGATATTGAAGAAAATATCTTCAGATCTTTATTAAGTAGTGAGTTGAATTTAAATGTATTTGGATCTTAACTTTACTTAAACCTTTATTTTCTTAATGGTTCATTTTTGCGCGCTTTCCAACAATTATCATTTTAATCTTATTGATACTGCATTTTTGTGGGCAAACAGACCTTCTGCTTCTGCCATGAGTTCTATGGTTTTTCCTAAATTCTGAAGTCCTTCTTTTGAAAGTTGCTGGAATGTTATTTTCTTCACAAAGCTATCCAGGGATACTCCGCTGTAATTCTTCGCATAGGCATTGGTAGGAAGTGTGTGATTGGTTCCGCTGGCATAATCTCCAGCACTCTCACAGGAGTAGTTCCCAAGGAAAACTGATCCCGCATTCTGAACTTCCGGAATATATTTTTCAAAATTACTAATCGCCAGAATAAGGTGCTCCGGAGCATAAAGATTGCTGAACTCAAGAGCCTCTTTCAGCGTATTGATCAAAATAAAAGAGCTGTTTTTCAGAGCCTGACCTGCAAATTCATTTCTGGGTAATTCTTTGATCTGCTGTTCAACACTCTCTATTGTTTTATCAAACACTTTAAGGTCTGTTGTAATAAAAACAACCTGACTATCGCTTCCGTGTTCTGCCTGCGAAAGAAGATCGGCAGCACAAAATTCAGGAACAGCCTGTTCATCTGCAATCACAAGAACTTCACTCGGACCGGCAGGCATATCGATCGCAACTCCATAACGCTGGGCATATTCTTTGGCTGCTACGACAAACTGATTTCCAGGCCCGAAAATTTTATTGACAGCTGGAATGCACTCTGTTCCGAAAGTCATTGCAGCAACAGCCTGCGCTCCTCCTGTTTTAAAGATTTCCGAAACCCCGCAAAGTTTTGCTGCATAAAGAATTGCGGGATTAACATTCCCATTCTTATCCGGTGGCGTGCAAAGGACTGTTTCTTTACATCCGGCAAGATTTGCAGGAACTGCAAGCATCAATACCGTAGAGAACAAAGGAGCAGTTCCTCCCGGAATATAAATTCCAACGCTCTCTACCGCACGGTTTTCACGCCAGCAAACAACTCCTTTTGTTGTTTCAATTTTCTGAATTTCCTGTATTTGAGAGGCGTGAAATTTTGAAATATTTTCTTTTGCCTGTTGAATGGCTTGTTTCAACTCCTTATTAATCTGTTTTTCTGCCTCCAGAATCTCAGCTTCAGAAACTTTTATGCTTTGGGTTTCTGCTTTATCAAATTTTTTATTGAATTCTATTAAAGCGCTATCTCCTTTTTTTTCAACTTCTGCAAAAATTTCTGTGATAAGTCCTGAAATTTCTTTCTGTTCCAAAACAGGGCGTTTTACCAAGTTTTTCCAGGTGTCTTTTGTGGGATATCGGTATATTTTCATTGTATTATTTTTAATTGTTTTTTACGTGAAGGCGCAAAGTTTTTAATTCCTATATCTTTTTTAAGGCGCAAGAAAATCTTAGATTTTCAGCAAGTATGTGAGTATTAAACAGTATTCAATTTTATCGCAGATGAAATCTTTGCACCTTAAAACAGTTTTAATTTTTATTCTATTGCGTCTTTGCGTCGGCCAACATTAACCATTCTTATTTTTTTAAATAACCATTTTATCAATTGGAATGATTAAAATATCCTGTGCTCCATTTTCTTTGAGTTCGTCAATCACTTCCCAGAAACGTTCTTCATCAATCACGGAATGAATGCTGCTCCAGCCTTCTTCTGCCAACGGAATCACTGTAGGGCTTTTTAATACAGGAAGAACTTCTGATACTTTCTGTATTTTTTCATTGGGAACATTCATCAGAATATATTTTGAATTTTTTGCTTTTAACACCGCTTTGATTCTGAAGACAAATTTTTCAAGAATCGCCTGTTTTTCAACCGACAATCGAGGTGTTTGAGCCAGCACAGCTTCCGATTTCAGCAGAGTGACGGTTTCTCTTAATCCGTTTTTGAATAAGGTACTTCCGGAGCTTACTATATCACATATTCCGTCTGCCAAACCGATATTTGGAGCAATTTCTACAGAACCTGAAATAACGTGAATATCTGAAACAATTCCTTGATTTTCTAAAAAGTTTTTAAGAGTATTGGGATAAGAAGTAGCAATTTTTTTACCCTGAAAATAAGAGAGTTCATCAGTTTCCACTTCTTTGGGAACTGCCAATGAAACACGGCATTTTGAAAACCCAAGTTTCTGGATTGTTTTGATATTTTTACTTTTCTCAGTCAGAAGATTCTCGCCTACAATAGCAACATCCACTACTCCATCTTCCAGGTATTGCGGGATGTCTGAATTCCGAAGGTACATGATTTCCATCGGAAAGTTATCTACTGAAACTTTGAGCTGATCTTTCCCGTTGTTGACGAAGATTCCGCAGTCTTTGAGAAGCTGAAGAGATTCTTCATAAAGCCGTCCGCTTTTTTGGATTGCAATTTTTAATTTACTCATTTTGCCTTTTTTGGGTCCGAGCAAATAAAAACTGATCTATTGAAATTTCTGAGGAGAATTCAGGAAACAAAAAAACCGCCTATTTACTCAGACGGTTTTAATTATTTTGATTTTAGCACATACTTATTATCAATCAATTCCGTCTAACAGAGATGATGATGATAATGATGTAATGCTAAAAAAGTTGGTTTCATTGTTTGAATTATGATGCAAATGTAGGATTTATTTTTAAAATGCAAAGTTTTTTTAAATTAATTTTTGATAAAAATTCATCAGCTGCTTTGCAATGGGTTCGTCATTAAACTTCTGAACAAACTCGAAACCCTTTTCCTCACGGCGTTTTCTCTCAGATTCATTTTCCCAGAGAAATTTTAATTTGGCCCGGATATCAAGATCGTTCTCAGGATTCACATACACAGAGTCTTTTCCACCTGCTTCAGGCAGACAACTGGTATTGCTGGTAACGACCACAGTTTTGGAGAAAAGAGCTTCAATAACCGGGATTCCGAAGCCTTCAAAGAAGCTTGGATAGACAAAAATATCTGCCAGTTTATAGAGGCAAGCCAGCTCATCCATAGAAACTCCTTCCAGGAAAAGCACCTGTTTTTCCATTTTATTCTTTTTCAGGAAACTTTCTATTTTCTGGTAATATTTGGTCTTTCTTCCTACGACTACAAGAGGAATTCCTGTACCGTTGACTGCTTTTACAACATTTAAAAGGTTCTTACGGTCTTCGATAGTTCCAACATTCAACACAAACCTTTCCGGAAGCTTAAATTTCTCTTTGACAGCTTCCATTAATTCCGGAGACTGCTGCTCTTTGAAAGCATGATGACATCCCTGATAAATGACTTCAATCTTTGTCTCAGGAACTTTTAAATACCGGATAATATCTCTTTTGGTCTGTTCTGAAATAGCAATAATTTTGTCAGCGGTGTCAGCCGCTTTTTTGAATTTCCAGAAATGAATCTTTCTATCAAAAAAAGAATAATACTGGGGATATCTTACAAAGATCAGATCATGAATGGTAACAACCTTTTTAATAGGTTTTGAATCCCATTTCAGAGGAAGCTCACCAGATAATCCATGGAAAATATCAGCACCTTGCTTCTGGGCATCTTTACCCATTTTTAACTGGCGGGAAAGGTTTCCTTTTGAGGTTTCAATAAATTGAACATTCGGGTGTTCCAGAATATCTTTCCCACGCTCCGATTTGTTTTTGTTGAGTAACAGATATTCATTGTCCGGTTCGTATTCTGAAAGGATTCTTACAAGATCCCTCGAGTAATTTCCAAGACCGGATGTATTGTGGAAAAACCGTTTTGCATCAAAGGCAATCTTCATCGTTGTATCTGTTTTTGAAATTCCTGAAATGTACCAAATGGATGTCCTTTTTCTTTCAGCCAGCCTACAAACGAATCAAATCTTTCCACCATATCTTTTCCTGAGTTTTTTACCGTAAATCCAGGAAGTTTAAAGGCTTCATCTTTAATTTCTGCAAATTCCCACGGGTGGAAATAAATGTTCAGATACTGATCTTTTTTCAGACAGTCCGAAGCCAGTTTCCTGTAGAAAAATAAAGGAAAATTGTGAAAACTTAACCAGAATAAAGGAATTCTGAAATTAGGAGAAACCGATGCCGGAACCTGCGTTACATTTCCTTCTTTGAAATAGGTTCTGGATACTTTTAAATTATTATATCGTCCCGGCAAAAATGTCGGATTGATGGATGAATTGTAAGAATATCCTGCTTTTTCTACTTCTTTTTCGTCTACAGGCATCATTCTCGGCATTCTTAATCCGGTAACCTTTGTGGAGAATAATTCTTCCAGCCTTTCTCTTGATTCTTTGAGGTGTTTGTCTTCAAATTCTGAATGAAACCAGGTGTGAGAAGCCAGCTCATGGCCTTCCTGTAATAACCTTTCAATAAGATGTCTGCTGTTTTCTGCAAAAACTACCGTGGAAAAAAAAGTAGCTTTAGCGTTATGTTTTTTAAGGATGTCAAGTATTCTTTCTAATCCTGTCTGTGAAATTGAAATCTGCTTTTCAAAGGGAATTTCACCCTTATATTCTAATGGCATATCAAATTCTTCAATGTCAAAACTCAATAAAACCATTTTAAAAATTTTTGTTTTTAATAATATAATTAGGTCTGTTTTTCACCTGTTTGAATATTTTACCTAAATAAATCCCCATAATTCCGAGGATAATCAGCTGAAGTCCTCCAAAGAAAACAATGGTCATAATCAATGATGCCCATCCCGAAATCTCCGTTTTTGCAATAAATGAATGAATAACGTATGCTCCATATCCAATGACTGAAAGCGCAGAGAATAAAAATCCCAGATATGCAGCCAGATAAAGAGGTTTCACGCTGAAAGCTGTGATTCCCGTGAAGGCAAAAGTAAACATTTTTTTAAGGTTGTAACTGCTTTTCCCTGAAAGTCTTTCTGCTGCAGTAAAGTCGATTCCTGTTTGTTTGAAACCCATCCAGCTCGTTAATCCTCTGAGGAACAGATCGTCTTCATTGAAGTTTCTCATGACTTCAACAGCGCTTGCATCCAACAGTCTGAAATCTGAGCCGCCACCTTTCGTTAAATTAACGTCCGACAGACTTGATAAAAGTTTATAAAATAAGTCTGATGTTTTTCTTTTAAAAAAAGAAATCTCCTTAGGATACGTTCTATAGGTAAAAACTACATCATATCCTTCTTCCCATTTCTTAATCATTTCCGGAATAATCTCCGGCGGATGCTGAAGATCTCCATCCATAGAAATGACTGCATTTCCGCGGGCACTGTCCATTCCTGCTTTTACAGCCGGCTGGTGTCCGAAATTACGGGAAAATTCGATGAATTTCACTTCATCATATTGTCTGGAAAGTTCTTCTAATTTTTGCTGCGTATTGTCTCTGCTGCCATCATTGACAAATATGATTTCAAAGTCATAATTGTTCAAACCATCAAAAACTTCTTTAATTTTCTGATGGATCATAGCGACATTTCCCTCTTCGTTATAGGCAGGAATTACAATTGAAATTTTCTTCATATGTATTAATTCAGGCTGTAATTTTTCTCAAAATCTTTAGTCAGAAGTTCATAAGTTACTCTCAACCAGATTACAATACAAGGTACGGCTTTTAATGAATATTTGATGATATAATTCTCTTTTACAAATTTCGGGAACAGATCCGAAGTGGAGAAACATGTGAAAATAATGACAAAAACCAGTAATCCAATAATCAATGGTGTTCTTTCTTTCTGAAGGAAAAACCAGATCAGCACGCCTACCACCGCAATAATATACGTTGGAGATTCTGAACTGGAGCTGAACAATACTAAAAACAGTAATGTGGAAGCCAGAATCATCAGTTGGAAAGCATAGTGCTTATATTGCTTAATTCTGATGTATGGCAAAGCAAAAAGCGGTAATCCGCCTGCTAAAAATACAAGATTTGAAATGGATGCATCTCCTAAAATTCTTCTTACAAATCCCATCAAAGAGATGTCCTGCATATTTCCCAGCACCTGATTTTCATTATTCTTCTCTACAATAGACTGAAACCAGTCTGAATAACACTGAATCACAAACTGTGGACTTGAATAGGCCATCGGAAGGACGAAAAACAATAGAGCAATAGCAACTCCTGAAAGAATAAATTTGGTTTTGTTTTTAATAAAGAAAAACTGTGTCAATCCTACAATTCCGTAGATTTTCACGAATATTCCTATTAAAATTGCAGTTACAGATTTCACTTCTTTTCTTTCGTAAATATACACTGCAGACAACAGCAAAAGACCTGTGAGTGCTACATTGAACTGCAGACTTAAAGCAGCAGTAATATATTCCTGAAGACAAAGCAAACCAAAGATTGCTTTTTTGCTGTCTGAAAAGGGCAGTTTATAAATTCCGTAGATAAAGATGAAAGTATTGGCAATATTCCAAAGTGAAATTCCAAGCCAATCCGGCATCATGGCAAATGGAGCTATCAACGCACTGAAAAATACCCCATAATGGTTCAGATCAAAATAAAGATCAGGATAATGGATAAACAGGTTTTTCTGATGAATTGTATTAAAGAATACATTTTTAAAAATCAGATAATTATTAATCGCATAATCTCCTCTCAGGTATTTGGAAATTGCTGTAACAACGGATATAATAAGATAAACCCCAAATATGTATTTAGGGTTTAATAATATTTTAAGAAATTTTTCTTTCAAGATTGTTGTATTAGATTAAAATAGTAATCTTACACCGCTACATTATTATCTCTCAGTGCATCATTCAGAGATGTCTTCTTATCGGTAGATTCTTTTCTCTGACCGATGATCAGTGCACATGGAACCTGATATTCTCCAGCAGGATACTGTTTTGTATAGCTTCCAGGGATTACTACTGAACGTGCAGGAACTCTTCCTTTGATTTCAACAGGAGTATTTCCTGTAACGTCGATAATTTTTGTAGAAGCGGTTAATACTACATTGGCACCCAATACGGCTTCTTTTTCTACGTGAACTCCTTCTACAACGATACATCTTGAACCGATAAAGCAGTCATCTTCAATGATTACCGGAGCAGCCTGTAAAGGTTCCAATACACCCCCAATACCAACACCACCACTCAGGTGAACGTTTTTACCGATCTGTGCACAGCTTCCTACTGTAGCCCAGGTATCTACCATTGTTCCCGAATCTACATAAGCACCAATATTCACATAAGAAGGCATCATAATTACTCCCGGAGCAATGTAAGCTCCTTCTCTCGCTACTGCATGTGGTACAACTCTCACCCCTTTTTCAGCATAACCTCTCTTCAAAGGCATTTTATCATGAAATTCAAACGGACCTACTTCAATCGTTTCCATTTTCTGGATCGGAAAATACATTACTACAGCTTTTTTCACCCATTCATTTACCTGCCATCCGTTTTCTGTAGGTTCTGCAGTACGAAGTTCCCCTTTATCAACTAAAGAAATAACTTCTCTGATTGCCTTCTGGCTGTCTTCATTCTGCAATAATTCTCTGTTGTCCCAGATATTTTCAATAGTTTGTTGTAATGACATGTTTCTTATTTAAATTAGTTTGAAAAATTATACTGCCCAAAGATACAAAAAAGTTCAGCAAAACTGTTTTTAACATTGTGTGACTAGTCCTAAAATAGGTTGACATAAAATTAGACAATATTTAAT
>NZ_SDLV01000026.1 GCF_004916905.1 Chryseobacterium candidae
CCAAACTTACTATCAGTACCCCTGATAATAGCTTCGGTTTGAATCACACCAATGGAACGATCAATCTGAAAACCTATATTGGTGGAGGATCGGGTTACTTGGGGACCACTACTTCAAATAATCTGAATCTGATAGCAAATAATAGTACAAAAGTGGTAATTACTCCTTCCGGGAATGTAGGAGTAGGGACAGGCATACCGGACAGCTCTGCTTTACTGGACATAAGCTCCAGCAATAAAGGTCTTTTATTACCTAGAGTATCTCTGTCCTCAACATCGGATGCCAGCACTGTTCCCGCACCAGCAAAAGGGCTTCTGGTTTATAACAATAATACAGCCATGTCACCTCAGGGAGAAGGAATTTATTATAACGGAGGAACAAGTTCAGCTCCTGACTGGGGAAAAATAGGACCTGTTTCAAAAATGTACTTTAAATACTACTCCTTTACAAACCCAAATGGAG
The DNA here is from genome assembly GCF_004916905.1 of Chryseobacterium candidae. Lineage (GTDB taxonomy): Bacteria > Bacteroidota > Bacteroidia > Flavobacteriales > Weeksellaceae > Chryseobacterium > Chryseobacterium candidae. The sequence goes on from NZ_SDLV01000026.1 coordinate 463, forward strand.
ATTTTGTATCTAATTTTGATACAAAAATACCTACAAATAAATATACGGCTATTGTTGTTGGATTTGATACCAATAATCATAGCTCCACCAGTGCCGGCTTTAAAGGTAATGGTTCCACCAGTTTTGATTTTCAGGTGCCGGACATCTATACCTTTTCGCAGAACGGAACCTGGAGAATATATGCTGATGTTCCTAATGCAACTACTTCATCAGGAAGTACATTTGTATGGGGAATCAGATTGCTGATCATTTCCAACGAACAAATGACTACTTTGAGTGATGATGGTTATAATCTTGGAGGCAGCAGTACCGGAGCAGCGACAGCTTCACCTGTTCCATAGTAGTAAAGAATAAGATAAATCAGTCTACCGGAATATATCCCAAACAATAAATCCTCTTCAATAAGTATTTTGAAGAGGATTTATTATTATCAAAAAAAATTAAATATGAATTCTAACAACACAATTTTTTAAGATTTAAATAGAAAGGTATAACAGATTAATTATTTCACATAAAAAGGATAAAAAAACACTGGAATAATGTATATATGATGTATATGCAACATGCGCATGATGTATGATTGCTGTATGCGTAAAATATACTACAATCTGGAATAGCGTTAGTTTTGCTTTAATAAATCTAAATCAGGAAAATAATAACAAATTCATATATATTCAGTTTCAGATAATATGTTCAGCCTTTTTCAATATAATTTCTGGCCTTAGTTATTTTCTTAAGCTTAAGAAATTTCAATCATATGATTATGTACAATGAAATCAATTACACAAAAAATTCATTTTACAAATATCAAATACTACAAATTAAAACTATTAGCCTATTCTCAATATCAAATAAAAAACATAAGGATGCTCTGCAGTTATTACAGAGCCTTTGATATATAAAAGAAGATCTTAGTTTGATTTAAATTCAAATACCATACATTATGAAAAAAAATTTATTACTAGCAGGCTTTCTTACCACCTTTTCGCTTGTGGCAAAGTCACAAGTGGGGATTAATACACCTAATCCTCAGGGAGTATTCAATGTTGATGGGCTAAAAAATAATCCAGCAACAGGAGTACCTACTGCCGCTCAGGCTAAGGATGATCTGGTAATGATGTCTAATGGTAACATGGGACTGGGTCTTACCACTGCTGGTACCACATTGGATGTAAATGGAGCCATTACCACACGTGAAACCGCTTTAGCTGTTGCAGGTAATGCGGTTTCTGTTCCTGCTAATGTGAGTTTGGTACGGCTTACCGGAGTTGCTACAGCCAATGTGGCCATTTCAGCATTTGCTGCCCCTAATCCCGGTCAGCGGCTTATTGTCTATAATGCTACTACAGGTGGATTTGGGGCTACGCTGGATGGCGTTACCATTCCTAATGGCAAAGCCCTGGAGTTTGTTTTCAGTAATTCATTCTGGAGGCCTACAGATGGTGGCTCAGTTGGAGCTTCTCCTACTAATATCTATACCGCAGACGGTACTCTTGGGGGAAACAGAGTGGTTAGTACCGTAGGAAATTCACTGGCTTTTACAAATGGAACCAATAATGTGACTATTGGAACGACTGGGACTGAAGGCATTGTAACAGCAAAAGGTTCTTCAAGGGGATCATTTCTTGCTAATGGAGGTGCGGCAAATTTATCGGTGTATGCAAATGATAATGGAAAAGCAATAGTCAGTGCTTATGGAAATAGTACCAGTTTGGATATGGGATCCAGCACAGCAATTCCTGTTAATGTTTTTACCAATAACACCCAAAGAATGACCGTTGATTCCGGGGGAAATGTGGGTGTAGGAACATCGACTCCACAGGAGAAACTTCATATAAATGGTACTGTTCAGATTACCAACGAATTAAATGTAGGAGGCACAGCCTCCACTGCGGGAAATCCTGGTACTGCAGGCCAGGTTCTTAAATCCAATGGTCCTGGAGTTGCCCCTTCATGGCAGACTCTGGCCGGTGTTCCAAACGCCACAGGAACTATAATCGCTGTAAACGGCCAGTTTATAGTAGCTCAGGAAATATCTGTACAAATGACGGTTGATTATTCGATAGTTGGTAATGGTGTTGCTACAGCTATAGGAAGTTTGACCAATGAAATTATAGACAACGAGAATCTATATACCGGTACAGCTACTTCCAATTCTTTTAAAGTATCAAATGACGGGGTCTATCTGATTACAATGAATGTACAATTGTCAGTAAATTCTACCGGGGGATCAAGCCCGGTAATTGGCATATGGGACAATGGAACCAATAGTTGGGTTGCCAGAGTTAATGATTATAATGCAACGCCAAATCAACTGCAGACTTATACCTTGATTACTTCTATTCCAATGTTCGCGTCAACTACTTACTCATTCAGAGCAGCGAATACACAGGATATAAGTTTGAAGGCTTTTAGTTCAGGATCTACAGGTTCAGGGCCTGTTACACAGGTTTCTGTGAAACGGTTAAGGTAAAAATTACAAAACAGATTCACAGATGGTGAGAACATTTGAGAACGAATTCAAATCTTACAATTCTCAGAAAAACATCTTGTAAAAAAAAACAGGCCGGAAAGCAACTCAAATTGCTGTTCTGCCTGTTTATAACTGGTATAGCATCTTCATTTCCTCATTAAAGAAAGAGCATTCTGTCCGTTATAAATACTTTGATTATAGACAATAAGGATACGCTGTATTTCAATTTTTAAAAAAAGAATAAGCTATTATTATCTTAAGGTATAATACCAGACAAAGTATTTTTAATTTTACTTATTTGTTGTTTCATACTATCAATACTTCTTCCCTTTAACACTGATTATATTAATAAATTACTAGGCTTGAGTATTACTAATTATAATCTTGGAGGCAGCAGTACCGAAGCTGCAAAAGCTTCATCAATTCCATAGTAGTAAAGAATAAAATAAATAAGTCTACCGGAATATCCAAACAAAAAATTCTCTTCAAAATACTTATTGAAGAGAATTTTTTATTATCTAAAAAAAAGAAATTGAGTATGAATTCTAACAATACCGCTTTTTAAGATTTAAATATAAAGAGAAAAAAGTTACAATAGATTAATTATTTCACATAAAAAGGATAAAAAAAATAAAAAAAATATAAAAATAACACAAGTTGATGTATATAAGATGTATATATAATGCACACATGATGCATTTTTGCTGTATGTGAAAAATATAATACAATCTGCAATAAACCTTAGTTTTGCCTTATAAAATTTAAAACAGGAAAATAATAACAAATTCATTTACTCAGGTTCATATAATATTTTCAGCCTTTTTCAATATTACTTCTGACCTCAGTAATTTTTCTAAAGCTTAAGAGATTTCATTCATATGGATATGTAACAATGAAATCAATTACACCAAATACTCATTTTTAATTAAAACATTCAATACTACAAATTAAAACTATTACCCTATTAGTCAATATTAAATATAAAACATAAGGATGCTCGAAGTTAATATAGAGCTTTTATAAAAGAAAATCTTAGTCTAATTTAAATTCAAATACCATACATTATGAAAAAAAATTTATTACTAGCAGGATTGCTTACCACTTTTTCATTTGTGGCAAAATCACAGGTGGGAATTAATACAACCAATCCTCAGGGGATATTTAACATTGATGGGTTAAAAAATAACCCGACAACCGGAGTGCCTACTGCCGCTCAGGCTAAGGATGATCTGGTGACGACTTCTGATGGAAATCTGGGACTGGGTCTTACCACTCCCGGTACCACATTGGATGTAAACGGAGCTATTACCAACCGTGAAACCACTTTAGCCGTTGCTGGTAATGCGGTTTCTATTCCTGTTAATGTGAGTTTGGTACGGCTTACCGGAGCTGCTACAGCCAATGTGGCCATTTCAGCATTTGCTGCTCCTAACCCTGGTCAGCGACTTATTGTCTATAACAATACTACTGGTGGATTTGGGGCAACGCTGGATGGAGTAACCGTCCCAAATGGTAAAGCATTGGAGTTTGTATTCAGTAATTCATTCTGGAGATCTACAGATGGAGGCTCCGCTGGAGCCGCTTCGACTAATATTTATTCCGCAAACGGTACTCTTGCGGGAAACAGGACCGTCACTACCGCAGGGAATTCGCTTTCTTTCACCAATGGATCTAATAGCTTTTCCATTGGAACAGCTGGTACTGAAGGTATTGTGAGATCAGTAGGTTCTTCAAGAGGATCGGTTTTAGCCACCGGAGGAGGTAATACTTTATCGATGTATGCGGATGATAATGGAAAAGCAGTGATGATAACATCCGGTAATAGCACAGGGATGGACATAGGCGCAGCCACAGCAGATCCTGTAAATATTCTTACCAATAATACGCAAAGAATTGTTGTAACCGGCTCCGGAAATATAGGGGTAAACACTGCTACTCCTGATGTTTCTGCTTTGCTGCAACTCAATGCGAGTAACAAAGGATTTATGTTACCCAGAGTATTTTTAACATCAATAACAGATGCCACTACTGTTGCTACCCCAGCGAACGGACTTTTGGTTTATAATTACAATGCTGCAACGGCACCCTATGGAACGGGAATCTATTATAATACAGGAACAAGTGCAGCTCCAAAATGGAGTAAACTAGCTCCTCAAACAACTGATTATCAACTTTTAGATGTTTTTACAGATACTGCAACAGTCCCGGTAGATCAGGCTTCAGTAGGCACAGGTAATATTATAGATAATTTAGATCTTGGCTTATCTGTTTCTGTTACAATTCCAGCCAATAGCACAGTTAAAGTTGTGATAGATTATAATGTTCCAATGGGTACTTCAGTTGCGGGTACAGGTAATCAACGTGGTTACTATGGAATACGATTTCTAAGAAATGGGTCAGAAGCGCCAGAAGGATCAAGAAAATTTACAATTCCCGAAGGATCAAGTGGTTCTGAAATGGTTTCTCTCTCTGGAAAATTTACCGAAACCTATACCAATCCCAATGCTTTCTCTCAAACAGCAACCTATACTTTAAACGGATATGTTGAAGGTACAAATTTTCCAGTTAGGTTTAATATGTGGTCAGCCTCAGGAGCTAACTTTAACTGGGGTAAAGCTACAATGACTGCTACAGTTTTTGCTAAAGACAATTAATATAAAAGATCAATAATTACATTTAAAAATAACCCCTGAAGCGTACTTCAGGGGTTATTTTTATTTTATAGATTCAGTCAATATAGTATTCAGCTTTATTGACTAATCCCTTTAATTAATACCTGAGATTATTGATTAACAAAGGTTTTCTTATTGATAGCTCTTTAATAAGTTCAGGATGACAGCTCAAATACCAGCCGAAATTTTTAAGCTTTGTCAGGATGAGCCTGTCGAAGCTATTATGACTAAAAGGATAGGCAATAAGTTTATATAAGAAGTCATTGGGTTTTATTTTTTGGGGATAAGCTAATATCATATCCCCCTTCAAAAGGGTAAAAAGTAAATACAGTATGATTTAAAACAGATATCATTTCATTAATTATCTACAAGAGACTTAAGGAATTGATATAGGTCTACATCTGATCCGAGGTTGAGTTTTTTTCTCAATCTGCTCTTTTTTATTTGTACGGATCTGTGCTGCATAAAAGTAAACTCAGCAATGTCTTTAGAAGAAAATCCTAACCAGATTAAAGCACAGAATGCAAGATTATCTTTAGTTAAATCAGGATTGATTACCAAAAGTTTTTGAGAAACATTCGGATAAACTTCATGAAACTTTTCCAAAAAACTAATATCATTATTTTTAGCCAATTGAATTAAATCTTCATGCACTCCTGAAATTCTTCTCTCCAATACTTTAGTTTCATCTTCTTTTCTGGAAATTATTTCTTTACTTTCTAATATCACCTTCTTTTTTTTATTATTCTGATAATATAAATAAACCAGTAATACTAAAATCAAAGAAACTACAAGGGTGCTATAAATGAATATCGTTTTTTTGAAAGATTTATTTTCTTCTGTTTTTTCTCTTTCTATTGTTTTTATAGACAGCTCTACTCCTTTTGTATGCGAGTTTTCCAAACTGTCTTTTAATTTTATATAATACTCCAGATATTCTTTTTCCTTTTCTAAATTTCCGGCATTTTTATAGCATGATATTAAAAGCTTATATATATTTTTAGTATGATCAACAGTTTTTAATTTTTTATTGTACTGAAGAGCCTGATTTAAATATACAATTGCCTTTTCATAGTTTTTTTCCTTAAAAAAATATTGTGCATAGTAGTAATAAAATACAGATATCTGATAGCTGTTGGGTTCATGTTTCTTTGTACTTATTATATGCATTCCCTGATCCAGATAAATTTTAGCTGAATTTTGATTGGGTTGATATTCGATATAATGATTCGCAATTTGAGAGGTTGTGCTTAAGCTTTCATATAATAAAGATGATTGCTTTAAATAATAGAGCGCTGAATCCAGATCTTTTTTCTCATAAAGATGGTTTGCCCGTAAAGTATAAACATAAGATAAAAATTTTTCCTTTCTATCTTTATCCTCAATTTTATTTCCATAATACCCTGCTTTCGAATTATACCTCAGACCTGTATCGTACAGTTTCATGATATAATAAGCCTGCGAATATTCCTGATAGAGCTTAGCAATTGTAAAAAAATCAATCTCACTTTCGTTTTTATGTAATATGCTCTCTGCTATATTTAGATTTTTTATACTTTCTTCTGCATTTCCTAAATTCCAGCTTTGATTTGCAATATTAATATGAGCCCAAATTATTCCTCTCGCATAATTTTCTTTTTTCATTTTTTCTAACATCTCCTTATTCCAAAGAATAATTTTTTCTCTCGGGATATTATTTTTGCCCATTTCTTTAGGTTTATTCAAGAGAATCGAATCATACTCTCTATATTTTAGATTTTGAGAAAATAACAAAACAGATGAGAAAAAGAACCCAACAACAGTTAAATGTTGAAATATATATTTAAAGTATTTCATTGAATGCTAAAATAAAAATTTTTTATAAAAAACCACCAAATCAATTAAATATGAAACAAATTTAGTGTATAAGAATATTTTTATCAACCATATTGATTTAAATTTACGTATTTTCAATCTTATTCTGAATATTATTTTATTAGATTCATTGAAGTTGAGAAATCTGTGAACCGGATAAGGAGTAGAATTTGTAACAAAAAATGAAAAGTCTGTGTATAAAAAACCGCTTTAAACGAATGTTTAAAGCGGTTTTTATTATTTTTTTATTATTGGTAATCAATAATTATTTTACTTCTTCGAAGTCTGCATCCTGTACATCTTCAGCTCCAGCGTTTCCACCAGGGTTCTGAGCGCCTGCACCTGCATCAGCACCTGGCTGTTGACCAGCTGCATATAATTCTTCAGAAGCTGCCATCCATGCTGCGTCTAATGCTTCAGTTTTAGCTTTTACATCATCAGCATTTTTAGCTTCGAAAGCTGTTTTTAATTCTGTATGAGCTGCTTCAATAGCTGCTTTTTTGTCAGCAGAAAGCTTTTCACCGAATTCTTTCAATTGTTTTTCAGTCTGGAAGATCAATCCGTCAGCTTTGTTGAATATTTCAACTTCTTCTTTTCTCTTAGCATCTGCAGCAGAGTTTTCCTGAGCTTCTTTCTTCATTCTTTCGATTTCTTCGTCAGAAAGACCTGAAGAAGCCTGGATTTTAATAGACTGCTCCTTGCCAGTTCCTTTATCTTTAGCAGATACACTTAGGATACCGTTAGCATCAATATCGAAAGTTACTTCAATTTGAGGAACTCCTCTTGGAGCCGGTGGAATATCCTGAAGATCGAATCTACCGATTTCCTTATTATCGTTGAACATTGGTCTTTCCCCTTGTCCTACTCTGATGCTTACAGCCGGCTGGTTGTCAGAAGCTGTAGAGAATACTTCAGATTTTTTAGTTGGGATCGTAGTGTTCGCTTCAATTAATTTTGTGAATACGGAACCCATAGTTTCAATACCTAAAGAAAGCGGAGTAACGTCAAGTAGTAACACGTCTTTTACGTCACCTGTTAATACACCTCCCTGGATTGCTGCACCAATTGCTACAACCTCATCCGGGTTAACACCTTTAGATGGTTTTTTACCGAAGAATTTTTCTACTTCTTCCTGGATAATCGGGATTCTTGTAGAACCACCTACCAGAATTACTTCGTCGATATCAGAAGTGGATAAACCAGCATCTTTTAATGCTTTAGCAACAGGCTCCATAGATCTTCTTACAAGATCTGCAGATAATTGCTCGAATTTAGCTTTTGTTAAAGTCTTCACTAAGTGTTTAGGACCTGTAGCTGTAGCGGTGATATAAGGTAGGTTGATCTCAGTCTGAGGAGAAGAAGATAACTCAATTTTTGCTTTTTCAGCTGCTTCTTTTAATCTTTGAAGAGCAATGGCATCAGCTTTTAAATCTACCCCTTCTTCAGCTTTGAATTCATCAGCCATCCAGTTGATGATCACATCATCAAAGTCATCACCTCCTAAGTGTGTATCACCGTTTGTAGATAATACTTCGAATACACCGTCTCCTAAATCAAGGATTGAGATATCGAAAGTACCACCTCCAAGGTCATATACTGCAATTTTCTGATCTTTATGGTTTTTATCAAGACCGTACGCTAATGCTGCTGCTGTAGGCTCGTTGATAATTCTTTCCACTTTAAGACCTGCAATTTCACCCGCTTCTTTCGTAGCCTGTCTCTGTGCATCGTTGAAGTAGGCAGGAACAGTAATTACTGCTCTTGTTACTTCCTGTCCAAGATAATCTTCAGCAGTTTTCTTCATTTTCTGAAGAGTCATTGCAGAAATTTCCTGTGGAGTATATTCTCTATCGTCGATTTTTACTTTTACAGTATCGTTTGGCCCGGCAACTACTTTATAAGGTACTCTTGTGATTTCAGAAGCATCATCTTTAAAGTGTGTTCCGATAAATCTTTTGATAGAGTAAACCGTTTTTGTTGGATTCGTTACAGCCTGTCTTTTTGCAGGATCACCTACTTTTCTTTCTCCGTCTTCCGTAAAAGCTACGATAGAAGGAGTAGTTCTTTTACCTTCTGCGTTAGGAATTACAACAGGGTCTTTACCCTCCATTACAGCAACACAAGAGTTGGTTGTTCCTAAGTCAATTCCAATTATTTTACTCATAATATTTTATATTTTTTCTATTTTTAATTTTATTTACACTCTCAATTTCTCAATATCTGTACCATTTGAAAAATTATGACAAAATGACACAATAAAAATAAAAACCCTGATAAAATGGGGTTTCGTATGATTCAATATGGAAATTTTTTCCTGCAAAAATTTATCAGAATGCCACCAATAGGACTTATAGTGCTTTTAACTGTTATTTTGAGATTTTTTCTTATAGTTTTCTATATAAAAACCATAAACTGTTATGGCTCATCAGATATATTCTATCATTTTCTCCATAAAAAGAAGATCTTATCAATATCAATCGTACAAAAACACACAGATTATCAATGTGATTACCATCAATCTCATCGGTTAATTCACCAATCTTCAAAAATTAATCAAAGTTTAACCTAAGAAATAGAGGAAGAATCTTTGCGAATTATTATTTTTGATAAAACATACACATTTAGAATGTCAATACACTTTAATCCCCGAGATATTACATGGCTTGCCTTTAATGAAAGAGTTTTGCAGGAAGCCATGGATGAAAAAGTTCCCTTACATTTAAGAATACGTTTCCTTGGAATTTTCTCCAACAATTTAGATGAATTTTTCAGAGTGCGTGTTGCCGGATTAAAGCGTGCCATGGATTTCAAGGAAAAAGTAATTGCTGAATCGTTCTATCAGCCGCCCAGCAAAATCCTTCAGCGAATCAATGAAGTTGTAATGAGACAACAGCTGAATTTCGATAAAACATGGAAAAAGATCCAGACCGAAATGGCTGATCATAAAGTTTCCATTAAAAATTCCAAAAATCTGACTGCAAAACAAAAAGAATTTGTCAGAGAATATTTCGATGAAGTAGTAGAAGCCAATGTGATTCCGATTCTTCTTCACGAAAATACGCCTATGCCCTATCTGAGAGACAAAAGTCTTTATCTGGGAGTAGCCATGAGAAAAAAAGACTGGCAGTATTCCAGTAATTATGCAATTATTGAAATTCCTTCCCGTTTTGTAGGAAGATTCGTATTGCTGCCAACGGAAGATCCTGAAGAAAGAAATGTAATGCTGTTGGAAGATGTGATTACTTTCAATCTGCCCCATATATTCTCTTATTTCGGATATGATGAATTTGCGGCCAATGCATTTAAAGTAACAAAAGATGCCGAGCTGGATCTGGATAATGATATCAGAACCAACTTCGCAGAAAAAATAGAAAAAGGACTTAAAAACAGAAGAAAAGGGAAACCTACCCGTTTTGTTTTTGATAAAGATATGGATAAAGCCCTTTTGGAGCTCCTTATCAGAAAACTGAACCTGACTAAAAAAGACAGTATCATTCCCGGAGGAAAAATTCACAATTTCAAACATTTCATGGATTTCCCCGATGTTTTTGAAAAGTATGAAAGACCTGTGGAAAGAACTTCTTTTACCCATCAGGCTTTTGAACATGGAGAAAGAGTGACAGATGTTATTTTAAAAGAAGATGTACTTCTTACTTTCCCTTACCACAAGTACAATCCGGTGATTGATCTTCTTCGTGAAGCGGCGATGGATCCGGATGTAAAATCAATACAAATTACAGCGTATCGTCTGGCAAGCAGCTCAAAAATCATTAATGCTCTGATCTACGCTGCCAGAAATGGTAAAGAAGTAACGGTAATGCTGGAACTTCAGGCAAGATTTGATGAAGAATCCAATCTGAAATGGAAAGATATGCTGGAACCTGAAGGGATTACCGTTCTTGTTGGCATTCCTAATAAAAAAGTACACGCTAAACTTTGTGTCATCAAAAAGAGAGCACACAATAAAACCATACAGTACGGTTTTGTAAGTACCGGGAATTTCAACGAAAAAACAGCCAGAATATATGGTGATCATCTGCTGCTGACTGCTGACCGCGGCATCATGGCGGATATCAATAAAGTCTTCAATGTATTGAAAAAACCGAAAGATGACTTTATTCCTATTTTGAAAACTTGTAAAAATTTATTAGTTTGCCCTCAGTTTATGCGTGAAAAGATTGTTCACCATATTGATAAAGAAATTGAAGAAGCCAAAGCAGGCCGAAGAGCAGAAATCATCGTTAAAGTAAATTCAATGAGTGACCGTGCTCTGATTGAAAAAATATATGAAGCTGCTAAGGCCGGGGTGGTAACCAGAATGATTGTAAGAGGTATCTATTGTGCCGTAAACCAAAAGGAATTCAAAGAAAAAATAAAAGCCATCAGTATTGTAGACGAATACCTGGAACATGCCAGAGTAATGTATTTTTACAATAAAGGGTCCGAAGATATGTACATTTCTTCAGCAGACTGGATGACAAGAAACCTTGATTACAGAATTGAAGCAGCCGCTAAAATTACTGACAAAAACCTTAAGAAGGAATTAAAAGAGATTCTGGACATACAGCTTAAGGATAACGTAAAAGCAAGGATTTTAGACAAAAAACTGAGCAATGAATACGTAAGAAATGATAAACACGAATGCCGATCACAAATAGAAACCTATAAATATTTAAAAGCTAAAACAAGCAAAAAATGAAGATAGCAGCGATAGACATAGGGAGTAATGCAGCCCGCCTTCTTATCAATGAAGTAAAGATCAATAACAGAAAGCCTGAGTTCATCAAGCTAAACCTTCTCAGAATTCCCCTGAGACTGGGAATGGATGTTTTCACCATAGGAAAGATAGGTCCGGAAAGAGAAAAAATGGTCATTGATTCCATGAAAATCTTCAGTGACCTGATGAAAATATATAAAGTAGAACACTACAGAGCCTGTGCTACCAGTGCTATGCGTGATGCTGCCAATGGTAATGAAATTATCAATCTGGTAAAAGATACCTCGGGAATCAATATCGAAATTATTTCTGGTGATGAAGAAGCCACTTTGATCTACGAAAATCACGTTGCAGAAGGTCTTGATAAAGAATTTGCCTATCTATATATTGACGTTGGTGGAGGTTCTACAGAGCTTACCTTCTATGAAAATGGTAAAATGGTCTATGAAAAATCTTTCAATATCGGAACGATCCGCCTTCTCAACAATCTTGTTACAATGGACAACTGGAAAGAAATGAAGGATGAAATCAAGAAAAATATTGTCAGTAAAAAACCAATTGTTGCCATCGGATCAGGAGGAAACATCAACAAAGTATTCTCTATGAGTAAAACCAAAGACGGAAAACCTATGTCTTTGTCTCACCTGAAAAAGGTTTACAAAGAATTCAATGAACTTTCCGTAGAAGAAAGAATGACCAACTACAATCTTAGAGAAGACCGTGCAGACGTACTGGTGCACGCACTGGGAATTTTCAACAATGTGATGTCATGGTCTGATATTAACAGAATTTTTGTTCCTAAAATCTCTGTAGCAGACGGACTGATTCATAATATTTACAGTCAGCTGCAGCATAAAACATAATCATAAGCAATACTATTAAAGCCAGCCTAAAATTTATTGAAGGGATTTTTTTATTATATAAATTAATGTATTGATTATAATTCTTTATAAGAATATTCAATATTGGTCCATAAAACCTGATCTCCTGTTTTGATCATTTCAGAAGGAGTGGTAAAAATATTTCCAAAAATATTTTCGTATTGAGTTGTCCCAAAATGAGCGCTTTTAGTAATGAATAGTGCGTCATGGTCATTTCGGGGTACTTTTTTAACGTATCTGTATGTTCTTTTTAAAGTGAACAAGGAGGTGTTTTTATTGAAATCACCAATATAAGATGGTTTATTATTGTTATTTTCTTTGATTAATACGGAGTCATTTACGATGGTAAAACTATAGGTGAAATCTGTAGTTGAGGTTTCTGATAATAATTTTATCGTTTTGTTTTTAAGATCAAGGGTTATTTTTTCCCAGGCAGGTTCCTGGTACATACTCCAGTAATTGTTGAGATAAGATTCGTCCGGTGTAGATTTTTCTCCGTTTGATCCTTTGTACAGCACTGTATTTTTTACAGTATAGCTTTTAAATTGAAATGAGTAAACTTCTTTATCAACAGGTCTCGGATCATCAATTATATTATCGTTGTTTTCGCACGATATCAATGACAATGCCATCATCAGGGCATAAAAAGAGTATTTCATGGTATATTTTTATAAAAAGAGGTTTCACGCCTACTAGTGAAACGGAATAGAGTGAAAATTATAATTTAGCAAAAGTAAAAAATAAAAAGGTGAAAAGGTAAATAAACACTTACCTTTTCGCCCTTTAGCTTAATTTATTTTCCAAAATACATCTGATCCTGCTTCTGCTGTTCATTATAAATGATCTGGAAGCTGACAGGCATATATTGGTAAAGAAGTTTCCAATGTTGAATTTTTGCATGTTTTTTGAAGCTTTCGAAAGATCTTACAAACAGGTTTTCAATCATGGTTCTTACATAAGAATTCCCGTTTCTGTAGATCCAGTCCATCAGTTTGATGTGATGGGCAATGATATTGATCTTTGATTCCTGCAGCAGGTGCTTCAGATAATTCACGGTAGCCTGCATGATTCCGGCGAAATTGTCCTGTACAGACAACTGGGTGATCTCATGGCGAAGTGGCGGATAGAAAAATTTTAAGTATTCAACAGCTATTTTTTGATTAATAGTTTGCATTTGTACTTTCATCATAATTAAGAATTTTTCAAACACTTTATATTGCAGCTAAATGTATACCAAAATTTAAAGACAGGCTGCAAAAATAAATACTCCTACGATCACGGCGATGTGAGTAAGCAATATCTCTGTATTGTGCCTGTTAGTAGTGGTTTTCCAGGTTTTCCAATCTGAAATTCGTCTTATTTTGTTTTTCATAATCTATTGATTGTGAGTTATTTTGGTTTTTGTTTAATTTAAACGCTTTGTAATGAAACGGATGAACAATGTAACAAAACCTTTATATGCCGTGGCTGTAAATTTGTCTTGAATACACCTTCTGAAGGTTGTCAGAAATATGACTAAAAATCACTTTTCTGTATTCTTCACTGCAGAAAGCGGTACAATTGTCCAGAGAATAGATAAAAGTGGTCTCAATAGCATTTTTTAATATCGTATCTCCGTCCGTGTATATTTTGTCCATTTTCTGTAAACTTCTGAACAGCAGATTTCTGTCATTCTGGCGGATCATATTTTTAATACGTTCCGTGAAAGTCCGTATGATGCTGTATGAGTTTTGAATTTTAATTTCTTTTATTTCCCTTTCAAAGTCGGGAACCACATCGGTGATTTCCTTTACGGCTTGTAAATAGTTCATCGTATTATATGTTAATGGTGATAGTATTCGAGTATTTTGATGAAGGCACCAAAAATAAAAATGGTTAAAAAAGCGAAAAAGAGCATATGATAAGGTTTCAGCCATTTTGGAGTTGCCGGGCCTCTGCTTTTTAATCTTCTGAGCTTGTCGATTCTGTTTAAAGTTTTTAAGTCCATTTTTCTATGTTTTCAAATCATGATGCCAATGGTATTCCGTTAGAAATATATCTTGTTTAAATTATTGATATTTAAATCATTATGATTTTGTTGCTGAGTTTTTAAAACAAAAAAGCATGTCAAAATGATAAGGGTCTTATCAATTTGGAAATGAAAGACAGAAACTTATGCTATCTGCCATCACAAATGAACGACGGAGAATTCCTTTCCCTCAAAGATCAAATAATTTGGTTTTTTGTCATTCTGACGAAGAAAGAATCTTATTGAAATTCAATTTTATGAAATTCTTCACTACATTTCATTTCATTCAGAATGGCAGAGGGTGGTAACAATAATGCAGTACAAAATGACATTTTTTAGTTTTCGCAGTAAGGATAAGAATGAATATCTTTGCAGTCCAAATATTCAGAAAAATGTTTTCAAAAATAATAGTACACAGAGTCGGAAATAAGATCAACGGAGATTCGCTGACACTTTCCCAGGAGGAATTGAAGCTGGAAGAAGGAATGGCAGAAATGCTTGAAGACTACTTTTTAGGTTCTTTTAAATCGGAAGAAACTTTTCATTTTTACAGTGATACTTATCTGGTGAATAATCCGGTTTACAGCGCGGTATCTGAGATTTTTGATGATAAATCCAAGTTTATCTGGGAATCTGAGAATATTGCCAAACACCTTTTTGAAGCGGCAGAAAATCCAAGAGTTCAGAGTGGAGAACTTTTTATTGTTCTTTTTGAAGATGAAAGTGACCGTCCTGACAGGGTTGATAAAATCGGGATCTTTAAAACAGAGAAGAGAGAATCTTTCCTGAAAATAAATCCTGCAGAAGAAACATTTGATATTGAAAAAGACCAGGGAATCGGGTTATCTAAAATTGATAAAGCGGCTTTGATCTACAACAACAATAAAGAAACAGGATATGTACTTTCCGTAGTAGACAACAACAAAAACGGAGATATGTATTACTGGTTCGAAGATTTCCTGAAAGTAAAGCAGCGTGATGATGAATATTTCCACACGCAGGAAGCTCTGATGGTGTATAAAGATTATATCACAAAACAGCTTCCCCAGGAATTTGAAGTTTCCAAAGCAGATCAGGCAGATTTCCTGAATAAGTCTATCAATTTTTTCAAGGAAAAAGAAGAGTTTAAGCTGGATGAATTTGCCAATGAGGTATTGGGAGATGAGCATGTGATTGAAAGTTTCGTGAACTTTAAAACAGACTATGAGCAGGATATGCAGGTGAATATAGCGGAGGAATTCCCGATTAGCGAAGCAGCGGTAAAAAAGACGCAGAGACACTTTAAAAGTATCATTAAACTAGATAAAAACTTTCACATCTACATCCACGGAGACAGACAAAAAATCGAAATGGGTGAAGATGACAAAGGAAAATATTACAGACTTTATTTCGAAAAAGAGGTATAAAAAGAAATTTACGTTCCATAATAATATCATAACTTTATTACTATGTTGTAACCAGGAATAAAGTTATGATCATTTCATGGAAGCATAACATATGTTAGTCTATGTCATATGAAAACAAAAATTGTCGATTTAACGAAAC
The DNA here is from genome assembly GCF_004916905.1 of Chryseobacterium candidae. Classification (GTDB taxonomy): domain Bacteria; phylum Bacteroidota; class Bacteroidia; order Flavobacteriales; family Weeksellaceae; genus Chryseobacterium; species Chryseobacterium candidae. The sequence continues at coordinate 16,613 of NZ_SDLV01000026.1, forward strand.
CTATTCAGTACAATGCTGGAGACCCATGGTTCATGCGGGTGAAGATCAAACACAAAGCACACCGGAAATCACATTGGCTCATTCGTCTGGCGTTGAGGCTTCCGTCAAGGCTTTTTCCTAAAAACTGGACAGGCTGGGCAGATGACACCATCAAAAATATGGGACTTCATGCTACAACACATATTGATGCTCCCTGGCATTATGGCCCTGTAGTGGAAGGAAAGCCTGCTAAAACGATAGACCAGATTCCGCTGGAGTGGTGCTATGGAGACGGAATTGTGATCGACTGTACACATAAAGAAGATTTTGTAGCCATCACCGTAGATGATCTGAAAAAAGATCTCGACAAAAATGGAATCATCATACAGGAAGGAAATATCGTACTGATCAGAACTGATCGTGATAAAATGATGGGCACTCCTGATTTTGTAGAAAAAGGAACAGGAATGAGCAAAGAAGCTACAGAATGGCTGATTGATCAGGGCGTAAAAGTAATGGGAATTGACCAGTGGGGCTGGGATCTTCCTCTAAAATATATGGCTCAGAAAGCTAAAGAACTTAATGATCCGGAATTCTTCTGGGAAGGCCATCGTGTAGGCATTGAAAAAGAATATTTACACATCGAACAGCTTACGAACCTAAGTGCATTACCTCCATCCGGATTTAAAATCTGTGTTTTTCCATTGAAGATTGTTGGTGGTTCTGCTGCTCCGGCGAGAGTAGTCGCGATGATGGATGCATAGAAAGAATTTTTTCACCTCTAAAAAATAAAAAAGGCGGATTTGAAATTAATCAAATCCGCCTTTTTGTCTGTTACTATTGTGTTTCCAGCTTAATTTTTCTTCCTTAAAAATAAGGCTCTGTTATACTCAAAATTCATTCTGGCAATATTCAGTACAGAAATTCCTTGTGGACATTCCACTTCGCAGGCTTCCGTATTGGAACAGTGCCCGAATAATTCCGTATCCATTTGGGCAACCATATCCAGCACTCTCTTGCTTCGTTCTTCTTTTCCTTGGGGAAGGAGTGCCATATGGGTGATCTTTGCAGAGGTAAATAAAGCAGCACTTCCGTTTTTACAGGTGGCAACACATGCTCCACACCCGATACACGCAGCAGAATCAAAAGCTTCCTCAGCCGTCTGGTGAGTTACCGGAATGGAAGTAGCATCAGATGCCTGACCTGTATTCACCGATACAAAACCTCCTGAAGATATAATTCTGTCAAAAGCAGAACGGTCTACTTTTAAATCTTTTTTCACCGGAAAAGCTTCAGAACGGAAAGGCTCTATCAGAATGGTTTCCCCATCCTTAAAAGACCGTAAATGAAGCTGGCAGGTGGTGGTATTTTTCAAAGGACCATGGGCTATACCGTTAATCATCATCCCACATTGTCCGCAGATTCCTTCACGGCAGTCGTGGTCAAACTCTACAGGCTCATCTCCTTCAATGATCAGTTTTTCATTTAAGGTATCCAGCATTTCTAAGAAAGACATATGAGAATTCAATCCTTTCAGGTCATAACCTACCAGTTTTCCTTCACTTTTTTTGTCTTTCTGTCTCCATATCTTAAGATGTAAATCCATAATTTTCTGTTTTTTATTTGTAACTTCTTACCGTTGGCTGAATCTCTTCAAAGATCAGAGGTTCCTTAATCAGTTCAGGTTCTCCATGTTCACCTTTCCATGCCCAGGCAGAAATAAATTGATATTCCGCATCATTTCTCATGGCTTCTCCGTCCGGAGTCTGGAATTCTTCTCTGAAGTGAGCACCACAGGATTCGTTACGGGTTAATGCATCATAGCACATCAGTTCTCCTATTTCGAAATAATCGGCTACACGGCCTGCTTTTTCCAGCTCGGTATTCATTTGATCTCCCTGTCCGGAAACTCTTACGTCTTTGTAGAATTCCTGTTTCAGTTTTCGGATTTCCTGAATGGCGTATTTCAGGCCTTCTTCATTTCTGGCCAGTCCGCAATAGTCATACAGGAGTTTTCCTAATGTTTTGTGGAAGTAATCAACAGTTTTAGTTCCTTTGATATTGATAAAATCATTGATCTGGTTTTTAACTGCTTTTTCAGCCTGTTCAAATTCAGGAGTATCCGGTGAAATTTTCCCGGTGTGAATTTCATCAGCCAGATAATTGGCAATGGTGTAAGGAGCAATGAAATATCCGTCTACAGAAGCTTGGAGAAGGGAATTCGCTCCCAGTCTGTTGGCTCCGTGGTCGGCAAAATTAGCCTCGCCTAAAGCAAACAATCCCGGTACGGTAGTCATCAGTTCATAATCTACCCAAAGTCCGCCCATGGAGAAGTGGGCAGAAGGGGAGATCATCATGGGTTCTTTATACGCATCATATCCTGTTATTTTAAGATACATATCGAATAAGTTTCCATATTTTTCCTTGATCTTATCTTTTCCCTGTTCCTGAATTGCTTTTGAAAAATCAAGGTATACTGCATTTTTCAAAGGTCCGATACCGAAGCCGGCATCGATTCTTTCCTTGGCTGCACGGGACGAGATATCCCTTGGAGCAAGATTTCCGAAAGCCGGATATCTTCTTTCAAGATAATAATCCCTTTCATTTTCAGGAATATCATTGGGAGGTCTGTTTTCTCCTTCTTTTAACGGAACCCAGATTCGGCCGTCATTACGTAATGATTCAGACATTAAGGTGAGTTTAGACTGATAATCTCCGGATTGAGGAAGGGAAGTAGGGTGCACCTGAATCCAGCTTGGAGAAGCCATTAAAGCTCCTTTTTTATGGGCTCTCCATATGGCAGAGCCGTTACATCCCATGGCAAGGGTAGACAGGTAGTAGATTTTTCCGTAGCCACCAGTTGCCAATATGACAGCATGTGCTGCATGTCTTTCAATATCTCCTGTGTCTAAATTCCTTACGATAATTCCTCTGGCTTTACCGTCAACAGTGACCAGATCCAGCATTTCATGTCTTGAAAACAATTGTACAGAACCTTTTCCAACCTGTCTCATTAAAGCCTGATAAGCACCCAGAAGAAGCTGTTGTCCCGTTTGTCCTCTCGCATAAAAAGTACGGCTTACCTGAACTCCTCCGAAGGAACGGTTGTTCAGATATCCGCCATATTCCCGGCCGAAAGGTACACCTTGTGCAACAGCCTGGTCGATGAGGTTCAAAGAACATTCTGCCATTCTGTATACATTGGCTTCACGGGCTCTGAAGTCTCCTCCTTTTAAAGTGTCTACAAACATTCTGTACACACTGTCGCCATCGTTTTTATAGTTTTTGGCAGCATTTACACCTCCCTGTGCTGCCACGGAGTGCGCTCTTCTCGGGCTGTCCTGAAAACAGAATGATTTCACATTATAGCCCATTTCTCCCAGAGAAGCTGCAATTGAGCTTCCCGCCAGTCCTGTTCCAACAACAATAACATCCAGCTTTTTACGGTTGGCAGGGTTAACGAGTCTTGCTTTCTTTTTATAATTTTCCCATTTATGTTCCAATGGGCCTTTTGGTATTTTTGAATCTAAAATCATGACCGTTCTGTTTATTGGTAAGTAAAGTATACATAGATGGGCATCAACGCAAAACCTACACAGATAATGATTGAATAAGCAATTCCGATAGTTTTGAACCATTGTACAAACTTAGGATGATATAATCCCAGAGTTCGTACAGCACTGTGTATTCCATGAATCAGGTGATAGCATAAAGCGATCATTGATAAAACATAAATGATAACGTACCACCATTCTTTAAAGACATTCACTACCAGGATGTAGAGATCTTTATTTCCGTTCTCATCCAAAGGAGGATTTCCGAATTTGTAGATATACCAGAAGTTCTGGAAATGGATCACCAGGAAAATCAGAATTAATGTTCCGAGGATTCCCATATTTCGGGAAGCCCATTTGCTGGCTCTTCCGCGTCTGTCAGACTGATAACCGCCACCGGATTTTTTATTTTTTAAAGTAATAATTAGTCCGTCTACAGCATGCAGAATAATACTGGTATACAAAACGTAAGAAACTATTTTGATGACTATATTTCCTGATAAAAAATGCGAATACGCATTAAACTGCAGGTGCGCCTGCTCTTGCGGAAGGAAAAGCTGAAGATTTCCAAGGAAATGAATCAACAGGAAGAATCCCAAAAAGAGTCCGGTAAGGCACATCAGCATTTTTCTTGACAGTGTTGATAACATATTTTTGATTTAATGATTAATAATATCCTAAGACTTTCATCCACAATCCTCCTACAACCATATAAATGATCAATAGAACGATTCCTATTTCAAGACCTCTGAGCCACCAGACCTTCAGATCTACATATCCGCTTCCGAAGAATACCGGAGCAGGACCGTGGCCGTAATGAGTCAATACCCCGTAAATTGAACCCATGAAACCAAGCATCATCGCCAATAACATAGGAGGAATTCCCAAAGAAACGCCTACACCCAGCAAGGCTGCATACATAGCGGCTACGTGAGCGGTAGCACTTGCAAAAATATAGTGACTGAAAAAATAGACTGCAATAATAACCGGAAAGGCTACCTGCCAGCTCAATCCTCCGATCTGTACTTTGATCAGGTTACTGAACCAGCCAATGAAACCCAGTTCATTTAAAGAACTTGCCATCATTACCAATACGGCAAACCAAACGATAGTATCCCATGCTCCTTTTTCACTTTTTACATCTTCCCAGGTTAATACTGAGGTTAACAATAATAAGGTTAATCCGATGAACGCTGTTGTGGTAGCATCAATGGAAAGTGCTCCACCAAATATCCAAAGGACTAATAAGATAAAGAATGCCAGCAGCATCAGCCATTCGTTTCTGGAAATAGGTCCCATTTCTTTTAATTTCTCAGCCGCCATTTTCGGTGCATCTCCTGTTTTTTTCAATTCAGGCGGATACAATTTGTACAATACCAAAGGAACTACAAAGAAAGCTACCGCACCGGGAATGAAACCTGCTGCTGCCCATGACATCCATGTAATATCAATACCAAGGTTAGCTGCAAACTTCTGACACATCGGGTTACTCGCTGTCCCGGTAAGGAACATGGAAGAAGCGATGAGGTTCATATAATAGCTGTTTAAAGTCAGGAATGATCCTAATTTTCTATGGGTTTCCGGCTTTTCCGGAACAGAATCAAAGCTTATCGCCATAGATTTCATGATAGGATAAATAATCCCGCCACCTCTTGCTGTGTTACTCGGAATGGCAGGTGCCAGGCAAACATCAGCAAGTCCTAATCCGTAAGCCAGTCCCAACGAGCTTTTCCCAAAAACTCTGATGAATAAAAATGCGATGCGGTTTCCCAGTCCGGTTTTGATAAACCCTCTGGCAATAAAGAATGAGATCCCGATCAGCCAGATTACTTTATCTCCAAAACCAGACAGTGCTTTGGTAATAGATTTTCCTGCATCTCCCGGTGCAACCACCTGTGTGAGGGCTGTAAAACCAATGGCCATCATACACATAGTTCCCATTGGAGCTGCTTTAAGGATGATTCCTAAAATGGTTGCCGCAAAGATGGCAAACAGATGCCAGGCATTCTCTGCAACACCTTCCGGAGCAGGAATGAACCATATGATTAACGCAACAACAAATGTGATCGCTACGTTTTTGATATTAATTTCTTTCATGATACTAACTATTTAATCATTTAAAATCTACTTTGTACCTGGACAATGAATAGATTGTTATTGTATTGTGATGTGTTTTCTACCTGATGTTTGTAGCGATCAAACTGTACTCCCAGCTGAATTCTTGCGCCGTAATTTTTCAGGAACTCCAATCCGAACATTGGGGTAATCGTTTGTCTTGGGTTAGAAGCCATTCTGAAATTGGTATCAAGATATTCGTAGCGGCAGGATAATTCGAAGGCACTAAGATTTTTGTGATTGATTTCAAATCTTAGGTTCGGAAGAAAATAAGCGCCACGGATCAGATATTGGTCTGGGTTATCAGGTCTTAATTCAGGTGCAATAGAATTATACAGAACGTGGTTGGTTGCCTGTTTGGCTTCCAGCTGCATATCAAGACTCCATTTAGGATCAAAATGGATCAGTGAACTCAGGTCTACACCCAAGGCATATACTTTTTTGCTGAAAACTTCTCCGATACCGCCATTCAAACCTACATTGAAGTTGTATTTTTTCGATAATCCGAAAACAAGGCGGGTAGAATACTGCTTTCCGTTGTCATTATCATTGACCTGATTTTTTCCATTTCCATTTACTACCGAAACAGCATATTGGAAAGGAATTTCTCCTAGTTGAAGCTGTCCTGTAGCAGACATTCCGATCTGGAAACTTGTCCATCCCAGTTTTCCAAATTCGGTATACTGATTAGACCAGTCTAAAGATTTAATAATATCAATAGGATAAGTCTCTTCAATACCAAACCAGGGCCTGAACTGTCCTACGGTAATTGCTAATTTAGGATTGAAAGTGTACTTCAGATAAGCGTTTTCAAGAACTCTGCTTTTGGGGTCATTTTTAAAATCGGCAAGGTTGGCCAGAACAACAACTTCTGTACGTTTGCTGATCTGTGCCCGAACCTGAACTCTCATGTACTTGAGCATGAAATTATTATCAGTTCCGGAACCATCAGTGTGGTGAAGCCCGTTTACATCAACATCTTTACTCATCCCTACAAGATAACGCGCCTGAAAAAGGCCTTTGATCTGCAGCTGCGGATATTTTACATTATCTTTTTCCTGTGGAGGAGGTGTAGTCTTCAGAGAATCCTGACTTTGTGCATAAGCGGATAATCCGCAGGCCAGCATGCACAGGATCAGGCTTTTCTTTTTAATCGAAAAAAAGGCCATATCTATTTTGTTTTTTTATTGTGAATTTTATTGTGCCACAACTGCTTGCTTGCCTCGTCAATATTTGATTTTCAGAATATTGTTTAATTGTAACGTGGATTGCTCAGGATATTATCTGCTAAGCACGAGCATTTTTTGTGGTAAAATATCTATTTTAATCCTAGGAACGTAAACGGTGCAGACTCTTTAAACTCCGCATTGGATTTTCCGTTATAGGTGCGGTTGTTGCTAAGATCCAGCTTCATCACTTTTCCTTTAGGGCTTAGATCAAAATCTTTAAGATCTACCCAAAATGTGTTGGGAGTGAAAACCGTTTCAAAATAATACACCAGATTTTTCTGATCCGAAACAGAACGCCATCTTGTAGAGGAAATATTAGGTTCTGTAGCAGACGTAATCCCGTAAGGAACAGAACAGTTTCTGATTACACTGAAAACACTGGCTACTGCTGTGCGGGTGTCTGCAGTCTGAGGAATCGCATTGATATAATATGACGCTCTTACGAAACGGTCTGCAGCACGGTTGGTTCCCGGAAGCATGACAGTTCCCGGAATACCTTTCCAGTAATTATTAAGAGCTAACTGTTCTTCAAAAACAGGAGAGTTGGTCATTACCGTATAAGATGGATCATGATGAATAACCAGTTTTCCGTCAATATATTCAAATACAGCATTGTCACCTGAAGCGTCAGAAATGGAAAGATGGACGGTTGTAAATCTTTCTGTTCCCGGAATATAATCACTCACAATAACGAAAGGTTCTTTGCGTGAAAATTCTACGGCTTCTTTTACTGTCGCGAAATTATCAAGATAATATTGTGCCCATAATGAAATGGCTACTCCCTTTTTGCTTCCTTTTCCATCGAACTTTGGGTATTGAGATTCTCCTAACCAAAGCAGGTTGGCAACCAGCCCTTTTTCGTTCATCCCGTCTGCTGAAGCAATGTCCCATGAAGAACTGATAAGACTTCCATATTTGGCGGTCCATTTTACAGATTTGGGGCCTACCTGTCCGTTGCGGTCAATTCCTTTGGGTAACACCCATAAGTTGGCGGGAATCTCATCACGCCAGTCCATAGAACGGGCTGTGATAACAGTGTTTTGAGGTCCTTTGTAAACGACTCTTGTACAGGCTTCGGATGGATTCCATAATCCTGTAGAGAGGATCAGAGAAAATAAAATTAATGGGAACTTTTTCATAATAGTATTATTTGAATTTAAATTTCTTTTGTATTGAATTTATTGTGAATAATTCAATGGATTCTTGCTGTATTCATTATTTGGTGATATAAATTTAGCGAAAATTGTCTAAATAAAACAATTAATAAGGTTAATAATATGTAATCCATGTTATGAATCATGGTTAAAGATGAAAAGGTTTGATTATTGGATTTTTTTTTGTATATTTAAAAGAAATGACATAAAAAATGGGTAGAAATAAAGAATATCTTAATAAGTTTTTATGTTTTTTTGATGGGGGATTTCCCGTAAATGCTTGTCGGAAGGGTATCTAATTTTAGATACCACAAAGTAAAAAGGTGTTCAAAAAAAAACTATATTTGATAGACAGACTGAAAAGATATATGAATTTTATAGAATGCCATGAAGAACCTATCCATATTCCGGGTTCTATACAGAGTTTTGGTTATTTAATTGGCATTGATGCACAATCCCACATCATTACTTTTTTTAGCAGGAATATTGCGGATCTATTTAAAATCGGGAGTTCAGAAGAACTGTTCGGAAGAACGCTTAATGACTTTCCTGAAAGTTTTCAAAACATTATTGATTCAGAAATCTATACTTCACTGGACAAGTTTACCAAACGTAAGAATGAAACGTATTTCGATAAAATTTTTATAAATGATAAAGAGTATCATTTTTCTGTTTTCAGAAGTGAGCTTTATATCTTTCTGGAGTTTGAAGAGGTGATCATTAATCCCAATAAACGAATTTCCAATAAGTATGATAACTTTTACATCATTGACAATGAAAAGGAACTCTGGAATCATCTTCTGGAAACCCTTTCAAAGGTGGTAAACTATGATCGTATGATGGTCTATAAATTTATAATGGACGGCTCCGGTAAAGTGATTGCCGAAAGAAAAAATGAGGATATGGAAAGTTTCCTTGGGCTGCATTATCCTGAGTCTGATATTCCGAAACAGGCACGTGATCTTTATTTAAAGAAAAGAAAAAGAATTTTCAGCAATGTATATGCGGATAATGTTCCTGTTGTAAGCAGAATCCCAGACAGTATTGATCTTACTTTTTCAGCATCCAGAGGGATGTCACCAGTTCATGCGCAGTATCTGAAGAATTCCGGCGTAGCTTCAAGTTTTAGCGTTTCCATTATTATTGATGATCATCTTTGGGGATTGGTAACCTGCCAGAATGTAGCACCTAAGCATATAGATCTTGAAGACAGGGTACAAGCCGGAATTTTTACTACGCTTGCTGCTAATGCCTATTCATCTTTTAAATCTAAAAACGAACTGAATTACCGTTTGGAGCTGAATGATAAAATATCTCAGTTGAAAACAGAGTTTTTAAAACATCATAACCTGTTTGATTCTCTTATTGAATGTAAAAAGGAGATCAGAAAGTTACCTGAAGCAGACGGGCTTGCCATTGTTTCGGATGAAAATATAATAACAGACGGCAATACTCCTGATCTGAGAAGTATCGGAAGAATTGCACAATGGGCTCTTGGTAATACCCAGGATCATATCTATATGAGCAGAAATTTTCTTAAAGATTATGATAAAGAACTTGAGCTGACTGAAAATACAGCAGGAATTGCCATCTATTTTATTGAAAGGGATAAAAATGAAATGCTGATCTGGTTCAGAAAAGAGTTTGATGAACATATCAACTGGGCAGGAAATCCGGAGAAAAAAGTAAGTGTATTTTCTCAGAATGGAGAAGAAAGGCAAATGATATCACCGAGAACTTCATTCCGTATTTTTACAGAAAATATTAAAGGCCATTCTAAAAGATGGAATTCCAGAAGTGTTGATGCAGTAAAGGCAGTAAGAGATTTGATTTTGGAAACTTCTCATAAAAATTATAATGCTATTAAAAGACTTAATGATGAGCTTAAAAAAGTGAATGAGGAACTTGACAGTTTTTCCTATACAATCTCTCATGACCTGGGAACTCCTCTCACTGTAATGAAACTTAATGCACAAATGCTTCTGGGAAATCTTGCAGGTGATTCTGAAAAAAGTAAAACCAAGATCAATTCAATTATTGAGGAAATCGATAATATGGCAGAAATGATGCATGATGTACTCCAGCTCAGCCGCGCCAAACACAGTGAAATCCAGCTTGAAAGTCTGAAAACAGTCCATACGATTGAGAAAATTTCCGAAAATGCAAAGATAACCTATGGCAGTCCCAACAGTGAAATTATCATTAAAGAATGCCCTGATGTATTGGCTGATAAAACCATGCTTCATCAGGTATTTTTGAATATCATCAACAATGCTGTGAAATATTCTTCCCATAAAGATCTTCCAAAAGTGGAAATTGAAGGAGCTGAGGATGGGCAGACCATTATTTACAGGATCTCAGACAACGGTATTGGTATTCCTGCGGAGGAAAAACATAAGATGTTCAAAATCTTTAACAGGATGGATAATGCCAAGAAATTCAAAGGAAACGGAGTAGGATTGTCTATTGTACACCGCATCATGAGAAGATTGGGAGGAAATGTAGATTTTGAAAGCAACAGTGAAGGCACTTCCTTTATTTTAACGTTCAAAAAGCCTTATATTTGAGAAACTTTTAAAACGTTATGTATGGTATCAGAATATCTTAAACAGAATACAGCAGGTTATCACGATGCGGCAGAAAAACTTTTTAATTCTGAAAAGATTTTCAACAAAACCTTCACTTTAGAAGATTATAAAAAAATCATTCATACCAATTACCTGATGCTTCTTCACAGCGAAGATAAAATATTCGGCAGCCTTTCTGATAAGTATGCAGAAAAACTTCAGCTTGATGAAAGAAAGAAGCTTTCCCTTATTGAAAAAGACCTGAAAAGTCTCTCTCTCGAAAATCAGGAAGTTTCTCATCCTCTTGAATTCAATAACGAGCATGAAGCACTTGGAGCGATGTATGTGATTGAAGGATCTACCCTTGGAGGAAATGTAATTGCAAAACAGCTTTCTAAAACGGAGGGTTTTGATGAGGTTACTTTCAACTTTTTCGGATGCTATCAGGAGAATACAGGGCCAATGTGGAAAAATTTTAAGGAAATTCTGGATACGGAAGTTGCTGAAGAAAACTATAATGATGTGCTTTCAGGGGCGAAAAAACTCTATACGTTTTTACTGAGCGTCAACTAATTTATTTTAGTTCTAATTAAATTCCTGAAAAATTGCGCATTTTTTCAGGAATTGTTAAATTTGGAGAGTTTCAAATTTAAACTTAACTAACAAAAAATAATTTTTAAAAAGTAACAATATGAAAGTAACTGTAGTAGGTGCAGGCGCTGTAGGAGCAAGCTGTGCAGAATACATCGCAATGAAGAACTTCTGTTCAGAAGTAGTTTTAGTAGACATTAAAGAAGGGTTTGCTGAAGGGAAAGCAATGGATTTGATGCAGACAGCATCTCTTAACGGATTTGATACAAAAATTACGGGTACAACAGGAGATTACAGCAAAACTGCAGGTTCTCATGTAGCAGTAATCACTTCAGGAATTCCTAGAAAACCTGGGATGACAAGAGAAGAATTGATCGGTATCAATGCTGGTATCGTGAAAGAAGTTACTGAAAACTTAGTAAAACATTCTCCGGAAGTAATCATCATCGTGGTTTCTAACCCAATGGATACTATGGCTTACCTTGTTCACAAAACTTCAGGTCTTCCTAAGCACAAAATCATCGGAATGGGTGGTGCTTTAGACTCTGCAAGATTCAAATACAGATTAGCTGAAGCATTAGAAGCTCCAATTTCTGATGTTGACGGAATGGTAATCGCTGCTCACAGTGATACAGGTATGCTTCCACTATTGAGCAAAGCGACAAGAAATGGGGTTCCTGTAACTGAGTTCTTAAGTGATGAGCAACAAAAATATGTAATTGAAGAAACTAAAGTAGGAGGAGCTACGCTTACTAAATTATTAGGAACTTCAGCCTGGTATGCTCCAGGTGCAGCAGTTTCTGTAATGGTTCAGGCTATTGCATGTGACCAGAAGAAAATGATTCCTTGTTCTTTAATGCTTGAAGGTGAATACGGACAAAACGATATCTGCTTAGGTGTTCCGGCTATCATCGGAGCAAACGGAGTAGAATCAATTGTAAACGTAACTTTGACTGCTGAAGAGCAATTGAAATTTGCTGAAGCTGCCAATGCAGTAAGAGAGGTGAACGGAGATTTGAAATTCTAATCATTAACTTCTTTTAAGCAGGATTAAAATACATAAAGAGGCTGACCAAACTTTTTGGACAGTCTCTTTATTTTGGAGTATAAGTTTGGCTCATTTCAACTTTTCAAAGTTCCGTAATCTTTTCAAACAGCTTAGGATAAGCTGTTACAAATCCCGCTTCATCAATTGAAATTTCAGCTTTAAAATCGGTTTCGATATTTTCATACAGGTATTTATTAACAGCTGTCCGGGTATATTGTTGCTGGACGGATCTGATATGATGTTGTAGCACATCAATATACATGACATCAATCTTTTGAGAACTGCTCTCTGAAAGTTTTAAATTATTGATCGGCAGGGTATTGGTGAAAGGAGTGAGAGAAATGTCTATGAACTTGAAATTATTATATTCAGAATGTATAACCCCATTGATTTCCCATTGGTTCTGGTTTCTTTTTCCCGAAAAAATTCTTTTAACCTTATTAATTTCAGATTCGATCAAAAAATCCTGAATAATCCAGTCTTTATCTATGAGAATCCTATAGTCTAAAGCATAGATGTTATTTTCATGACAACCGATGATTTTTGATTCTACCGTATAGTTTTTATCATTGGAAAATAAATTAAAATATTCAAGGGACTGATAATAAATTCCTTTCCAGATCAATGTTTTCATATTATATTCTTTGATGTATTATTAAGAAATGCAAGTTAATGAATGCTATGGCTGGTTGCAAAAAAGAGCGGTAAAAACCGCCCTCAACAAAATTTTATCTAACAAATATTTTTTACATATAAACGCATCCGCATCCTGTTTCCCATTCCTGGCAAAGACGCATAGGTTCATTGCATCCGGGGTTGCCACCGCCGCCGGACACTCTGTAACAGGTACCGCCACTACAATAATAAGAGCCTGTAGTATGCGGACAATTACCATCCATGTCACACAATGCATAAGGAGTGTCGCCACCACTGATCAGAACCAGCTGATTTCTCTTGAGCTTTTTCAGGTTTTTCATAGTAATTATTTTTTAATTTGTTGATTACTAATGTATAAAATTTTCAACACACTAACAAGTGTTTTAATGCATTTAGAAAAATTATTCTATATCCAAGGTCATAAAAAGCGCAATTTCCTCTGCATTTTCATATAATCTTGTATTCAGTCCTGTAATATTGAATCCCATTCTTCTGTAAAACTGTATTGCAGGATAGTTCGTATTCTGGGTTTCCAGCTCAATCACTCTGCTGTTTAATTTCCTGGCTTCTTTAATGGCACTTTTAATCAGCATGATCCCGATTCCCTGTCTTCTGTATTTTTCGTTGATCAGGATATTTTCAATATAAAAACTGCTGTTCCATATTCTTTGTTCGCAGATGATCCAGCCTGCAATTTCTCCATCCACATAGGCTCCGAAGGAATTTCCCTGTTCAATGATGGTATTCAATTCTTCAAGATCTTCGGAAGTTGTTTCCCAGATTTTGTTGTATGGTAAAGCTTTTTCTTTCAGAATAAACTCAAAAGAACCTCCAACCTCTATGGAGGATACCACATATCTTATATTCGTTGTATAACCATTATGTCCCCAATTTAAGGTGGGATCAAAGGTGAGTTTTTGTAATCTTCTTATTTCCAAATCAGTTCGTTTTACGCTTATTGCATTTCAGTACAGATTTCTACAAGGTAGTTGTTGGGATCTTTGATATAAGCTGTTTTTTGTCCCCATGGTTTTATGGCGATATCTTCATAAAGGACGGCTCCGTTTTTTATTGCTTTTTCTACCAAAGCCTCTATATCATCCGTTGTAAACCCCAGTTCCATTCCGAACGGTTTGTCTTCAGTTTTTGCTGTTTTGAATCCTTTTTTAATATTGGAATTAGCCAGGCTCACAGAGGCGAATGACAGACTAGTTTCTCCGGTCAGCAGTTCACCATAATCTTTTTCGGGCGTAATGAATTTTATTTCAGAGCCAAAGGTGTTTTTATAAAAATTCATAGACTGTTCTACATCTTCTACATAGAGAATGACATACTTAAATTTGATCATATGATTGAATTTAAATGGTTTTTACTTCTTATTTATAATATATTCTTCGTCTACCATCAGTTCTATATGAGGCCCGAGTAAAGGATACTCTTTAAAGCTTCCGAAATGACCGAAATGAAGAGGGTATTTCTGGGTAAGTTGTCTTACTTTACTCCCAAATGAATTGATGTCAACCTTCTGAAAAGAATCTTTTCTCTGTCGGCCATTGGTGAAAAAGAGCATCAGGTTACAATGATCTTTACAATCGAAATCATTATAGTAAAATACATGGATGTTTTCCTCTCTACATATCGATACTAAGTCATCAATAAGCCTCTGTTTGTATGGTAAAGGAAGATTGCAATCAATTCTGGCAGCATAATTTTCTGCATTACTTTTTTTGAAGTCAGAACCCACCATCTGAATGAAACGGTGTTCTATATTTTTGAATTCTTCCCTTTCCGGAGCAAAACTTTTGGTGGACTGAATGGTAAAAGGAATGCTGAAACCCACGGATAAAACATTTTCCCGGATTAATAGGTTTTCTATTTCTAATGCAAACTGAAAGTGGAAATCAAAAAGCATATAGTCACCGATATTGATGACGATTTGATTTTCATCGATATTCAGGTGTAAATATGTTCTTTTGAAACCTGATTTTAGCGATTCCAGCTGATGGACAAAATCATCTGTATTTTCCACCTGTATTCTGGCGGTCAATTCAGCTGGGGTATCGGCGTGCCCTCCAAGTCCCGGATAGAATTTGAAAAACTGAAAGTCATATAAATGATCCGGGAATTTGAAATACCAGTATACACCTAAAATCATAAAAGATTGGTTGATAATTGTACAATAATCAAATTTAAATAAAATTTCACACTCCAAAACTTTCAAAACCCTTAAATTTGTCACCAATAAAATTTACTTGGATGCTTAGGAACATTTCAATTGCGGCAGCTACTTTATTCTCCGTAGTTACAATCAATGCACAGAAGAACAGAAATACCCAACTTGAAAGACCAAAATTAGTTGTGGGTCTGGTAGTAGACCAGATGCGTTGGGACTATTTATACCGTTTTTATGGTAAATATGGAAATGATGGTTTCAAAAGACTTTTGAATACAGGATATTCTTTAAATAATGTACATATTCCTTATGTTCCTACCATTACGGCTTTGGGACATACATGTATCTATACGGGATCTGTACCGGCAATTCACGGGATTGCAGGAAACGACTGGACGGATAAAGGAACGGGTAAAGGAGTTTATTGTACTGCAGATGACAGCGTTCAGCCGGTAGGAACTGCCAATATAAAAACGGGAAGCCACTCTCCTAAAAATCTTTGGTCTACCACAGTAACTGACGAATTGAGACTGGCAACAAATTTCCAGGGAAAAGTAGTGGGGGTTTCCTTGAAAGACCGTGCTTCCATTCTTCCAGCAGGACATACTCCAAACGGAGCTTTCTGGTTTGATGACAGTACAGGGAATTTCATTACCAGTACATGGTATATGAATGATCTTCCGCAATGGGTAAAATCATTCAATTCTCAGAATCTTCCTGAAAAATTAGTAGCCAATGGCTGGAATACTTTACTTCCAATCAATGAATATAAAGAAAGTGCACCGGACAATTCTCCCTGGGAAGGTTTGCTGGGAAGTGCAAAAACACCTACTTTCCCTTACAGTAATTTAGCAAAAGACTATCAGACTAAAAAAGATAACATCCGTTATACGCCTTTCGGAAATACATTGACATTGAAACTGGCAGAAGCTTCTGTAGAAGGTGAAAAACTGGGTGGAGATAATATCACAGACTTTTTAGCCATCAACCTGGCATCTACAGATTATGCAGGCCATAAATTCGGACCGAATTCTATTGAAGTAGAAGATGTTTATATCAGATTAGATCAGGATCTAGCTGAATTTTTCAAGTATCTTGATTCAAAGGTAGGAAAAGGAGAGTATACCGTTTTCCTTTCTGCCGACCATGGTGGAGCACATTCTGTGGGATTCCTTAAAGAACATAAAATCCCGACAGGTTTCTTCGGAGAAGATGCGGAAAAGAATCTGAACCAGAAACTGAAAGAGAAATTTGGGGCAGATAAACTGGTTAATGCCATTGATAACTACCAGGTTTATTTCGACAGAAAAGTATTGGCAGACAATAAGCTTGAGCTGGATGATGTAAGAAACTTTGCTGTAAAAGAAATTGAGAAAGATCCTGCCGTTTTATATGCTGTTTCTGTAGACAAAGTTCAGGAGTCAAGCATTCCGGAGCCAATCAAACAAAGAATTATTAATGGAATCAACAGACAGAGAAGTGGAGATATCCAGTTAATTTCTCATGACTCTATGCTTCCGCCATATTCTAAAACAGGAACTACACACAGCGTATGGAATTCTTACGATTCTCATATTCCGTTGATCTTTATGGGATGGGGAGTAAAACAGGGAGAAAGCAATAAGGAATATCATATGACAGATATTGCTCCAACAGTATCTTCTCTATTGAAAATTCAGTTCCCAAGCGGAAATGTAGGAAACCCGATTACCGAAGTTATTGGTAAATAATTAATTAAACGTTATTTCATGATATATAGCTGCTTTCAACTGGAAGCAGCTATTTTATTATTCATTTCCCATCAGATTTTGAATCTGGCGTTTTCCTGAGAAAGGATTTCCCGGTCTTAAAAGATACTATCTGTTTCTAATCCCTATTTTTTGGCATATACACATAAAAAACTATCTTTGCAAAAATTTTGGTTTCCAGTATTTTGGAATGAAAAGGGAATCGGGTGTAACTCCCGGACTGTCCCCGCAACTGTAAATCGCAACAAAAGTTTCTGCAAAAAACCACTGTATATAACGGGAAGGTGCAGAATGCGAAAGTCAGGAGACCTGCCAGAGTTGTAATTATAAAAACATATTGCTTTCGGAGGAAAAGTAAAAAGGAATGGATATAAAAAGATCTTTAGTACTGCTTTTTTCATCTTATGGCTGTTTTCTTTTTGGACAAGAGAAAACCATTGACACTATTTATGTCTTCGACAACCAGATGAACAGGGTGAAGCTTTTTCATCCCGTAAAAACAATTTCGGCAGAAGAGGCCGGGAAAAACTCCAGTAACCTTTCAGAACTCCTGAGATTTCAGTCACAGGTTTATATCAAAGAAAACGGGCGTGGTGCTGTTTCTTCCCCTTCTTTCAGAGGAACTACCGCCCAGCAGACTGCATTTGTATGGAACGGAATTAATATCAATTCTAATTTTTTAGGACAAGGAGATATCAATAATATTGCTTTGTTCGGCTATGATCAGATTGGTATAAAAGCTGGTGGTGGAAGTGTAATCTATGGAAGTGGTGCTATCGGGGGAAGTATTCACCTGAATAATACCCTTGATTTTAATAAAGGTTTCCATGGTTCATTATTTTCAGAAGCCGCTTCTTTTAATACCTATAATAATTTTGTAAAAGGTTCTTACAGTAATGATAAGTTCACTTTTAAAGTTTCTGGCAATCACTCAATAAGTAAAAATGATTATCAGGTTGAGGTGGATAAAAGAAAAACTTACAGTAATGATAACGGACAATATTATAATACGAATATCAATATAGCAACAGCCTATAAAATTGCTCCGCATCATCAGATTTCCTGGATATCAGAATTTTTTAATGGGCAACAACATTATCCTGTTCATTTTGGAGATTTGGAAAACAAAACAAAATATGAAACTCAGAATACCCGAAGTTTACTTTCCTGGGATTGGAGTACCATAAAATTTAGTAACTCATTCAAAACAGCCTATACAGAGGAAAATTTTCAGTACTTTGGTAATATTAACGGTGCTGAAACCAGCGGAGGGGTAGGGAAGAATTATATTCTGAAAAATGATTTTAATTATTTTCTGAATTCAAAGTGGAATGTTAATATTATCGGCGAATTTCAAATTAATAAAGGGAATGGAGCAGGTAGTTCAGGAATTGGAAATATTAACAGAAGTGCAGGATCTATTGCAGGATTACTGCGTTATTTTCCAACGAAAGATTTGCGTTTTGAAGCAGGAATCAAGAAAGATTTTGTAGAAGATATCAGCTCTCCTGTTCTGCTTTCTTTTTCAGGAAAATGGGATATTGTAAAATGGTATGATGTTGAATTCAATTTTTCAAGAAACTTCAGAGCACCATCATTTAATGATTTGTATTGGGCTCAGGGAGGTAATATGAATTTAAAACCGGAAACTTCTTACCAATTTGAATTAAGAAACCACTTTAAAATAGGAGACTTTAAACTTTCCGTTACTCCTTATTACATGAATATCCGGGATATGATCCGATGGTTAAGAACTCCTGCCGGATATTATGGAGCTTCAAATACCAATAGAGTAGAAACATATGGACTGGAGTCCCAACTGGAATTTGAGAAAAAACTTGGAAAACATATTTTGAAATCTAATCTTGGATATTCTTATACAAAGTCAACAGATCTTGATATTCAAAAGAAGCTTATGTATGTGCCTCTTCATAAATTTATTGGAAACATAGACTATCAGTATGACTTTGTGAAGGTGTATGTACAAGGGATGTTTAATGGATTAACGTATACAGATTCTAATGAAACCAAGAGTGATGCCTTAGATCCATATTTTGTGATGAATGCCGGTGTCAGTACAACTTTCTTTAAAAATTATACCCTAGGTTTTAAAATAAATAATATTTTGAATGAAACCTATTATACCATGCTTTCTTATCCATTACCTAAACGAAATTATAGTCTCACTTTAAATATCAATTTTTAAAATAAATTAATTATATATGAATATTAGAAAAATTTTATCTCTTGCATTCGCTTCTATGTTACTTTTCAATGTTTCATGCAGCACAGACAGCAGCTATGAAAGTACTGATGATGGAACGCTTAGATTTGACTCCGGAGTGCTTATCTCCAATGAAGGTGGTTTTACCACTACAACTTCTGAAGTTTCCTTTGTAAGCAATGATCTTACTACAGTATTTAATAAGATCTATGGAATGAGTAATAATAAGGAAGACCTGGGGAAAGTCCTTCAGACAATAGGATTCAATGGAAACCTTGCTTATCTGGTATGTAATATTCCTAATAAGATTGACATTGTAGACCGTTATACATTCAAGAAACTGACTACTGTAACGGCTAACCTGGATGGCGCAAGATATATTGCTTTTTCAGGAAACCAATATTATGTAACCAACAATAATTTTGATACTCACAAAAGAAAACTTAATATTTATAATATTTCGGATAACTCCTTTGTGAAAAGTATTGATTTTACAAACGCTGCTGAAAAAGTAGTTGAAGCAAGCGGAAGTATCGTTGTTCAGACTGACGGTGTGGGTTACGACTCAAGCTGGAATCCAATTCCGACAGGATATACTGTAACCGTTGTGAATCCGTCTACAAATGTGGTAAGTTATACGGTAAATCTTCCAAACGTAGGAATTATTAAAGACCTTATCTCATATAAAGGAAATGCTTATGTACTGGTTTCAGACAATACAAATTCATTTATCTATAAGATTAATACGGCAAACGGTACTTATGAAACTACCACTTTGACAGCTATACCTAAAGTTCAGAAGCTTAGAGCTGATAATGACAGATTCTATTTTATCACCGACACCAATAAGATATATACAATGGCTGTTGGATCTACAACAGTTCCAACAACTCCTATTACTACAGCTGTAGGGGATGTATATGGATTCAACGTAATCGATGGTAAAATTTTTGCTGCAGATGCAAATTATAGCACAGATGGTAAAGTGAATGTTTATAATGCCTCTAACGGTATTTTACTGAAAAACTTTACTGCAGGAATTGGAACAAATGGATTCTATAAAAACTAAATACTACGCTTCGGCGTATATCATATAATTTTTTATTTTTTCATCATTTGTGTTTTTTTCCGGCCGGTTTCGAAGAAACCGGCCGGCTTTGTTTTATATTTTGAATACGAACAAGCCCGGCGGGATGGAACATCCCGCCGGGCTTGTTCGT
>NZ_SDLV01000027.1 GCF_004916905.1 Chryseobacterium candidae
TTTTAGGTGGAAAAGGCTTAGATGAAGTAGAGAAGATGATTCCAACGAAGGACGGCGGAGCTTTATTGGGAATGTATTCCAGGAGTTCTGAAGTAAAGGCAGGAAGCGGGAAGCTGGAGGCTGGAAGTGGTGTGAAGCTCGACTCTTATTCCAAAGCCAGCAGCAACTTCGGTGAAGGAGACTATTGGATTGTCAAGCTCTCAAAAGACGGAAAAGTAGAATGGGAAAAGAATTTTGGAGGGAAAGGTGATGATCATTTGAGAACTCTGGCCTTAACTTCCAATGGATTTATCATTGGCGGAGAATCCAGATCAGAAAGATCGGGCAACAAAACTGTAGGCATTGAAGAAGGAACGGACCTTTGGCTGATCTCTTTAAATGAAAGAGGGGAAGAACAGTGGCAGAAATCTTACAATTTTAAAAACAGAGATATCCTGATGAGTATGAGTGTCCTTCATTCTGCGGATGACAAATCTTCTAAAGGCATCTTATTGGGAGGTTATACTCAGGCTGAAGGAAGAATAGAAACCGATGACGAAACTTTCTGGATGCTGTACCTTGATCCAAACGGCAATGAACAGTGGAGAAAGCATATCACCGGAGAATCCAGAAAAAAAGAGGAAAGGCTTTCAGACTTAAAGCTGAACAGAGACGGCTCTATTATTCTGGCAGGAACCAGTGCTGAAGAATTAGGGAAAGAAAACTGGAAGATTGTGAAACTGGGAGATAAGCAGGTTGATCAGCTGATTGAAAAGTATGACATCAAAATCTATCCGAACCCTGTTTCTGATTATGCGTATGTAGAAATCGGTTTTGATTTCAAAGATGCTGATATTCTTTTGTATGATATGTCTGGAAGGCAGCTTCAGAATCTAAAAACAAAGAACAGAGTCACTAAAATCAATACCCAGGCTTTGGTTCAGGGAGCTTATCTGGTGACGATAAAAACGGATACGGGTAAAACCGTTAATGCCAAATTAATCAAGAAATAAAAACACGATGAAAAAAATAATAGTAGCTTTTCTGATTATCTGTGGATATGCTCTTGGGTACTCACAATCTGTAGATGCAAAGGAAAGTAAATATAATCTGACCATAAAGTCACCCGATGCCAGCCAGCTATCAAAGCACACAGATATTCCGACATCTACGCATACCGGAACTATTGGTATTGATATTCCAATATATACCATACAAGTGGGAGATTTTAGTCTTCCGATTTCTTTGAAATATCACGCCTCAGGAGTCAAGGTAAAAGAAACCGCTTCTAAGGTAGGTCTTGGCTGGTCTTTATCTTTGGGTGGGATGTCCCTTTCTAAACAGGTTTTAGGGCGTGAAGATAAAGGTAAAATTCAGTATATCAACCCGAATAGTTTCAATCCTGTTCAAAGCAATCTTAACGATTATGATCTGGCAAAAAGTATCAAAGAGGAATTCTCAACACTTGATACCCAGCCTGATATTTATTCCTTCTCTTTGGGAAGTGCTTCAGGAGAGTTTTATTATGACAGTTCCGGGAAAATTATTCAGATTCCCTACAGTACTGTAAAAATAGAAGATTCCTTCGTTTTCACTGATGATCAGGGCATCAAGTATTATTTCAAAGCAGGAAATCAAACCCAAACTGTGGGGGGAAGTGCTCCTGCCCCTAATGATTTTAGTAATACTGATTTTATTATTACCAGAATCCTTTTGCCAACAGGGAAAGAAATAAAGTTTAATTATCAGGCAAGTAACTATAGTTATTTGAATAACTTTTACAAAGGACTTAAAATTCCAAGAGCATGTGTATACCAGAATGGTACAACCTATGAAGAATTTGTAACCAAAACGAATGTACTTTCTGAAAGTGTATTACAGAGCATTCAATTTGAAGGCAATGAAGTAAAGTTTATGTATGGCAATCGTGAGGATATCAATAATGGACTTTCTTTAAATAAAATAGAAGTTAGAAATCCCCAGCAGACACTGGTATCAGAGTATAATCTGGTAAAAGAGTATTTTATAAGTACGGACTCTCCATCAGCTCCTGGATATGATTCTGAAATTCCATATCTGATGAAAAGACTGAAGTTAAAAGAAGTGGTAAATCTGAAAGATAATTCAAAATATAAACTTCAGTATTATGAAAATAATCCACTCCCTAACAGATTATCAGATCAGACAGATTTTGTAGGTTTTTATAATGGTAAATTAACCAATCATGGAATCCCTTTTGTTGCATATGGCGATAAAATTTACGGTTTTGGTGATGATAAAAATCCTGATATTAACTATGCTGTTTCCGGAAGTTTAAAAGAAATACAATATCCTACAGGTGGTAAAATGGGACTGCAATACGAACTGGATGATTTTTATTTTGAAGGGGCTGAAACCCAAATAGGAAAAAAAGATTTTCTTATTTCAAATCTTGAAACGCTAGGCGGAGTATTTAATGTTAATACCAATGGAAATACCGTTGATTTCAAAATTACCTTTCAAAGTACAGCCAATCCAAATGAAGGTCCGGAAGGCTCTTTACCTGAGGGACCACATTTTGTAGGGGAACTTCTGGATAATAACAATACCGTTCTAAGAACATTTCTGATCAACAAAGAATATGAATTTGTTGAAAATCTAAAACCTTCATATAAAATCAGAATCAGAAAGGTAGGCAATGTTAGCAGTAGCCAATATGCTACATTGAATGCACAATGGTATGAAAAAGTATCAGAAATCAAACAGTATAATAAATCTGTTGGTGGGATAAGGATAAAAAAAATAACGAAAAGTGATAGTAATATATTAACCCATGAAACAGAGTTTATTTATAGAGATGAAAACAATAAGTCTACAGGAAGATATATGGCAGATGATATTGAATATTCTTATATCCAGGAGATCGCAGAGGATCAGGATATGGGATATACCTGTGAACAAATGGTCATCAGTAATTCTGGAAACTTTAATATTAGTACGATTAACGGGAAGCCTACGATTTATGATAAGATCATTACCCGGAATAAAAATATAAACAACAATGCGGAAAGCTATGAGATAATAGATGAATATATGAATCTGTCCCACACCAATCCTAAAAATTCAAGAAGTCCAATCTTTACCTATGCCAATAATCAGTTTGCGCGTGGGGTATTAACTGATAGAAAATATTATGACTCTCAACATAGACTCGTTAAAAGGGATTCATACACCTACGAATTTGATAATCACTTCAATAATATTTCGAATGATTATAGTACAGGATTCCCTAATCTTACCATAAGACCTTATTATATAGGTGTGAAATCTGTTGCCTGTGCAGTTCATAATGCCAACGGGGTTTGTATAGGACGTAATTATACTTTTACGGTTGACCGTTTTGAAATATCATCTGCCTGGGTAAAAAAGAAAGCGATGACAACCACTGATTATTTTGATAATAATGATGTGGGTCAAATTACCAGTTATACTTATGACAGCAGTTACAGACATACTAACCCAACTAGTATAAATATTGATTTTTCTGATCAATCAACCCAAAAAACGACTTACAGCTATGCTCATGAGAAAGGTAATCAGTTGATGATTTCAAAAAATATGATTGGAATTCCTTTGGAAACAATAACGAGTAAAACCGTAGGTGCTACAAATAAAATATTGTCCAAGACAGAAACATTATATCCTATTAATCAATCAGAAGCAAATCTGAAAACATCAGGGTTAGTATTACCTCATACTATAATTTCTACCGATTTACAAAACATTGTCTCCACTGAAGTAACGTATGATAAATACGACAGTAAAGGTAATATTCAGCAGTACACCACAAAAGACGGCATTTCCACAGTCATTATCTGGGGGTATAACCAAACTCAGCCTATTGCTAAAATAGAAGGCGCCAAATTAACAGATATCCAGCAGTCCTTAATTGATGCTATTGTGACCGCTTCCAACACAGATACGTCAGCAGCAGCCAATAATGATGAAACCGCCCTTTTATCTGTATTGAACACCTTCAGAAACGCTCTGCCAAATTATCAGATCACTACCTACACTTATGACCCATTAGTAGGAGTCAGAAGTATCACCCCGCCATCAGGAATCAGAGAAAGCTATATTTATGATTCCGCAAACAGGCTTCAGAAAGTGATTGATATAAATGGTAAAGTGCTGAAGGAGATGAAATACAACTATAAAAACTAAAACCGATGAAAAAATTAATACTACCCATAGGAGCCTTGCTCTTATCCAATATAACCTCTGCGCAGCTTTCCACTATTGCCAATACAGAAAATTACATACAGAGTAAAACCTATCTGGATTATAGCGGAACTTCGGCTACCAAATCCTCAGAAACCGTTCAGTATTTTGACGGGTTGGGAAGACCCAGGCAGATTGTTAATGTCAAAGCCTCACCACTGGGACGTGATGTTGTCACCCATATAGAATATGATCCTTTCGGAAGACAGGTGAAAGACTATCTTCCTGTTCCCCAACTTTCCACAAGTAACGGGAACTATTATTCAGGGCCGTTGGGTGTTTATCCTAACACCTATGGGAATGAAAAGATCTATTCTGAAAAAGTGCTGGAAAACTCTCCTCTGGACAGGATTCTGGAACAAAAACAGGTGGGCAATGAGTGGAACGGAAAACCTGTAAAATTTGGATATGACGCCAACGGATTGAATGAAGTCTATCAGTTTACCACCACCACAAGCTGGGTAGATGGGGCTACTAAAAGTGTACTGAGCTTATCGCCTTCCACAGTGTATGCCCCTAACCAGCTTTATAAAAACGCTGTAAAAGATGAGGATGACAATGAAACCATAGAATTTAAAAATGGTAAAGGTCAGGTTGTATTAGTTCGAAAAGTAAAGAGTTCTTCAGAACATATCGATACCTATTATGTGTATAATGAGTATGATCAGCTGGCTTTTGTCATACCTCCTATGGCTGTTCATAAGCCTATTACGGATGATCTTCTCAATACATTGTGCTATCAGTACCGCTATGACGGGAGAAACCGGTTAGTAGAGAAAAAACTTCCCGGCAAAGGCTGGGAGTATATGGTGTATGATAAAGCTGACAGGCTGATGCTCACTCAGGATGCCAATATGAGAGCCACAGGTAAATGGCTGATGACCAAATACGATCAGTTCGGAAGAGTCGCTTATACCGGAAAATTTAGTTCAAATGAGACCAGAAATGCTATTCAGAGCCAGATCAAGGATTTGGTTATTTATGATGCGCGCCATTCTACAGGTTTTGTAAGAAATGGAATGGCTATTTTTTACACAGCTGTCTATTTTACCCCTGAAAGTATTTTATCTGTTAATTATTACGACTCTTATCCTGCCTACAGCTTTAATCCAGCCTT
>NZ_SDLV01000028.1 GCF_004916905.1 Chryseobacterium candidae
ATAATATAAGTTGATTAAGTGTCAACTTATTTTAGGACGGGACAAATATAACAAAAAAGCTTCTAATTATTTAGAGGCTTTTTTTATATTTGGATAAACCAAAAAAAACAATAATATGTTAACTCTTTTACAAACAGATCCTTACAACGGGATGGATGCAGCTTCTGGAGCAGTGGCTGCAGGATTAGGAATCGGAACCATGTTCTTCGGCTTACTTTGCTATATATTCTATGGATACTGCATGTACAAAATCTTCCAGAAAGCAGGAAGACAAGATGCCTGGGCTGCCTTTATTCCTATTTATAATACCATCGTATTACTGGAAATTGTTAAAAAACCGATTTGGTGGATCATTCTTTTCTTTATTCCATTAGTGAATATCTATGCATGCTGGGTTGTATATGACAGGCTTGCCAAAGGCTTTGCGAAAGAAACGCCTCTGTACACCATTCTGATTCTCCTTTTCGGATTTATTTTTATTCCTGTATTAGGACTTGGAAACGATCAGTACGATAGTAAACTGATTCCAAATGATTAAAAAGTAACATAAAAAGCTTAAAGACTTCAGAAATGAAGTCTTTTTTATAAATAATTTTTCAATTGTATAATTTATGGTATTTCTTCTTCTTATTGATTCTACATTATTAAAATTGCACGAATTGTGATTTATTTTAAATTTGAAATGCAGAAAAGATGAAGCTTATCCATTCATAGCACAGAATAGATACAACCTTCTCCCAATATAGAATGCGTATAAATATCCTGTTTTTAACTTTTCAAAATTTGACAATACAAAGTGTTAATGTGTTGAATTTATTGTAGTTGTATTTAAAATGATACTTTTTAAGTATGAGGTTAAGGCTTCATATGTTGAAGCTTTTTATATTTTTGATAACAGTTATTAAGATTTTATTATTTTTGTACAATCTTAATAACTATGATGAAAATATTAGTCTTTGGGGCTTTATCGACTGCCTCATTATATTTCGCACAGAGCTATCCTGCCTCTGCTATTCCTGAGAATTTAAAGAAAAATGCTGATGTTGTTATTCGAAAGGATTTTACAACAGTCCAGATCCATAAAATTGATGAAATAAAATATCAGAAAAATAAGGTAACTACAGTTTTAAATAAAGATGGTGATAGTGAAGCAGTAGCTTATATATCTTATGATAAGGGGAACAATATTTCTGATGTAAAAGTTACAATTTATAATGAATCAGGGAAGAAAGTAAAAAGCTTTTCAAAGTCAGATTTTGGTGACTTTGCTAATAACCGTAACGGAATTTTTTATTCTGATAGCAGAATTTTGGTTTTTAATTATACTCCAACGGAATATCCATATACAGTAGATTTCTCTTATCAGATATCAGATAAAAATACGATTTTTATTCCTGATTTTGTACCTTTCTTTTCTACCAATACCTCTTTGGAAGAAGCTGAGTTTAAAATTATCAACACATCCGGGATAGAGCTTAGAACGAAAACTTATCCGTCAAAGTTCAATTATGCATCTGTTACAGAAAGTGGGAGTGTTAATGAAAAAGTATTTGCCTATAAAAACGTTCCTGCCATTAATGATATTTCTTTAATTCCACAACCTGCCAAAATTTTACCGAAAGTAAGTTTTTCTCTGGCGAAATTTAATCTTGCAGGAAAACAGGGTACTTTGACGAACTGGACAGATTTTGGAAAATGGTATTATAATAACCTTGTAGAGCCTGTTGCAGTTTCTACTCCGGCTATCAAATCTGAGATCGCATCTCTGAATTTACAGGGCTCGGTAGAGGATAAAGTTAAGACGATTTATCAGTATATGCAGAATAAAACCAGATATATTTATGTAGGGCTGGGAATTGGAGGGTGGCTTCCAATGCTTCCTGATGAAGTGGACAAAAAAGGATACGGAGACTGTAAAGGACTTACTAATTATATGAAAACTCTTCTTGATGAAGCAGGAGTACCTTCTTATTATTGTGTTATTAATTCCGGAGCTTCCCAGATATCTTTTGATCCGGACTTCCCAAGAATGGGAGGGAATCATGCTATTTTAATGGTGCCTACAGAAAAAGGTAATATCTGGCTTGAGAATACATCCCAACAAATTGCTTTCAACCATCTGGGGTACAACACAACAGACCGAAATGTACTTTCAGTAAGGAAAACGGGGATAGAGCTAATTAATACTCCTGTATATTCTGCTGAGCAGAATAAGGAAAAACAGGTTCTAAGAATCAAAGTAGGAGAGGATAACAGTATTCAAGGTGAAGGAAGTTTTCATTACACAGGATACCAGTATGATTATAATTTAGCATTTACCAGTTTAAGTCCCAAAGAAAGAAATGATGCTGTAAAAAGATCTTTGGATATTTTGAACTTTGAAAAAGTAGAAATGAGAAATTTTGTTAATAATAGAGACAATGCTTTCATAACATATGATATTGATTTTAAAGCCAGCCATTATGCTAAAAAAGTAGGAAACAGCTTAATGTTCAGAGCGGTTCCTATATACAATAATTCAATCCATAAAACAGAAGAAAGCCGTGAACTTCCTTTTGAAATCGGACAATCTTATGAAGATGAATATGAAATCAGTTTCAGCTTTCCCAATTTATATAAAATTGAAGAGATTCCTGAAAATATTAACCTTAAATCTGAATATGGTTTCTATACATTAAATTTTGTAAAGAATGGAGAGGGAATCATCGTAAAAAGAAAAATACAAATAAATAAAGGAGCTTATCCCAAAGAAAAATATAACGAATATGTAAACTTCATAAAGAAAACAATAAACATGGACAATTCAAAAATTTTAATTACAAAGGCATAATGATGAAAAAAATAGTATTCTTATTGGTATGTTCTACAAACCTTATATTTATTAAAGCACAAAAACATGAGTTTTTAGAGACTCCAAAATTTTCAGAAGCAGATTTATCAAAAGTCAAATCTTTACTGGATGAAAATGCACCAGCCGAAGTTTTGTATAGATCTATACATTTCAGAGTAGACGCATCTACCGGTGATCTATACAGAGAATATATTTATAGAGTAAAAATATACAAAAAAGATAATGCAGAAGACTTATTAAATGTAGAAGTTCCTCTTTATACGGGAGTTAATGATCATGAATCATTGACTAAATTCAAGGCATTTACATATAATCTGGAGAGTGGCAAAGCTGTACCGGTAAAGGTTGAAAAAAGCTCCAAATATAAAAGTAAGGAAAATAAAAATACTACTGTTAACAAATTTGCTTTTCCTAATGTGAAAGACGGATCGGTATTAGAATATCAGTATGAAGTGATCACTCCGTTTGCATTTCTTTATACGATTCCTGAAGTCATTATTGAACTGGATACTCCCTCACTTTACACAGAATATGTTATGGATACTCCCGTGAGTATTTCCTATAATATTAACTATACTGGAGGTCTTACTCCTAAATATAATGAAGTTTCTGACAAAACATTATATGGTGCCCAATATAGAACATACAGATTCGGCTTTGAAAATTTGAAAGGCTTTAAAACGGAGAAGTTCGTGAGAAATAACAGAAACTTTCGTACAAAAATCAGTGCTGAGCTTCATTCTACCAATTTCGGAGAACTTAAACTATACTCATCTTCCTGGGAAAAAATTAAGAACAGACTCTATGATAATAATGATTTCGGAGGTGAGCTTAAAAAAACAAAACTGGCGAAAGAAAATATGCCGGCAGGAATAGCGGATATGAAAACTGACCTTGAAAAAGCAAATGCCATATTCAGATATGTTCAGAAAACATTTACATGGAACAAAGATAAAGGAATCTATACGGAAGATGGTATCAAAAAACTGATTGAAAGTAAAACTGGTAATGCTGCAGAAATCAACCTATTCTTAATAATGCTTCTTCGTGAAGCAAATATTAAAGCAGATCCATTACTTATTTCAACGGTAGATAACGGTCTGATTAATATTGTATCTCCCAACGTTACCAACACAAATTTTGTTTTAGCAGCTGTAGAAACTGCAGGAGGTATTCAAATCTTTGATGCTACTTCAAAACAATCTTCCATGAATGAACTTCCTTTAAGAGACTGGAATCAATTTGGTATTTTGCTGGGTAAGGATAAAGCTGTTCAGATTCAGATGGTAAATACTAAACCAGGAAATACTTACCTTACTGTAAATGCCAAAATTAATGAAGATGGCAGCGTTTCTGGTGCTTATTCTGACAGAGATACCGGTGTATTTGCAATGTATGTTAAGGATGATTATGATGAAAACCCGGAAAAATATAAAAAGCAGTATAAAGAAAATTTTTCAATGGATTTCACGGATATCGATTCAAAAGTATTGGAAAACAATGAGTTTGAAAGCAGTATGAAGTTTTCTTCAACGGATCTTATTGACAGAGTAGGAAAAAAAATGATCATTAATCCCATGTTATTTTTACACAAGAATTCCAATGAATTTGATCAGACAGAAGCTAGACAATTCCCTATTGATTTTGGGGCACCTACTACCAAAATAAAAAAGGTGATTCTTGAAATTCCTGAAGGATACGTGATAGAGGAAATGCCTAAAGAAAAAAGAATTGTTACTGAAGATAAAGAAATAGCATATACTTATTCTGTAGAACAAAAAGGAAATATGCTGGTGGTAACTACAACTACAAAAATTGGCAGTTCAGACTATCCGAAAGAATATTACCCTGCATTTAAGCAAATCTGGAGTGTTGCTTCAAAATTTGAAAATCAGGTAATCAGTCTTGTAAAAAAGTAATGTTTAACGTGATTTAAATAAAAAAATAAAACTTTTTCAAAAACCATTCATCTTTTGAATGGTTTTTGCATTTATTAACAAAAAAAATAGAATTATGAAAAATACGATTGCTGTTATAGCATTATCTTCTTTCCTGGCAGTTACGGCCTGTAAAAAAAATGAAACAGCGGCATCAGGAGAAAAAACAGAAAACAAAGCTACTGAAGAATTTGTGGTAGACTCCGTAAAAGTCAATGATTCTACAAAAATTACAGACTCTTTAAAAGTGAGCTTTACTTCAAAACTCCTTGTTTTCCCTACTTTAAAAGATAAAAAACTGTTAGACAGCATCTATTTCCACAATGTAAACATTAAAGATTTTTCCAAAGCCGGTCTTCAGGCTTATCTGGATAATGAAAAAAATAATTATTTCAATTCTGTAAAAAATGATAATAAAGATTGGGCATCAGACGTTACTTATGCTCAAAACTGGTATTCTAGTTCGCATATGAATCTTATTTCTAATTCTAACGATTATATGCATATTCAGTATTTGGGAAGCGGGTATGAAGGAGGAGCACATGATAACTACGGATTTTCCGAAAGGGTTTTTGACCTTAAAAACAATAAAAAATTAGAATTGAAAGATATTACTTCAATGCCTAAAAATAAAATTGAAGCCATTCTGATGAAAAATATTGATAAAATGAATAGTGGTACGATGGATGGTGACGGAGAAGTGAAGAACTCCGAAATGCTTTTAGTGGATAAAATTCCGGCATCTGATAACTTTTACTTTGATGATAAAAACCTGTATTTTCACTACAGCCCCTATGAAATTGCTGCTTTTGCCGCCGGAGATATTACTATTCCGGTTTCCTGGGAAGATCTGAAAGGCACATTAAATACAGAATTTAAAGAAAGAATGAAAATTAAGTAAATTAATGCTTCCAGTTCTGGAAGCATTTTTTAATTTTGTGGTAATGGACAAAGTTGCTTTTATTATCAATCCTTTTTCGGCCAAAAAAAACTATCAGCCGTTTTTAAACGAACTTAAAACAAAGGTTAATAACCCTTTGTATTATGTGTCAGAATCTATTCCCGGAACAGAGGAATTTATTAAGTCTCATTTTGAAGAGGTGGATATTTTTGTGGCAATAGGAGGCGATGGTACTATTTCTACGGTGGCTAAAAATCTTATTTATACAGATAAAATTCTGGCAATTTTTCCCGCAGGTTCTGGAAATGGATTTTCCAACGAAACACAATTCAGTAAAAATCTGGATGAACTTTTAGAAAAAATAAAAGCTAAAAACTCCAGAAAGATTGACACATTTACTGTGAACGAAAGGCTTTCCATTAATGTATCGGGGACGGGATTTGACGGTAAAGTGGTTAAAGAATTTGAAAAAACAAGCCGTGGATTCAAAAACTATATCAAAGTTTCCCTGAAAACTTTTTTCAATTACAAACCCATCAAGGTGAAATTTTTTGATGAGGAATATCAGCAGTATAATGGAAGGTATCTGATGATGAATATCGCCAATACCCGCCAGTTTGGCAACAACGCCTATATTGCACCGAAGGCCAGTAAAAGTGATGGTTTGGTCGATATGGTTCTGGTAAAAAAGTTTCCGTTAACTTATTCTGCACTTTTTGCTTTCCGTATGTTTACCAAAAGACTGAAAGATGATGAATATGTTACCTATCTTCCAGTTTCTGAAATATCTTTTAAAGTCAATACCAAAAACTGGCATCTTGATGGTGAATTCAATAAGATCAAATCACCAATTCATGTTAAAGTACAGCCGGCGAGTTTGAATATTTTGATTTAAAGTTCAAGGTTTAAAGTTTTGGGTTGGTTAATGATTGAGGAACATTCTGATTTTCTAAATTGATTATTCACCTGCGAAGTGAAATTTACTATAGACGTTATTTATTCAATTCCTGTAACCTAAAACCTGTTATCTGCCACCTATCTAAACTTCGAGCTTTTTCTCCACTTCAGCAGGATGATTCAGACAGTATTGAAGCTGTTTTTTATCAAGCTGTTTTTCCCAGTTGGCCACTACTACAGTAGCTACGGAATTTCCAATTACGTTGGTCAAAGCTCTGCATTCGCTCATGAACTTATCAATTCCAAGAATTAAGGTCATTCCTGCAATCGGAATTTCAGGAACTACGGCCAGTGTTGCTGCAAGGGTAACAAATCCTGCACCAGTAACGCCAGCTGCGCCTTTTGAGCTTAACATTGCCACCAAAAGAAGCATCAGTTGCTTTTCAATAGGAAGATGAATATTTAATGCCTGCGCAATAAAGAGAGAGGCCAGCGTCATATAGATATTCGTTCCGTCAAGATTGAAAGAATATCCGGTAGGGACTACCAAACCTACAATTGCCCTTGAACAGCCAGCTTTTTCAAGTTTTTCCATAATTCCGGGAAGAGCAGACTCTGATGAGCTTGTACCCAAAACCAGAAGAAGCTCTTCTTTAAGATAGAAAAGGAGTTTAAAAATATTAAATCCGTTATACCATGCAACTGCTCCCAATACCAGAACGACAAAAAGGATAGACGTAATATAAAATGTACCTACCAGGAATATAAGATTCAGAACAGAATGAAGTCCATATTTTCCGATGGTAAATGCCATTGCGCCAAAAGCTCCGATTGGGGCCAGTTTCATCAGCATATGAACAATTTTAAATACCGGAGTTGACAGATCCTGTAGAAAATCAGTTACTTTCTGGCTTTTCTCTTTTGTTAAAACCAAAGCAACTCCCATTAAAATAGCCACCAAAAGAACCTGAAGGATATTTTCACCCACCAACGGACTGAATAATGTCTCCGGAATAATATTCATAATGAAGCCCGTAAGTGTTGATTCATGAGCTTTTGCCTGATACTGTGAAACATCACCCGAAAGAGTAGAAGGATCAATATGTAAACCATGACCCGGTTGAAGAATATTTCCTACTAATAATCCGATGATAAGGGCCAGAGTTGAAAAGGTGAAAAAGTAGATCATTGCTTTGATTGCAATTCTGCCCACTTTTTTCAAATCGGTCATGTGGGCGATTCCTAAGGTAAGTGTGATGAAAATTACCGGAGCGATAATCATTTTTACCAGTTTGATGAATCCATCTCCCAAAGGTTTCATCTTTTCTCCTAACTCAGGATAAAATTTTCCCAGAAGAATACCTGCAATGATGGCGATAATCACCTGGAAATAAAGCTGATTGTGTATTTTTTTTGCTTTCAAAGAACAGTCGTTTTGTTTTTTTAAGGGCGAAAATTAAGAAAATTTATCTAAAAACATGACAAAAGTCATTGAAAAGAATCTGTAGAGAAGTTTTATCTGTAGATAATATCATCTAAACACTATAATCGGGGAAATTTGAAAAATAATATGTCATTCCTCAAGTTTTCAATAATATTAAAAAAAGTATAGTAGATATTTTAACACGTCAAGTCTTGTCGCTACTTCCATTTACATTTGCTTTAGAAACGTTTCAGAAAAAGGAAATAATAAAAACATGATTTTATGGAAAATATTTTAGACGACATTGACGATTTTGACGACGAAAGCAAGCAAATGCTTCGAGGAAGCCGCATCATACAATTTGCAGAGATTAAA
Organism: Chryseobacterium candidae; assembly: GCF_004916905.1. Lineage (GTDB taxonomy): Bacteria > Bacteroidota > Bacteroidia > Flavobacteriales > Weeksellaceae > Chryseobacterium > Chryseobacterium candidae. The sequence goes on from NZ_SDLV01000028.1 coordinate 8,385, forward strand.
AAAGGAATTTATGGGAGTGGCAGAGATCCTTTTGAACAGATAAGAACCAATAAAACATTTGATGAAATTTCCAATGAATATGCATTAAGTACACCTTTTTGGAAAAAAAGCCTCTTTTATAAACCCACAACGAAAGATTACGATGCATTATCTCAAGACTTTTATACCGGTGGGATTAACTATGAGCTTCTCGCAAAAGATTTGAAAGAAAAATTAGGACTGATAAATAACTTCTTGTTTGAGCCAGAAAAGTATCTATTGGAAGATAAGAACGTTTATTCAGGTTCTTCCTCGTTTAATGCTCCTGTATTCAGTAGTATTAAAAATAACAAACCCTTTGTATATAAAAAGAATGATACAGAAATTCAGGCGACTTTTGATTTAGCCAAATTAAATACCAGAAAAAATTTACTGAGTAACTCTTATAATTTTGGGATATATTTTGACAATTATAAAGTAACCTATAATCTTAACTTTATCTATAAAGATGGAGAGGATAAGAAATTTTCCGATGCACAAACAGATGCCACAGAAAGTCCTTATGATTTCAAACTGAATGATGAATATATTGCAATAAAGCTTTATACTGGGAATGCAGAAACTTTCATTGAATTTTTGAGAATTATAAAAGGTAATTCACAAGCTGAGCAAATGAAAAATGATATTATACGATATTATAAACATTTTTTTGCAACCGCTAAAAGCAACCCTGATATTATAGATGCTTTATATGAAAATATCCCTGATTTTGTTTTGGAAGTCCTTACAGATGAAATGCTTTGGAAGGATTTTGTTTCCCTTTCTGAAAAAGCTATTGATACATCTGGTACTAATGAAAATATTTCAATTATTAATCTGCTGAAAGGTGTAAAAAATGCGAATTGGTGGTACAATCAAATCAATAAAAATCCTGAGGCTGTCCGCCAAGTATTTGAAAAATTCAGCAATAAGCATATTGAAGTATTAATTACAACTTTTTCAAGAATTGGTCTTAAAAACTGGACCAATAAAGAACTCGAACAGGCATGGAAATTTGATATTGATTATGAGGAATATAAGTCTTCTGACGGTGTTAATGATCCTTTTATAAGATATACTGGCTTTGCTTATTATTTAGAAAAAGAAAAAAAATATAGGGTAGGTACTGCATTATTTGGATATGATAATGCCTCTATCGTAATGCCTTATAATGAGAAAGAAATTGGCCCAGATGAACTACAACTGCCATTTGCTCCAATGAAATTAGTTTTAGGTAAAGGGAAAGTAACTTATATTCCTTGCTTTGTTGCTGAATATTTTACTGATAAGAAAATAGATGAGGAATTTTGGATAATTTTGAATAACATTGCTGTGGGATTATTACCTGAAATTGAGGCTAAATTAATTGGAAATGCTATTAAAAACATAAAACAGGAAAGTGAGCTTCTAAAGAAACTACGTAAGTTTGCAAAAATATCAAATAAATATCCAAAAGAATCTATGCCACCAGATGGAAAATTATTTGGTATTGCGGAAGTTGAAAATGGATTAATTAAAATAGATGGGATTTTGGCAAATTATCCTCAAAATGTTGATTATGTAATTACAACAGAAGGAAAATTGCTTTTAGGAAAAAAACACCATTTTTTAGGTAGTGCTCAGGATGTATTGGCGGCAGGAGATTTAAAAATAGTTAAAGGAAAAATAAAAAGAATATCTAATTTATCTGGACATTATCAACCAACAAAATTAGAAGCTGAACAATTTCCTGATCTATTTAAAGCAATAAATGTTGATTTAAAAAATTCTAACTTAAATATAGGATATCAAACGACAGAAAACTTGCAAGGATGGAAAGAGATAACAACAAAAATAAAATAATAATATGAGTGCAATAGGTTTTATAAAAATGATGGATAGTAATCCTAATGTCGATTATTCGGGATTATATAAAGATTACTTTAAACAGTTCTCAAAAAAAGAAAGAATTGATGCTTTTGCGTATTCTATGACTATGTATAAAGTTACTAAAAGTTTATTTATTACAAATACTGAATTATGGATAGATTTTACTAAAGAAGATTGGGAAGAAATTTTGGTAAATAATAATAACAGACCTGAAATATCTGCCAATCCAGATTCTAGAATTATTGATTTATATGAGTATGATGATTTAATCATATTGAATAAATATTTAAAAATAAATCCTTTTAATATACTACTTGAAAACAAAGATAAAATGAGTAGAGATAGTTTATTGAACAGTCTTAGGTATGGGTATTTTATGTCTTCTTTTTTCTTTCAATCAGATGAATTTTTAATTGAAGATTTGGAAGATTTTTCTAATATATCATATACTGAACTTAAAGAATATTCTAAAAAATTAATTTTGGAAGGTTGCGAAAACCGATTAGATACGCCAGAGGAATTATCTTCGTGGTTGGAAGAGAAAATAAAAACAGTCTAAACTTTTTCAATTTTACAGTAAAGAAATTTTTGGATATATTTTTATAAATGATTAATTATCAGTAGGGATTAGAGAATTTAAATGAACTGTTGATAAATTAAACTAAATAGCCTTGACTATAAACGGTCAAGGTTATTTTTTTATCTTGCAGTGATTAAAAATATTATAAAATGTTTATCACAAGTTTGATACAAAAACTCCGGCTTCATTTCCTTAAAGTCAAAACCTCGTACATGAAGCTGTATTTATTTGATTGTAATATAAATTATTCCACTGCTACAGAATCATCTCCACGGCCATCAGCGACAGCATGAATATTTCCGTTTTCATCAAGGACAATCATTTCCGTTTTTCCAATATACTTTGTCTTTTCGATGATGTAATTTTTACTTTTCAGTTCAGAAATAGTACTTTCCGGAAAGTTGTTTTCAACTGTTATGGTTTCCGGAAGCCACTGGTGGTGGAATTTTGGTGCGTTGACAGACATATTCGCATTCAGTTTAAAATCTACCACATTCACAATGGATTGATACACTGAAGTCGGGATTGTAGTTCCTCCCGGTGTTCCCACTACCATATAAGGCTTTCCTTTCTTAAGAATAATGGTGGGAGTCATAGAAGAAAGCATTCTCTTGTTAGGTTGTATTGAATTGGCTTCACCGCCTACTGCTCCAAACATATTCGGTACACCTGGTTTGATAGAGAAATCATCCATTTCATTATTTAAAAAGAATCCGGCTCCCGAAACTAATACTTTACTCCCGTAATACCCGTTAAGAGTTGTCGTTACAGAAGCTGCATTTCCGTCTTTATCCAATACGGAAATATGGGTAGTCTGCATCGATTCTTTAGGCTGTTCTATGATTTTGCCTACTTCTGCACTGGGTGTCGCTTTATCAAAACTGAAGCTTTTCCATCTTCCTTTCAGGTAATCATCAGAGATCAGGTAAGAGGTTTTGTCCTGAATAAAATCCGGATCACCCATATATTCTGCTCTGTCTGCATAAGCTCTTCGTTCTGCTTCAGTCATAATCTGAACAGCTTTTGCAGAGTTTTGCTGGTACTTTTCAAGATTTTCAAAACCAGCCATTTTGAGCATTTGCGCAAGAAGAACTCCACCGCTTGATGGTAAAGGCATGGTAACAACATTATTTCCTTTATAATCAAATTCCAGTGCTTTTCTCTCAGCAACTTTATAATTTTTAAGGTCTTCCAGGGTGATGATTCCGTTACCTCTTTTCATTTCAGTAACTAAAAGTTCAGCTGTTTTTCCTTCATAAAAACCTTTAGCTCCCTGTTTCTGGATCAGTTTCAGGGTCTCGGCGAGGTCTTTTTGGATCAACAGATCCCCGGCTTTCCATGGAGTATCCTTTACAAAAATGATCGATGATTTATTATGTTTCTGGAATTTTTCCCTCTGGTTATTCAGCATTTCTGCTTCTTTATCCGTGATGGCAAATCCTTTTTCAGCAAGATCGATGGCGGGCTGGATAATTTTTTCCATAGGAAGTTTGCAGTATTTCAGTGTCGCAAAAAATCCTGCTACGCTTCCCGGGATTCCTACTGCCAGCCTTCCGTTTTGGGAAAGATCTGTATCTGCTTTTCCTTTTTTATCAATGTACATGTCCCTGGAAGCTTTTTTCGGAGCCGTTTCCCTGTAATCCAGTGTAAATTTTTCACCGTTATTTTTCACACCTACCAAAAATCCTCCTCCTCCGATATTTCCAGCTTGCGGATACACAACAGCAAGGGCGTATTGTGTTGCGGTAACAGCGTCATATGCATTTCCGCCCATTTTTAAGATTTTGGCTCCGGCTTCACTGGCTAATGGATGTGCGGAGACCACAACACCTTTGTTCTTTACCTGTACTTCTTTGATGATATTGATGTCAGTAAATTGAGCCCAGCTGAGCTGTGCCGCCAAAAGCATCGAAGCAATTAAAATCTTCTTCATATGATTGTTTTTTTCTTACAGCAAAATTATTGAATTTTAAGTTAATGTCAGCTTGTGATGATTGCATTTGATTATTTCTATTGTTCAGGAAAATTTTCACTGGCTATCAGTATCTTTTAGCAAAGGAATGTTTTTAAATACACCTTTTTTATTATGGTTGACATGTTTTTTTTACTTTTGTAGAATTCTAAAAAAATCTGAAAAATGGAATCCTATACGGAAAGAATACTGATTACAGGTGCCTTGGGACAAATTGGTACCGAATTGACGAACAGACTTGTTGAAATTCACGGAGCGGAAAATGTTGTTGCTTCAGGATTGGACAGATGGCAGGAAGGAATTACTTCTGCCGGACACTATGAAAGAATGGATGTTACCAACACCCAATTGGTAAGACAGGTGATCAAAGATTATGATATCACAACAGTGTATCATCTGGCATCGCTTTTATCCGGAACTTCTGAAAAGCAGCCGATTTTTGCGTGGAAACTGAATCTTGAACCACTGCTTCATTTTTGTGAAATGGCAAAAGAAGGGCTTCTTAAAAAGATCTTCTGGCCAAGTTCAATTGCTGTATTTGGGAAAGGAATTCCAAAGCATGATGTAGGACAGGATGTAGTGTTGAATCCAACAACTGTTTACGGGATCTCTAAAATGGCAGGGGAGAAGTGGTGTGAATACTATTTCGACAAATATGGTGTAGATGTAAGAAGTATCAGATATCCTGGATTGATCTCCTGGAAAACTCCGGCAGGAGGTGGAACTACCGACTATGCCGTTGAGATTTTCTATAAAGCGATTGAAGACGGAAAGTATACCAGTTTCATTTCAGAGAATACAGGAATGCCGATGTTGTATATGGATGATGCCATCAACGCAACCTTGAAATTAATGGATGCTCCCAAAGAAAGTGTAACAGTTCGTTCTTCCTATAATCTGGGTGGAATGTCATTTACTCCAAAAGAACTGGCAGAAGAAATCACAAAAGAAATTCCGGATTTTACGATTGATTATAAGCCGGATTTCAGACAGGCAATTGCAGATTCATGGCCCGCTTCCATTGATGATTCAGTCGCTAAAAAAGACTGGGGTCTGACTTATGATTTCGGAATTTCTGAAATGACCAAAGATATGATCAAGAATCTGAAAGTGAAATTAGGTAAGAATTAATAATGTAAAGTAATGCTTTAATTAATAATTATTTTAACATCTGATTTTTAATATTTTATAGAAATTATATAAATTTTAATTTAAATGGTATTATTGACTTTTAACATCACGTGTGTCGAAGCTGAAGTGAAAAAAGGCTCCCGGATTACTGCAGATGAGAGACTGAAAATTACAGAAGATAATACCAAAGCGATTCTTAGAATTTTAGATATTCATGATATCAAATCAAGTTTTTTTGTAGAGGTTTCTCTTATCGAAAAACTTCAGAATTTAATAAAAGCAATTTCATCCAAAGGGCATGAAATTGCTTTTTACAATAAAGGGTCAAATCCGGAAGAAATAGAAAATGCCAAAAAGAATATTCAGGATCTTTTGGAAAAACAGATCAGGGGAATTCGTCAGAAAGATGTAAAGGTTTCACAGGAAATTTTGAAGCTGATGGAATTTAATTATGTTTCCAATATCGACAATGCCAATATTCTTTTCCCCTTCAAAAGACTAAAAAGAGATACCGAAATTACAGAAGAGGACGGGTTGAGTATTGTTCCGGAAAGTATCTCTCCATACAGTCAGCTGCCTTATAATGATTTTGTATTTCAGATTCTGCCGATGAAGTATTATCAGAATATGGTGCTGGAAACTTTGCAGAATGAAGAATTTGTACTGATCTATCTGAACACATGGCAGTTTACAGATTTCAGGAAATACCGTTTTGATATTCCTTTTTACCGAAGCCTATTTTCGGGCAAAAAAATGGAGGACAAATTAGATGCCCTCCTCACTTTTCTCAATAATAGGGAAATGGCTACTTCCCGCATGAAAGATTATATTTTTTAGCTGACAGATAACAGGTTTCAGGTTAAAGTGATCAGGGAGAGAATGCAAGGGTTAATGTTTTGCGTAACACAAGAAATCCGCAACCCGCCCGCAACTCGCAACAAAACAACTTGCAGCCTGAATCCCTAACTCAACTCAAAAAGGGTAATCTCCGGCAATACACCCACTCTTCCCGGATAACCCAATACCCCGAATCCTCTGTTGACATACAGAAGCTTTCCTTCACTTTCGTATAAATCTGCCCATTTTGGATATTTGTATTGTACCGGTGACCATTTTACATTTTTAAGATCCAGACCAAACTGCATTCCATGGGTGTGTCCCGAAAGAGTCAGGTGGATATTGGCAGGATGTTTTTTTACCACATAATCAAAGTGGGTAGGGTCGTGGCTCATTAAAATCTTAGTGGCAGATTCGGGTATTCCTTTTAATGCATCATCAATTTTTCCAAACTGAGGAAAGGGTTTCAATCCCCAGTTCTCAACGCCCAGAATGTATAACTTTTCTCCGTTTCTTTCGATGATTCTGTGTTCGTTTCTCAGCATATCAAAACCTGCTTGCTTTTCATAACCAATTAAAGTGTCAAGATTTTCTTTTTTGGCAGCTGGTGATTCCCAGGTTACGTAATCTCCGTAATCATGGTTTCCCAATACTGCAAATTTGCCGTCTTTAGCCTGTATTTTTGAAAACAAAGGAATAAAAGGTTTAAACTCGTCTGCAACGTTATTTACCATGTCTCCGGTAAAGAGTACAAGGTCGGGATTTTGTTGGTTGATCAGCTCAATGGCATGCTCCAATTTGCCGGGATCAGAGAAACTTCCGCTGTGAACATCAGAGATCTGAATGATTTTGTAGCCTTTGAAGTTTTTCGGAAGGTTGGCAAAATTAACTCTTACTCTTCTCACTTTATGTCTGTACTTCCCAAATGTAATTCCATCGATAAAAAGAGCTGACAGAACACCGCTCATTCCCAATCCAACCAGGCTCAGGAACTTTCGTCTTTCCGGGAAGAAATTTTCCGATGGTTGGGCAAAGCCTATCAGATAGCCTCCGGTTCTGATAATATCATCAATTAATAAAAACAGAACCACAAAAATTTTCGGAAGAATGAAAATCAAAAATAACGAAATCATGATCTGGGCTCTTACCATACTTCTGTCTGATCTTTGGTAATGAGTAACTTCATACGCGAAAACTCCATACACGATTAAAGATATAATCCAATATCCGGTTCTGATCCATGAATTGTCGGTAAGTGTTCTGATAGCCTGATAAATATACACTTCCAGAAAGAGGAAGATTCCGGCGATGATTAAAAAATTCTTTTGCATGTTCTGATAAAAAAAGCACAAAGAATAAACTTCCCTGTGCTTTATATTTTAATGTTTTAAATATTACTTTTTAGGAAATCTATAAACAATAGCATTGATGTTCATTCCGGCACCTACCGAAGTCATCACAATGTTACCATTATCTTTAAACGATTGACCCTCCATTTTTCCTTTAATTATTAAATCATACATGGTAGGAATTGTTGCTACAGAGGTGTTCCCAAGATCCTGGATCGTCATAGGAGAGATGGCGTGATCATATTCTTTCACATCATAAAGTCTGTGAAGTCTCTCAATCATTGCATAATCCATTTTAGCATTCGCCTGGTGAATTAAGATTTTATCTATATCTTCAATAGAAAGATCTGCATCTGTAATGGTATCTTTAATCGCAACAGGTACATTTTTAAGCGCGTACTCATAGATTTTTCTTCCTAACATTCTTACATAAAGACGTCTCTGATCTACTTCTTTATTGATGGAAGGCTGATTTTCAAGATAGCTTAATTCCGGTCCGTTGTCACAAATAGTGTTGTGAGCAATAATCCCTACATTCTCTTCATCCGTTGCTTTTACTACTACAGCTCCTGCGCCGTCTGCAAAGATCATTCTGTTTCTGTCATGTGGATCTGTTACTCTGCTTAAAGTTTCTCCTCCGATAACAAGAATTGTTTTGGCTGATTGGGCTTTGATAAGGTTATCCGCCAAAATCATTGCTTCTACCCATCCCGGACATCCGAAAAGCATATCGTACGTTACGCATTTTCTGTTTTTGATTCCCAGTTTATTCTTCACTCTGGCTGCCATTGTAGGCATAAAATCAGCATATCCGTGTTCTGTAACTTCCCCGAAATTGCTTGCATAGATGATATAATCCAGTTCTTCGCCGTCTACTTTTGCATCCTCAAGGGCGATTTTTGCAGCTTCATAACCGATTTGTGAGTTGGAAAGATTATCCTCAATGAATCTCCTGTTTTCGATTTCTGTAATCTCTACAAATTTCGCAATGGTCTCTTCCACAGGTTTTTCAATCTTTACCCCGTCTTCAGTATAGAACTCGGAATTCATGAAGTAATCTCTACCAATAACTCTGTTCGGAATATAAGATCCAGAGCCAATAATGATTGTATTCGGCATTCGTTTATATGATTTTTTTAAAGATGCAAAGTTAATAATTAATATTAATAACGGAGAATTAAAAATATTATTAAATTTGCAAAAATTGTACTTTACAATCTATGAAAAACAACTCATCCTTAAAAGGCTTACTTATTGCAGCTGTGGCATTTATCGTTGCCTTTGGGATCTACTTCCTTTTTTTAGCCAAGAAGAATTATTATGTGGTAGATAATCCTACCCCGAATACGTATTACTTTAAGATCAATAACGGATCTGAAGGAATTATTTCCGCGGGGCAGTATGTGCATGTGGATCTGAATAAAGGGAAAAACTCTATTCAGGTTTTTGATCAGAACAAGAAAATGCTTTACGATTCGGCATTTGAAGTGAATAAAATTCGTGGTCTGATTAATATTACTCATCAGGATTACTATATAAACGATCAGTATTACGGATATAACCTTAAAAAGGATTCCTTACTGGCTCATCTTGATAAAACTGTTATTGACGGAAAGGATTATTACGGAGGAGCAAGACGCTTCAATAAGCTTTACACAGAAGATTTTTATTACAATGTAGATGAAGATTATGACAAAGTGATCAAAAATATCCAGAAAGTGGAATCACGATCTAAAATCTTCAGAAAGCAGGATTACCTAAATTATTACAAAGAATATTACAAGTTTTAAGTTTTGACAAAAGATATCACCAAAGTAACTCCCTACAATTCAGAGGCTACAAAAAAGAGCCAGGTAGAGGATATGTTCGACAATATTGCACCGAAGTATGACCTTCTGAACCATGTTTTATCCATGAAAATTGACGTTTTGTGGAGGAATAAACTGGTAAGATGGATGAAAAATGACAATCCGCAGGAAGTGCTGGATGTGGCTACAGGAACAGGAGATCTGGCAATTACCATTGAAAAAGGAACCGGTTCTAAAGTAGTTGGATTAGATTTATCACAACAAATGCTGAATGTTGGCGTTATTAAAATAAAAAAACTTAAATTAGACGGCAAAATTTCCATGCAAAAAGGAGATGCAGAAAATTTACCTTTCGAGGACAATAGATTTGATGCTGTTTCCGTTGCATTTGGAGTAAGGAATTTTGAAAACCTTACCAAAGGTTTGGCAGAGTTAAGAAGAGTAGTTAAAGATAACAAGAGTGTTTATATACTGGAGTTTTCAAAGGTTGAGGGTTTCATGGGACCATTTTATATGTTTTATTTCAAAAATATATTACCTGCCATCGGCAGATTGGTTTCTAAGGATAATAGGGCGTATACATACCTTCCGGATTCTGTAAATGCTTTTCCTTTCGGGGAGAAGATGAAGCAAATTCTTTTAGATACGGGATTTAAGAAAGTTGAATATAAAAAATTAAGTTTAGGTATAGCCACAATTTATAAAGCAACAAAGTAACCTATGAATAAATTTCTATTAAAAGCACTGGTTTTAACCTCAGTAAATGTTGCCGTTTTTGCTAACGCGCAATTCAGAACCCGAAACAGAATGGACAAGTTGGAAGATTTCGACGAACAGAAATTCAGTTGGGGTTTTTATTTGAACGGGAACAGACTGGATTACCGCATTGTTTTGCATCCGAAATATGGGATGAATGATAATGAAAACCTTGTTACCTCTAAGGAAAGTTATAGTTTCGGTGCCGGGCTTATTGCAAAATGGAGACTGAATGACTATCTTGATGTAAGAGTAGAGCCGGGGTTACAGTTTGCACAAAGACAGTTGACTTTTAATACTCAATCCAATGACATTTATGCGGGTGGATCTTTAACCAACCCTCCTTTTATGCCATTCCCTTTACAGGAAAAGGATAAAGTAAGAGAAATTAAATCTACTTTGATTGATATTCCGGTACTTCTGGAACTTCACGGTCAAAGATGGTACAATTCAAGACCTTACGTTGCTGCAGGGGTAAACTATGTGGTAAACCTTCAGTCTAATTCAAGTTCTACAGATGACAATATGCAGGGAATCTACAGATCTACAACACATAATTTTGCATGGTCTGCAGAAATGGGAATTCAGTTTTATTTCAACAAATTTAAACTGACTCCTGCTGTAAGAGGAACATTCTTCATGAACAATGAGAAAGTGGCAGATAATGCTACTACACCTCCTTACTGGTCATCTGCGATCTCTACACTGCAGACAAGAGCCGTAATGTTCGTTCTGAAATTTGAATAAAAAATAATGTATAGAAAAATACACTGGAGGTGCGCTGGCGCCTCCTTTTTTATTGTTATGTCAAAATATAGAGTGTTTTATTTTTGTTAGTGCTATTATTTTTTTATTTTTGCTTTTAGTTAGAATATACAAACCTGAAATGCTTCAAGATTTAGAAAACAATTTTTCAGAATTAGAGAGAAAAATTTCGACTCTGCAAAAGAACTATAAAAATCTTACGGAAAATTTAAAAGAATTAAATATTGAGCATGAAGAGTTGAAGAAGAAGTATGATGAGGAAAGAAGAAAGAATCAGGTATTAGCAGAAGAACAAAAAAATATAAAACTTTATTCAGCAATATCAGGAAATCCTGAACACAATAGGTTAATGAAAAACCATATCAACCGATTAGTGAAAGAAATTGATTTCTGTATTGCTCAGCTTCAAAACAGTGGATTATAATGGAGGTAAGGAGAATAACCGTCAACATTGCAGGAAGAGTGTATCCGCTGAACGTACCGGCAGCAGAGGAAGAAACTTTGCGTAAAGTAGGGAAGCAGATCGAGAATATGATTAAAGATTTTGAACAAAATTTCGATGTAAGAGATAAACAGGATGCTTTGGCAATGTGCGCCCTTAAACTGGGAACCAATGCAGAAGTAGTTTCTCTGAATTACGAAAAAAATATTAATTCAACCAACGAAAGATTAACGCAGATTAATCAGTCGTTGAATGAAATCGGGAAATAGATTTTTTTTCCTGAAAAGTTACTGCCTACAATAATTCTAACACATTAAAGGTAAACTCAACGCTAAACAATTACCGAACAAATGTCCATCGAATGGCGTGCCGGATTTCCGGATTACAGACAGTGGAAATCAGTTCAAATCGTGTTGATTAGGAGTTTACTCTCAATCTCTGGATTATTGTGGGCTTTTTTATTTAACAAAGGATATGAATACAATTAAAACTCAATATAAATTATGATAGAAGTTATAGTCGGTGTTGTTTGTTTAGTAATTGGAGCTGTACTGGGAATATTTTTTTCCAAAAGTTCTCTGAATACTAAAGCAAAATTCATCATAGATGATGCCAAGAAAAATGCCGAAAACCTTATAGAAAAAGCTAATGTACAGGCTGAATCCATAAAGAAAGAAAAGAACCTTCAGGCTAAAGAAAAGTTCCTGGAACTGAAATCACAGCATGACGCTGATATTCAAGCCCGCGAAAAGAAAATGCAGGAAGTTGAAAAGAGAACGAAAGACAAGGAACACAAGCTGAATGACGAACTTAGCAAGACGGGCAAACTTGAAAAAGATTTAGATAAGCAGATCGCAGATTACGCTAAGAAAAACGAAATTCTTGAAAGAAAACAGCAGGAATTGGATATCGCAACTGCGAAGAAAGTAGAAATACTTGAAAAAATCTCTAATTACACTGCCGAAGAAGCTAAAGCTGAATTAGTGGAAACCATGAGAGCAGAAGCGAAAACAAGAGCGCAGGCACATGTTCAGAGTATCATGGAAGAAGCTCAGCTGAATGCCAAGAATGAAGCAAGAAAAATTGTTATTCAAACGATTCAGAGAATTGGAACCGAGCAGGCTATCGAAAATTCAGTGTCAGTTTTCAACATTGAGTCTGATGAGGTAAAAGGTAGAATTATCGGTAGAGAAGGTAGAAATATTCGTGCTTTAGAAGCAGTAACAGGAGTAGAAATTATTGTTGATGATACTCCGGAAGCTATTCTTCTTTCATGTTTTGACCCTGTAAGAAGAGAAATTGCAAGACTATCCCTTCACAGATTGGTTACCGATGGTAGAATTCACCCGGCAAGAATTGAAGAAGTAGTAGAAAAAACAAGAAAACAGATCGAGGAGGAAATCATTGAAGTGGGTAAAAGAACGATCATTGATTTAGGAATCCACGGATTGCACCCTGAACTGATCAAAATCGTTGGTAGAATGAAATACCGTTCTTCTTACGGACAAAATTTACTGCAGCACTCAAGAGAAGTAGCCAACATCGCTGCAACAATGGCTGCTGAGCTAGGATTAAACGTAAAACTGGCAAAAAGAGCAGGTCTTTTACACGATATAGGTAAAGTTCCTGAGCAGGAATCAGAATTACCACACGCTCTTTTAGGAATGCAGTGGGCTGAGAAATACGGTGAAAACCCAGAAGTAGTAAATGCGATTGGAGCTCACCACGACGAAATTGAAATGAAGTCATTATTATCTCCGATTATCCAGGTAGCCGATGCGATCTCAGGAGCAAGACCGGGAGCAAGAAGACAGGTATTGGAATCTTATATTCAGAGATTAAAAGACCTTGAATCTGCTGCGTTAAGCTTTGATGGTGTATCCAGTGCTTACGCAATCCAGGCAGGTAGAGAATTGAGAGTAATGGTTGAGAGCGGAAAAGTAAATGATGAGGTAGCTTCTCAGCTTTCTTACGACATCTCCGAGAAAATCCAGAATGAACTGACGTATCCGGGACAGGTAAAAGTAACAGTAATCAGAGAAACGAGAGCTGTGAATATTGCCAGATAATAATCAGAAAAAGATATTTGATAAAAACCTTTCAAGAAATTGAAAGGTTTTTTATTTTTATCAAAACTTAAAAATGCAAGAACTGTCCCTGTCTTCAAAACTGAAGTACATTTTTTCTATTCCCGTTATTATTTCCGCCTTAGGCTATTTTGTAGATATTTATGACCTCCTTTTGTTCGGAATCGTTAGGATTCCCAGTTTAAAGGCATTGGGGCTTAATCCTGATGCAGACGGAACCTTTATTCTGAACTGCCAGATGGTTGGGCTGCTTATAGGAGGTGTTTTCTGGGGGATTTTCGGAGATAAAAAAGGGAGGCTTTCTGTTCTTTTTGGATCTATTTTAGTGTATTCATTAGCCAACATCGCCTGTGGCTTTCTTCCTTATTTTCCAAAAGAGCATTTGGTGTACCAATATGCCGGGTTAAGATTCATTGCAGGTATAGGGCTTGCCGGAGAGCTTGGAGCGGGAATTACGTTGGTTTCTGAAAGTCTGCCGAAGAACTTAAGGGCAATCGGAACATCGGTTGTTGCAGGATTCGGATTAATGGGTGCTGTGGTAGCCCAGCTTACCGTAGAACTGGCCGGAGGTTGGAATATCTCTTACATCATTGGCGGAATAATGGGAATCTTACTTTTGCTGTTAAGAATCAGCGTATCCGAATCCGGAATTTATAAGAATATTGTACATAAAAATGTTTCCAAGGGGAATTTTCTATCCTTTTTTACCAATAAAGACCGGTTGGTAAGATATTTAAAATGTATTGCGGTAGGATTACCTACATGGTACTGCATAGGGATTCTGGCTGTGTTAGCCAATCAGTTTGCCCCTGAATTAGGAATAAAGGATATTAACCCCGGAAAAGCAATTATGTGGGCTTATATAGGTATTTCTGTGGGTGATCTCTTGAGTGGTTTTATTTCCCATGCTTTAAAATCAAGGAAAATGGCTATCTTTTATATGCTGATCTTTACCCTGATAGGTGTAGCAATTATGTTATTCGGGAATACCAATACGGAAACAAAATATTACCTGTTCTGTGTATGGCTGGGATTTGGAACAGGATATTGGGCCATGTTTGTGACACTGGCGGCAGAACAGTTCGGAACGAATATCAGAAATACAGCAACCACCACCGTTCCCAATATGGTAAGAGGATTGGTACCGGTAATGATATTTGCTTTTGATTCCCTTAAAGGTCATTTCGCGGTGGTGGAAAGTGCTGCCATAGTAGGAGTGGTAGTATTCGCGCTGGCATTTTATTCTTCACTTACCATTTCAGAAACCCACGACAGAGATCTTGAATTTACAGAATAATTTAAATTGTTTAATAAATAATATATTGATAATCCTTGTTTTGGATGTAATAATTAAGTTATAATCAATAATTTATTAATTTTTATATTGATTTTTGTTGTGAGTAATTAATATTTGTTTAACTTTGGGAAGTAACTAATACTTTATTTTTAATCAAAACTAAACTACATGAACATTATGAAAAATGCTAAAAAACTGAGAAAACAAGACTTGAAAAATATTACTGGAGGAGTAAGCGGTAAGCCGGATTTATCTCTTTGCGGATGCAGCTGTTCTGGATCTGTAACTGGTCCTGATTATTGCTCAACATACATAGGCTGTCCACAGGTTTATACTTGTGGTGAGATCTAAGAAATTATTTCAATACGAAATAAACATTTCCACATTTAATATGCAAAAGCCTTTTGGAGTTTCAAAAGGCTTTTGTTATTCAAATGTCCCGTCCTAAAATAAGTTGACACTTAATCAACTTATATTATGA
>NZ_SDLV01000029.1 GCF_004916905.1 Chryseobacterium candidae
AATGCAAAAAAAATATTTCTTATTTATCGTTTTTCTTTGTCAGAATTTATTCTTTTCTCAGAATATAAAAGGTTTTCATATTCCAGATTCTTTAAGAAAAAAAAGTTTTGAACAATTGATCAGCTGTTATAATAAAGTCTTAAGAATAGATAATGAGAAGGCAGAATTGTATGCAAATAGTATTCTTAGTAAAGCCAAAAAAGAAGAAAATAATGACTATATATATGATGGCTATTATAAGTTGGCTCATGCAAAAGGACTGAATTCCGAAGATGGACATCCTTATGCGGACTCTTTAATAAAAATAACACAAAAAGTTAATACAAAAGAATATCCGGCAAAAGCATATATCATTAAAGGAATTTTACTGAATAATGAATTTAAATATAAAGAGGCGCTAAATTACTATATAAAAGCACAGAACTTATCCAGGAATAAAAATTTAGATCAATTTTATTATGTGAAAAAACTGGTGGGCATTTTAAAGACTGCTACTGATGAAAATGAAGAAGCACTTCCTCTTTTCTTAGAATATTACCAATATGAAAAGAAAAAAATGCAAACCAATGATAAAGACATTAAAAGTTACATAGGTTCAATTTTTTCTGTATCAAATTCCTATAGTAAAAATAAAAAATACCAACAAAGCAAACTCTATAATAAAATAGGTCTTTCCGAGTGTGAAAAATATAATGATTATAGCCAATATGTTTATTTTATTATGTCTGAAGGTATAGCAGAATATTATCTTAAAAATTATGCTATTGCTTATAAGCATCTGGCAGGAATCGAAAAAGACCTTCAAAAAAATAAAAATCATGTTAATTTATCAGTTTTATATTATTATTTAGGGAAGATTAATTACGAGCTTGATAAAGAAAGAGAGGCAATACAATATTTTATAAAATCGGATTCATTATCATTCAAGTCAAACGACTTTGTACCAATAGTGAGAGATCAATATGAAATTTTAATTGATTATTATAAAAAAAATGGGGATGAAAAAAAGCAACTAAAATTCATTAATAAACTCTTTTATGCAGACAGCATTATCAATAATAACAAGCAATATTTATCCAAGGAGATTTATAAAAAATACGATACTCCTATTCTGCTAGAGGATAAAGAAAGAATAATATCTGATTTGAATAATAAAAATTCAATATTATACTGGTTTCTAGGAGGTGGTATTTTGTTTATTTTTTCTTTAATATATGTATATAAAAGAAGAATTAAAGAATATCAAAAACAGGCAGACTTATTAATTAAAAAATCAAAATCTTCCGAAGTTTTACCGACTCCTCCTGCTGTAATCAGAAATCCAAAAGTTCCTTCAGAAGAAAAGTCTAAAAGCTTATTATCTGATGAAAAATTACAGAGCCTCAAAACAAAATTAGAGCAGTTTGAAAAAAATAAAAAATTTCTACATAAAAATATTACTATAGATAATTTAGCTAAAGATTTAGGAACAAATCGGGATTACCTTTCAAAATCAGTAAATGAATTAAAAGGAAAGAATTTTTCGCAATATTTGAATGAGCTAAGAATTAACTATATTGTACAGGAATTAAAGGATAACGAAAAATTAAGAAGATATACAATTTCATCTATTGCCAATGAGATAGGTTATAATAATTCTGAGTCTTTTGCAAATGCTTTTAAGAAAATCACTGGAACTTTGCCTTCTTATTATATTAAATTATTACAAGGACAAACTGAAAAGTAAGTTAGCTGATAATAAGTATTTTGTGATATTTCGTATAAGAAATTGATCAATTTCGAGATTATTATTTTTGATAAAAGAAACAAAGATAGTTTATTTGCAATCTTAACTATTAATTATTTATACCTGATGAAAAAACAGCAAAAAGCAGAAAAAAAAATGTCGTTGAAGAAATTACAATTGGTTAAAATTACAAACGGTTTGAATTCTATCAAGGGAGGAAATATTGCTCATGTAGCAGTGTTAGGAGATGATAATCAAACAATTGTAGAACAGACTCTGGGTAGTAATAACGGATAACCTTTTTGAATGAAAAAATTCTTCTTTATATATTTTGCCTTTTGTTTACAGTTTGCTTTTTGCCAAAAAATAAGTTTGCGGGAAATTGCTCCTAAAAATGTGGCAAATACAGAAAATATTGTAAAATATCTAGCCAGTCAGCTTAAAGACAGATATATGAAAAACAAAGCTACAGGTACTTATTATGATGATATTTTCAGAATAAATATTATTAATGAAAATTATAATTTATCACTTTCACAGCTGGATTCTCTTAGAAATATTACAATGAGAAATAATTCCGTAACAGCTGGCGCAATGGGAAGTCAATTTGAAATTTATATTAATACTATTAAACGAGCACCAAATAAGAACAATTTTGACAAAATATATGAAGAAGAATTCAAAAAAAAGTATGAAAAATTACCTTTAAAATCACAAATTATTTTATCCCAATATTTTACTTATGATCCAATAGCGTTAAAAAAAGATATTAGTGAAATCATTACGAGTAATATAAAACATGATAGTATTGACATTTCAGATGCTATAAAATTATGTAGAAAATACAATATATATGATGTAGGGAATAAAACATTCAAATTAGGAGCACAGTTACTTAAAAATTTCGAAAAAGAGGTATTTACAATATATGATAGTATAAAAGTTACTACAAAAGATAATGGAATTCTTACATTAAGTGTTGTAGTAAATAATAAAGCTCCAAAACCTCAAAGTACAATACTTCTAAATACCATATATTCAGATCTTAAAAATATTAATGAGGCTAAGAAGTTAGCTTCGGATAATTATGCCGGAGTTATTTTAAATACAAGAGGAAAATATTTAAGCAATAATAGTATAGAACCTTTTGAACATGAAGTTGAAGATATCAATGAAGCGATTAATTGGATTATAAAGCAACCTTGGAGTAACGGAAAAGTGGGAATGATTGGTGGAAGCTATTTAGGATTCAGCCAATGGGCGGCTACAAAAAAACTCCATCCGGCATTAAAAACCATAATACCGCAAGCTGCGGTAGGAATTGGTACAGAAGATTTTCCTATGAATAATAATATATTTACGTCCTATGCTATAAGGTGGTTAAATTATGTAGTGAATTCAAAAATGACTGATTATGCAGATTTTAGTGATGTTAAAAAATGGAATTCCACCTACAAACAATGGTATATCACAGGGAAACCATTTAGACAACTAGACTCTATCAGTGGAAAATCTAATATCATCTTTCAGAGATGGCTTAATCATCCCAGTTTTGACGATTACTGGAAAAATATGATTCCTTATAAAAAAGATTTTTCTAATATTAATATTCCTGTTTTAACTATTACTGGGTATTTTGATGCTGACCAGTTAGGAGCGTTATATTATCTTAAAAATCATTATAAATACAATAAAAATGCCGATCACTATCTGATTATTGGCCCTTATGACCATTCCGGTGCGCAGGGATATATAAAGAACGAACTAAAAGGATATACAATTGATTCTGTGGCTAATATAGATTTTAACACGATTTGGATTGAATGGTTTGATTATATTTTAAAAAATGGTAAAAAACCATCTTTCTTGAAGAATAAGATTAATTATCAGGTTATGGGCACTAATCAATGGAAAAATGTAAATTCCTTAGAGAACATTAGTAAAAATACCCTAAGATTTTATTTAGAGAATAATGGTTTACTATCAGATGTAAAAATAAGTGATAAAAGTTTTTCATTACTGAAAGTAGATTTAAAAGACCGTTCTGATGCGGATGAATTATTAGAATTAAAGAATGAAATAGTTGAAAATAAAATATACACTAAGAATAGTCTAATATTCACAACTAATCCACTTGATAAATCTTTTGAATTGTCAGGTAATTTTTCTGGAAAATTTAAATTTTCAATCAACAAAAAAGATGTAGATGTCTATGTTTATTTATATGAGCTAATGCCCGACGGAAAATATTTTTTATTATCAAGTTATATGGATAGAGCTAGTTATAATAAAAATAACGAAAAACGAAATTTACTTACCCCTAATAAAAAGGAAACAATATCTATATCAAATAATAAATTTATAAGTAAAAAAATAGAAAAAGGAAGTAAGCTCGTTGCGATAGTAGGCGTTATGAAAACCCCATATTATCAAATAAATTATGGTTCGGGAAAAGATGTAAGTGATGAAACTATTCTTGATGCAAAGGAACTATTGGAAATAAAATTTTATAATGATAGCTATATAGATGTTCCTGTTATTAAGGAATAATTATCTGAAAAATTACAGATAACTTTAAAGCACATGATTTGCAACCAGAAGGTCTCACAGAAAATCACCGCTTATATAATGTGAGCGGTTTTTTATTGTCTTTATTTGTTTATTGTGAATCTGTGTGATAATTTTTGTTTGCCTTATAAAAATGAAGTAAGTGGTCATATACTACTATTTCAAATAATCGCTGTTAAGAAACAAATAATCTGTTAATATGCATATAAAAAATACTTTGAAAGAAATCTTTTATAGGGACTTTTAACATATCGTCTTTTCGAAATTTTAGAATTTCGCCAAGCTTTACATTACTTTCAGAAATATTATTGATTATTAAATCCCTTATTTCTTCATATTCACTGGAAGTAACGAATTCAAAAAACTCATTATATTTTCTCTTCAATTGATTATTTAAGTGCTTATCCGCCTTGAATTCTATTTTAAAAGCATTTTCATAACTTTTTATATACTGCGTTTTTCTTCTGTAGATAGGTTCAGTACTGTATAAATTTGATCAATATAAAACAGAGATACAATTATTTTTTCTTCATCATTATATTCTGAGAAATTTAAAATCAATTCGCTGCTTTAAAAAAATAGCTCTTCTGCACATTCTATAGTATTATCACCATAGCACTCAAGTTCTCTGGAGTACGTTTCCATGATGAAGGCAGACAATTCTCCCGATTTCAGATAATCTTTAGATATTGAATTGAGGATTTCCAGAACATAGCTCTAGTAACCAATATCGTATTCATTAAATTGTTTAATGATTATTTTTTGAAAAAAAATGATAGTAATCGATAAAAGAAAAGGTACGTATTACCCGAGAGGGTATACAGAGAAGAAAACCTTATTCGGTTTCCTTTTAATTTTCAGTTTTTTTATGTGGGTAATATACAAATGTCTCTGATAAAAAACACTGAAAATTGAAGCCAGACATCCATTTGCAGATTCAATTATCATAGAAAATAATCAGACGTCCTCTTCTTCATATAAAATAATTCAATTAAAGACAAACATAATAAGACCTTCATTAACAGTGTATTGAAATATTATTTTATCGAAATTTATCAATTTCGGTACATATATTTTCTTTATCTGCAAGATTAGAACTTTATTTGCATATCAATTTTAAAGGCTTAAGAAAATAGAAAGAAAAATTATCGTTAAACAAACTTAAAATGTCTAAGATAACATGCATACTAATTCCATCAGAGGTATTTTGGCTGTAAACGATCGAACTTTTTAATAGATAATAAAGCTAATGATATAGTTGTAAACAAAACACCAGAAACTATCGATATCCAACCAGGAACAAAACTAAAAAACTAATAACCATTTTATCAGTAATTTTCTTTTCAAAATTACTGATTTTTTCATTTTATGAAACACATATTAATCCTACCATTATTACTTTTTTTATGTATAACATTAAACATTTGTTTAAAAAATAATAAAATATATTTAAAATACAGTTAACAGCCTTCTTCTCCGGATACCGTTGCTTTGCAAAAAAAGTAATGATGGAAAACAACAACCCATTCAACAGAAGAAGATTTCTTAAAAATTCACTATTGGCAGCCGGAGGAATTTTTCTTGCTCCTCTCATTGAAAGCTGCAGCGACGATTTTACTGAAAATAGCAGTGCTCCTGACGATCTTAAGAACGGAGGTTTTGAATCCGGAGTAGCAAGCTTTGACCCAAGCGCAACAGGAATTATTATCTGGACCCGGTATTCAAAAGGAACTGATGCAGAGATTACATGGGAAATCAGTAAAAACAGCAATTTTTCAGAAGTAGTGAGAAGAGGTCAGGCGAATGCTGCACTGGTCAATGATTTTACTATAGCGGTAGATGTACAGAATATCTCTTCCAATACAAAATATTACTACAGATTCTATAACAGTACAAGTAAGGAAGTCAGCGTAACAGGAGAAACGCTTACTTTACCGTCAAAATCAGATGCTGTAAATGAAGTAAAAATGGCTGTCGTATCTTGTTCCAACTTTCCTGCAGGACTTTTCAATGTGTATGGTGCGATTGCAACATCTGAAGCTGATGTTGTAGTACACCTTGGAGACTATATTTATGAATATGCTCCTGGAGAATATGGCACGAACCCTTACACCAATCAGTTAGGAAGAACCCATCAGCCAGCAAAAGAAATTCTTACCCTCAGTGATTACAGGGAACGATACAGACAGTACAGAGGAGATAAAAATCTTCAGCTTCTTCACCAGAAAAAACCATTTATCTGTGTTTGGGATGATCATGAGTTTGCCAATGATACCTATAAATCGGGAGCAGAAAATCACCAGCCGAATGAAGGGGATTTTCAGGCAAGAAAAATGGCCGCTTTCCAGGCATACAGCGAATATATTCCCCTTAAAACGGGGAAGGACATGAGAATTTACAGAAGTTTCAGCTTTGGAAATATAGTTTCCCTTTATATGATGGATACAAGGGTAATTGCAAGGGATAAACAGATGGAATATTCGGATTATCTTGATAATACAGGAAATTTTAATCAGGTACAGTTTAAAACAGATTTTTTAAGCACCAGCAGAAGACTTATCGGAAGCGAGCAGATGTCATGGCTGAGTTCTCAGATCAATAGCGATACAGCAAAATGGAAAGTACTGGGACAGCAGATTTTAATGACTAAAATGATGGTTCCTGCAGAACTTCTGATGTTACTGAATCAGATTTTAGCAGAAATAAAACAGCATGGAAGCGCACAGCCGGCTACTATGCAGGCACTTCAGAATACCATCACTCAGCTGATTATTCTTAAAACAAGATATCAGCAGCAGGATCCTACATTAACGCCGCAGGAAATTGCAAGAATTACAACTACTTTACCATATAATCTGGATGCGTGGGATGGATATTTCATGGAAAGAGAGCAGCTTTACTCTGTTCTTGCAGGAAAAAATGTAGTGGTACTGGCAGGAGATACCCACAATGCGTGGTTAGGAAAACTGACCGATGCACAGGGTAAATTCATCGGAACAGAGCTTGCCTGCAGTTCCGTTTCTTCTCCTGGTCTCGAAGGATATCTGGGAATCACTTCAGATCCTGCAAAAGCAATAGAACTGGCCCAGGCATTTTCGTTGCTGATTGATGACCTGGATTATGCCAATCTTTATAAAAGAGGATATCTGCATGTGAAATTTACCACTGGAAGTTCTACTGCAGAATGGAGGTTTGTAGACAACGTTATTTCAGATACCTACAATATCACCACAGAAAAGACCTATACCATTTCATAGTTTCAATAATCATATCTTATTTTCAATTTGCTAAAAAGAGTCATGGTGCTGCTGTGGCTCTTTTATATTATTTTTTTTTGTATCTTAAACAAATGTGAGAAAATACAAGAAAAGATTTACAATAATGATACTCTTCTGTTTAGTATTAAGGAGTATTATGCTTGGGTTGGTTAAATGGTTTATTTAAGAATTTCTCATTGATTAATGGAGAATTTAAATTTCATATCCTTTTCAATTTATTTTTATATCTCAGAATCTTATGCTTATATTTATTTTATATTAAGGTTTGCCGGTCAATAAAATAGAGTGTATTTATCTAGAAACCATGGCTGGATTTAAAATTAAATAAATGAAAGGTTTAAAAAAACAGCTCGGACAGTTTCCCGATGAAAAAAGAAAAGAATATTTCAGTACACTGCCCAATTATCTCAACGGACGATTTCAGAATATATTAACAACACCAGCATTGTTAGAAGGAGAAAGTATGACTAAACTGCTTCTTCAAAGCCTGTGTAAAATAGAAAATACATCACCCAAAACCGCTCTCCCGTTTGTAGAGACTGATCTTAAAAATCTTCAGCCCGATGAAAATGTATTGGTATGGTTTGGACACAGCTCCTATTTCATTCAGGCTGATGGAAAGAAATTCCTGATAGATCCTGTTTTCAGTGGTAACGCTTCCCCCATGCCAGGTTCCATAAAAGCTTTTCAGGGAGCAGATTATTACAAACCGGAACATATGCCGGATATAGATTTCCTGCTTATTTCCCATGATCATTGGGATCATTTGGATTATAAAACTGTTCATGAATTAAAAGATAAGGTCGGTAAAGTTATTTGTGGTCTGGGAACCGGACAACATTTCGAATACTGGGGCTGGAGCTTTGATAAAATTATCGAAAAAAACTGGTGGGAAAGTATAGACATTGCAGAAGACTTCAGAGTCACACTCACTCCGGCAAGGCACTTTTCCGGGAGATTGCTGAACCGTAATATCTCATTGTGGACATCTTTTGTTTTAAAAACTCCTACTAAAAATCTTTTTCTAGGCGGTGACAGCGGCTATGGAAATCATTTTACAGAAATTGGAGAGAAATATGGACCATTTGATCTGGCCGTAATGGAAGCCGGGCAGTATAATGAAAAGTGGCCTTATATTCATACATTGCCGAATCAATTGATCACGGAAATAAAAGAACTGAAAGCCCAAAACTTTATCCCGGTACACAATTCCAAATTCAAGCTGGCACAGCATGCCTGGTACGAACCTCTGGAGCTGGCTTCAAAATATGCAGAAGAAAGTAATATGCCGATAAGTCTCCCTATGATCGGGGAAAAAGTAAACCTGGACAGTCTGGGAACGGTAAGCTGGAAAAATTGGTGGGAAGAATACAGGTAAATAATTGCAGGCAATACATCATTTGTAAAATATAAAAACCTATCTATCACTTGTCAGGGGCCTGATATTCATCAGCTGAATCAATTTCCTGCCAGAAAAATTCGGTAAAAATTTTATTTTTGAACATGAATAACAGAAACCGCGGAAAAAATACTGGCGATGATGCCCTGTTCGGCTCAGAGAAACAGATCGGCAAGCTGAAACTGGCAGTTGAAGACATGCATTATCTGCTGAGCAGAGAATACCCGGAAAAAGCAGCTTCTGATCTTGTGGGGAACAGGTACCGATTGAAAACCCGCCAGATACAGGCTCTTCGTGGAGCATCAGCCTCGGCTGCCCAGCTTCAGAACAGACAGTTAAAACAGATAGAAGCTTCAGATTTAAAAGGGAAAACTATTTATCTCGACGGTTTTAATGTTTTGATCCTGTTGGAAAGTCTGCTTTCCGAGGCTTATATTTTTGAAGGACTGGATGGCTGTATCCGTGATCTTTCAGGGGTGCATGGAACCTATAAAAGAGTTAATCAAACCTTAAGAGCTGTGGAGCTAGTGGCTTTTTTTTACCGGAAAAATCAGATTCATCAGCTTGTTTGGATCTTTGATAAGCCAGTCTCCAACAGTGGAAGAATTAAACAGAGTATCCTGGAGTTTGCAGAAGAGCACCAGCTCAATTGGGAATTCGATCTGCAATACAATCCTGATAAATTTTTGGCGGAAAGTTCAGAAATCATTATTTCCTCAGATGCCTGGATTCTGGATCACTGTAAAGCATGGTTTAATCTGATCGGTTATCTGATCAAAGAAGAAGATATTCCCGTTAACCTGATCAGAACAAAATAAGTATGAATCTGTTTGAACCCTATATTTACCTGTTTTCCGACACATGGAAAGACCAATACAAAGCCCTTTTAGCCAAAGAACATCTGGAAAACATGGAGAAAAATATCTATAGGTTTAAAGAAAATACTTTAGACTGGGATTTTCCCTATTTTAATGAAGAAATAACGATCAACAGACAGGAAAGCTTTGAAAAATTCATTACTGTTCTTGAAAGCAGTGATTCAGATGAGGTAAAAGCAGATTTTCTGGAAGCAATTCCGTTCGAGCATTGGCTGAATGTTTTGGGACAAAGATTAACCTCAGCAAGCATCCGTAATGAAAATGCCGTCCCTCCTTTGAAAACTATACTGATCAACGCCTGCAAAGAACCCTTCAACAGTGAAATAACCATGGCGCAGAGAGCCTGGGAAAAACATATAGGAAGAATAGATGATGATTTTTGGGGAGAAATCAAAGGGAACAATCAGCAGAAGCAGGAAAAAGTAATGGCAAAAATCCACGATATCCTTGAAAATAAAACCTGGTGGAATGTATTTTTTCATTATAAACATGAACTGGTTTTCGAAGTCCGGGAAAAAGAAGGGCATGGAATACGATGGAGCCATGGAGGAACAAAGCTGATCGGCTTTCTGGAAAAATTTCTCAATGAATAAATACCACACAGACATCTGTGTCATCAGCGAAATCTGGGGGAAATAAGGTCTTTCAGACGATTAAGACTCATATATCTATCCTTTAGTCCTTTTCTATTATTTTTACTGCGTAAAAACACTGCGCAGCAGGCTTCTATTTTTGCCAAATAAGTCACTCGGATCAAAAAATCAACCGGGTACAGAAAATAAAGTAATAATGTATAATAAAAAGTAAAAACAAATGAATACTTACATTGATATTGGCATTAATCTGACCAATAAACAGTTCTATAATGAACACGAAGAAATAATCAACCGTGCTTTGGACAACGGAGTTGAACATATGATTCTCACGGGAACCAACGTAAGAGGAAGCAAAGAATCTGCGGAAATTGCAGAACAATATCCTGAAATTTTATTTTCAACAGCCGGAATTCATCCCCACGATGCCAAATCTTTTAATGGACAAAGTATTGATGAGCTTAGGAAATTATTAAAACAGGATCATGTGATTTCAGTAGGAGAGTGCGGACTGGATTTTGACCGTGATTTCTCTCCAAGACCGATGCAGGAAAAATGTTACCAGGCACATCTTGAACTCGCCATTGAAGTAGATAAACCACTTTTTCTTCATGAAAGATCCGCTTTTAAAAGGTTTAATGATATCACAGATGAATACCTTGCCCAATTACCTGAAGCCGTTGTACACTGCTTTACCGGAACATTGACCGAAGCAAAAAACTATCTGGATAAAGGGTTTTATTTAGGGTTTACAGGAGCTGTCAGTGATGAAAAAAGATTTAAACATCTCGAAGAAGTTATAAAATACGTACCTCTTGACAGAATGATGATTGAAACAGACGCACCATTTATGCTTCCGAAAAATATGCCCAGAATGCAGAACAGAAGAAACGAACCTTCATTTTTACCTTATGTAGCACAAACCATTGCACATCTGAAGAAGATCAGAATTTCTGAAGTGGCAGATGAGACTACAGAAACTGCCAGAAATTTTTTCAGACTATAAAAAAGAGCTCTACTGATAAAGTATAGCTCTTTTTTATAATTAATTTTGTCTTATCACTTCTTACAAACTCTTAATGGCAGACTCCAGAGCCAGTTCCATCATCGGATTCAAAGCTTTTTCTCTCTCATCAGCAGAAATTTTCTCATGCGTTGGGATAATATCCGTTACCGTAAGAATAGTCGCTGCATTTTTTCCTAAATGCTGAGCATTGGCAAATAAACCGAAAGCTTCCATTTCTACTGCCGGGCAGTTGTATTTTGTAGCAATTTCAGGAGTTGCAGGATCTTTTCTATAGAAAATATCACTACTGTGGATATTGATAGCTTTAGCATTTAAAGATAAATCTTTAGCGGTTTCATTAATCGTGTTAAAGATATTCCCCTGGTGAGAAAGGATTTCTTCTTCAATTCCCCATGCATATTTAGCGTACGTACTTTCGCTGGCAGCTTTATCAATATTTAAGATATCAAAAAGTTTAAGATCGGTATTGTAGGCTCCACAAGTCCCGATTCTGATAATCGTATCTACTTCATATTCTGTAAACAGTTCAAAAGAATAGATTCCAATACTTGGAAAACCCATTCCACTAGCTCCTACAGTGATTTCTTTACCTTTATAAAGTCCCGTATAATAAAAAATACCTCTGGTTTTGCTTACCAGTTTAGCATTTTCTAAATAATTTTCAGCAATATACTGTGCACGAAGCGGATCCCCCGGCTGCAATACTACTTTAGCAATTTCTCCTTTTTTTGCACTGATGTGAATACTCATAATGTTATTTTGAATGGGACAAAGATAATAACTTTTAGTTTGTATCAGTTATTACGAAAATGGAAATAATGTAGCCAGATCTCGTCAAAAGAATTTATAAGATCTTACTAATAAATGTTTTAAATAAAATCTTAAATACCGTCTTTTAGGTAAATCAAAAATTCAATCTGGTAAATACAGAACAATAAAAGAATATTGCAGAGCAGGTATCATTCAATATTTAACATGAATCTTCTCTACAAAAATTTTATTCTCAACGAAATAATTTTATTTTTGTTAGATCATGGAAACCAAGTCACCGTTTTTAGACACGATCTTTTTGCTTCGTAAGGAAGAATGTATTACTCTTTTTTCTACCTTACAGCAAATTTCCCCTCGGGAAGAGGCGGAAGCAGGAGACTATTTTGAAACAGAATTCGAAAAAGAACGGCTTGAGTTTTTGTCTCACCAACTGATCTGCAATAAAGAAGCTGCAGTATGGGCTGCAAAAGTTCTTTACCATAGCGCACAGCTTTATCTCATCAGAGAAAATACAGAGAAAAATATTGAAAATCTTATTCCCGGATTCAAAGGAACACGGGATATTTCTTCTATCTTATCCGCAGACTTATCACTGAGATTTTTACCACAGGTAGTGGCTGCTCTAAACACGGCTGATCCTGAAGATCCTATAATTGCTATGCTGGAAAATATACTGACACAGTTTCACTATTCTGGAATAGGGTATGATCTTGAGCTGAAGAATGTGAATTGGAAGGAAGAACTGAAAGACTCTACCTACAGAAAACTCTATTTGGAAAGAATTGTAGAAAAAAGAGATTATAAACTGGCAGAAATTCCGTTGATCAATAAACTGCTAACTGCCGAATTCGGAATGCACAAAGAAGCATTCTGGCGAGAACTAAAAACTATAACCGAAGATAACAATGAAAATGTATGAGAAAGTATTTGAATTTTTAACCGATCCTACAAAAGAAACATTCCTGAAATGCCGTGAGCGGGTGATTAATGATCCGGAATATGATCCCTATTCCGAAGATATCGAAAACATACAGGATTTACTCAATAAAGGAAAATTTGAAGAGGTAATACGATATAATAATGTCAATATTCTGCTGAGTCCCAGAGCACATATTTATAAATATTTTGCTTACAAAGAACTGGGCGATGAAAAAGGAAGAAGTATTGAGATGACAATAGCACAGCTTATTTTTGAATGCCTTGAAAAAACAGGAAACGGAACAGAAGATTCTCCTTATATTATCACCAGGATTTCTGATGAAAGGGATTTAGTAAGACATCATCTCAATAAACAGGATGTTTCACAAAACCTGATCAGGGACGGAGATAAAATCATGGATGCACTCACACTGGAGGACGGAACGCAATTGTATTTCGATATCAAAGTGCCTTATCAGAGACTGGCTTTTTCATTCAGTAAAAGAAATGAACAGGCAGAAAATAAAGAAGAAGAGAAACCTCAGAAGAAAAAGTGGTGGAAATTTTAATTTTTTAAATCAATGAACCAGAATATCAATCAGCTTAATACAGTCCTTCACTACGTAAAAGATACTTTTGTAGGTAAAAATGATGTCGTAGATCTGTTAGGAATATGCCTGTTGGCAAGAGAAAATGCATTTTTATACGGACCTCCGGGAACAGCAAAATCAGCCATTGTCAGAACACTGGCCAAAACAGTGAAAGACGGCAGAAATTTCGAATATTTATTAACCCGTTTTACTGAACCGAACGAAATTTTTGGCCCTTTTGATATCAGGAAACTGAAAGAAGGTGAACTTTTAACCAATACGGAAGGAATGATGCCCGAAGCATCCATGGTCTTTCTGGATGAGATCTTCAATGCCAATTCAGCTATCCTGAATTCCTTATTGATGGCTCTTAACGAAAAGATTTTTAAAAGAGGAAAAGAAACCAAACACTTACCTGCGCTCATGTTTGTAGGAGCAAGTAACGTTCTTCCGGAAGATGAAGCGCTGAATGCATTATTTGATCGTTTTTTAGTGAGAATTAATGTAGATTATGTAAACCCCGAGCTCTTACAACAGGTACTTTTAGCAGGAAGAAAACTGGAAAATGAAGAAGAAACTGAAATTCCGGAAATTCATGCTGATGAGATCAGACAATTACAAAACTTATGCAGAACAATAGATCTTAAACCGATTTATGAAGTCTACCTGAATACCATTATGAGTCTCAGAAATACAGGGATTGCTATTTCAGACCGTAGAGCAGTGAAGCTTCAGAACCTGATTGCAGCAAGCGCCCTGATCTGCGGAAGAAAAGAAGCCGTACTTTCTGATCTTTGGGTATTGAAACATATCTGGGATACAGAAGAACAGATTGAAATTCTGGAAGGGATCATCAACAGAACGATTGAGAAAGATGATCACCCGGATTCCCATCCACAGGCAATGCAGAACAAAACTCCTAATCCCGAAGAGGTCATGAAAGACGTAAAAATTCTTGTGGAAAAATGGAATGGAGGAACATTGAGTTTTGAAGAACAAAATATAATAAAAGATAAACTGAGATATCTGCAGACCCGTTGCGACTGGATCAGAAATCCGGAACAGAAGCAGTATATCCAGCAGGAAATTGAAAGCTTATGGCAGAAGATTCTTCAAAGCGTTTAAAAGAATTCTGGGCGGAAATTCCCCGTGCTGATGAAGATTTTCTTGGCTCAATAAGAGACTGGAAAAATGTTCAGCTGGCAGTAGATGAAGAAACAATCTGGCTGAAAGGTTTTACTGATGAACAGGCTGCTGCTTCAGAAATACAACAGCTGCCGGATTGTATTCTGTATGAACTTCGTGATGGGCTTTTATTCAGAAAGGAAGCCTTAGTTCCGAGTAAAAAAATGCGAACAGCATTGCTTTGGATACCTATAGACAAAGCATTACAGCTTAGTCTGCCGCCTTCAAACCAGAATTATTTTGGGATTCACGAACAGGTTCATATAAAGCTTAAAGAAAGTAATGACGAACAGCCGGTAATCGCCTTGCTCAGCAATATTGAAGATATTAAAGAAAGTATTGCCGTATTGCCCAAATTTAAACTTGAAAAAATAAAATGGACCTTGCTGGGAGATAAAGCATTATTTGTAGGAGTTCCTCTACTCAGCTTTCCCGGAAAAACCTATTGGACCAAAGACAGACATTTACTGCCTGCCGGTCTGGATTTTGAATTTAAAAATGTAAGCACACTGTTGCAGCAGAAATATAATAAAGAGCAGGAAGGATGGCTTTTATGGGACGAAAGCGGAAATTGTCTTTTAATGAAAGAGACCGATTTCCGGCCATTGTCCGTAAGTTCATTCCGTCTCACCGAAAAATCTAGAAAATGGAATTAAAGGCCTACTTCCAGTCTTACGAAAATTACTTTTGGGAATGGAAAACTGATGAAGATGTTCCTGGTGATTCCGGTTACCATGACAACAATCTCCTCTCGGTTTCCGGAGTGGGAGCCATTGCTTACAGACCTTATATAATGGAAATTCTGAACTATCTTCAGCCTGTAGGATGGCCTCCGTTCGGAGCATTGCTTATGGTTTTATATGCCATGCAGGACGGCTATACAGATTTTGCCGGCCCATTAAGACGTACAGCAGAGTTTTATAGCAGAGAGGATTTTGAATTCAGTGTGGAAAAACAAATTGAATTTCTTGAAAAAATAAAATCACTTCCTAAAGCCTGTAAACAAAGACAGAACAGGATTGTACTGCTGCAGACCCTTTTTGAAAACGGGCACAACAGATTATCTCCCAGTCTTTCCGATGGTTTCTTAAGGTTCTATTACAAAAGACCGCAGGAACTTGCTGCCAGTGCAGAAAAACAAGACGACGCTTCATCAGCTTTAAACAAAGATTTAAGCGCTCTGAATCTGAATGAAAAGTTTCCAACTGCACAATCCATTATTGATGCCATGAAAGGCCTGAGTCATGAGCCTGAGCTGGATGATGAGGTCGCAGAGGAAGAAACTACGGCAGATAACAGTAAAGATTTTATTAAAGAATTAGTTGAAGAACCAAAGACCTTTCAGATAGGAAGCCTGATCAAAAGAATCTGGAGTGGACTGAAAATTCCGATGAGACATCTTTCTCCCGGAGAGCAGCCTGTCGGAGGGATTTCTGATATAACCAACAAAGGCGATTTCCACAGGATGCTGCTCTCAGAATTTGCTAATGAAGAGGACGTTTTCATGAATCGTGTAGCCAATAACGAAGCGCTTTATATTCAGAGAGAAATTCCGCCTGAAGAAAATATTTTTGAAAGAATTATCCTGATTGATACTTCACTCAGAAACTGGGGAACTCCAAAAGTATTGGCCTATGCCTCGGCAATAGCCATTATCAAACATCCCAAAGCCCATTCTGAATGTAAAGTTCTTGCTTTAGGGCAGGCAGCAATTTCGATTTCGCTGAACAAAGTGGAAGAAGTGGTGGAGAATCTTAATCAGGTAAGTCCGGTTCTGGAGGTTTCAGAAGCTTTGGAGAAATTTTTTGACGGACATCATTCGGAAAAAGATATGGAGGTTTTCTTTATTACCCATCAGGATAATATGGCTGATGAGAAAATTCAGCGGGTGGTCTATCAGAACAGAGATCAACTGAAATTTTTAGTGACTACAGCTTCAGATGGTGAAATAAATTTTTATAAACACCACAAAGGAGCAAGAAAACATATTCAGAAAATAAAACTTCCATTGCAGGAGCTTTGGGCCAATCCGCCACAGCAAAAACAATCCACTCAGAACTTCAACGGAAAGAAAACTGATCTTCCACAAAACTATCCGATTTTATTCCCAACTCCTGTTAATAAGATTGCTAAGTTCTTATATGACGGAGAATTTTTCATTCTGAGTTCAAAAAAGCAATTGCTGAAAACTTATCTTTCCGATAACTATTACGACAGACATTCCTACGATTATTATAAAACGCATCATGGCTGTGAAGTATTATTTGATAAAATTTCCATAAAACCCAAAGGACAGTTTGCGCTCGCGAAAAACAGGCAGCAGCATTTTATTTTGTGTCAGTATCAGCCTGAGCAGAAATTACTATCAAAGCTTAACCTTAATACCGGAGAATATTCTGAACAGAATCTTACAGGAATGCATATTCCCGAATCTTACAGGCTGATTTATTTTGGGCGTAACTTTTATCTGCATGAGAAATATAATCCTACCCATTACAAAATCAATATTGACGGGAATATTTCCGTAGAACCTATTACCGGAAAAGAAAAAGAATTTGAAAAAAATAATATAAAAGCCGAAGCCGAAGTCGCCAAGCTGAAAGGAAGCGGATTGAAGATTATCAATAATTTCAATAAAATCGGAATTAATCAGTATGAAAACCTGGTGGTTTCAGGAAATGAATTATACAGTGCTTCTGAAAACACGCTGAATTTTTCCAGAAATAAATATGATATCAGAATTTTTGCTGAGCAGAATAAAAATAAATTTACATTCCCTGACGGCAGTGAAATCATAACCGATTCAAGGGGAATGCTTACTTTCAGAAGCAGTAACAAAAGTATCGAAGAATTCTTCATTCCGTCAACATTGGGTGGTTTTCTCTCATTAACTACCTATACGGAATTTGGCGGATCAGAATATTATCTTCCCGAAAATGCCCTGCTGAAAGTAAGAACAATGGATGATATGTGTGACAGGTTTTTAAAACCGTTTATAGAACAGATTGTGGATTATGGAGCTTAGAATAAAACCTTTCCCCAAAAACAGCTATCCTAAAAAAGGACTTCTGATCAGAGGTTCTTCACCTGTGGTGTGGCTTCAGGAAATGGAAACGCTTGGGATCAATTTAAGCCAGATCCAATCTTTTGCTATTCCGGCAGATCGTCCCAATGTGCTGTATGGGTGTTTTCTTATTTTTAATGATCATATTCCGCAGGAAATAGGCAGGAATGCATATTTTCAAAAGGTGGATGACAGGCTTTTTATTCCTGAAAACACCACCTTTTATCCCAAAATAAATCCGGAAGACTGGGCACAGCTCGATTGCCGTTTTCTGATTATGCATCCCGAATTCGGATTGGTAAAACTCGCTGAAGAAATTGACTGGATTTCATTAATTCAACAGCCCGGTGCAATAAATGAAATCATCAGAAAACCACTGAACGGAGTTTCAATCCCTCAAAAAATAGAAAGCTACACAGTTGAAATAGATGATGAAAAAGTAATGCAGGCATTACAGCCCAAACAAACCGAAGAAGAATGGATGAACAATCTGCCGTTTGACCTTAAAAAAGTAATGGCCGGAAATAAAAAAGAAATAGAGAAATATTTAAAATACATTGAAAAATACCCTGAAAGAGCTGTAGAATTGGGTGTTTCACTGGATGTAATGGGTACCTCCAGAGGAGATGGTTTTGGTAGATTTACCTGGCTGGAAGGATTATTTGGCGGAGGCTCTGCAGGGAAAACCGAAAGTGCCGGAACAAGAAATTTCCGCAGAGTTTTCTGGGCACTCATTATTGCAGCTATCGTTTTAAAGATTGCATTACCTTCTGATAAAAACAGTTCAGAGCTGGAAGAAAATAGCAATTCATCAGGAACTATTGTAAGCAATGCGGTAAAGGCACCTTCCGATATGATAGCTTTTCAATCCGGAACTTCAGAAATTGATCTGAAGATAGATTCAATATATCACCAGCAGAGAAAAGGATTATCCAAAGAACTCATTCATGCAGGAATCATAGAATCCAAAACGAAAGAAGATAAAGAAAATTATAAAAAAAGCGGAGGAAGAGATGTAAGCGAAATAGGAAGTGATATCGAAAAGCTTGTTCATAAAGAAAAACAGAGCAGAGATTCTCTTAAAATCATTTACACCAAAAAAATTACAAAACATTTAGAACAGAAAACAGAAAACCTGAAACGTAAAATTTCAGATTCTTTAAAGCAATACACCAAAGGAAAACCAGTAAATGGTGATGTTGTAAAATATCTTCTGAAAAAGAGGAAGGCATTGATGGCCGATTCATTAGGAAAACTTTATGGTACATTGGATATCGTGGATCCTTCTTCTGCTTCAATTGACAAATCGAAAGTAAAAGGAGTGGGTACAGAAGGAACTCCTTTAGAAAAAAAAGCTCCCGTTTCAGATATTCTGTATATGGTGATCCTGATGATTGCGGGAGTAGGATTGTATTCTTTCCTGTTTAAAAACAAATCTTTGAATCTGGGTGGAGATAATGTACCTGCCTGGGTGAAATTTATTTTAATTGGTATCCTTGTAGCCATGCTTGTGTACTTATTTTATCCGCTGGTAAAAATGTTTGGATACAACTGGTTTGTATGGGTTTTGGTGATTTGTGTGCTGTTACTTCTTTACCGCCTGTTTAGAGAAGATAAAACTATTTTAAACTCCGATGATGATGAATAGACAGAAATTTATAGATAAATTTATGGCGGCATTCGTCCTGCTGGCCATGTTTAAGGTTGTCGGAATTGTAGCTCAGCTATTCCATGAAAGTTTCTGGAGTGTGGTAGGAACATTGGGGATTTTCTTAATTGTAGCCTTTATCATTCTTCTTGTGATCACTTCTTTAAAAGACAAAGAACAGAACAACAGGAATTCTGCAGGAAGAAAAGGCAGCGGAAGCAGCAGTTTCTATCTGGAAAATTCACTTTTCGACAGAATCCGGAGTAAATATGAAGAACTGGCCGAAAAATACATCGCCGAAAAAGATTATAAAAAAGCAGCAAGAGTCTATATGAACCTACTGCAGGATAATTACAGAGGTGCAAAAACACTGGAAAACGGAGGACTTTATAATGAAGCAGCTGTAGTATATCTTAAAAAACTCAATAATAAATTCGATGCTGCAGTCTGCTATGAAAAAGCAAAACAATACAAAAAAGCCATTGACCTTTACAAAGAAATGGAGCAGAAAGAAAAAGTAGGAGATCTTTATAAAGAAATCAACGATCTTAAAAATGCCCATTATTATTACCAGATGGTAGCAGACGATTATACAGGAAATAATCAGATGGTGAAAGCTTCCCTGATTTATCGTAAAAAGATGGAAAAGCCTGATGAGGCACAGAAAATCTTGTTGAAAGGATGGGAAGAAGATAAAGATGCTTTCAACTGCCTGAATAACTATTTTTCCAATATTTTTGATGTTAAAAAGCTGGAATCTGAAATTCTGAATTTATATGAAAAGACTCCAGCCTATAAAAAAATCACCTATCTGGAAGCGATGAAACATGAATTCAGGAAAGATCCTGAATTACATGCGGTAACAAAGAATATAGCGTATGAAATCATTGCCGAGAAAGTAACTACCCGTTCTGAAATTGTAAACGAACTTAAATTTTTCAACCCTGATGATTCAGTGATTCTGAAAGACATCTCAAGATTCAAAACAGGAAGAAATAAAATGTTCAGGAATTAATTATTAAATAAGAGTTCTGCTTCATTAAATCAATTTTTAATTGATTCTTCATAGCTCCCTAAAAATAAATAAAATCCCTACACTTTATAGTAATTTTCTTGGGATCGTTTTGTGGCTTTGTGTATTCGAAACCTTCCCGAAATTGTGAATATTATAAAATAATATCAAAAAAGATTTATCTTTGCACCAGAAAATTATGACAATACAAAGAGCACATATCAATGCAGAACTATTCGAAAGTCCTTCTAATAAAGGATTATTCGGATATGATGAGATGATATGGAATGAGGCGAAATGTGCTGACTTTGGAAATTATTTACTGTAAACCCGTAAAAAATTAATCAAAATACAACAGAAACGTCTCGGAAAACCGAGGCGTTTTTTGTTTTTTAGGTCAGAAATTATTTAGAATGAAAAAAAATAACCATCAACATGAAAATTTTTTAATCAACAATGAAACTTTAATACGATAAAATAGAGTGATAAGCAACCCGGTGAGAGACAGTCATTTAGGTAATTAAAATATCTGCAAAATATTGCGGACGGAAATTCTCTATTCTAAAATTAATATATAATTAATTGATTGTCAATAATTTAGATTGAAAATTTATTTGTGAATTCCAAAAATTCATATTTACTTTGCAACCGAAAATTGAAAGCAACAGGTTTTCAGGATTCAATTAAAAATAATTTAGAAACAAACAAAAATAAAATGAAACAGTTACACAACATATTCAATCAATATTCAAGACTATTCGGACAGAAGCCGACAGGTGTTGCGTGTCTTCTTGAAAGTGGAATTGTGGATAAAAGGTGCTTATATACGTGGGTCAGCTAATGATCTCTTACGTTTAAATAGATGAAGCGCCTCCCGAAAAGAGGCGCTTTTTTTATGGTTTCTTTAGCTTATTTGGTAAAGCGCCGGTCTGTGGAACCGGAGAACAGGGTTCGATCCCCGGAGATACCCAAAGGAGAAAATCTCATGGCTCAATTGGATAGAGCGTCGGTTTACGACACCGAAGGTTGAAGGTTCGAGTCCTTCTGAGATTACAAAAAAGTGAATTTTAAATTGACAAGCGAAGCGAATTGATTATTGACTATTCACGACTTTAAAACAATCTCATAGCTCAAATGGTTAGAGCACCGGTCTTTTAAACCGGGGGTTGAAAGTTCAAATCTTTCTGGGATTACAAAAAACGGTTCCGTAGCTCAACCGGATAGAGCATGGGTTTTCTAAACCCAGGGTTAGAGGTTCGAGTCCTCTCGGAATCACAAAAAGGTTCATGGAAGTTTTCCCATCCGGCTGTCTCCCGGAAAAGAAACAGAAGTGAACCCCAAAGCTGGAAAGATAACGGTGGTTGTTTACCCGTCTTGGACGCGGGAGGCCGCAAGTTCGAATCTTGCTTTCCAGACTATTTGTTCCATTAGCATAGAGGTAAGTGCATTCGGCTTTCTACCGAACGACAAGGGTTCGATTCCCTTATGGAATACCAATGATTTCGTAGCTCAAGTGGTTAGAGTGTCGGTCTGATACACCGAAGGTTGAAGGTTCGAGTCCTTCCGGAATTACAATGATTTTGTAGCTCAATGGCAGAGCACCGGTTTGTTAAACCGGAAGTTGAAAGTTCGAATCTTTCCAGAATCGCAGGTAACTAATTGTTAATTGTTTCAGGAGAAAAAGTAAAAGTTTGTCGAGAGCAGAAGATCTTTACGCCAAACACGAAAAATAGAGACAGGCTTTTCTTCTCTCCGGATTAATTAAAAGTTAAAGAATATCATTTATAAATTTTTAGGTAAAATAAAGTTGGTCAGGCGCAGAAGTTCTTTATCAAATAAATGAAGACAGACTTTATTTTTTAATCTGATGGTTCGCCGAAGTAGAAGAGTCGGGACGGTCTGCAAAACCGTTGTGTAAACTGAGTGGGTTTGAATCCCATAGCCATCTCAAAGTAAAAACTATAGGAAATATAAGAATGTTTTATCAATGATCTTTTATCATCTATAGCAAAGAATATCCTTTATTAATAAAAGGAAAAGGCTGTCGAGCGCAGAAGATCTTTAATTAAACATTCAATATAAAGACAGACCTTTTCTTTTTTGAAAGTAAAAATGAGGAATTACTTATGAATTATTACTAATTGCTCATAAAAATCCGGAAGTACGCCGAAGTTGGAGAGTCGGGGCAGACTGTAAATCTGTTGCTTCATTGCTGAGTAGGTTCGAATCCTACTACTTCCACCAACCGCTGATAATGTAATGGCAGCATGCAGGAAATGTACTCTTGTTGTTCAGGTTCGATTCCTGGTCAGTGGCTCAATGCTCTATTCGTCTAACGGTGAGGACGCCTGCCTTTCGAGCAGAAAACAAGGGTTCGATTCCCTTATAGAGTACTGGATGTGAATAACTGGTCAATATTGAATTGATAATAATACCATGAAAGTTCAGATTTTTTTAAAAATTGGCCAGTTACCATTCACACAAAAATGAAGAAAAGAGAAAAAGGACTGTCAAGAGCAGAAGATCTTTAGTCAATAAAAACAGACAGCCTTTTACTTTTTTAAAATAAAATAGAATTAGGAAATGAGAAAGGTTTGTCAGGCGCAGAAGATCTTTACAAACACTAACAGACAGAGCTTTCTCAAACCTAGACATAATATGAGTAATAAGTAATGAGCAATAAATAATACCCATGGATTTTCATTACTAGTTAATTACCAATAAGATACGCCTCTCTATTCCAATTGGCAGAGAAAACGGCTTTAAACCCCGTAAAGTCCCAGTTCGAATCTGGGGAGAGGTACAGAATATAAGTAATAAGTAAAGAGCAATGAGTAATAATGAAAATAGAAAATATTACTCATTACTCATAAAAAAGCCTGCGGGAATGGTGGAATGGCAGACACTCTTGATTTAGGATCAAGCTTTTGGGGGTTCGAATCCCTCTTTCCGTACAAAAACATAAACGATAAGAGATTAATGATCAATGATTGCTGAGCACTTCATCAATTATCAATCAACATTTATCGATTATAAAATTGATTCATAGTGTAATTGGCAGCACACAGGATTTTGATTCCTGGAGTTTAGGTTCGAGTCCTAATGAATCAACAGCAGTTACTCTGATAGTGTAATGGCAGCATCTCAGTCTCCAAAACTGATGGTATCTGTTCGAGTCCGGTTCAGAGTGCAAAAAAATAGAAATTAGAAACTAGAAGTTAGAAAATAGAACTGCTAGTTATCATTTATCAATTATCAACAATCATTTATGAATTAAAATAGGTAGAAAAAATGGAAACGCAACAACAAACATGGCAGAATATGAATGGAAAAATTTTCCAACACTCTATCACACAGCTGGTAGAAGAAGCCATCATTCGCGAACAGGCTAACGGACACCGTCTGAAAGTATGTGTGGGATCAGACTCTCATGTATACGGAGATGCCATCAGCTATGCTACGGCAGTAGTATTTATTCGTGAGGGAAAAGGAGCGTTTACCTTTATCAGAAAAGAAAGAGAAATACAGAGTATCAGTATCAAGGAGCGAATGCTGAATGAAGTCAACAAATCCGTTGAAATTGCTTACGCGATCTGTTCTGTATTGGATACTTATGGTGTGGAAATGGAGGTACACGCAGACATTAATACCGACCCGGATTTTAAATCCAACGTAGCATTGAAAGATGCCATGGGATATATTCTGGGAATGGGATATGTGTTTAAAGCAAAACCCTTTGCTTTCGCAAGTTCCAACTGTGCTGATATGATGGTGTAATAAATCTGGAAGCTTAAAAATCATAAAAATTAAATCATGGAAAAAGCAAAAAGACTATTATTTCTGGATGATATAAGATATCCTATTGAGGCTTATCATTATACGAAACAGGATATTTTCCTCAGAAGCGACTGGCATATCGTTCGTAATTACGAGCAGTTTGTCAACAGGATTTTGGAAAAAGGACTTCCGGAAATGATTTCTTTTGACCATGACCTTGCAGACGAGCACTATTTAAAACAGGATTCCCGGGAATTTGTTGAAAAAACAGGATACGACTGTGCCAAATGGCTGATAGAATATTGCATGGACAACTATCTGGACCTTCCAGAATTCTATTGCCACTCCATGAATCCGGTAGGAAAGGAAAATATCTTAAGCCTTTTAAAAAAATTTAAGAACAATTAAAAACTAAAACAAAATGATTTTCAAAACATATAACACTATAGAAAATGCTTACCAGGCCCGCGTGATCGAACAGATCAGGATGCAGGGTTTTGGGGATGAGGTTTTCATCGTACAGGAAAAAGTTCACGGAGCTAATTTCTCTTTCTTTACCGACGGAAAGGAAATTAAAATCGCGAAGAGAACTGCTTTCATTGAAAAAGATGAAAAATTTTTCAATGCCTATCAGATGTTGGAACGCTACAGAAAAAATGTAATAGAAGTGTTTCAAAAAGTGAAAGCCATTTACCCGAATGTAGAAACTGTAGTGATCTACGGTGAATTGTTCGGTGGTGGTTACAAACACAAAGATGTAGAACCCGTAAAAGATGCTGTAAAAGTACAGAAAGGTATTGAATATGCCCCTCACAACGAATTTTACGCTTTCGATATTAAACTGAATGGAATTACCTATTTGGATACAGAAGTGGTTAATCAGATTTTTGAAGAGACAGGTTTTTTCTATGCTAGAATTTTGTTTCAGGGAACGCTGGAAGAAGCTTTAAAATTCCCTAATGTTTTCAATTCAAAAATTCCGGCCTTGCTGGGATTACCCGAGTTGGAAGACAATAGGTGTGAAGGAACCATCGTAAAAACTTTGAAAACCAGATACTTTGGAAACGGAGCCAGAATTATTCTGAAAAATAAGAATGAAAAATGGGTAGAAAAGTCCAAAATGGTTAAAAAAGAAGGTAAAACTGTTCATAAACAGGTTCATTTCAGTGAAAAAGCGTATGAAATCTGGGAAGAAATCCAAAAATATGCTACAGCCAACAGATTGAATAATGTGGTAAGTAAAATAGGCGAATTCGAACCTAAAATGATAGGTAAGGTGATTGGTCTTTTTTCACAGGATATTTTAGAAGACTTTCAAAAGGACTTCCCGGCAGCTTTCACAGCTATTGAAAAAGAAGAGCAGAAAAGGATCAACAAAAAGTTGAATTCTTTAGTCATTGATTTTATAAAAGAAGAGTTGATGACTCTTAAAGTATAGTTTCGGTAATTTTTTACCGAAACTTTTTTATGTATAATAAGTATCCATCACAGTCAGAAGAACGAAAACACTTCATTGTATTAAAGAGAAACAGAACTCATGAAAGTGTGACAATTCCCATCCTTTGGAGAGGTGGCGAAAATTCAAAGAATTTTTGACGGGGTGGTTTTAAAAAGAAAAAACAATTAAAAAAATGAAACCCAATATATTTTTTACAGCAGACCATCATTTTGGTCACGAGAATATTATAAAGTTTTCAGAAAGACCTTTTGAATCACTGGACCATATGAATGAAGAGCTCATTAAAAGATGGAATGAGAAAATTGAACCTGGCGACACAGTCTACCATCTAGGAGATATGAGTTTAGGAAAACCGGATTTTACAAAAGAAATTTTAGACCGTTTACATGGCGATATTCATCTGATCAAAGGCAATCATGAAGGTGCAGCATTAACTTATCCCAAAAGGTTTGCGTCCATCAGAGATTACTACGAACTGAAAATTGATGACCCGGACCAAAACAACGGTAAACAGAAAATCATTCTTTTCCATTACGCCATGCGTACCTGGAATGGCTCACACCGCGGAGCCTGGCAATTATACGGCCATTCGCACGGAACACTGCCGGATGATGAAATGGCACTCAGTTTTGACGTTGGAGTAGACTGCCACAATTTTTATCCGGTTTCCTATGAGGAAGTCAAAGAAATAATGAAGAGGAAAAAATGGACACCACCATTTGCTCCCAGGAATTAACAATTAACAATGAAAATGAAGCTTGAGGATATGAGAAGTATAAACCTAACTAACTTTTAACCTCTAGCTTCTAATTTCTAAAAAATCATGAAAACAACCAATGAGATGATAATCATCGATCTGGAAGCTACATGCTGGGAAAACGACAGAATTCCTACCGGGCAAAAGGTCGATATTATAGAAATAGGAATTTGCAAATTAAACTTAACATCTAAAGCAATTTCCCAAAAAAAAAGCATTTACATCATTCCGGAACGGTCAGAAATCAATAGATTCTGTACAAAACTGACAGGAATTACTCCGCAGCTGATAGAACAAAAAGGGATCTATTTCGAAGAGGCCTGTGAAATGATCAGAGATCAATACCATACTGCAACATTTACATGGGCAGGATATGGAAACTTTGATGGAGAGCAGATCACAGAACAGTGTGACTGGCTCGGAATAACCAGTCCTTTTTCGGAAAACTATATGAATGTGATGCATGAATTTAAAAGACATTTCAATCTCCACAAACAGATAGGTCTTAAAAGGGCTTTGAGTTATTTAAATATGGATTTTGAAGGCACTCATCACAGCGGAGCAGACGATGCTTACAATACAGCCAGAATTTTAAGTGAAATTCTGTAAATCGTAATTAGGCTGGAAGATAGAAGCTGGAGGTTGGAAGTAAATTCAACACTGTAAAACGTTCCTCTTCCCGCATCCATCTTCCAATCTTTAACAATTAAATTTTAAACAAGTGAAAACAACAGAAAATATATTAATAGTAGATCTTGAAGCAACGTGTTGGGAAAACCGGCCGCCAAGAGGTCAGGAAAGTGAGATCATCGAAATCGGGGTATGCATTATGAATGCAAAAACGGGTAGGATCTCAAAAAATGAAGGGATTTTAATAAAACCCCAATATTCAAAAGTAAGTCCGTTCTGTACGGAATTGACCACTCTTACCCAAAATATGCTGGATCATGAAGGCATCATGCTGGATGATGCTTTCGATATCCTGAGAGCAGAATATGATTCCGAAGAATTGACATGGGCAAGTTATGGTAACTATGACCTGAATATGCTGAAGGATCAGGCAAGAAGATTCTACACAGATTATCCCATGAGTGATGATCACATCAATGTGAAGACCTTATTTGGTGAAATCCATCCTACCAT
Organism: Chryseobacterium candidae; assembly: GCF_004916905.1. Classification (GTDB taxonomy): domain Bacteria; phylum Bacteroidota; class Bacteroidia; order Flavobacteriales; family Weeksellaceae; genus Chryseobacterium; species Chryseobacterium candidae. The sequence goes on from NZ_SDLV01000029.1 coordinate 27,794, forward strand.
CAGGAAAAGTGTCGGAATGAACAGAGCTTTGGGTGAACTGGGAATGACTTTAGAAGGTACGCATCACAGAGGAGTAGATGACGCAAAGAACATTGCAAAGATTCTGCATTGGTGTTTGCAGAATTACTAAATAATCTGAAATAAACAGATAAAAAAGAAGAGTTGTCTCAAATGTCGAATAATTTGGCTTGAGACAGCTTTTTTTGTAAAATGGGGTATTGTTGGAGATCAATTATAAAAGTTATATTGCCCATTCCTTTCCTGCAATCCGTTACAATGTTGCAGAAACCCTGAATCTTCTGCGGCATTGTAACGGATTGCAGTTCTTTTGTTATTATTTTAAAAAAAATTAACGTATCGGCAGGGTAGGATAATTTTGTTGTAAAACTTTATCAATACTTAAAATAAGACACCAAATGTTGTGTAAATGTCATTATATGGTGCTTTTAGCTGTTTTTTAATTTTATATCTTTAAACAGGGAATTATTTTTATCTTGCTAAAGGCTTTGTCAGGCATTGTTTTATTAACTTAATATTTGTTAAAAAAATCACTTTTATGGGATAATTTACTGTCTGTCAGCCATTTTTTTTTATTTTAGCCAATGAGAATAAATGGATGTTTATTAAGGAAGGTTTTGAGGTAAAATAATTAAACTGTTGATTAATTGCAAAGGAGATCATGAATATAAAGAAAAAATTCCGGAGAGATATTTATCAGATCATTTTGATACCGGATTCTTTAAATATTACAGTCCTGAAAATCCCTCTTTTATAAATGATTTATTCAATTTTTAGAAAGGTGTTTATGAAAATGTTCTGATGAGAATTTTATATAGCAGACCTGTTTTTCAGACTCTGTTTTCAGAGGAAAGAAATAGCAGATTATTGTTAAGTTCTGTATATCAGTATTGTATTGAAGGGTATGTAATGGTTTTAAATGTTGAAATGAAGATGAATTTACTTTCCATAACGAGGCTTTATTTATTTCTGTCTCTGGGACAGTTTGAAAAATATGAAGCTTGCGGTGGTAAAGCTTTTGACCCCCTGTTGGATACAGTGTTTTCAGGTTGTTATAAAGAAAAGGAACGGAAAACAGTAATCCACAAAAAGTCCAGCTTTGAATGTAAGCCTGTACAGACACCTGCATATGGGATTTTTAAACTTATTCATTTGAAAATCAGATGTAATGCTGCCTTAAGTAAACTGCTGTTCTCCATTCTTTCAGCAGTTGAGAGAAAGGTTTTTAATAGTAAAAAGTTCCTTTCGCTCTATAATAAACTGGTAGAGCAAAATTGGTTTGAACCGGAGAAAATTTTTGTCAGACCGCCTGAAGAATGGAAAAAAATAAATAACCTGAAACAAATTTATACATCAAATTAAAGCACATGAAAGAAAGACTTTATGAGATCCTTAATGAGGAAAAAGTACATGAGATTATCCCCTTTCTAAAAGAGCTTAGTATTGAAGAAAGGAAAACACTGATACCATCTATCAAGAAAATGGACCGTGAGATCAGTAAAATTGTAATGACTAAAAACTCCTACCACACGGCGGGATCTGTGAGCCAGCATTCCATTATAGATATTGCTTCATTTGTCTGCATGGACAAAAAGAATTTTGGTAAAAACTATTGGAGCCTTTTCCGTAATGCGGAACAGACCGAGCAGATACTGGAATGGGGATGTCCGGATTGGTTTTCAGATTTTATCAATGAATCAGTTGAAGCTGAATTTACAGCATTTAATTATAAAGATATTTTAGGATGGACGGAGAAAGGATATGTGCAGCCCAAACCCGAATTATTGGGACATCATCTTAGCAATTACCCGGCAGATCTTGACCATTACCCCGAAACACTTGCTACTCATTTTTGGTATTTGTGTGAATTCCCTTCCCGATCTTTGCCTTTCCGTAAAGAATGGTTTCCTATTGTTCAAAAGCTTATTGCTGATAAGAAGATTGAAAGAAAAAGATTTCTGAGAGAGTGCCTTCTGGCCTCCAACAGAAACTTTAATAAAAATGTCACGGGCTGGTTTATGGATTCATTTAACTCATTAAAACCAACGGAAGAAGAATTGTCTGATCTGCAGGATGACCTGCTTGCAGGGCTTGTTTCTTCACAGTCAAAAGCGGTGAATACAATATTATCACATCTGAAAAAAATTGTTGGAACATCTGAATTTAAGAGTGAGGAATTTTCACATTACCTGCCCAATTTACTCAGCTCAGAGGTAAAAACAGTAGTGGTTTCCAGTCTGGTACTTACAGAAAAAATATTTCAGAGAAAGAAGGTGGATACGGACATGCTTGGAATGGCATTAAGTACAGCATTTGTTAGTAAAGATGATGGTATACAGTCAAAAGCAGCAAAGATTATCCTTAAATATATTCCGGCTTCAGAAAATATGATAGAGGCTCTTTCTCATTATTCAGATAATATACTGACGAATGTGCGTCCTCTCTTGATAAAATATATTGAAGCGAAACAGCCGGAGCTTGAGGTAATAGACTCCGAAAAGAGACTGCTGGCTGCAGATGAAAATGCAGTGCAGGTACTTCAGAATTTTGAAGATCTGATGTTCTATCTGCCTGTGGCAATGGATGATCCATACAGTTATCATTGTGATATTGCTTTGACGGGATTTATCCAATTTGCAGGAGATGTAGATGCTGAATCTGTGAAACTGATAGAACCTGTATTTTTGAAAGCCTGTAAAACTATAGCAAAATGGGAAGTTCCTTATCTGAATGTTTTATTATGCAATGCAATCATCAATTATGGGTTGGCTTTAATGGAAAAATATCCGATTCAGCTAAAGAATCTGGAAAAAATATATCAGAAAACCAAAGAGGAGGAAGCGGCAAGAGAATCTTATTCCAATTATCAGAAAAAATTAGGTCCGATAGAAGATGTTGGAGCAGATTGTCCCGCAAGACAGGCTTTTAAGGATATTGCGATATATGCTGTTGACAAAATAAAATCCGGGGATAAGATTCCTTTGTTGTTTCCCGTTACCCATTCCCCATGCTGGATTTCTCCTGTAACCCTTGTTGAGAGATTGGAGAATTATCAGAATAATAATACAGAGCCTCATCATCTGGATATTCAGCTTGCCCTGCAGCGTTGTGCTTTAGATGATACCTCAAAAGCAATTGAAGAAGTTGAGAAAAGATTAAAAGGGGAATATAAAGAATTACTGCTTTTCTTCTTTGGTAAAAATGTACAGCCCGAAGGGACGTTTATACATCCCTCATGGTGGATAACAGCTGGGATTACACGTTCCCCCGAAACCTTTTTTGAGCAGTTCAAAACTCTCGGATATAATAGTATTCCTGCAGAATTCTTCTCAGGCGCTTATAAGTGGAAAACTATTGACAATAAGAAAAACTCTTATTATCCGGTGGAGCTGAATATTACGATTCCAAAATATCATCTCGAAAAAAGAAAAGAACCTTTGTTCATGGAATATTTCGTTGCCGAACAGAAAGAGCTTAATGAAATTCCAGCGCTGATGCTTTGTTTCCCCAATACACCTGCAAATGCTCTGGCGAAAGTAATTAAATACTGCCTTTTCTATTCAGGAATTGCAGAAGTATATGAAAGAAGTCTTGTTTTGAATACTGCGAATACGCTTTATCAGATCAAAAAACCTCTGGATGAAATTGGCTATTTGTTTCTTGGAACTATTTTCCTGGACAGTGATAAGACGATCCGGGGAACGGCGGCTGAAATATGGCTTGAACATGTTTCTTGCCAGATGATGGATAATGCAAGGCTGGGAAGAGTGATTGGTTTACACGAAAAATTAGAATGGGCCCCGGTGAAAAGATTAACCGATCTTATGCAGCACCACATGCTTAATGTAAGTAAAAACCATAATATTGCTCTTGAGGAATTGATTTCCAGTATTTTGCTTCAAATGGAAGAACCAGTTACCAACCTGAAAAGAATTCTGGAAATCTACCATGAAGTATTGGCTTTAAACCATTCATCGGTTCATAAAGAAGTCATGAAAAAATTAAACCACTGGAAAGAAAGCTCAAGTCTTAAAAAAATAGGGAATCTTCTTCTGAAAAAATAGATTATGGAAGATACGCTTTTTTACAACTATTCAGGAGCATCCGCTTTAGTTAAGAAAGGTGCTCTTGAAGAATTATTTCTCGCCAAGTACAGTGAGATACATAAAAACACTGATGCTCCCTGTTTTTTCTGGGGAAATGTAGGGCAGCCCTTTATTTTGGCCCGATGTCTGATCACGCTTTCCAATATTGTAAAATCCAGCTTTAACCTGTCTCCGTTTCAGATGGTACTTCTTAAAGATCCCATAGTGACGGCAGGAAATGAAAGATTAAGGTTGGAAGGTTTTTCTCATTGTGCGGGAGTATATGCAAGAGTAGATATGCTGCCAGAGGGATTGGATGGAGAGTTTCTTGAAAACGGAACAACGAATGTGGATTTCAATCAGCCCATGATAACTGCATTAGGAAGCATCCGTCCTAATGAAAAAATTATACTTTCTGTAGGACAAAAAGAAGTGGGCCTATACAAAGAGGAAAGTAAAATAACAGAAAGAAAAGTGCCATTGCCTGTAAAATGGATCAAAGGACTGGGAACCGTTCAGGTGTATTTATCAGAATCAGAAAAGCTTCATACCTTCAATAAAATCCAGACACAGCAATTGTTTAGAGGAATGCCGAAAGGAGTGGTGAAGTCAGACTATTATTTAATTGTGAGAGGAAATAAACCTGTTTTCTCTCCGGTACAATCTGCGGATTCTGTTTGCATAGGAGGACTTCACAGGCTTCGTCTTTTAGAACCCCTTCTTCCTTATATTGATGGTATGCAGGTTTTTGCACATGTTAATATGCAGTCTACTACATGGCAACTCAGTATGGGAAATATCCGGTTTAGTTTTTCTTTATCGAGAGAATGCTGGAGAGGTTTTTCAGGTGAAGGAGCAGTGTTGGATAGTCTGATTTCAGATGTTCCTGATGAATGGATTGATGCATTGGATAAATATGCCTATGCCAATCAGTCTTTTAATCCCCGCAGACTTGCCTTGGAAGAGCATATCAGTTTTGATAAAGTTGAAAATATTACAGGCAGGCTTGCCGCAATGGGATTACTAGGTTATGATCTTGATGACAGAGAATTTTTCTATCGTAGACTTCCTTTTAAATTAAACCGTATTATTGGACTCAATCCCCGTATAAAAAATGCTCAGAAATTAATAGAGGACGGAAAAGTAGAAATCTTAAATAATAATAAAGAAAGAACAGAAGCCAGAGTAAAAGGAACCGGTGTACATCATATAGTAATCATTCAAGAAGAAAAAGAGCGTTGCACCTGCGAATGGTTCAGTAAATATCAGGGAGAAAGAGGTCCCTGTAAACATGTATTGGCGGTAAAAAGACTGGTTAATGTTTAAATACTGCTGATGCTCATTTTATCATTTTGTTGAGCAGCACAAAGGCGCAACATCTTGCGCCACTGTGTTGTATTAGTGTCTTATTAATTACCAGTCTGCTTCATCCATTCCTCATAGCTCAGTACTCCCAGTTCCGGTCTGCCTTCACCCTCCAGAATAGAAATAAACTCAAGCTGGTTTCCATCAGGATCATTAAAATAAATAGCCAGTGCAGGCATCCATGCAAATACCATAGGCTCTGTACTTCCGTTTTTCAGAAAATTGTAAGGTTTTAAATTCTTTTTTTCTAGAAACTCCACAGAATAATTCAAAATATCCTCCTTACTGCTGGAAAAAGCAAAATGTCTGGTCTGAAGATTTTCCTTTTGCTCCCATAATCCCAGCATAAATTCCTTTTCTTCTCCCACCCATAAAAAAGCAATAGGCCTGGTTTTATCCCTATGAGCTAGCTTTAGCCCTAATACTTCCGTATAAAACAGTATCGCATTTTCCAGATTGCTTACCTGAACATGGGTTTCATATATTCCTTTAATCATAGTTCAATTTTAATAAAAGCAAAGCTAGAAAACCTTTGCCGGAAAACGTAGTATAGACGATTTCTTTCTTGAAAATGAATAATAGAAGGAGTTTATAATTAAGAATTAGATTCTTGTTGAATATCAATATTTTTTTAATGTTAATTCAATAGAGGTGGGCTTTAGAGCCAAAACTTAAAATCTGCTACAGTTATTCAATTATTATATCGAATTTAAATCTCCTTTCAATCACCTTTCAAAAATAAAAATTAAAAAAACAAAGAAAAAATTACTACGCAAAAAGGTTGCGTAATATCGTTTTTACTTTGCATCAGAAATCAGAGAGGAAGTATTAATCCCTTCCATGTTTAACAATAAAAACAGTAACCATGAAATTTAATTTTTTAAGAAAAGAAAATAAAGTAGTACAGAACTATGAAGGTGCAAAAGCATATGCCATGACACCTGCAGAAGAGTTGTATAGTGCTGTTGTTACAACAGGACTGTCCGATGCCAATTATGAAAAAGGAAATGACAGATTGGTGAGAATCCAGTCTCTGGTCAAAAAAAATGATCCTGAATTTGTGGCAAAACTTGCCGTATATGCTAGAAAAAATATGTACTTAAGATCCATTCCATTGGTTTTAACAACCGAATTGGCAAAGCGGACTTCCGGTACAGACCTTGTAAGCAAAACAGTAGACGGAGTCGTTCAGAGAGCAGATGAAATCACAGAATTGCTGGCATATTACCAGCTTGCCAACAAAAGAACAGATACCAAAAAACTGAACAAGCTTTCAAAGCAGATTCAGAAAGGTCTGGTGAAATCATTCAATAAATTTGATGAATACCAGTTCGCAAAATATAACAGAAAAGCGGAAGTAACCCTGAAAGACGCATTATTCCTGGTACACCCGAAAGCTAAAGATGAAAATCAGCAAACAGTTTTCAATAAAATTGCCAACAATACACTGGAAACACCTTATACCTGGGAAGTGGAGCTTTCCGTTCTGGGCCAAGCGAAATTTACAGATGATGCAGAAAGAAAACTGGCTTTCAGAAACAAGTGGGAAGAATTGATCTTCAGCAACAAATTGGGTTATATGGCAACTATGAGAAACCTGAGGAATATCCTGGAAGCTGGAGTGTCTTCTGATGCTATGCAAAAAGTATGCGCCTATCTTTCCGATGAAAGAGCAGTATCCAATTCAAAACAGCTCCCATTCAGGTTTCTTGCTGCTTACAGAGAATTAAAAAATATCGATTCTCCATACCTGTCCTCAGTATTGGAAGCATTGGAAAATGCCGTTGTAGTGAGTGCCAGAAATATCAAAGGTTTTGGTTTTGAAACTTCGGTAGTGATTGCTGCAGACGTATCAGGCTCTATGCAGAAAGCAGTTTCCGGTAAAAGTAAAATTTTGCTGTATGATATCGGATTGCTGATGTCCATGATCCTCCAGTCACAGTGTAAAAATGTGGTAACAGGTATCTTCGGCGACCGCTGGTTAAGAGTTCCAATGCCGAAAAATGGTATTTTAAGGAATGTAGATGCATTCTACAAACGTGAAGGTGAAGTAGGATACTCTACCAATGGTTATCTGGTCATTGAAGATCTCATCAAAAGAGGAGAACAGGTAGATAAAGTCATGCTGTTCACGGATACTCAGCTATGGGATAGCACAGGAAACAGAAACTCCTTTGAAGACGTGTGGAAAAAGTACAAAGCCATCGCGCCTCATGCAAAGCTGTATATTTTTGACCTGGCAGGTTATGGTACGCAGCCGCTTGATATCAGGAAGGATGATGTACACCTAATTGCAGGTTGGTCAGACAAAATTTTCGATGTACTGAATGCTTTGGAAGACAAAAAATCGGCAGTGAAAATGATTCAGAAAGTAGTGCTGTAACAGGCACTGCTTTTAACATATAGAATAAAATAATCAATATATTCAGGAGCTTAATCCCGCTTTCCACTCTATCTTTTTCGCCAAAACTTTCTTCAAGCCATTCAGAAAAAGGATGCCGTTGCAATCGGGGCTAGGAATGAAAAAATTATAAATTAAAAATGATGAATTCTTCTTGATCATGAAGTAATAGTTCTTTGTAAAATTTAACAGAATGTATATGAAGAATAATAATAAAAAGTTGAAATCTCCAGCGATGAGAACTATGGAAATGTGAAATAGAAAACGGAAGGGTTAAGAAAATAAGCTATACGAATGGTAAGAAAATTCTATTGTTTGAAGCGCGACACAGAAGGTGAAACGAAGAACTAATATAACATTCGCGCAAGTTTTAGAATTTTTAGAGCGTGTAGGTTATTTTTAGCCGGAGTTTCCAGGTCTTGAACCTTTGGTTCTTTTGCTTCAAGGCAAAATGAACCAATAGGTAAATAAAAAATGAAACGGCAAAACAACAATGGGAAATTTATTGTACAGAATTGAACAGGATCTTAAAGAAGGCAGAAAGAAAAAGGCATGCGACAGATTGAGAAATATGATCAATCAGTTTCCTGATGATCTTTCCCTGAGAAAAAAGTTAGGGTATATTTACTTTGAAGCAGGATTTCTTGATGAAGCAGGTAAATTCTGGATTCTGTCTGCACCGGAGAATAATGAAATGGAAAATGCAGTACAGATTTACATAAAGTCTTTAAGCAATTCAGGAAATGCCATTTTAAAAGACATTGTTTTCAGAGGAGATAAAAATCTGCTTGATGAATATGCATTGAAGGTAATCACAGAACTTGAACAGAATAGTCTTACAATCACAAAACAGATTCCTGTTTTCAAAACCAAAACAAGAGAGAAAGGAAACTATTCAGAAGATAAAACAGATTTTTTAAGTAAAATCGGAATCTTTTTATTGATCGGATTTATTATTTTACTTCCGATTTTAGGGGTTTTAAAACTTTTCGAAGTGATTTCATCATTATTTTATTATTAAAAATAAAACTGCGTAAAAAGATTGCGTACTTACAATATAATTTTGCAGTGTTAATATTACCGGTGCCGTTAGAAAGACTTACTTCGATTCCAAACTGACAAAGTCTTTCACCAGATTGCCCGGTAGCTGACCAATGTCGTTCATAAGAGTTCCATCATCAAACTTTTAATTTGAATCGAATCAAAAACTCTTATACATTGTTACTTGGTTTTTAATAAAAAAACAAATGCGTAAAAAGAATGCGCACTAAGAATATAAATTTGTAAAGAATAAAACGAATAACCATGAATAATCATAAACCAGATCTAAAAGAAGCACTGTATTGAGGTTAATACTCAATACTTATGAAAAAAGCTAAAGCGTTAAGAAAGAAATTCGGATTCAATGAATATGAATTGATTGACTTCCCAAAGAAAATTTCCGGTGTACAGATTTCCAGAATCTTATATGGAAATGAAATGGGTTGTTCGCGATGTTTTCCACACGGTTTTGAAGTGGTGAATGCAACGTATACAAAGTTCCAGCGATGTTGGAAGAAATACAGAAAAACCCAATGGAAAAATTAAAATCAGGTGTCGTTTTGGAATCATACTTCGAGTTAGGTCTTCAGATGTAGGTTCAATTCCTGCCATTCCTGTTGTAAACGGAACGTAGCTCAAAAGATAGAGCAGAAGAAAAAGAAGAGATTCCACCGTTTTTGCCCTGATATTATTAAAAGAGTGCCGTAGAAAAGATCTACTTCGGTTTAATTTGGTTCGATTCCAGAAAGGTCATGAAAGTGATCTTGTATAAGTCTTTTCGAACTTAGCCTCTTTTGTTTAAATCATATCAATGAAAAAAAGTAATAAAAGTCGAAATTTCCAGCGATGAGAAGTATGGAAATATGACATAGGAAATGGAGGCGTTAAGAAAATAAACTATACGAATGGTAAGAAAATTCTATTGTTTGAAGCGCGAGACAGAAGGTGAAGCGAAGAACTGATATAACATTCGCGCAAGTTTTAGAATTTTTAGAGAGTATAGGTTATTTTTAGCCGGAGTTTCCAGGTCTTGAATTTCTGGTTCTTTTGCTTCAAGGCAAAACGAACCAATAGGTAAATAAAAATTTACACTACGTAAATAGATTGCGCAGTATCAATATAATTTTGTAAAAAGAAAACTAATAACTAAAAATAAAAAATCGAGTGTCGTCTTAGAATCATACTTCGAGATTGAGTAAACATTGGGTCGCAGGTTCGAATCCTGTCTTTTCCCTCGAAAAGGAGAAGTAGCTCAGCAGGTAGAGCAAATGCACGGAAGATTCTGAAAAATATTACCTTGATTTGTAAAAGAGTGCTGTAGAAAAGGCCTGCTTCGGTTTAATTTGGTTCGACTTCAGAAGGTCATGAAAGTGATCTTGTATAAGTCTTTTCGAACTTAGCCTCTTTTTTATTTTAAAAACAAACAAGTGCCGTAGAAAAATGTTACTTCGCTCATCACGACGGGGTCACGGGTTCGAATCCCGTCTCTTCCACAATAAAAAAACACAGTCTATATAGGAAGAGTAGCTCAGCTGGTTAGAGCACGACTGCATTATTCGTTTTTTGCCTTGTTTTTACAACATACAAGAAGCCGGAAGTGGGACGTTGAAAGATCTTTGTATATAATTTTCTATAAAGTCAGATAGATTATCGGCTTTAACCTCTTTCTTCTTTCCACTTCCAGCTTCTTTATATTACTATTTTGAAGTGTCGTTAGGAAAAAATTCATCGTAACACAATTAGGGGAGGAATAGCGAAGCCGGTCACTCCGGCAAGGTTATCCGGTTCGACTCCGGCAAACGTTAGCCCGTTTTTTTCCTTACTATTACCTTTAAAAAAGCCGGTAGTTTACTTACCGGCAATTTTCATTGTATCTTCAAGCTCTTCTTCAAACATCACTTTCCACTTAGAAAGAGTAGTTCTGCTTATTTTATATTTTCTGGACATATAACTTATGGAATGACCATGCTTTTTCTGATACTGCAGTAATTTTAGCATAGTCTGTTTGTCATAGGTTTTGAGTTTTTGATTTTCTCTGGACTGCTTGAACAGTTTTTCATTGAATTTAAGCACATCCTCACTGGTATGAAGCTTTTCAAGAAGTTCTTTGATTTTCGGATCTTTCAGCTTTTCAGGATATTCCGTTTTAAGCATATCCAGGTAAATTTTTTTATAATTGGGACGCATGTCTTATCTGTTTATCCGTTTGCATTATCACTCTTCTGAAGCCATCTGTGAAGGGTACTTTTCGGAATAGAATATTCTTTAATCACTTCACTATGGGTCATCTCACCGGAAAGAATTCTTTTCATGATAAAGTCTTTGATTTCCTGAGTATAAATATTTTTCCTGAAATAAGGCGTTTTTTCGGACTTCTGCTGGTTTTTGTTAATGGCAGAAGGAGGGGCGTATAAAATCAAATGTGAGCTGTAAAGTCTGAAAAAATCATATTCCAGTAACTTGCTCCATCTTAAAAGAAGATCCGTATCCATTGATTTGCTGTCATACATCATTTCAACAGTCTCTTCATCTTTACTTAAAAATTTGCATATCCTCTCTACTGTAATTTCATTTTCATCAACTCTTTCCTTTATAAATTTCCCAATATGGATTTCTTTATATAACATTTTTACTGAATATTGTTCTTTTGTTTAAATTTATATATAAAAAAACGAGAATAGGTGCTGTATATATTATGCTTTGCAGGGAATAATTCACAAAAATTTGAAATTGATTAACAATAGAAACAATGATTTAAGAATACTAAAATAGGTTTTATAAGACTACTATTTATCTTATAAAATGGATATGTATTTTGCTAAATATCTTAATAACAGGCGGGTAGGGATCGCCTTAATGTACTTGCAATATATTCTTTATTTTCAATGGTTTTCTCTTCTTCTCTTTCAAACTTCTTTTCCTGCCATTTGTGTCAAATAATATATAACCTATTAAGGTTTTATGCAATTCTATGAGTTAAAGCTGCAGATAAACTGATAAACAGCTTTTTACACATTGAATTTTAAATTAGTACCGAATAATTGCTTATTCTTTTTCAAATGTAGACAAAAATAAGAAGTAAAAAGAATCATAAATATAAAAATTATAGATTATATATTTATTTTAATTAAAATTAACATATTATAAGAACTGATGTGGGAATTATTTAAATGGCGGATTTGTTTCTCAAAAAATCATAAAAAGAAAAAATTGTGTACCATCGGGACAGTCCATACCTTTGCCTATCAATGAAAAATACTATAAGCTTATTCGATTTTTCGAAAAAAATCAATTATAAAAATGAATTGCTGGCTGGTTTTACTGTAGCGATGACGATGATTCCTGAATCTCTTTCATTTGCTATCCTGGCCGGTTTGTCTCCTCTTACAGGACTTTATGCAGCTTTTATGATGGGATTGGTAACAGCTGTTTTAGGAGGGCGTCCGGGGATGGTTTCCGGTGGAGCAGGAGCAACTATTGTTGTGCTGATTGCTTTAATACAATCTCATGGGATAGAATATCTTTTTGCCACCGTAGCACTTGCCGGAATCCTTCAGATGATGGTAGGAATTTTTAAACTGGGGAAATTTGTAAGGCTGATTCCACAACCCGTTATGTACGGATTCCTGAACGGTTTGGCTATTATTATTTTCATGGCACAGGTAGAACAGTTCAAAATCACGGATAGTAATGGTGGGATAAGCTGGCTGCAGGGAATGCCTTTGTATATCATGGCAGGCTTAACGGCTCTTACAATCGCAATTGTTTATTTTTTTCCGAAAATCACAAAAGTTGTCCCAGCCTCTCTTGTGGCAATTATAATTGTCTTTGCAATTGTTCTCGGATTTAATATTCCGACAAAAACGGTAGCAGATATTGCTCATATCAGTGGAAATCTTCCTGATTTTCATATCCCGCAGATTCCTTTTTCGCTGGAAACGTTACAGATTATTTTCCCTTATGCCTTAATTATGGCCGGAGTAGGTCTTATTGAATCCCTTCTGACATTATCCATGGTAGATGAAATTACCAATACAAAAGGAAAAGCAAATAAAGAATCCGTAGCTCAGGGGCTGGCTAATATTGCCAATGGCTTCTTTGGCGGAATGGGTGGATGTGCAATGGTAGCGCAAACGCTGGTGAATCTTAACGCCGGTTCCAGAGCCAGATTATCCGGGATTATAGCATCATTATTAATTTTAATCATTATTCTGTGCGGAGCACCAGTCATAGAGAAAATTCCTATGGCAGCTTTGGTTGGAGTGATGATGATGGTCGCTATCAGTACTTTTCAGTGGGTATCGATCAGGATTGTGAATAAAATGCCGAAGTCTGATATCTTCGTCGGAGTTACTGTGGCATTGGTTACGGTGATTTTACATAACCTGGCTTTAGCAGTCTTGATTGGAGTGTTCATTTCAGCATTGGTTTTTGCCTGGGATAATGCTAAAAGAATCAGAGCCAGAAAATATGAGGATGAAAATGGAGTGAAGTATTACGAAATATACGGACCTTTATTTTTCGGTTCAGTAACAGCGTTTACAGATAAATTTGATCCTATGAATGATCCTGATCAGGTGGTGGTTGATTTTAAAGAAAGCCGCATTGTAGACATGAGTGCAATAGATGCGCTGGACAAATTATCCAAACGGTATAAGCAATATCATAAAACCTTACACCTGCGTCATCTCAGCGAAGACTGCCGGAAAATACTTAAAAATGCAGAGGCCGTAGTGGAAGTTGATATCCTGGAAGATCCAACGTATAAAGTAATGCCGGAAAAATAGCGAAGAGGGCAATAAGTAAATTTTGCTTCGCAAGTGAATGATGAATTTTTGTAGTTTAGAAAAAATTAACAGGCGCAGCGGATTGACGATTGACTTTTCACTATAAAAACTCCCCATAACCAGACAAGGACTGTAAGAAAAAATCTACAGTCCTTGCTTGGTTAGGTGATTAATGTATTGGCAATAAAATCAGGCACTAAAGCATAGTGAGATAATTTCATGCTGATAGAAGCGTGTCCGCTTGTCAGTGTTCTCAGGTCAGAGATGTACCCGAAAGTGGAAGCTAACGGAACTTCTGCCGCAAAAATTTTTCTTCCTGATCTTTCATCAATAGAAGTGATCATTCCTCTTCTTCTGTTAATATCCGCAGTGACAGCACCTGTGTATTCCTCTATACTTTGGATCTCTACCTGCATGACAGGTTCCATCAGTTTAGGACTACATCCTTTTGCTGCCGTTTTGAATCCTTCTCGTGCAACAATTTCGAAATCAAATGCTGCAGAATCCTGAGCGTGGAAAGAACCGTCAAGAAGAGTGACTTTCATATTTTCCAGAGGATATCCTTTCAATGGTCCATGATTCATGGCTTCCTTGAATCCTTTTTCAATAGAAGGAATAAATTCAGTAGGAATAACGCCTCCTTTGATCAGGTTAATAAACTCCAATCCGTGTTCATGGTCATTTCCTGGTCCGATTTCAAAAGTGATATCAGCAAACTGACCGCTTCCTCCGTTTTGTTTGGAAAGCTTTTCTCTGTGAACTTTAGTTTCCGTTAAGATCTCACGATAAGAAACTTTAGGTTTTCCCTGATTGATTTCAATACCATGATTCAGGCGGATTTTTTCCAAAGTGACTTCAAGATGAAGTTCACCCAATCCACTCAATAAAGTTTCCCCTGTCTGCAGATCTCTTTCAACCACCAAAGAAGGATCTTCTTCCTGAATTTTTGCCAGCACCAAACCGAAAGATTTCTCATCACCATTCGTTTTCGGCTCGATAGCAACTCTGATCACAGGAGTCGGAATTGTAATGGCTTCCAGTAAAATCGGTTGCTCTGTAGAACATAAAGAATCTCCGGTTTTGGCATCTTTTATTCCTGTTAAGGCAACAATATCTCCAGCTTTAGCTTCTTCAAGAGATAACGTTTTGTCTGACTGCATTTGTAAAATCCTGGAAATCCTGAAACTTTCACCCGTTCTTACATTCAGTATCGTATCTCCGGATTGTATCCTTCCGGAATACACACGAAGCATAGCCAGTCTTCCCATGTGTTTGTCAATCAATACTTTGAAAACAAGTCCTGAAAAGGCAGTTTCCTCATTTCTTTTCAGTACTACCGTTTCTTCTGTATGAGGATCTTTTCCCTGCAGGTCAGCAAGCTGATCCGGAGCCGGAATATAAGTGACTATAGCATCAAGAAGAGGCTGGATTCCTTTATTCTTAAAAGCAGAACCACACAGAACAGGTACGGCTGCTACGGATCTGCAGACTCTTTGTATAGCTTCCGAAATCATTTCAACAGTGACTGTTTGTTCAGTATCCATAAAGATTTCAAAGAACATCTCGTCATTTTCTGCCAGGGTTTCCATTAATTTTATCCTGTATTCATCAGCTTCCACAATATAATGGTCGGGAATTTCCTTTTCCACAATGGTTTCTCCGTTTTCATCATTCCAGTATAACGCTTTCATTTTAACAAGATCGATTACTCCTTCAAAATGGTTTTCAGCGCCAATCGGAATCTGAAGGGCAAGAGGAACGGTATTCAGTTTAGTTCTTATCTCATGAAGAACCGCGAAGAAATCTGCTCCAATTCTGTCCATTTTATTGATAAAACAGATTTTGGATGTTCCGTGTTTTTCAGCCTGGAACCAGACATTTTCAGTCTGTGGCTGAACTCCTGAAGAAGCACAGAAAACGGCGACAACACTATCTAAAACTCTTAAGGAACGTTCTACTTCCACTGCAAAATCAATGTGTCCTGGCGTATCAATAATGTTGATGTTATAAACTTTTTCGTCCTTTTTCCATTGGGTAGAAACTGCAGCGGATGAAATGGTAATCCCTCTGTTTCTTTCCTGTATGTCTTTATCCATGGTGGTATTTCCATCATCTACATTACCAATTTTATGAATAAGTCCTGTATAATACAAAAGCCTTTCTGATAACGTTGTTTTTCCTGCATCTACGTGTGCTATGATCCCTATATTTCGTGTGTTATATTTCATTTTGTTTGATTTAAATTGTTGATTTTTAGCTCTGTATTTAGAAAAGGTTCTGAAAAAATGAACACAAAATACACCCCGGTCTTATAAAGCCGGTAAAACATTTTTTGTATTTCGTATCAAAGGGAAATTTTCAGAGATCTTAACAAATACCAGAAGTTTTTTGAATTGTTAAAGTCTGAAATCAGGGCAGCAAAAAAGACCTATCCGAATAGACAGGTCTTCAATATATTTTTTAGTATAAAAGATCTGTAGAACTATTCAGATAAATATTCAGTGCTGCCAAAGAACACAGCTCTGACAGGATTGCTTAAGGTTATAATATTTATCATTTTTGTTGACATTGTTGATTTTTAATCGGTTGCGAAATTATAATTTTTTTTTGATTTTCAAAGAATTTTTGAAAATATTTTTTTGTGGGCGGATAGTAAACACTTCGTAAATCACCTTCCGTGTGACTGTCAAATTTCAGGAATTTCATAAAAATATCTTAAAACAGATAACGGACGTAATGCTTTTATGATAAATATTTTATCTTTGGGAAGAATAGTATTATAGACACTTTTTGATGATAAAATAATTACATCTTTTTCAAGAAGCTAAATAAAAACTTTTAACTTAAAACCTATTGAAAACAGATATCGACATCCATAACCACCGTCATTTTTCCTTTGACCTGTGGCTCACCTTAATCAAATCTCACCCTGAATTTAAAACAAAAAGAGTTGAGCTGTTCTCCTCATTTTTTAATGTAGATAAACCGATAGAGCAGGTTGCGAAAACCGTAAAATATTACGATAATCTTTGCAATACTATTAATGAAGTAACAGGAGGAAATATAAACACTTTTGAGATCTACCTGATGATTCTCGGTGCTCTGGATGTAGATGTAAAGCAATTGAATAAAGAAAAACTCAATTCGTTTTACGCTAAAAGTGAAGACTTGTTTCTGGAATACAAACCCGTTGTTATTTTTGAAAATATTCATGATTTTTTTGAGGATATCAAAAACCAGGGAAAGACCATTAATATTCTGAGCAATACAGGCTTTATCAAAGGGAAAACCATGAGAAAATTTCTGATTCATGAAAATCTGGATCAGTATATAGATTTCCATATCTATTCTGATGAAATCAACTGTTCCAAACCGAATCCGCTTATTTTTCAGGAAGTGAAGAATAACATCAAAGATAAGGATTTGCCGCTGCATCAGATCCTGCACATCGGAGACAATCCGGTAGCAGATTATCAGGGAGCAAAAGATTTCGGTTTCAGTGCCCATTTACTTAAACACTAACAATAAACATGAATACAAGATACAGCTTACACCACATTCATTCGGCGGATGAGTTTACTTTCTCCCCTGCGGAATACAGTTATTTCAAATATGGCGATAAGTCGTATGCTGAAAAATTTGCAAGAGAATTGTTCGACGGATTTATTTCGGAAAATGAAGAACTCTTAAATACGGATAAAGAAATTGTTGTACTTCCAAGTCCGTACATGGCGATTCCTACAGCATCCAATTTTTTATGTTTTTACTTTAAAAAGCATCTTGATTTTTACTTGTTTCAAAAAGGAAAAAAGTCAAGCATTTTATCTAAAATCAATCGTAATCATACATACATCACAGATTACGGGAATCTTAATTTTGAAGACCGAAAAAATCTGATCGCCAATGACACTTATTATATCGATAAAGATTTTTTGAGAGGAAAACTTTGTATTTTTATAGACGATATAAAAATCACGGGAAGTCATGAATATACAGTCAACAGAATCCTTAATGAATATAATGTTGAGGCAGATTTTATGTTTCTGTATTATGCAGAGCTGATGAATTTTGATCTTGACCCGAAAATTGAAAACTTTTTCAACTATTACGCCGTGAAAAATGTAAATCATGTTGCAGAAGTGATGAATAAAGAAAGCTTTCAGTTCAATACAAGGATTGTAAAATATATTTTAGGGTTGGATTCAGGTAATTTTGATTATCTTACGTCTAAAGTAAAAAAGGAACAGATGGACCTGCTTTTGGAGCTGGCGATCAGTAACAATTATCATTTAATAAAAGAATACGAAAACAATATCAATACTTTAACACAAACGGAATTATATTATGGCTATTAACTTACAAAAAGGACAAAGAGAAAACATTAACGCACCTAAATTTACTGTAGGTTTAGGATGGGATATCAATAATACTTCTACAGGAACGGCTTTCGACCTTGATGCTTCTTTATTTTTGCTTGGGGACGACAAAAAATTAGTTTCAGATAATCACTTTATTTTCTATAATAATCTTGAGTCTCCGGACAAATCTGTAATTCATACAGGAGATAACCTTACAGGAGAAGGATCAGGTGATGATGAGCAGATCAAAATTGATCTTACAAAGATTGATGATGCTATCAAAGAAATTACAGTAGTAGTAACCATTCACGAAGCTGATTCAAGAAAACAAAACTTTGGACAGGTAAGAAATTCTTTCATCAGAATTTTCAATACAGATACGAATGAAGAGATCTTAAAATATGAATTAGACGAAGATTTCTCCATCGAAACCGCTGTAGAATTCGGAAGAATTTACAACAGAAACGGAGAATGGAAATTTGAGGCTGTAGGAGCAGGACAGAGAGACGGCCTTGAGAAATTTGTATCAATTTATCAGAAGTAATTATGGACAATCAGGAAAATCAACCCATAGATCCGCTAGGATCAATAGAACCTCTTAAAACCTTTGAACCGACTCCAATGGTTCCGCCAACTCCGGCTCAGCCTGTTCAGAATGCAGCGCCGGCAGTTCTTGTGGATAGAGAAGGAAATGTAAACCTTACTCAGCTTCAGTCAGAAGAACGTCAGAAATATGAAGTTCTTGCCAACTCCATTGATGAGGCCAACCCAGGTTCCATCGTGAATTTCGGGGCGGAACTTCAGAAAACTCTTACCAATCAGAGTGACAGCTTCTTAGGGAATGTAAGAAGATCCAACTCCGGAGAAGTAGGAGGACTTATCAATGATCTTTTGGTAGAGCTTAATTATGTAGATGTAGAGGAGCTTCACGGAAATAAAGTAAAAAGCTTCCTGAGCAAATTACCATTCATGAAAAAGGTGATGACTCAGGTGGAAAATCTTTTTGCAAAATACGATAAGATCATCAATAATATTGAGCAGATCTCTTATAAAGTAAATGCCGGAATTATCACCTCTACAAAAGATAACGCTGTACTTCAGACTATTTTTGAAAGCAATGTGAATTCTATCAAGCAGATTGAAGATCTTGTGATTGCAGGAAATATCAGAATGGAAAGAGCTGCCGTAGAGCTTGCTCAAATGGAAGCTGCTCCTCAGAATTTTCAGGATTATCAGATAGCGGATAAAAGAGATTTCATTGCAAGATTAGACAGAAGAATGGCTGATCTTAAAGTGGTGCGTGTGATTATGATGCAGTCGCTTCCTCAGATCAGACTGGTACAGAATAATAACGTTTCTATTGCTGAAAAAGCACAGACAATTCTTACCACCACACTTCCTGTATGGAAAAATCAGCTTTCATTAGCTGTAGCGATGTACAGACAGCAGCAGAATATTGAAATCCAGCAGAAAGTCTCTTCTACTACAGAAGAAATTTTAAGAAAGAATGCTGAACGTCTTGGCCAGAATTCAGTGAATGTTGCCAGAGCAAACGAACAGACTATTGTGTCTGTAGAAACATTGAGAGAAACAACATCAATGCTGATCAATACATTGAATGAAGTGAAACAAATCCAGAAACAGGGAGCAGATAACAGAAGAAAGCTGGATCAGGATCTTCAGACATTGGAGCATGAACTTAAAGCGAATGTCAGAGGTTAATTTATAGGATACCAAGGTGGGGGATGATGCAGCAACCATATTGTCGCAAAGCAAAAGAAGGTTAACAAAGCTTAAGCTTCTCGCTAATTTTTTTGAACATATTGATATTATATCTATTTACATCAAAACGGATATTATTCACAATCTGTTCCAGGAAAATATGGCTTTAGATTATAATAAACTGGAACTTTTCCACCTGCAGTATACCGACAGCCTTATAGAACTTCTGACTAAAATTAAAAAACAGAAGGAAAATGACATGCTGGCGGTCATCAATGAAATTAACATCAACAGTAAATATATTTCAGGTTTTGAAGAAAGGAGGGTAGACAGTTTTGAGACCGACAGGAAAATGTACAGCGGAGTATTTTCCCAGCATCTGAAAACGGTATATAAAGACCTTACGGAAGATAGCTTTACAGCCAACTGGGAAAATGTACTGTACTTTCATAAAAAATATGCTCAGGAATTTTACAGAACGGAAGCAGATGAAACGCTGCTGAAATCTGATTCTTTCCCGGCCTATCAGTATAAAGACTATTCCATTGAAAGAAAGCTTTTAGGAAGGCTTAATATACAGGGATTTAAAGTCCGTTTTGTCTGCGGTTACCTAATTGGAACCCATGATTATGAGCTTTTCAAAATCTTTCAGTCTGATGATCATTTTATTTTCAGTGTAGACGAAAAGAAATTGTATCTTTTTGACAAAGAAATGGATAAACTGGATATTTCTGAAAATCAGTCTAACCAGAGTTCTATTATTGATCAGCTGAGAAGCAAAAATGAACAGCTTGAACATAGCATGAACGAAAGAAAACGTACGTTACCGGCAGAAGTAGAAGCGGTTTTAAAAGATTATATCAAAAACCTGGAAAATATGGATATAATGAGCAAAATATTTGACTTCGACGAAGAAACCAATATCTTGCGGGCAATGCTTAATCTGAATTTGAATAATAACTAAACGAAATTTGTAAAGCAAAGAAGATTCGCTTTTTTGCAGAAAAGTAAATAACAACTAAAGATAAAAAGATGGCTATCAACTTACAAAAAGGTCAGAGAATCAACCTTAAAAAAGAAAATGGAGCTGAGCTTTCCCAGGCTTGCGTAGGAATTAACTGGGGAGCAATTGAAAAGAAAGGATTTTTTGGAACTAAAAAAGAAGCAGTAGACTTAGACGGAAGCTGTATTTTATATGATTCAAACAAAAACGTTACAGAAGTAATCTATTTCGGAAATCTTAAATCCAGAAACGGATCTGTAAGACACAGTGGAGACGATCTTACCGGTGACGTAAACGGAGATGACGGATTGGATAACGAAGTGATCACTGTAGATTTCAGCCAGCTGGAACCTAATGTAGAGCATGTGGCAATGGTGCTGAACAGTTACAGAGGTCAGGATTTCGGAACCATTCCTTTTGCTTCTATCCGTATTTATGAAGGAACTCCTACCAATGTGAGAGAAGTTTTTGCAAAATATGATATTGCGAATGATGCTTCTTTCAGCGGACACGTAGCAATGGTAATGGGTGTTTTCTACAAGAGAAACGGAGAATGGAAATTCAACGCAATCGGAGATCCTACAGCAGATAAAAAGCTGGAGCAGACGATCCAAACGGTACAAATGAATTATCTATAATCAATTGTAAATCAAAAGGTAAATAAATTAGCAATAGTTGTACTCTGTACATCTGTTGCTTTTATCATATAATAACATAACTCAAAGTGGAACATCAAAGTATTTTAGAACTGCACCCTGGTCTGGTGTGGGGATTTGCAGTAACGGTCGTTATCATGCTGCTCCTGGACTTAGGGGTATTTAACAAAAAAAGTCATGAAGTATCTTCCAAAGAAGCTACCATCTGGTCTGTCGTATGGATTTCATTATCCATGGTATTTTCAGGAGTGGTTTATTGGGTATTCAATACCGATGGAAGCCCTGAAAGTCACGCTTTGGCAGTAGAGAAATTTACACAGTATCAGGCTGCCTATTGGATTGAAAAAGCCTTGTCTGTGGATAACTTATTTGTATTTATCCTGGTTTTCGGCTTCTTTAAAGTTCCGAAATTTCTTCATCACAAAGTCCTTTTCTGGGGAATCATTGGAGCATTGATCTTCAGGGCTATATTCATCTTTGCAGGAGTAGGGTTAATTAACCTGACTTACCTTCCTGAAATGAATATCTTTGGTGAAGCGGTTAAAATCAACGTTGTGATGACCTTATTCGGATTATTCCTTGTCTATGCAGGGATCAAGTCATGGGGAGACGGTGATGATGATGATGACGAAGATTACAGCAATACGGCAGGAGCAAAACTGATCAAGAGTTTCTGGAAAGTTTCAGATAACTACGATGGAGATAAGTTCTTCACCATCCAGAACGGAATCAAAATGGCAACTCCTCTTTTAGTAGTAGTGGGTGTTATCGAGTTTACGGACGTTCTTTTTGCTGTAGACTCCATCCCGGCGATCTTTGCAATCTCAAATGACCCTTTTATCCTTTATACATCGAATATCTTTGCTATTTTAGGATTAAGATCATTATACTTCCTGCTGGCAAACTTTATTCATATGTTCAGCAAGCTTCCATACGGATTGGCAATTATCCTGTCCTTCATTGGAGTTAAAATGCTTATTGCTCCATGGATTCATATTCCGTCCCCGATTTCATTAGGAATCGTAGGAGGTGTATTGGTGATCTCTGTTCTTTTATCCGTTATCTTCCCTGAAAAGGAAGAAGAGAAGAAAGAAGAACTGGAAGAATAATCCTATTTAAAAATACTATCAAGCCTCTGGAATTTTTTTCCGGAGGCTTTTTTATTTGCGTTTTCCAATCTTATTCCCCCAAAAATATTTTAAAAATAAACAATATACAGACTGGTCTGTATATTGTTTTTTTTCATACATTTGTTCCAGAAAAGAAAAGCATATGAAATCTCCAAGAGAAAGAATTGTAGAAACAACCTTTGAATTGTTTGCAAAACAAGGGTATAATTCTACAGGGATCAACCAGATTATTTCCGAAGCAGAAGTTGCCAAGGCGAGCTTTTATCAGCATTTTAAATCCAAAGAAGATCTGTGTGTAGAATTTCTGAACGTGAGACATGAATATTGGTTTGGTGAACTCAATATTTTTTTAGCCAAAGAAAAAGATTCAAAATCTAAAATCATCAAAGCTTTTGATTTTTTAGTTTATATGAATGAAAAGGAAAACTTCCGGGGATGCAGCTTCCTGAATATTCTATCGGAAATTCCAATGGATAATACTAAAATACTGAGCGTTATTCAGTCACATAAATCAGATCTGAGAAATCTTTTTTCAGAATTGATTAATGATGACGAACTTTCTGATCATATCTATCTGCTTTTTGAAAGCAGTATTATAGAAAGCCAGCTTTTTAAATCCAATGAACTCCTTGAAAAGTCAAAAAAAATAATTACCAATTTAATACAATAAGTTATGGAACAAAAACATCCGCTTCCGCCTTTCACTATTGAAACGGCACTGGAAAAAATTCAACTGGCAGAAGATGCATGGAACAGTCAGGATCCTGAAAAGGTTTCCAAAGCTTATACCATCAACAGTGAATGGAGAAACAGGGATACCTTCGTGAATGGAAGAGAAGAAATAATAGTATTCCTTCAGAAGAAATGGGAAAAAGAACTGAATTATAAGCTTAAAAAAGAATATTGGGCACATACTGATAACCGTATTGCCGTTCGTTTTGAATATGAATATCAGACCAAGGATGGAAACTGGTTCAGAGCCTATGGAAATGAAAACTGGGAGTTTGATGAGAATGGACTGATGGCCAAAAGGTACGCAAGCATCAATGATCTTGCTATCCAAGAAAAAGACCGGAAATTATAAATAAAAGACTGTCGTTATAACAGTCTTTTATTTATAATTATTCTTTCCTTATTTCCCATGCAGCAGCTTATTAATCTTTCTTCTGGTTTGCAAAGAAATTTTATAAGCTTCATCCCGCAGTTTCTGTATTTTTCCTACAGGCTGGAAGAATATTTTACTTTCAAAAGGATTGAATGAAAGAAGTTCATTCGTACAATTACGGGAGTCCAATAAGGAATCTTTATTGATTCTTACCTCACCAATTTTAATAAAAGGAGAGTTTTTCCATACAACATTCAGTTTGTTGATAGGCTGATCTTTCAGATCATAACAGATCTGTATCAAAACATCTGCTGCAAAATCATTTGTCTGAAGATAGTTTTTTAACGAATCTTTGACCTTTTGCTTCCTGCCAATATTTTTATCTACAGACTTTGGACATAATTTTATTTTAATGACCTGGTCTCCCAGACGGTAAGCGCCTACAGAATGATAATCAAACGACAGCATAAAATCATTTCTCTTTCCAATAAGCTTTAGCATATTGCGGAGCATATCCCCAGTGAACAAAGAAGGAATCATTTTAATCATCTGAATACATATAGGGAATACTTTTCTCCATTGCTTCATATAAAGCTGATTAATTGCTGTAAAAAACTTCAAAAACGTAGAAACAGAATTAATAGGAAACAAAGGGAAATTAACCAACGGATAATTGGCAAGCAATACTCCGTTTTCATCCTTGATCTGCACAGCAAAGCCATAGGCCGGAATATCTTTTTTTGAATTTTTGATTTTCAGCTGAGCATTAGAAAAACGTATGGTCAAATCAAATTTTTCCTTATCAAAATAGGGTTGTAATGATTCAGGGATATCAGGTTCTATCCAGAAAGTACCTTTTGCTACCGCATAGGTTTTGGCATGAGCATTCCGGGTAGCATAATTGACATCACTGATGGAAGAGGACTGCTCAACAAAATCTGCTATTGTTTTTTTATTGATTTCCAGAAGCTTTTTTTCCTCCTCATTCAGTTCATCAAACTTCTTATTATATTTTAATGGATTTGGCATTTAGTTTTTAAAATTCAATTATAACGCCAAGTTTTGGAATCTGTGTTAAATAAGTATTACAATTATTTGAATTTTGTTGAAAATATCTTTGAAAATAAGGAAATGTAAGATAATATGATTAATGAATATTAAAAAAAAATACTGTTTAACTTGTTGATTTTTAGTGTTTAGTTTTTTTTAATAAGAATGCTTTAAGAACATATCGATTAGAAAGGAAATGCTTTGGTGTTTTAAACTTCCCTCACTGAGCTTCCACCTTCCAACCCTAAAAAGCCTTATCTTTGTAAAAAATTATAATATGGGAGTAGCAGATATGTTATTTAAACGTAAAAAAGAATTAGCAGAAAAGAACCTGAAAGACGGTAAAGAATATATGGAAGAGTATGGTAAAAGAGAAAGCGTTGTGCAGTTACCAAGCGGCTTGCAGTATGAAATTATTACAGAAGGTGAAGGCCCGAAACCTGGCCCAAAATCTACTGTAAAATGTCACTACCACGGAACTACCATTTCCGGTAAAGTATTCGACAGCTCTGTGAAAAGAGGTACACCTGCATCTTTCCCTTTAAACAGAGTTATTTCAGGATGGACGGAAGCGCTTCAGCTAATGCCTGTAGGAAGCAAATGGAGACTGATTATTCCTCCGCACTTAGCGTATGGAGATCAGGAGATCAGCAAAGAAATCGGACCTAACAGTACTCTTGTTTTCGAAGTTGAATTGCTGGATATTAAATAATACTACTTAAAAATAGATTAAAATTTACCTGATTTCAGGTAAATTTTTTTATTTGTATTATATTCGTATTGACAATTGTATGGGTGAAGAAAATTATGAACCGGGTACAATTCATCAATCCTGCACAAAAAATGACTGAATGAAAAAACTTTTTTATCCTTTGATTGTTTTCGGGCTTCTTACATCCTGTGTTTCCAGGAAGAATCAGGCTATTCAGCAGAATATTCTCACACTGAAAGACAGCTACTGCAAAGCTCCGTTCAAATATAACTACAGCAATAAACTTCCCTCTTACAATGCTGATTCTATTTTGGCAGCCAATAAAGAATTAAAAGAAATTTTTTCCGATCAGAGTATCCTGATATTAAATGCACTGGATAACTTAGACGAAGTTCATAAAATTATTGATCTTAAAAAAGACTCATCCCTTGCTTCCCAAATTAAAGTTTTACAGCTAAAGACAAAAATAAATAGTAAAATAACGATTGCTCTTACAGAATTGGATGCGGTAGCTGCGGAGTTTGACTGTGAAGGAGAAAGAGTAGCACAGATAGGAAACTATGTGGATAACCTGAATTCGTCAAGAAATAATAAACTTATTTTATATTCAATTGTTGCAGGAGCAGCAGCTTCCATCGCAGGAGGAATTGTACAAGATCAGGGCTGGAGTAATGCTATCGATATAGGCGGAGGGGTGCTGGGAGCTGGTTTTGGTTTGGCAACCCTTAATCCTAAAGGTAAAAAAGTAGAATTTATCCATCAGAGAAATCTTTTAAGAGATATATGGAGAGAAAAATTAGAATCTCCCAATTTTCCGCCTTTTATATGGTATATGTATACTGAGAAAAAGTTTTCCAACAAAGAAGAGCATTCCATTATTGGAAATATGAAAATGAGATGGCTGCATTATCAGTTTGATGACAGTAAGGAGACAGCAGATAAATCTGTGATCTTCAGTGATGGCGGGTTTTACAGGGCTGATGATCTTCATAACCGAGCTGCTATGCTGAATCAGATGCAGTCGGCAACCCGTACCATTAATCAAAACATCAATTATCTGTTGCTGGATCTGGATAAATTAATCCTTTAAGAAAAATTTAACTGTAATAAATTTTGTTACATTTAAAAAATGTGTATCTTTGCCCTGTAATTACAATGAACAATACAAGATTTGCTACGGCAGTACATATTATGACACTATTGGCGAAAAGCCCTCAGGAGTGGCTTACTTCTGACTGGATGGCTGGCAGTATCAATGTAAATCCGGTGATTATCCGAAAGGAGATCAGCGTATTGAGAGAAGCAGGTCTGATTATCAGCAGACAAGGAAAAGAAGGAGGAAGCCAGCTTGCGAAGAATGCTGAAATGATCACTATTTCTGAGATCTATAAAGCAGTAAAAAATACCGAAGTATTAGGCAAAAAAAATCAGAATCCCAATCCGGCATGCAGTGTTGGAAAGGAGATCAACAATCATTTAAATACATTATTTGAAGAAACAGATCAATTGGTGGTAAACTTTTTAGGAGACAAGTCATTACAGGAATTCACTGACCAGTTCGAATAAAAATTTTTTACCCTTAAATGTAACAAAA
This sequence comes from Chryseobacterium candidae, assembly GCF_004916905.1. Classification (GTDB taxonomy): domain Bacteria; phylum Bacteroidota; class Bacteroidia; order Flavobacteriales; family Weeksellaceae; genus Chryseobacterium; species Chryseobacterium candidae. The sequence continues at coordinate 54,821 of NZ_SDLV01000029.1, forward strand.
TTTATTACAATTTAATTAAAAAAAATAAAACATTATGAAAAAAGTAGCAGTAATTGGTGCAACAGGATTTGTAGGAGCACACGTAGTATCAGAATTAGCAGAAAGAGGATATGCGGTGGAAGCATTGGTAAGAGATGCATCAAAAGTGAAAATACAGGAAAATGTAACCGCAAAAAGTGTTGACGTAAACAATGTTGATGAATTAGCAGAAGCATTGAAAGGAAGTGATGCGGTAATCAGCACATTCAATGCAGGATGGACGAATCCTAATCTTTACAACGATTTTTTAAATGGTTCAGAGAACATTGAAAAAGCAGTAGAACAGTCTGGAGTAAAAAGACTGATTGTAGTAGGCGGAGCAGGCAGCCTTTATACTCCGGATAATGTACAAATTGTAGATACTCCTGATTTCCCGGAAGCTTACAAACCAGGTGCAACAGCAGCAAGAGACTATTTAAACAAAATCAAAGAAAATAATACTCTCGATTGGACATTCTTCAGCCCTGCTATTGAAATGAACCAGGCCAACGTAGGAGAAAGAACAGGAAAATACAGAACATCACTGGAAACTCCTGTATTTGATGACAACGGAAGAAGCCGTCTGTCTGTAGAAGATGTAGCCGTAGTTTTAGTAGATGAATTAGAGCAGAACAACCATATCCGTGAACGTTTTACAGCTGCTTACTAACATAAAAGAACAGAGATGATACAAAAAAAATTATGGTCGTTATTAGCACTGTTGGGATTTGTCAGCATATTCGCGGGAAATCTCAAAGTAAAAGTATATAATCCGGGAACCAAAGCTATATTTCCCATTACGTCTACCATTATTTATGGAGATAAAGATGCCATACTTGTGGATGCTCAGTTTCAGAAACAATATGCAGAACAGCTCGTTAAAGAAATAAAGGCAACAGGAAAAAAACTGAAAACAGTCTTCATTTCTCACAGTGATCCTGATTTTTATTTTGGATTGGATGTGATTAAAAAAGCTTTTCCTGATGTAAAAATTATTTCAACAGCTCAGACCGCTTATCTGATATCAGCTTCCAAAGATGATAAACTGTCAGTATGGAAACCACAGTTGAAAACAGATGCGCCTTCAGAAATTATAGTTCCTGAAGCAGCTGTTTCAATTCCTGATCTAGAAGGAAATAAAATTGAGATCAGACAAAATCCGGAAGATCCGGCGCATAGTTTTCTTTGGATTCCTTCCATCAAAACCATTGCAGGCGGGATTTCAGTTTCTGTTGGCTCACATCTTTGGATGGCGGATACTCAGAATGTTAAAGCAATCGATCAATGGATAGAACAGATTGATGCTATGAAAGGTTTGAAACCGGAAAAAGTTATTCCTTCTCATTTTGCAGAACTTTCCACATCACCACAATCTCTTGATTTTGTAAAAAGCTATCTGGAAAATTATAAACAGGCAGTTAATGAAAACAAAACTTCATCTGCTATTGTAGATTTCATGGTTAAAAAATACCCTGATCTGCCAGGAAAGGAAGAACTTGAAATGGGAGTAAAGGTTTATCTTAAAGAAATGGACTGGGATCTTAAATCACCATATCCGGCAATCGGGCATAAAGTGGAAGTGGATTTTGGAGCAGTAAAATTCATCCTGGATTTTAAAGATAACAAAACCATGACATTCACAGGAACAGCCGGAAGTTCAAAAAACAGTACAGACACTGTGGAATATACCGCTGTAGAAGTGGCGAAAAATATTTTTATGGTCTATTGGCATGAGCCACACCTTGGTTTCAATGTAACCCATATTCAGGATTATAATAAAAATATCATCTACTCGAATATTGCAGGTCCCGGCGGTACATTTACCCATCCGAAAGGAACGCTTAAAATTTTAAAATAAAAAGACAGCTGCCAGTGCAGCTGTCTTTTTTGTATCATAATAGTTAACAATAAAATATCACCAGAGCTCATCAAATCAGTTTGCTGATTCCAACTTTGTCTCCTTAGACTCAAAAGAAAGCAAATTAAAAACTTTGAATTAAAATAATCTCTCGCAGATTTTATAGATCTATGATCATGAGAATTATATTAGTGATTCTTTATATTCGTGGAACTATTCGTGTTCTTAGTGTTTAAAAAAGGTCTTTAAATGAATACTCTATTTTGTAAAACCAAAAAACTGCCTCATGAGAGACCGTTTTCTTTTATAGATTCATAAATAATTTCGGGTTAATCGGAGTATTGTTTTTGTGTACTTCATAATGAAGATGAGGCCCTGTAGAACGCCCGGAATTTCCGGATTTTGCAATGACCTGACCAACTTTTACTTTATCATTCACTTTTGAGATAAGTTCAGATAAATGTCCGTATAATGTAGCCAATCCGTTACCATGGGAAACAATCACACAGTTTCCGTAACCGCCTTTCTGTCCTGAGAAAATAACAGTTCCGGCAGCGGCAGCTCTTACATCAGAACCATAAGCCACAGCAATATCGAGCCCTTTGTGGAACTGCATCTGATCAGCTTCAGCAGGTGGATTGTTTTTTTCAGTAACAGTTGTTTTAGTTGCAGGAGTTCCGGAAGCTGCTTTTGTTGTCGTTGCAGGAGCAGAAGTTGCAGCTACAGGAGCCGCTTTTGGTGTAACCATCACTTTTACCTCTCTTTTATTTCCATAGCTGTCTGTAAGTTCTATAATTTTCTCAACAGGTTCAGCTTTTACTTCAGGCTTAGCTGCTGCCACTACTGTTGGTTTTGCCTCTGTTGCGGCACTTGATCTTACCGAAGCAAAAACAGTTTTGAACGGAATAGGATTTTTTCTTATCCCGAAATTAGATGAAATATATCCGTCAGTAGGCATTCCTAATGGAACCTGCATCAGTTTTTTCTGAAGATCCATCAGGTATTGGCTGTATCGGTTAGCCTGCCTGGAAAGATAAATAGAATTTGAAATACTGTCCTGATTGAGCATCATTAGTTTTTCATTAGTGATGTCTTTGGCCTTCAGGAAGGAGTTGAGTTGAGCAACGGTCTGATCTACAAGAGTAAGATCAGTTTTCATTTTTAAATAATCTACACTGTCTTTTTCAGTGTTTATTTTTACAAGGTTCACTTCGTAGGTTTTGTCGTCTCTTTCAGAAAAGAGCTTCGCAATGAATACACCTTGTGCAAAAACTACTAGTAAAAGTCCTCCCAGGAGAATGTTTACGTTCTTCTTGCTGCTTAGAAATTTTTTCATATTTCTTCTCTTAGTAAGTTAAAACGGTTTTGAAGATGCAAATTTAAATAAAAATAAGTTTTGTGAGTTATTTTTATTTAAAATTCAGTTTTTTCTGTATTTAACGGCTAATTAGCTGTTTAATTGTGTGGAAGTGTTAATTTTTTCAGAAAATGGCTTTTATCATAGTTTCAAAGCCTGCGTTACGTCTTTGTTTTAATATCTTTGCATTTCACATTCCAATTATGGCTAAAAAGAAAATTATTTCAGAATCTTCGAATCCAAAAAAGAATAAAAAGGATATTTCTGTAGGAGTTGTAGGAAGCGGAAGTTTTGCAACCGCTATCGTAAAAATGCTTGTTGAAAACTGCAAAGTAGTACACTGGTGTGTAAGAAATGAATTTGTAAAAGGAGCTATTGAGCTTCGTGGACATAACCCCACTTATCTTACGGCTGCCCATTTTAATCTTAAAAGTTTAAAACTGACCACAGATATCAACGATCTGGTTGCTGCCTGTGATGTTATTGTTCTGGCAACACCGTCTATCTACCTGTCTGATACGTTGGATAAGATGACGTGTGATTATTCGGATAAGATCTTTATTTCTGCAATTAAAGGGATTATTCCTAAAGTAAATGACGTAGTAGCGCATTACCTGCGTGATGAATTTAAAATCGGTTTCAGAAACCAGGCTGTTATTGCAGGACCTTGCCATGCAGAAGAGGTGGCTATGGAAAGACTTTCCTATCTTACGATTGCGACAGTAGAAGATGAAACTGCAGAAAAACTTGAAGGAATCTTCAGTTCAGACTTTATCAAAGTTCATACAAGCAAAGATATTTTAGGAAATGAATACAGCGCCATTCTTAAAAATATTTTTGCCATCGGAGCGGGAATAGCAAGTGGGTTGGGTTATGGTGATAACTTTACAGCCGTATTTGTTTCCAATGCGATCCGTGAAATGGAAACATTTCTTGAAGCGATTTATGAAGCACCAAGAGATGTGAACGAAAGTGCCTATCTGGGTGACCTTCTGGTAACAGCATATTCACTTTTCTCAAGAAACAGAAACCTTGGAAACCTGATCGGGAAAGGGTATACGGTAAAATCTGCAATTCAGTCTATGAACATGGTGGCAGAAGGATATTACGCTGCAGATTCCATCTATAAAACAGCGAAACAGAAAAATCTTAAACTCCCGATTATCGATACAGTATATGCTATTTTGTATGAAGGTAAAAATGCTGAAAAACAGTTTAAAAAACTGACTGCAAAATTGAATTAAAAAACAAAGGCGTATTACTAAAACCTTGTTTGTGAAATAAAATTAATTGAACTTAGGCATTTCAATGCTTAAGTTTTTTTATGTTCATTTTGATGATCGCGGAGATGATAATGATATTACATTATCAATCCTTTCAATAATGTTTTATTGAAATTTTCCATGGTTTTTTGTTGCGTACCCAATAAGTGTTTTGAACGAAAAAATAACGTGTAAAATCGTTCCGGTTTTTAAAACTTTTCCCGAAATTTGAAGTAAAATTTTAAAATTATGTCACAATCGCTTACAAGCAGAACACCGAAACCTAAATACGACGTTGTACTGATAGGCGGCGGAATCATGAGCGCCACTTTAGCAACGCTGCTTCATGAATTTGATCCAACTCTTGAAATCGCGATCTTCGAAAGACTCGGAAGATTTGCCAAAGAAAGTACAGCTGCATGGAACAATGCCGGAACAGGACATTCCGCTTTTTGTGAGCTAAATTATACCCCTGAAAAGCCAGACGGATCTATTGATATTACCAAAGCTGAAAGTATTGCGGAGCAGTTTGAAATTTCAAAACAATTCTGGTCTTATCTGATTACCAAAGGATATATTCATGAACCCAAAGAATTTATCAATTCCTGTGCACACATGAGTCTGGTATTCGGAGAAAAGGATGCTGAATACCTTAGAAAACGTCACGATAAAATGGCTGAATCTGTCCTTTTTTCAGGAATGGAATTTTCTACAGATCACGAGAAACTGAAAGAATGGATTCCTTTGGTGATGAGCAAAAGAAATCAGTCTGAAGTAATGGCTGCAACAAAGATGGATATGGGAACCGATGTAAACTTCGGAACTCTGACGAGAAAGATGGGAAGACACCTTCTGGAAGATTCCAATGTTGAGGTTTTCTTATACCATGAAGTGAAAGATATCAGCCCGAGAGAAAGCGGTAAATGGGAAATGAAGGTGAAAGACAGAATCCATAGCCACAAACAGGAAGTGGTAGCAGATTTTGTATTCATCGGGGCAGGAGGCTATGCGCTTCCGTTACTGGACAGTTCAGATATTAAAGAAAGTGAAGGCTACGGAGGCTTCCCGGTTTCCGGCCAGTGGCTGGTAAGCCATAATCAGGAATTGGTAGAAAAACACCATGCTAAAGTATATACTCAGGCTACGGTAGATGCTCCGCCAATGTCTGTTCCACACCTGGATCTTAGAATTATTGATGGGAAAAAAGCACTTCTTTTCGGACCTTTTGCAGGATTTTCAACCAAATTTTTAAGAGAAGGAAGTTACCTTGATCTTCCTGAAAGTGTAAATACCAAAAACCTGAAATCCCTTTTCGGAGCATGGTGGCATAATATTCCATTAACGAAATATCTGATCCAGCAGGTTGCCATGACGAAGTCTCAGAGAATGCAGCATCTGAGGGAATTTATCAAAGATGCCAAAGAAGAAGACTGGGAACTGAAAGTAGCAGGACAAAGAGTTCAGATCATCAAAAAAGATGAAAAAGAAGGCGGTAAGCTGGAATTCGGAACTGAAGTAGTAGTGAACAAGAGCGGAACAATCGCTTCCCTGCTGGGAGCTTCCCCAGGCGCATCCACAGCAGTTTATGCCATGTTGAATGTACTGGAAAAATGTTTCCCTGAAAAGTTACACGGAGAATGGAAAGGAAAACTGCTGGAAATGGTTCCTTCTTATGGACAAAAACTGGCAGAAAACCCTGAGCTGACCCATGAAGTAAGAAATTACACCAAAGAAAAATTAGAATTAGAATATTAACATCCATAATGAGCAATGAGTAATAAAGACTATTACTCATTGCTCATTATTTATTACACATAAAAAAGGTGGAAGAAGTAATTGTAAAACCAGTTATTGCAAAAGAAATCCTGGAATCTCTTCAGGCGAAAACAGAAGAGGAGAGGCAGGTTATTGTACACTGCTGTTTTCCGGCATCACCGTTTCTGGGAAACCTGATCAGGATCTGGCATTCGACCTATCTTTTTGACAACCAGTCTGAGCATAGAAGCAAAATGATTCATGCGGAAAACATTTCAATTTCCCCGTATTGGACGCCGGTTCCTTTTATGAAAGACTTTTGGTTTACCCTGATATTTTCCGGGCTTCCGAAAGACTGTAAAAGTTTTGATCTGAAAGAAGTCATTCCTGAAGAAGGCGGTTTTTTTGTGGAATCAATCAAGAGAAACTCTTCTGACGTGTATCGTGTGAAAATATCAGAGTCTTATTAATATGAAAGTGAGGGAATAAAAGCTGAAAACAGATTATTCAATGGGCTGATAACAATCCTGACATCCGTGCTGTTGTTCTTACCAGTTCATTGGTAAACCCTTACGCTCCTGTAGATGATTTTAGTGACCTTGATATCGAACTTGTTTGAAAACAGAACATCTTATGAATCCGGAAATGAATGGATCAGACTCTTTGGTGAACCCATTTCCATGATTGAAGAAGATGATTATAGAGGTGGTTTTGTGAAGTTTTTAGAGTGATATGACCTTGCATAGGTTACAAGATATAGTTTGCTTGTTTAGTAACTATTTATTATATGTATTTCGAAAAACTGCCACAGCATCTAGACCAGTGTAAGATTAAACTTTTTAATGTTGTTTTTATTGAGATTTTTTGAACAGCAAGGGATAGAATAAAATGACATATATCTGTTATTTTATATTATGGTATTCCGACGTACTTTCATTAATAAAATCCAAAAAAAAAATATGAAAAAAAAGACTTACTTATGCATGGCCTTAGTAGGCTTAGGGGTGCAATCCCTGTTTGGCCAGAATTTCTGGGAAAAAACAAAAATCAACGAGAGGGAAGTTATTGAGTCCAAAAAAAACATCGGACTCGATTATTCTAAAGCGTATACTTTAGATATTGATCAGTTACGGTCTGTTTTGAAATCTGCGCCTCAATCAAAAACAGGAATGGCAGTTTCTTCCCATGTAACCATTGAAATTCCAACAGTGGAAGGAGGTTTTGAAAAATATACAGTATATGAGGCATCCAATATGTCTCCCAAACTTGCGGAAAAGTTCCCGGATATTAGGTCCTACAGAGGAGTATCAACAAGAGACAAAGGGAATACAATCAGTTTTGGAATTTCACACAAAGGTATCAAAATGATCTTATTTTCAAGAGATCAAAAACCGGTAGTTATAGAACCTGTAGTATCAGACGGATCAGTGTATCTTGTAAGTCCTGCTGTTGCGGAGCAGCTTCCGTTGGAAAAGGGATGGACCTGCAAAGTTAACGATGCTTCGGTGAATAAAAACGTAAACTTCGTTACGGATAACACAGATGACAGAAAATTCAGAACCTATAGGCTGGCGGTTTCCGTAGATGGAGAATTTAGTGCTTATCACGGAGGAACTATTGCCAATTCTCTCGCTGCAGTAAACGATCTGATGAGTTACATCAATCCGGTTTATGAAAGAGATCTGTCAATTCACATGAACCTGATTGATAACAATGATGCTGTGATTTTTCTGGATGCAGCTTCAGATCCGTATAACAGTGCCTACAATCTTAGCAATGACGTTCAGACTACACTTACCAACACCATAGGAGAAACAAATTATGATATAGGAATTATTTTTACCAACCAGGCGGAAGGAGGAAATGCAGGAATGATTGCTTCAGTATGCCGGAACAGTCAGGGATTGGTAAACGGACAGGTTGATAAGAAAAAAGGAAGCGCCTATGCAGGGCCCGTGAACGGAACCGGACCCCAGGGATATATTTATGCGATGGTCATTGCTCACGAAATGGGGCATCAGTATGGAGCCAACCATACCTTTTCCAGACCGGAGAATTTAGACTTGGGTATTTTTGGGTCATCGCCTGAAACCGGAGCTAACAGAGAGCCGGGAAGCGGAACCACTATTATGGCATATGCGGGAGTAACCGCAACCCATGACGTAATGGATAAACACAGTGATCAGTTTTTACATTACAGCATCAGCCAGATCAATAATTATATAAAAACAACAACCTGCGCAACAAGTATTGGTTTAACGAACAATCCACCAACGGTTAATGCCGGGTCAGATTATACCATTCCAAAAGGAACGGCATTCAAACTTACGGCTGCAGCAAGCGATCCGGATAACAACAGCATTACATATTCATGGGAGGAAGCCGATATTTCGCCCCCTAATCCGCCTTTTACATTCGGAGACTATACTTTTCCAGATCGTAACTCTACAACAACTCCCAATTTCAGAGTTTACTCTCCGGTTTCAAGCCCGGTAAGGTATTTTCCACCTCTGAATGAAGTGTTGGACGGAAGTCTTTACAGTACCTGGAATATGGTCTCCGATGTAGCAAGGAATATGAAGTTCATAAGTCTGGTAAGGGACAACTCTACAGAAGGTGGCCAGACCGCTACAGATGAAGCAATTGTAAGTGTTGATACCAGTACAGGGCCGTTTAAAGTAACTTCCATTTCTCTGAATCAGAACTATCCTTCAGGAAGTAGCCATCAGCTCCAGTGGAATGTTAACGGAACAAATGCTGCCCCTATCAACACGCAGATGGTTAATATCCTGATTTCAACAGATGGAGGAAGCACATTCACAACATTGGTTGCCAATACCGCAAATGATGGGCAGGAAACCATTACCATTCCTTCCATTCCTTCCCAGAAAGCGTATATTATCGTAGAATCTGTAGGAAATATATTCTATGCTGCAAGTCCTGCTTTTGCAATAAATCACAACGTCACTTTGACATGTAATCAGTATCCTGCGAATGGGACATTTGCGATAGCTCCCAATGCACCTGCCAATATTCCAATCAATATTCCTGTAACCAATACTATTGAAGATATTAATGTGGTAATGGACTTATCATATACCAATTTAGAAAATCTGGTATTAACGCTTAGAGGACCTAATGATCAACAGAATCAGATATTCTTGTACAGCAATTGTCCGGGAGTCAGCATTCTGAAGGCTACCTTTGATCAGGAAGGTCAGTCTTTACCAATGAACTGTAATAACCTGAATGCTAGCCCGAATACAAGAATAGAACCTATCAGGCTTGATCTTACCAGGTATTATGGACAAAATCCTAACGGAAACTGGACAATCAGAGCTTTAGATTTGGTGAATAATTCCACGGCTTCTGGAAATGTGAATGCAGCGGCTATAGAACTTTGTACAAGATTAGCTACGTCTACGAGTTTAGCCGTAAAAGACATTGGACTTGAAAAAGATGATTTCCAGATCTATCCGAACCCATCCAACGGAAGGTTTAATATTCTCATGAAAGATAAAACTACCGGAACGGCACATATTTTTGATATGTCCGGAAGATTGCTCCACACACAGGAAAAAGTAGGCAATGAAAGTAAAATAGATCTTACAGGTTTTGCCAAAGGAAATTATATGATAGTGATTGAAGCCGGAACTAAAAAGCTTGCGAAAAAGATCATTATCAAATAGAAGTACACCTATATTATTTTTAGTGATTCTTGGATGGCCCTGATTTCAGGGCTATCCAATTTTATAGCGAGAAAAAACTGCAGATTCAAAAATAATGAAATAGAACTTTTATCATAATAATGGCAGAATTGATTTATTAAATAACGTGAGTTCGATGTAATGAAAGTAGTATGAAGATTTGCAAAAAAGCGAAAGATTTAGTAAGTTAAAGTTATGGATTACAAATAATTAAACTAAATCTTTGCCTGTATTTTGTTCTAATAAAATTACTGAAATTTTCTGCAAAGTTGATGATTTTTGCAAAGAATTTATTCCAGTTTGGGAAAAAGCCATGATTTCTACGAAAAAAAGGAACAGGAAATTTACGATGTCTGTTTCGGAAGTGATGACCATCCAGATCCTTTTCCATCTTTCCGGATATAGAGAGTTCAAGTCCTTTTATTTGGGGTATGTGTAAAAATTCATGAAAGAGTATTTCCCCAAAACAATAAGCTACAACAGAATGGTAGAGCTGAAAAAACAAAGCTTTATGCCCATGAGTATTTTCCTGAAAAGTGAGAATCTATCCGATTGTACCGGGATCAGTTTTGTAGATAGTACACCTTTGAGGGTGTGCCACAACAGGAGGATTCTATGATCACTGCCGGAAATGCAGATGACAGAAATCCACTTCAATATAAACGCTTCATTAAAAAGCTTTATGGGAAAGTTTTTGGGGATAAAGGATATATCTCAAAAGAGCTTTTTCAAAATCTTTTTTCTCAGGGTATTCATCTGGTAACAAAGCTTAAAAAGAATATGAAAACAAAATCTCTAACCCCAATGTTTGATGCCTATATGATACGCAAAAGAGCTATTGTGGAAACCATCTTTGACCAGCTTAAAAACAATTTTGTAGATACTAAACAACTGTATTTATTTCATTAATTATATCGAACTCATGTTAAAATAAATTATATAGTTTGGAATTTATTAAATGATAATGTTAATATTCGTGATGTGGAAGAATTTCTTAGAGAAGAATATAAATGATTCAACTAAGCCAGATTTCAGAAAACTTTTAAGTGCATATGACTATAAAAAATATTCTTAAAGCAAAATATTTATGAAAATTATTCCCACTTTCGCTTTTCATTTAATTTTTTGAGCTTAATCATTTTATAGCTACAGTACGAAAATATCTCAATGAAACCAATATTTATAAATCATTAAAAATCAATACTATAAATAAATCAATAATATATTTGAGTAATTTTTGAGGGTATAGAAAAGCCAAAAAAAGCTTTTGTTATGTGTTACTTTGCATCAGAAACACAGAATATCAGGATTTGTAAAATAATATGTAATAAGATGATTGAAATTAAATTTTAAATTGAATATTTCAAGTAGGAATTAGTACTAAAATTTCCAAATAAATTTTTATAAAAATTATATAAAAAATCATCACAGTTAAAAAACTCCTTCATATTCTAAAGGTGCATAAAATTTTGATTTAACACTTTGTTTAAATTTTTTAAAGCACCTTAGAAAACACTATATATAAAAAAAAATATACATTTTATGAAAAAGACAATTTTTTCAGCAGTACTTTTTTTAAGTATTACTGCTATCTATCATGCACAAAGTACAGGTTTTGTAGGAATTAATACAACTACACCTAGAACTACACTTGATGTTACGGCATCTAATGACCCGACAAAATCAGACGGAGTATTAGTTCCACGTATGACAACCGCTCAGCTTGAAAGTAAAAATACAGCTTATGATATCGCGCAAAATGGAACTTTAGTATTTGTTACAAGTGGCACGGGTACTCCCTCCACGAAAACGGAACTAATAACACAGTCTGGTTTTTATTATTATGATGCAACTACTAGCCGTTGGACTCCTTTAAAATCTTTTGCTGTACCACCATCAAGTACAACTGCGAGTAATGGACTATCAATGGTAGGTACTGATGTTCAATTGGGAGGAACACTGAATAAAGATACAAATATTGCAGGCAGTAATAAATTAACATTCTCTGCTCCATTACAAGTAACAAGTGGTACTCCTGGAGCTGGAAAGGTACTAACATCCGATGCTACGGGTAATGCTACTTGGGGTACATTGCCTGCTGCTACAGTTACCACAGCCAACAACGGATTAACAATGAACGGTACAACTACACAATTGGGTGGAGCTTTAACTCAGGCTACCAATATTACAGGAGCAAGCAGACTAACATTAGCAACTCCTACTACCGTATCCGGAGCCTTACAAATAAGTAGCGGGACACCTGGTGCAGGCAAGATACTAACATCCGATGCTACAGGTAATGCTACTTGGGGTACATTGCCTGCTGCTACAGTTACCACAGCCAACAACGGATTAACAATGAACGGTACAACTACACAATTGGGTGGAGCTTTAACTCAGGCTACCAATATTACAGGAGCAAGCAGACTAACATTAGCAACTCCTACTACCGTATCCGGAGCCTTACAAATAAGTAGCGGGACACCTGGTGCAGGTAAGATACTAACATCCGATGCCAGCGGAAATGCTTCTTGGGAGCAGCCAAATGTATTTCGAACCCCATTATTCCCAAATTCTAGCGGATTCAGCTACAACGGACCTTTAGTGTCTGGTATTAATAGTGGGATTTCTATTACACTGCCTCCCAATTCCACATGGATTATACATATACAACAATTAATACGATTTAACAGAGCTTTAAAAGTATATCAATCAGGTACTAATATACTGAGTGAAGGAGTTTGGGTGAGATTCCATTGGTCTGACAGTACTAATGGAAATGCGTCTTCTGATATTCTTGCGGGAAGGTTAATTTCCGCAGCCTGTTATCCTGGACCTAATTATCATATGCTTAATGGTGAGACAATTATTAAAAATAATTCTGCAGTGTCTAAAAGCTATTATCTAACAACAGCTACCATTGATACAGCTTCTTTGGATACTACTAATCCGATTACATTTAATGGCTTATTTTTTGCCTGGAGTGAAAATACTCTTTATGCACTTCCTTCTAATAATTGATTTTTATAGTTTTAAATTTTTAAAATGATTTAAATATAGATGATTTAGACTTCAGATAAACTAAGATGTTTTCTCAATGCACATATATATATATAATTTTTGAGAAAGAGTTATCTTTTTTATTTTGTCTGAAGGTAAAAAAAGAAATTAAATATAACCTAAAAGCTGTGTAAGAAAATACAATGATAATACTCCAATTATGATCTTTAAATTTCCTTTTAACCCCTAAAGCTAAATAACAAACATGGAAATTGAAAATTTTAAAAATATACATTTGGGTAGGCTTTTAAAGCAAAGAGTTGATGAATGTGAAATAAGTAATCAGAGAATTTGCAATTTCTTTAAATGTGACTCGATGAATTTTAATCATATTTATAATTCAGAAAGTATTGATGTAATAGATCTATTAAAATGGTCAAAATTGTTAGAGTATGATTTCTTTAGATTGTACTCTCAACATCTCATATTGTATTCACCTGCTACAGCCCACTCTGAACTTTCAAGTAAATTATCAAAAACAAAACTTCCATGCTTTAGGAAAAACATTTATACAAAAGAGTTAATAGATTTTATTATTGAATCATTAAATAATGGCAAAAAAACCAAAAATCAAATCATAACTCAATATAAAATTCCTAAGACCACTCTGTATAAGTGGTTAAGTAAATACAATAATGAAAATGAATAAGCCTAATTATAAGTTAATTTATTCAGATATAATAAACGAAAAATATCCTTCAAAAAAGAAACAATGTTCAAATTTTCTTAATAAAGATGAACTTACGGTTTTGGACGTTATTAATATCAATAGAATAATATTTGGATCTACAGAAGTTAATGCTAAAGAAAATCAAAAATTTAAAAGTTATGATCAAAATACTATTAGTAGAATATTAACATATCAGAAGGAAAATAAGTTTACTAACAGTCAAACGGCAATTGAATTTAAGATGAGTAGAAATACTTTAACTAGTTGGAAAAAGAAGTACTCTATAAAGTAAATTCATAAAGTGATTATTTATTTTCTTAAAAAAATTATTTCATTCGATATGAAAAGAATTTTTAAGAAAATTTAGGGATAGATTGCTTTTTAAGCATGATATGAATTTTTATAACCCCATTTAGTTGAAACTAAGTAAAGAATGTATTATTAACAATTACGCTATGAATTCCTTTCAAATGGTTACAATTGATTATTACATAAAGGTTCTGTGGATTCTAAATTTACAAATGATGATGGACTGAGTACAAAGTGGGATTAAAAATTCCACTTTTGTAACTCTTTTTTATTTAAAAAATAAATTATATTTTTCAATTTTATATTAATTTTTTTTTACATGTTTTTTATTAAGATTGTGACTATAATCACAATCTTTTTACTTGTATTTATTTAATTATTATGATAATAAAATTTAAAAGTTTATTGAGATAGTATAAATAATGTTAAAAATGAAGAGATCTGATAAACCAGTTTTTTCAATCTAAATTATTATTTTGTTATGAAATGTCGTAAATTTATAACTAAAAACAAAAATAACCTATAATGTGCATTAAGTTAAAAAAAATCATAGTAATTATAAATAAAAGCCGCCCATTAATACATCGTTTATTATCCGTATTTATTTTATTTTTATCAAAAATTTTTTTTTGCCAAAATTCTCCCGCTCAAATTGATTCTTTATATAATACTACATATGAGTATAGAAAACAAGGAAAATATAATGAGGCAATAAATTTAAATCTGAAACTGATAGAATATTCAAAATCTCAGAAGTATGCAAAAGGAGCTGCTTATTCAAGTTACGAGGTTGGAAATCTCTATTATAATTTGGGAAACTATAAACAAAGTCTAGTTTATTTAGATCAGTCTTTGTCTTATAACAAAGAAGTTAAGAGCCCAGAGCTTTATTCTAAAATCTACGCTGAAATAGGCAAAAATTATAGCATGCTCTCTTTATTACAAAATGCTATAAACAATTATAATATAGCAGAGCAATGGTCATTAAAAGTATCAGATAAGGATAAAAAAGAAAAAACACTTTTTTATATATATAGTTGTAAAGCAGTTAGTTATGAGGCATTGGGCGATTTAAAGGCTTCAATTTTGGCTGCAGAAAATGCTTTCAAAATAAAACAAAATGTCATTTCCGCAACGAGATTAGCAAAAAACTATATTCGTTTTAATAACGACTTAGCTAAAGCCAAAAAATTTTTGGATATAGCAGATAGTTTTATTCAATCAGATTCTAGCGTAACTCCATATGATAGAATAGCATTTCTATATGCAGAGGGGCTATATTATAATAAAAATAAAGAATATCAAAAATCTGAAGAATCTTATCTGGAAGCAATTAGTATAGCTAAAAAGTTAAATCGTCCAAATGAGGAAAAAGAACTTTATAAACTATTATATCAAACTTACAAAGAAGGTAATAAAGATGAAAAATCTCTCTTAGATATTTTAGAAAAGTATACGGTTATCAATGATAGCATGGAAAATGAAAACAGTAGACTTATAGAAGAACCAATACACACAATAGTTAATG
This sequence comes from Chryseobacterium candidae, assembly GCF_004916905.1. Lineage (GTDB taxonomy): Bacteria > Bacteroidota > Bacteroidia > Flavobacteriales > Weeksellaceae > Chryseobacterium > Chryseobacterium candidae. The sequence goes on from NZ_SDLV01000029.1 coordinate 70,345, forward strand.
AAAAACAAAAAGAATACAGACAAAATTATAAGTGGCTTTTATACATAGGGATTGTTATACTTTCTGTAGTTTCTTTAGTGACTTACAGTTTATTTAAAAGGAGTGAGAATCGTAAAAAAAAGATTATTTTAGAAAAAGAAGAGATTATTTTAAAAAAGCAAGACGAAGCGCAGGAATTGAAGCAAAAAATAAATGAGTCTTTCTCCGAATTAGTACAATTAGCTGAAAAAAATAGTCCTCAATTTTGGATTAGATTTCAGGAAGTATATCCCGAATATCTTAGTAAGATGCTTACAGTGAATCCTAAGTTTACGAATGCTGAATTAATTCTTAGTGCCTACATCTATATTGGAATTTCAAGTAAAGATATTGCTTCATATACATTCAGAAGTTTAAAAACAATTGAGAACATTAGATATTCTTTAAGAAAAAAATTAGGTATTTCTTCTGACGAAAATCTAAATGTTTGGCTAAGAGATTATATTAAACTACATTAACATCAAAACTATTTTTGTGTGTGCTATAACAAACAATAGATTCGCTACAAACTATGATAGGGTTTAATTAGCAATAGAAGATACCAGAGAGAAAAATTTGAGAAGTCTGCTCAGCAATCTATAAACTATGCGTTTATCCAGCTGCTTAAATTAGTAAGTTTTATAATTTCAGGCAATTGAGTTTCTCTGATAATATATTAGCGAACATTTATATGATTAGTATTTACGCAATGCGTAAATTTAGATGTTACCTGCCATTTTAAGGTAAGACCCAAACAAGTAATATCAAACATTAAATTGAAATTGACATGAAAAAACTAGTAAATCTAATTTTAACTCTAATGCTAAGTTTAAGCATTGGACAAAATGTATTCGGACAACAACCAGCTTATGTTGGAATACCGAGTAGCAACTTTAACTATTTTGCATCAAGCCAACGAAATTCAAATTGGTGTTGGGCAGCTTCCTTACAAATGATTTTCAATTACTATGGAGTTAATATAACCCAAGAGCAAATAGTAGCAAGAAGTTATGGGGTTGACCCATATGGACAATTGCCAAATTGGACAGGCAGCTTTCAAGTGATAACAGCAAATTTGAATAATTGGAGTGTTGATAATTCAGGGAGAAGTTATGCAGTAGGTGCAACATTAAATTGGGGAGCACCAACGCCATCATATTTAGTACAAGAATTAACAGCACAAAGACCAGTGTTAATTGGTTATAGATCTGGTTCAAATTCTGGTCATGCAGTTGTTGTAACAGCATGTAGTTATATTCCATCTGTCTATGGACCTATCATCCAATCAATTGTAGTTAGAGACCCCTGGCCAAGTCAAGAGAATATTAACAATAATGGTAGAGCAGAGTATCCAGGACAGAATATTGCAAACCTAATGCAGGCTCATTGGTATATAAGAATACAATGACAAAACAAAAACGGCAGGTAATACGATGAACTAAGTCTCAAAAAATGATTATATAGCTATTCTAGATTTATTCGAAGAAAATACCTCGAGGCTTGCCTCGGGGTCAAAAGAGGAAAAGTTTGAAAAACTGATGATTTTTCATAAAACTAAAAATAGAGTCTCTTCCATTGAATACCTCGGGGATCTGCCCCGGGGATCATTTATTTTTTGTTCTGCAAAACGGAAATTCCTGCTTTAATGTTCCATTTAACTCTCTGCTAAATCATTTTGGTTACATTCGTAAACATAAGTCATTTAGGGTTTTAATATTATTTTACTTAGTTGATTTTGATAATAGCCAGAGTTGTATTGCAGTCCTTTTGGGACATTAACATACTAAACATTCTGCAAAGTATATTTTCATTTATTAAATTGCAAAATGTTTTGGTGTGTTGTAAAACGTCAAAAAATCTCAAAAAACAATAGCTTTACTTATAATTTTAAATTCATGAAAAAATATATCATACTCTTTCTACTGCTTCCATTATGGGGCTTTTCTCAAAAAAAGATATCAAAGGAAGAGAAAGAGGTCCAGAAATTTCAGAAAGAACTGAATGCGGAATACCTTAACCCAAAAGAGACTCCGTTAAGAGGTGATAATTTAAAAAAATTTAAAGGGCATCCCTTCTTTCCTTTTGATACTAAATACAGAGTGACAGCACAATTTGTCAAATCAGAAGATACAAAACCCTTCGATCTTCCTACGTCTTCAGGAAAAACAAAGTCGTATCAGGAATATGGAAAAGCAACCTTTACGTTGGATGGTAAGCCTTATACTGTAACGCTTTACCAAAGTCTGGATTTGATCAAACAGGAAAAATATAAAGACTATCTCTTCCTTCCGTTCCGTGATGCTACCAATGAAAAAGAAACCTATGGAGGAGGGAAATATATGGATCTTAAAATCCCGAAAGGAAATACTATCGTGCTTGATTTCAACCAGTCCTATCATCCTTTCTGTGCTTATAACGCTTATGATTATAATTGCCCCATTGTTCCTGAGGAAAATAAACTTCCTGTAGAAATCCGTGCAGGGGTAATGTATGAAGATATCTACCATCACTAATAGTATATGATACATTTAGAATTTTTTAAAACTGAGGATCTTTCCGGAGTCAGTTATCATTTGGATGACAATCAGATGAGGTTTACAGCGACTGCTCAGCAGGCTTTACAAAGCATCAGTGAGCGGGATGATGATGACGCATTTCCAGTGACGATATTTCAAAATGATCTGCCTGTAGGTTTTTTTGTCCTTGATTTTGGAAAAGATAAACTTGATCTTACGGATAATGAAAACTCAGCTTTACTGCGTTCTCTGTCTGTAAATCCTCAGATGCAGGGCAAAGGAATCGGGAAAGCTGCGATGCTGGAAGTAGGTACTTTTGTCCAAAATCATTTCAAGACCTGCGATGAAATTGTGCTGGCTGTCAACCAGAAAAATGAATCTGCTTACCATATTTATCTTCAGGCAGGATATATTTATGACGGTAAAACGAGGATCGGAAGAAGCGGGCCTCAATACCTGATGTATAAAAAACTTTAATAAAATTTTAAAATCATAATTTTTTATCTGCTGATATCTTTCCATAACTTTGAGTAACATCAAATTACAAAACATGGAAATATCACTTCAAAATCAGGTGGCAGTAGTTACAGGAGCTTCCAGCGGGATCGGTTCAGGAATTGCAAAATCATTGGCTGCAGCAGGAGCAACAGTGATCGTCAATCATTCCTCGGAAAGATCTACGGATGAAGCTAAAGCCGTCTTAAAGGAAATAACGGACGCCGGAGGAAAGGGAATGACCTACCAATGCGATGTTTCAAGGGAAGACCAGGTAGTCAGAATGTTTCAGGATGTCATTGCTGAATACCAGACTGTAGATATTCTGGTTAATAATGCAGGCATTCAAAAGGATGCGGAATTCACTGAAATGACTTTGGATCAATGGAATGCTGTCATCGGGGTCAATCTGACGGGGCAATTTCTATGCGCCAGAGAAGCCATTAAAGAATTTTTGCGACGGGGAATAGATCCCTCTCGGTCTGTTGCCTGTGGAAAAATTATTCATATCAGTTCGGTGCACGAAATTATTCCGTGGGCGGGACATGCTAATTATGCTTCCAGTAAAGGTGCAGTCAGAATGCTGATGCAGACATTGGCTCAGGAATATGGTGCAGACAAAATACGTGTCAATTCCATTTGCCCGGGAGCTATTCAAACTCCCATTAATAAGACTGCCTGGGATACTCCGGAAGCTCTCAATTCTCTCCTTACTCTTATTCCTTATAACCGAATCGGCCAGCCACAGGATATCGGAAACTTAGCTGCATTCCTTGCCAGTGACCTTGCAGATTATATCACCGGAACCAGCATTTTCGTGGATGGTGGAATGACTACATTTGAAAGTTTTTCTACGGGAGGGTAGGAGAGTTCAAGGTTTAAAGTTTTCAGGTTGTTCCTAGAGTTTGAAACGGAATTAAATATTACTCATTACTCATAATTATCGCTTATGTCGGAAAAACAGAGAATTTCAGATGTTTCATGGAAAAAATGGGGTCCCTATGTCAGTAACCGTGAATGGGGGCTTGTTCGTGAAGATTACAGTGAAAACGGAGATGCGTGGAATTATACCAATCATGACACCGCAGAAGCCAAAACATACCGTTGGGGCGAAGAAGGAATATGCGGAATCTGCGACGATCTCCAGAAGCTTGTATTTTCTGTAGGATTCTGGAATAAAAAAGATAAAATGGTCAAAGAGCGGTTTTTTGGACTCACCAATGGACAGGGAAATCATGGTGAAGATGTGAAAGAATATTTTTACTATCTGGATTCTACCCCTACCCATTCCTATATGAAAATGCTGTATAAATATCCTCAAAATGCCTTCCCTTATGAACAGCTTGTAAAAACAAATGCAGCAAGAGGAAAAGAGGATGCTGAATATGAGTTGATTGATACCGGAATTTTTGATTACAATGAATACTTTGACATCTTTATCGAATACGCAAAAGAAAGTCAGAACGATATTCTTGTAAGATTAACAATAGTCAATAAATCTGAAAAGGAAGCGCCTCTGATAGTTCTTCCGACTGTCTGGTTCAGGAATACCTGGAACTGGGGATATGATGATTATAGACCACAATTGTCTGCAGAAGATGCAGATCATATTAAAATCAATCATCAGGATATCGAGGTTAAAAACGTATATGCAAAACAATCTTTAAAAACATTATTCTGTAATAACGAGACCAATAATGAAAGGCTTTATCAGTCTTCCAATGAGTCGAAATACTGTAAAGATGGGATCAATAATTTTGTGACAACTGGAAATTCTCAGACTGTGAATCCTCAAAATACAGGAACTAAAGCTTCTTTCTTTATGGATGAAGATTTTAAAGCAGGAGAATCGAAAATATTTGAATTCAGACTTTCAGATAAAGAGGTAAGAGAACCTTTTAAAGATTTTGATATTCTTTTTGAACAAAGACAAAAAGAGGCAGACGAGTTTTATGCAGAAATCCAGAAAGGAATTGCTTCGGACGATGAAAAACTGGTTCAGAGACAGGCTTTTGCCGGAATGCTTTGGAATAAAATGTTTTATCATTACAATGTAGAAAAATGGCTGAAAGGTGATCCTGCAGAAATACCTCCGCCAAAATCCCGGGAGTCAATAAGAAACTTCGACTGGAAGCATCTTAACAATGAACACATTGTTTCCATGCCGGACAAATGGGAATATCCATGGTATGCAACATGGGATCTGGCATTTCATACCATCAGCTTTTCACTGATAGATCCCGATTTTGCAAAACATCAGTTAAAACTTTTCCTGTTTGAATGGTATATGCATCCCAACGGACAGCTTCCCGCTTACGAATGGAACTTAAGTGATGTGAATCCTCCTGTACATGCCTGGGCGGTTTTCAGAGTATTTAAAATTGATGAATATTTAAAAGATAAACCCGACCTGGAATTTCTGGAAAGTGCTTTCCAGAAGCTATTGATGAATTTTACCTGGTGGGTGAATAAGAAAGACCTTAACGGTAATAATATCTTTGAAGGAGGATTCCTGGGACTTGATAATATCGGTGCTTTTGACAGGAATTCTGTTTTGCCCAACGGAGAACAGCTGGAACAATCGGATGGAACAAGCTGGATGGCCATGTTTGCTCTGAATATGATGAGAATTGCCCTGGAACTGGCTCTTTACAATAAAGTGTATGAAGAAATGGCGATGAAATTCTTTGAACATTTCCTATCGATTGCCCATTCACTGGATAATATGGGAGATGAGAATTTCAGTCTTTGGGATGAGCAGGATGAATTTTTCTATGATGCTATAGCCTCCAGTGACGGAACACATATGTATCTCAAGTTAAGAACCATTGTTGGATTAATTCCGATGTTTGCCGTTGAGGTCATCGATGATGAAATGATTGAAAACCTTCCCAATTTCAAGAAAAGAATGAAATGGGTACTGGATAACAAGCCTGAATTGGCTTCTCTGGTTTCAAGATGGGAAGTGAAAGGACAGGATTCCAAACACCTTTTGTCTCTGCTTCGGGGACATCGCTTGAAAAGACTGTTAAACCGAATGTTGAATCCGGATGAATTTCTCAGTGATTACGGAGTAAGAGCTTTATCCAAAGAATATGAAAACAATCCCTACACATTAACATTGAATGATACGGATTACAGTGTAAAATATACCCCTGCAGAAAGTGATAGCGGTCTTTTTGGAGGTAACAGCAACTGGCGTGGTCCGGTGTGGTTCCCTATCAATTTCCTTATTATTGACAGTCTTCAGCGCTTTTTTTTCTATTATAGTCCGGATTTTTTAGTGGAATATCCTACGGGAAGCGGTAATTATTCAAACCTCGATCAGATTGCAGATGCCTTAAACAAGAGACTCGCCAAGATATTTTTAAAGGATGAAAATGGGAAACGCCCGGTTCATGGGCAGTATGAAAGATTTCAGACCGATCCGGATTTTAAAGATTATATCCTGTTCTACGAATATTTTCACGGAGACAACGGCCGTGGAGTAGGAGCTTCCCATCAGACCGGCTGGACGGGACTTATTGCTAAGATTCTTCAGCCCAGATTTTCCAAAAAAGAAATGGCAGCATCTGAAACAGAAATACCGGAGGATATTGGAAAAACAACAGGAAAGTAAAAAGATGATCTGTTTTACTCAAATATCTGCTGAATAATTTCCAGTGAGGCCGGAGTTTTGAAATCCGTGATATGGTAATGATAATAGACCAAAAGACTGTCCAGGAAATCTTTTCTTAAAGAAGGATGGATTTTTGTGGCATAAAAATCTTCTGCACAAAGCGCTTCTTTCCACAACAAGGAAATTTCTTCATTGAAAAGCTGATGACTTATTCCCGGAGAAAAAGTTCCGGTCTCCGGATCTAAAAATCTGCCTTCACTCAATAATGGAGCTACACCCTGAATTTTTAAAAAAGAAAGCAAAAACAGAAGATGTGCCTGATAATTTTTATTCGTCAGCTCACTGATAAGATGATCAATTCCGGAATAGATCGGAATATTTTTATTCTCATGCTTAAGAATATGGCTCAGAAAATCTGAGATGAAGAAAATGACGGTATTGACCTTGATGTCTGTATAAATATCATTGTTTTTTACCAGTTCAAACTTTGAAACAGACGGGATTCCGTTGCCCCGCGATGGATTTACAGAAAAATTGAGCTGGCTCAGCGGTTGAAGCAAGGCTTTCTTTTTATTCTTTTTGGAATAAATTCCCTTCAGAAAATAGCTTTGAAAACCCTCTTCTTCTGTAAAACAATGCAATACAGCATCATTTTCTCCATATTTTATAAATGAAAGTAAAAAACCGTTTTGAGAATTCATTAATTAACCACTCCTATTTTGGCGGTAGCTTTATCAGATCCGTCTTCATTCGTCATCAGGACAAAATAAATCCCTGAGGCTACTCTTGTTCCTTTCTGATTATTCATATCCCATTCATAATATCCTCCGCGTGCTACGGCTGAGTGCACTACATTTCCTGCAGCATCTACAATTCTTATATTGGTTTTTTCTGCAAGACCCTTAATGGTTACTTTTCCTTTGAAGCTAGAATAAACAACAGGATTAGGATACACTACAACATCCCCGAAATTGGACGTTACATCTGCAACATCGCCCTGATATGTTACAATACCATTATACGTTACAAAATATACTTTACCCGTTTTCTTATCAATCTTTATATCGGTAACACTATTCGTAGGAAGAGGTGAATTTTCTTTTGTAAAATGTTTTATGGTTCTCTGACCGTCGGCAGACAGATAATAAACACCACCACCATCAACAGATACCCACTTGTAATCACCTGCATCTACCGCAACCTGAAGAATTGCTGACTCTCTGAAAAGCTCTTCCCCCAAACCATTCTGCTCTATAACTATTGGCTCCACTTTAGGCTGAGCGCTTTTTATTTCTGATGCTGCGTTGGACATGATCCTCAGACCACCGTCTGTACCGATCCATGCATCACCAGCCTTATCAAATGCTACAGATAATATTCCTCCTGAACTGTTAAATCCATTAGCCGTTCCCAGGATATAATCTGAATCATCGGAAAGGTTAAGAGCATTTTTATAATCATATACCCAGAAATTATTAGATCTTGGCAGAGGTGTCCAAAGCATGTTTTCATGGTAAAAAGTCTTTTGTATACCATCACTGGCAAGAACTATTTTCTTGATGAGAAAATCATCAGATGCTTTATCGTAAATTCCTATAGAAGGGTTTCCATCGTTGAATCCAAAAGAAACAAAGAGATTATTTTGTGGGTCTACAGCAAAACCTACAGGACGTCTGAGGTAAGGCTGTGCCCCCAGATTATAATATTTTACCAGTTCAAAATCTTTGCTTGTCGCATTATATTTCATTTTGTACACCCCGTTATCCAACATTGTATAATTGGTAAAGAGCACTTCATTACTGTTATAAGGACTTATAATAGCATCCAGTACATTGATGAAAATGGGACGATTGGGATTACTTTTATTGAAAAATGAAGGATAAATCCACTCTGTACCATTGAAATAATAAAATCCCGGTTCTTGTGGCTGAATAAACGGATGGTTGTAGTTATTGGCTCTGGCGCCAGAGGAAACTAAAAGTTGGTTATTATCAAAAAGATTGATATTATACGCAAAATTGAAGTAAGGGCCGGAAGGTTTAAAAGTATTGTTCCCTTCATCCTTAATCCCCGATAATACCGTTCCGCCTAAAATCTTTCCACCGGCTGTTAATGCAGTATTACATTCTTCACCAAGGCTTACTGCATTTTGCGATACTCCATTGATTCCATAAGTATATACCCGGTTATCTGTCACCACAATACTATTAGAAGTAATCACCAGATCCCTGATTTTTTCAAAAGTAGTAGGAAGTTGTGTTGGTGTACCGTTGTTATAAATATAAGCTGCTGTAGCCGTTGAATACACCAGTTCTGATTCTGAATCTATATGTTTGAAAGCTCCCGGAGCTTCCGTTGTCCAGGTAGAAAATACCGGAAACGTAGTATTCATTTGATGGCTTTTCAATCCAGTATCCGTTACAGAATATACTTTATTTCCGAATATCGTGGCTTCATTACTTGCCTGATAAACACCACCGGAAAGGAAAAATGCAGAATCACCAAACTCTTTATTCTGAAGGTTAAATATGGAAACTCCATATCCAACTGAAATGACAGCCTGATCTCCTGTTATGGAAATATGGTTGATCTTTTTGTTCCCGTTATATCCTGTAGCAATAGGAATATCAACAATATATTTGATTTCCTGTGGCGTAATGACGTCCATAGACCCGTTTTCATAACCGATAAGTCCTGTTTTAGTCTGCGGATTATAATCGAAAGCAGTAATTCCGATATTATGCAGCCCATTGGCTTTGGATAACTTCGTAATTTCTCCTGTTGATATTGTATAATAGAATATTCCGTTTTGAGTGGCTGCAATGATTTTTCCGTTGTCTTCTTTCATGGCTAAGACATTATTATAGGAAAACAGATCTGCCCATTTTTTGGATGAAATAACCTGAGCTTTTGTCAGCTGCAGGGATGCTAAAATACCAAGAGAAATTATAAAGAGTTTTTTCATATTATGCGGTTATGCTGCTATCTATTACCTGATTGTTCCAGGAAATATGCTGTACGTTTTTGTTTGTATCAAAATAAAAATCTATCCTGCCTAAAAGAAGGCCTGCCCATCCTACCTGGTTGACAAGAACATTTTTGCCCTGTCTGTTGGTAAAGTTCTGAGGTTCCGGTAAGAATGTATGAGTATGGCCTCCTAAGATAATATCAATATTTTCCGTATTGGCGGCTAAAATTTTATCACTTATTTTATCAGGTTCGTCTTTGTAGTCGTAGCCGATGTGTGAAAGACAAATCACAAGATCACATTTCTGATCTTTCTTCAGGAAATTTGAATAATGCTGCGCTACATCAATCGGGTTGGTATAAACGGTTTCTCCATATTGTTTTTTGCCTACAAGGCCATCCAGCTGGATTCCCACCCCGAAAATTCCCACTTTTATTCCATTCTTGCTGAAGATCTGATAAGGAGATGTTTTTCCGTCGAGAATGGTGTTTTTAAAGTCATAATTGGAACAGATAAAAGGAAACTTCGCATTGGGAAGCACTTTTAAAAATCCATCAAGTCCATTATCGAAATCATGATTTCCCATAGTAGAAGCATCATATTTCATCATAGACATTAATTTGAATTCCAGTTCACCTCCGAAGAAATTAAAATAAGGAGTTCCCTGGAAAATATCTCCGGAATCAAGAAGAAGAACATTGCTTTCCTGACTCCTGATCTGTTGGATTAAGCTTGCCCTTCTTGCAAAACCTCCCTGATTGGGATTTTTTGTATAGCTTGCATCAAAAGGCTCTATTCTGCTATGTTGGTCATTAGTATGTAGAATAGTCAGTTTATTTGCAGATTTTAAATTAAGAATTTTTAATTCCTCCGCCATCATCATATTAGGAGCTAAAGCCATTGCTAAAGATCCGCTTCCTATTGCTTTTAAAAAACTTTTTCTATCCATTATTACTTCCCTATAAAATGTAAACGAACATCCGAATTGACCACCACTTCAGGTGATTTTTTAAAATAATCGATAAATAAATCTCTCATTTTAATACCTGTTGCAATAGATTCTCCTTTAGCAAAGAATTTCATATTGTCTCCACCCAGCGCAAGATAGTCTGATGTGGCAATATAATAATCTTTCTCCGGATCTACTGTGTAGCCGTTAATTAAGGATTTAATTACCTGTCCGTTTTTTGTTTCAATATATAAATGAGAAACAGGATTGTTGACCTGCGTTTTTGCATAATACTCAAAAAGCCCCTGTAAATCTGCTCCTTTCATTTTTACAATGACCACTTCATTTTCGAAAGGCATTACTTCAAATACATTTTTAAGTAAGATATCTCCTTTTCCGATAGTGGTTCGGATTCCTCCGATATTGATCAATGCAGCGTCTACGTTTTGCTTAAGATGAGTTTTGATCCATTCATTACCTCCTTCAAACGTATAGTCAGCTAAAAGATTGCCCAGATTGCTGTTATCGCCCTGTTTGGTAAGATCCACATTGGTATGCGAGATCTTCTGGTTCATTTCTTTATCCAGTTTCTGCTTATAAGGTTCGATAAATTTTACAAACTCCTCATCATTTTTTAGCTCATTATTAATAGAAATATTTTTCTGGGTCTTTACATTCACAAGCTGCGGCGCAGAAGCCGTTTTGCATGCAGTAAGCGACACCAGAGCAATTCCCAGTAACAAGAATTTATTTTTCATAATCTCTTTTAGTATATGCAAATATAACTATATGTATAATAAAACATTATTATTTATTACAAATTCTTACTGTAAATTATTAAATTTGGCAAAAATAATTCTAACAGATGAGCATTTTAAAAGGAGTAGGTGTTGCATTGGTAACGCCCTTTAATGAAGATTTATCCGTTGACTTCGACAGTTTGACAAAACTGGTGGAGTACAATATTGAAAACGGAACCAATTATTTAGTTGTATTGGGAACAACGGCAGAAGCCGCAACGCTTTCTGCAGAGGAGAAGAAACAGGTAATTGAGCATATCATTAAGGTGAATAATAAACGTCTTCCTTTAGTTTTGGGAATTGGCGGTAACGATACTCTTGATGTCAAGAAACAGATTGAAGAAGCAGATCTTTCTGCATTTGAAGCCGTACTTTCAGTATCTCCCTATTATAATAAACCCAACCAGGAAGGTCTTTATCAGCATTATAAGGCATTAGCTTCCACAGGTAAAAATATTATCATTTATAATGTTCCATCAAGAACAGGGCAAAATGTAGAAGCTGATACTACGCTTCGTCTTGCAAATGAATTCCCGAATTTGTTTTTAATTAAAGAGGCGGCACCGAATATTCTGCAGTATTTTGATATCCTCAGAAAGAAGCCTGAAGGCTTTTCTTTAGTTTCCGGAGATGATGAATATACATTGCCGGTAACATTAGCCGGTGGAGATGGTGTAATTTCCGTAATCGGGCAGGCCTATCCTAAAGAATTCTCTACGATGGTACAGCTGGCTTTCGAAGGTAAGGTAAAAGAAGCTTATGAAATCCACAACAAACTTGTAGATATTACCCGTTTGATTTTTGCTGAAGGTAATCCTTGTGGTATTAAAGTAATACTTACAGAAAAAGGAATCATCAAAAATTATCTTAGACTTCCTTTGGTAAAAGCTTCGGAAGGTCTTCATGCAAAAATTAAGGCTGAAATGGCTAAAATTTAACTAATGATTATGAATGGTTATTGGAAATGAATAATGCTTTTCCGGTACATTTTAACATTATAGTAAGCATATTAAGGTGAAAGGTGATATACTTTCACCTTTTTATTTCCACATCTGATGGGATTAAAGATTATTCGGTGAAAATTTTCATCAACTTTGCATTTGAAAATTAGAATAAAAAACAAATTTAGAATATGAAATTAATAGAAGCGAAAGAAAAGGATATTCCTTTAATCCAGGAATTGGCAAGAAGATCGTGGGAGAATGCTTATGCAGGAATTATTTCAGATGAACAGATCAATTATATGCTGGGAGAGATGTATTCTAAAGAAGAAATTTCAAAACACCTCGATAATCCAAATTATCATTATTATTTAATCTTTAACGAAAATAATGCTTCTTTCGAAGGCTTTATTGGTTATGAGCATGGCTACGAACCGGATACTACAAAACTGCACCGCATTTATCTGGTTCCGGAAAGTAAAGGTAAAGGATTCGGAAAAAGAGCTATTGATTTCCTGAAGAAAAAACTTTCTGAAAGCAATGACATAAGAATCATTCTCAATGTAAACAAGGAAAATAGCGCAAGAAAATTCTACGAATCCCAGGAATTTAAAGTTTATAATGAGATGGTTTTGGATATTGGAAATGGCTTTGTAATGGATGATTATCAAATGGAATATCTAATTCACAAGTAATTGACTTAAAATTTTGTAACTTTATCCTGTAATTCTATAACAAGTGATTTCTTTTTTTGATTCATCTTTGCTTCAGAACCAAATCACTTATACAATACATTCATATGCTTGGTTTTGAGCTGAAAAAGCTTTTTATCAGTATATTTTTTTCATCCTTAGTGTTTAAATTCCTGTATTCTAAAATACAGGAGTTTTTTCGTGTATAAAGTGAAATATTAAAAACATGCATCTATTTCACGTTTAATTGAAATAAATTGTTATATTTACTCAATAATATTGGCTTATATATACTAGGATGAAAATGTATGTTAAATTTGATTTCAATGCCCTTTGTAAAAAGGTATTGGACGAAAAACTTAAAGAACACGGGCTGAAGTACAGGTTACTGAACTTCGGTGAGGTGGAATTCTATGAGCCCCTTACACAGGAACAGCACAATCTTTTTAAGAAAAATCTTGAAGAGTATGGTATCGAGATCATAGAAAGCCAAAAAAGCGCGCTGGTACAGAAAATAAAAGATGCTATTGTGGAGCTCGTTTTTTCTGATGAAATTATACCGGTAAAAGCGTCCATCTATATTTCTGAAAAGCTGAATCACAGCTATGGATATCTTTCCAATCTTTTTTCGGAAGTTGCTTATACCTCTATTGAGAATTTTATTATTCTGCAAAAGATTGAGCATGCAAAGGCTTTGATCATAAGAAACAAACAAAGTCTTACAGAAATTGCCCATAAGCTGAACTACTCCAGTGTAGCCCATTTGAGTACCCAGTTCAAAAATACAACAGGAATTACACCATCCCAGTTTCAAAAAATTATAGGCAGGCGAAGAAGAGCACAAAGCAAGGTAATAAATCCTAAAATGCAGTATGAATAAAGAATTTCTGAACGTAATTGTAGCAGATAACGATCAAAATACTTTGATTTTTTTTAAAAATATTTTGAAAGAGTTAAAAATCTCTATAAAAGTTCAATGTTTTAGTAATGGGAACAATCTTATGGAATATCTGAATAATGACGATGCGGTAGTGCCGGAACTTGTTTTTATCAATTATATGATTCCCGGAAAAGAAATCATGGAATGTCTGGAAGATATAAGTTCAAACTCAAAATTCAATAATATGGTGACGGCTATTTTTTCTGAGCCGATTCCGGAAAGTGAAATAGAAGATATTTTTGTAAAAGGAGCTCATATTTTTATGAAAAAACCGGAGTGTTTTGAGAAGCTTAAAAAGGTGCTTTCGGAAGTGATTACTATCAACTGGCAGTATCATACTTCAGGATTGAATAAAGATAATCTCATCTTGAAAGTGTGATGAGTAAAGGATTTATTAATTAAATGTTAATGATTTTTAATCGTATTTACAGCATACTATTCACGAATAAGTGAAAATTTTATAACTAATAATTAAAATAATATAAAAGGCATCTGAATTAATATTCTGACATTTGTAAAAGTAAACTCAGACACAAATTTCATTATATAGTAGAAGATACAGATGAATGGGAAGTAATTGTTTCTTAAGAACAAAATTTTATAAATCACGATGTTAGTTAAACAAAATGGATTATACTAATTTTCCAATTTTAAAGCACAGAAGATCTTTAAACAAAACGGTACAATCATGAAAACTCAATAAGTAGTTGGAGATATTTTTATTCGTTTCATTCCCTCATCTCCACCGAAACACAGTTAGTTTTTATAATAAGCAAGTTGGAAAAAATAATTCATTTTGTTTTTTTTATAATTTATTTTAATAGTTATGGTTTTAGCTCATTATTATATTGTTATATAAATATTTTCACACCACATCACAAAATATTAAGCCTGAGCTATTAAAATAAATTTTTTTTGGACACACCAAAAGTAATTTCTTCTAAAGAACAGTTTTATAAGGGGGCCGCAGGAAGTTTTTTCTGCGGTTTTTTTATGATATTTTACTCCACTTATTTTTTCCTCTGTAGTATCTGATATAATAGTTTTTGATGATCATATTGTCAGGTCTTGAAAGCATAGGATCTGCTTCAAGGATTTTCTCTACCGTATTTTTTGTTGTTTTGATGATCGCCGAGTCATTAATAAGATCCAGCCTTTTAAAATCTACTACACCACTTTGCTGAGTACCCAGTATGTCTCCGGGACCGCGAAGCTGCATATCCACCTCAGAAATTTTAAAACCGTCGTTGGTCTCAGTCATGGTTTTAATACGCGTTCTGCTTTCTTTTGATAATTTATCGGAAGTCATCAAAATACAGTAACTCTGTTCAGCACCTCTTCCCACACGTCCTCTGAGCTGGTGAAGCTGTGATAGTCCGAACCTTTCCGAGCTTTCAATTACCATTACTGAAGCATTCGGAACATTTACTCCTACTTCAATTACCGTTGTTGCAACCATTATTTCAGCTTTTCCGGAAGCAAAATAAGCCATAGCAGCATCTTTTTCGTCCGGTTTCATTTTTCCGTGAAGCATGGTGACGTTATATTCTGAGAAAAACTCCATAACATGCTCCAGGCCTTCCATCAGATTTTTATAATCCAACGTTTCAGATTCCTCAATCAAAGGATATACGAAATAAATTTGTCTGCCCTTTCTAATTTCATCTTTACAGAAATTATATACATACAATCTGTCTTTTTCCCTGCGGTGAGCTGTAATAATAGGCTTTCTTCCCACGGGCATCTCATCAATCACGGAAACATCCAGATCAGAATAAAAACTCATAGCCAGAGTTCTTGGAATAGGAGTGGCGGTCATCACCAGAATATGAGGCGGAATCTTATTTTTAGCCCAAAGTTTGGCCCTTTGGGCAACTCCGAATCTATGCTGCTCATCAATAATGGCTAATCCCAGATTTTTAAATTTAACCTTGTCTTCAAGAACAGCATGAGTTCCTACCAAAATAGAAAGTGTCCCATTTTCCAGTTCTTCATGGATAATTCTTCTTTCAGCTGCTTTGGCGGAACCTGTAAGAAGACGGATATTAATTCCTGTTTTTTCCAACAGCTCTTTGATACCGTGGTAATGCTGCTGGGCAAGAATCTCCGTAGGAGCCATCAGACAGCTCTGAAATCCGTTGTCCATCGCAATAAGCATGGTAAGAAGGGCAACCATCGTTTTTCCTGATCCTACATCTCCCTGCAAAAGCCTGTTCATCTGAATAGGCCTTTTCATATCCATTCTTATTTCCTTCAAAACCCTTTTCTGTGCATTGGTAAGCTCAAAAGGAAGATGGTTTTCATAAAAATCATTAAAATGATCTCCGATTATCGGGAAAGGATTACCATGAGACTGTGTTTTATGATGAAGCTTTTTTAAGCCATATCCTAACTGAAAGAAGAATGATTCTTCAAACTTCAATCTGTAGTCCGCTTTATCAAAATGTTCCTGGTCTTTTGGAAAGTGAACATTCAGAAAAGCGTGCTGTCTTGACATGAACTTGAATGTTTTCATCAGATATTCCGGAAAATTTTCTTCAATAAGATTGGGAATCTCCCTGCAGATATTTCTTAAAGCATTCTGGAAAAACCTTTGATTTAATCCTCTTTTGGTCAGTTTTTCAGAACCCGGATAAATAGGTTTAAGACGAGTGTCTCCTTCTTTTTTTTCTTCCGCTTCAATTTCCGGATGCGGCATAGAAAACTGACGGTTGAAAACATTGATCTTTCCGAAAATATAAACTTCCCTGTTGATTGGAAGCTGTTCTTTTAACCACTTGGAATATTGAAACCAAACCAGATCCATACTCCCGGTTTCATCATTGAATTTTGCAGATAATCTTTTGGTTTTACCCGTTTGAATTTCCTGTACCTGAGTAATTCTTCCCTTTAGCTGAATTTCCTGGCTGGTTTCTTCTCCGAGCTGAGAAACGGTATAGATCTTACTTTTGTCCAGATAACGGATAGGGTAGAAATTCAACATGTCTTCTACAGTAGATAAGCCCAACACACTTTTAATGAGTTTGGCTCTTTCCGGACCTATTCCTTTTACATATTCTATGGAGGTTTCGAGATTCATTGTCTGATTTCAGGATGCTGTTTTTCGAATTTTAAGATTCTTATTTCGGATCATAAAAATAAAGGTTCGAATTTCGGCAAAATAAGAAAGACTTCCAAAAAATTGGAAGCCTCTATAGTGATTTTTTAGCATTGAAACTGAAAATCTATGTTTCAAAGTTCTGAATTAATCTTTGATCTTAGATCTGAATTTTTTCTGGTAATCCTCCCATTGTTCTCTGGTCTTGATCTTTTTAAACAGATCTTTGGAGATCAGTTCCAGATAGGGTTCCAGTTCTTTGGCAGATAATTCTCCCTGCAGAATGGTGATGGGATCGCCATGCTCATCCAGAAATACTGTGCTTGGGACAGCTCCTACATTCATATATTGGGTAAACTCATGCAGAGAATTTTTTCCTTTTTTATGTTCAGTATTGGGATTTGAAAATGTTCTTCCGAAAATTTCAATACTCTTTTTTTCTTCCGCATTAAATTTTACGGGATAATAATTCTCATTTAAAATCTGAGCCAGTACAGGGTGGCCGTACGTTTTTTTATCCATGATTTTGCATGGACCACACCAGTCTGCATAGAAATCAATCAATATTTTTTTTGGATTTTCTTTTTGAGCTTTTAAAGCCTCCTCAATGGTCATCCACTTTACCTGTGCAAAACTGATATTTAATAAAAGTAAGAGAACTATGCTTAAAATTTTCTTCATATTGTGATATTTAGGTAAAAATAAGCATAATTACTTATTTTTTATTTTACATCCTGCATTAATTTTTTCACGTACGGAGATATCAAAATTAATACCACTCCGGCAATTACCGCATACAATCCCAATTGTTTATATCCATCAGTATAAGTGATTAATTCATCATAGTTGGTAGATCCTTTTTTTGCCGTAGCAAGACTGGCTCCGATAATCCCGGCAACATACTGTCCGTAAGCCGAAGCAAGGAACCACATTCCCATCATCATTCCCTGAAGGTTCTTGGTAGAAAGTTTTGTCATGATAGATAATCCGATAGGAGAGAGGCATAATTCTCCAAGTGTAATGATTAGCAGTGCCAGTGTGAAGAAGTTCAGTGAAGTGATTCCCTGAAGGTCTGCAAACAGACGTGTTGCAAACAAAACATAATATCCTAATCCTAAGAAAATAAATCCTAATCCGAATTTGATGATTGTGTTGGGTTCAATTTTTCTTTTGTTCAGCCAGATCCAAAGAAGCCCGATCAGTGGAGCAAGGAAGATAATAAAGAAAGCTCCTCCTGAATTATTTACACCATTTGGATCTAATCCTAAAAGATCCTTATTCAGGTTCTTAGCTGCGAAAATACTTAAAGAACCTCCACTTTGCTCATAAATTCCCCAGAATATGATTGAAAATATAATGAATACTAAAGCAGCCCAAAGTTTTTTGCGCTCAGAAGCGGTTACTTTAGACATTTCATAGAATAAATAGATTAAGGTTAATGGCCCGATGGTCCACATAAAATAATCTGTATATTCAGTTTTAGCAACCATAGTCATAATGATAGGTACAAAAACCAGTGACAAGGCATAGACTCCATATTCTTTCCATTTTGGTATTGGAGCTGTTTTTTCTTCTGCTAAAGGATGTCCAGGCTGTAAACCGATAGTTCCTAATGTTCTTTGCGTAAATACAAAGTTAATTAAGCTTATCACCATTACTATTGAAGCCAATCCGAAAGCAATATGCCATCTCATTTCTTCTGCAATAATGTTGCTTAAAAATTCTCCTTTACCAATAGCAATACATAAATAACCTCCTAATAATGCCCCAAGATTAATTCCCGCATAAAAAAGTGAAAAGCCTGCATCCGCTCTTGAGTCATTAGGTTTATAAAGCTGTCCTACCATAGAAGAAATATTAGGTTTAAAGAAACCTGTTCCTACTACAGTGAATGCTATTCCTAAGAAAAAGAATTTGTGCGGATCGGTAGCAAGAATTAAACTTCCTACGATCATCAGAAGTCCGCCCCAGAAAAGGGATTTTCGGAATCCTAAAATTTTATCGGCAAAAAGACCTCCTACAAAAGTAAAGGCATATACGAATGCCTGAGTAGCGCCATATTGAAGATTGGCTTCTTTTTCATGGAAATTAAGCTGAGAAATCATAAAGAAAACCAGCATTCCACGCATTCCGTAGAAACAGAAACGTTCCCACATTTCAGAGAAAAACAGACTCCAGATTTGTCTGGGATATTTTCCTTTGAAATTTTGTATTTCATCTAAAGTTAAGCTCATAATGATATATGATTAAATTCTAATTAAGGGTTTTTATCTTTCTGATCCAGTTCAAAGCGGATTCTGTCCTGGTCAATAATTTGTTTTAATTCTTCTTCTTTTGGGAGGTACAGCAGGTATTTGCTGGCAAATAAATTGTTTTTATCATTCAAAACGGAGTATTTTACAATGGTCTCATCTTTTTCTGAACATAATAAAATTCCGATGGTTGGGTTATCTCCTTCACCGCGTTTCAGATCATCATACATTCTTACATACATATCAATCTGTCCTATATCCTGATGAGAAAGTTCTCCTGTTTTTAAATCAATAATGACAAAGCATTTTAAGATGTAATTATAGAATACAAGATCGATGTAGAAGTCTGATGTATCCGTAGAAATATGTTGTTGTCTCGCTACGAAAGCAAACCCTTTTCCAAATTCAAGTAAAAACTTTTGAATATGATCAATAATGGCTGTTTCAATTTCTTTTTCAGAAAATTGTTCATCAGCTTTTAATCCAAGAAACTCAAAAATATAAGGATCTTTTAAAACACTGTGAATAGTTTCCGGAGAAGATTTTTTATTTTCTAAAACCCTTTCATAAGCAAGCGAATTGATTTGTCTTTTAAGATCCCTGTAATTCCAGTTATTTTGAACGGATTCATTGATATAGTAATTCATTTTATCAGCATTGTCCAGCCTTATCAGTAATCTGTAATGAGTCCAGCTCAATTCGTGACGCAATGCGTCACATATTGGAAATGCATGATAAAAAGAGCGCATGTTTCTTAAGTTACTTTCATCAAACCCTTTTCCAAATTCTAAGGTAAGCTTCTGAGAAAGTTTTTTCAGCGTATATTTTCCGTATTCTGCCCGTTCTTTTCCCTGTTGTTCATCTTCAACAATCAATTTTCCAATCTGCCAGTAAGTGAGCAGCAACGTAGAATTCGCTATACGAAACACTTTTTCGCGCGACTGCTTAATGATTTCCTTTACGGATTGGAATAAAGAATCTTCGGAAATTTCCATCATACGAAAATAAAAAAAACCTCTGACTTAGCAGAGGTTTTATGATATTTTGTTGATACAATTAGTTTACACCGTGCATCATTTTCTTTAAGATAGGTGAAATTAAACCTAAAATCACAGAAGCAATCCCACAAAGTACTACGAATACCATGAAGAATTCAAATAAATTGTGAATTTCAAATCCTACAAAAGTAGGGTTGTGTAATGGAAGCTGAGCTTTATCAAAAGCTGCAACCTGATCAGCTGTCAGGGTTACTTTTTTATCTAAAACATCCTGTAGATTAATACCCATTTCTTCAGCCTTTTTGAACTTATCACCTGTAGCAGGGATAAGCGCTCCTAATGAACCTGCCAATGCATAACCAGCAGCATTAGAAATAAAGAAAACACCGTATAGTAATGAAGCAAATCTTTTTGGAGCAAGCTTACCAACCAATGATAGACCAATTGGAGAAAGGCAAAGCTCACCACATGTTTGAATGAAATATAATAACATTAACCATTTGATGGCTAATAATCCTGAGTTTCCAAGATCTTTTACATTGTGTGCAATAATAAAATAAGAAAGAGCGATCAGTGCTAATCCCATCGCTTGTTTGAACGGAGATACCGGCTCTTTTCCTTTAGCTCTTAACTTGTCCCAGCATAAACTGAAAGGAACCGCTAAAAGAACTACGAAAATACCGTTGAAGATCTGAACCATTGAAGGCGGCATATTCCATCCGAAAATGTTTCTGTCAGTCTGATTGTCTGCAATAAACGTTAATGAAGATCCTGCCTGCTCAAACGCAGCCCAGAAGAAAATAATAAAGAATGATACAATATAGATTACCCAGATTCTTTGTCTTTCTACCTTATTTTCAGCAGAAGACATAATTAAGAAGGCAAGAGCAATACCAGCTGAATAGATGAATGGATAAATGATCCCTTTAATCAACTGTCCCATTTCTACGGAGTTGAATCCAAACTCACCTACAAGAAGGTATCTGAAAATGAAGAATAAAACAACAAATATTCCTCCGGTGATTCCTAAAGCCTGACCTGAGAATTTGGCAGTTTGAGTTTCTCCTTCTTCGAAGTCAGCACTTGTATTGTTTTTTGGTAATCCCCCGATTGGTCTTCCCTCCGGAGTTACTACATATTTGTTTTTAAGGATAAAGAAGGTTACAGTCCCAATTACCATTGCAATAGAAGCTGCCAAGAATCCCCATTTGAAAGCAAAGATATCTCTTACCCCAGTTGCAGCATCTTTTACGTCTCCTAAGTATGGACAGATAAACTGACCTAAGAATGCTCCAATGTTGATCCCCATATAGAAAATGGTAAAAGCAGAGTCCAGTTTAGATTTTTCCTGCTTTGGATAAAGACTTCCTACCATTGAGGAAATATTCGGTTTGAAGAATCCGTTACCGAAAATGATAACGAATAATGCCAGCCACATGATAAGTTTAGCACTTCCAATATCTGCTGAGAAAGTAGAGGCACTGATGAATAATAAGAACTGGCCGATAGCCATTAAAGATCCACCAATGATGATAGCGTATCTGTTTCCTATATATTTGTCAGCAATAAATCCTCCCAAAAGAGGGGTTAAATAACATAAAGCCAGAAATCCACCATAGATGATTGCTGCATCAGCTTCTTTTATTAATAGGGAATTTACCATGAAGAGCGTCAAAAGAGCTCTCATTCCATAAAAGTTGAAACGCTCCCACATTTCTGTTCCGAAAAGAACCCATAATCCTTTAGGATGCCTGGAATTCTTATTCTCTACAAATTCATCCGGTTTCGGACTCAATGCTTCAATATTATCCATTTCTATTGTTAATTTTTGTTAAGACTGACAAATATAGTTTATTTTGGGTTTTTGGCAAGGTTTTAATTTTATTTTTAAATAAAAAAGCTGCGGGACTAGTCCGCAGCTTGGTTATCGTTATAATATTGAGCATTTTAATGCCCTTTTTCTGTCATGATTTTATTCAGTCTCTTTAACATAGAAAGGCCCAAAAGTGTAGCGAATATTAACAAAGCGAAGTTAACAAGGAAATAATTCGTTTTGTTTTCGTAGCTGTACCATGTACTGGCCAGGATTCCTGAAAGCTTATTTCCAACAGAGTTAGCCAGGAAGAATCCTCCCATCATCAATGCTGTAATTCTTGCAGGAGAAAGTTTAGATACAAAAGAAAGTCCCATTGGAGATAAACATAATTCACCGATGGTAATCACTCCGTAGCTGGCCACCAGCCATAGAGGAGAGACTTTTACAGATCCATTATCTCCGGCTATCACTGCTAAAACCATTACCAGACAAGAAAGTCCGGAAATAAATAATCCTAAAACAATCTTAGTTGGTGTTAAAGGCTCTTTGCCTTTTCTTCTCAATAATGCCCAGAATCCTACGATAACTGGAGTCAAAGCAATAACCCAGAATGGATTGATAGATTGGAATAATTCTGTATTGTAAAGATATACTTTGTTTTCCGGATTTTTCTCAAGAACCGCACGCTGTTCAGGGGATATGTTTTTAAAGTAAACATCTTTCCCCATTTCCTTTTTAGTTTCTCCATTATCATCTTTTTGAGAACGGAACTGATTGTCATAAACAGGGGTTTCTTTATCTTCATAACTTTTCCCTTCCACCATATAAATTCCTTCCAGTGGCTTTTCAAGAGAAGCAGGAACACTTCTGTCGGTATAATAATTCGCCCATCTTGTTAAAGCTGTACCGTTTTGTTTGAAAACAGCCCAGAAGAACATGCTGATCAGGAATACAGAAAGTAATGCCCCGATAGATGCTTTTTCATCAGGTTTAGCTTTAAAGTAAAGAGATGCATAAAAATAAATAACGGGTATACATGCGAAAATAAAGGCATCTGTACTGTCACTTCCGAAGATATTCCCAGGAATAAACCAACCTATTGCTCCGGCAACGATAGCAGGAACAAATACTTTGATCAGAATTTCTGAAAGCTTGGTATCGCCTTCCTGTACAGGTTTCATCTGTGCAGCATGGATATAATGCTTTCTTCCTATTGTAAAAATAACCATTCCGATAAGCATTCCTACACCCGCGGTGATGAAAGCTTCACCCCAACCGAATTTATTACGCATAAAAGCCGCAATAATATTACAGATAAATGCCCCGATATTGATCCCCATATAGAAGATATTATATCCGGAGTCTTTATTCGCTTTGTAAGGTTCTTCAGAATAGAGATTTCCTAGTAATGTTGAAATAGTAGGTTTAAAGAAACCATTTCCGATGATAATTAATGCCAGAGAAGCATAAAACAAAGGCAAATCTTTAAAAACACCCATTCCTATATATCCTGCAGCCATTAAAAAACCTCCAAGATAAATAGATTTAATATATCCTAAAACCCTGTCTGCCAGGAACCCTCCAATAAATGGAGTCAGATAAGTTAAGGCAATATAAGTTCCGAAAATGTCATCAGCAGTTTTATCCGGAAGTCCAAGTCCGCCTTTCATGCCTGTAGGCTCAATAACATAGAGAACAAAGATTCCAAGAATCAGGTAA
Organism: Chryseobacterium candidae; assembly: GCF_004916905.1. GTDB lineage: Bacteria > Bacteroidota > Bacteroidia > Flavobacteriales > Weeksellaceae > Chryseobacterium > Chryseobacterium candidae. The sequence goes on from NZ_SDLV01000029.1 coordinate 94,165, forward strand.
TACCCGAAACGCTCCCACATTTCTGTGAAAAAGAGATAGGGCAGCCCTTTAGGATGTTTAGTCTTCATATAATCAATTTTCAAATTTCCCAAAAATAGCTTTTTAATTTTAATTGATAAAATAAATAATACGCGTATAAATGATTAATGAAATAAATATAAAATTTTAAGTATAAAGAGTGATTTATATTGCTGAATTTAACTTGTACACAGAATGTAAATAGTGTAAATAACGGCTTGTACACAGAATATACAAATTAATTTCTCTGTTAAGTGATATTTGTTTTCTAGTTTCGAAGTGTCAATAATGACATGTAATTAAAAAACATTTATTATGAAAAAGATCAATTTAAAAAAGATGAAAGGAATTTTATCAAGAGAAGAGCAGAGAACAATTAAAGGAGGGAAGATGGCACCTGATGCATATGGAGGATGTGGATGTACGAATGCAGCTTGTGCCAATACCCATAATGGGAATGGTGATTCTTATTGCAATGGTACTTTTTGTTGTGGGTAATCAATGTAAATCTTTTAAAATGGCAACAGGAAACTGTTGCTTTTTTTTAATATAAAAAGATGCTTTAAAAATGACACGCCAAAGTTATATTGCTGTTATCAATTATCTGGATTATAATGAAATACATATTGATAGGGATGAGTTTGAACTTCAATTGGAAGGACATCCCGATTTTCCAAGCCTTCTTGCATTTTCTGATGCTTTAAGCTTTTTCAATATTGAAAATTACAGTTACAGAATTAATAATGACGAAAAAGATATTTTGCCTGAGGATTTTCTGGCTTTAGTAGAAGGAGAGTTGGCAGTGGTGAGTAATAAAGATAATAAAATAACAGTAAATGGTTCTCAAACGGAAGATTTTTTTTCGGAATGGGAAAATATAATACTTATTGTAGAAAAGTCTGAAGAGCAATCTTATACAAAATCAAAACTTGATTATACATACATCAATTGGGGAATTGTAACGCTGCTGTTTCTGTTCCTTTTCGTATATGATGATTCCAATCTGGTTTTGAAACTGATCTTTGCGGCTACCGGACTTATCGGATTCATCTTTGCCCATGAAGCTTATAAAAAGACACATGGTAAAGGAACATTCATTCCGGTTGGAGTATGTAAAAGCAATTATTTGAATACGGACTGCGACCTGGTTTTTAATTCGAAAAAATGGAAGATTTTTAACAAAATAGATTTATCTGAGATTTCACTGCTGTTTTTTACCAGTCAGATAGTCTGTTTTATTTTATTTGGTCTGATAAAAAATATTGAATTCTTTTTTGAGATCTATCAATATGGGTTATTTGCATTCATACCCGTTGCTTTCTTATCCTTATTCTATCAGGTATTTGTTGTTAAAAAATACTGTCCTGTCTGCATGGTAATCATAGCCTCAGTATGTATTCAGTTGATAGCAGCCAATCTTATCTCCTTTACAAGTAAAAAACCGGACATCAGTGCTGTTCTGTTTTTAATCGGGAGCTTGGGTTCACTCATTGTCTTGATTAATTTTAGAATAAAAAATAAGAAGGAACAGAAAGACGAAAATACCCTAAAAAGAAATCTGAAATTCAGAAGAAACTACCAGTTTTTCAAAAATAATTTGTCTTTGCAGAAAAGGTTGACCAATGAAGATTTTTCAAGCGCTTTTGTGTTTGGAAATGAAAAAGCAGGTGGAACTTTAACCTTTGTCACCAATCCTTTTTGTAAGCATTGTAAAGAATTTTACCCTGTTTTTCTAAAGCTGGTAAAAAAGTATTCTGATGAGTTGAGAATCAACATTTTCTTTGATATAGACCTTAGCAGGGATGATCCGGATAATAGAACGGTTCATGTAAATCTTACCAATATTTACATCAATAGCGAAAATAAAATAGCATTTCTGGAAGCGTTAAGCGGCTGGTATGACGTTCAGGGATATAGTGAAAACAAAAGTGGCTGGTATCAAAAATATTCTAAATATTTTGGAAACTCAGAGAATGCACTTGCCTTATTAAAAGGACATGAAGAGTGGGTAAGCAGCAATGGGATACATTTTACACCCAATATCTTTATCAATGACACGGAATACCCGGTTCAGTATGAAAGAGCAGATCTGGAGTTCTTTATCCCGGAATTATTATCTGAAAATTAAATTATTATGAAAAGCTTATTATTTATATTGCTGGGAACTGTAATGTTTTTTTCCCAGAACAACCGGTTCATCTATGAGGTGAAATACAAGAAAGATTCAACCTCAAAAGATATCACCCGGGAAAATTATTATCTGGATATCACAAAAGAGGATATTGCTTATTATAACAGACTGAATTATATTAGTGATTCAGTATTTACTGCTACCGGGAGAACTCCAATTAATAGACTGACTTCTTTTTTATTAAAAAAGAAGGATGATAATATATACCAAAACTATGAATATATCGGAGATGTAAATTTTTATAAAATATCTGAGGAGGCCAGGCAACAGTGGACTATTACAGACAGTATAAAAATAGCTGATAATCTTTCGCTTCAAAAGGCGACCACTGAATTTGGAGGAAGAAACTGGATCGCATGGTTTACTAAAGATATCCCAATGCCTTACGGACCTTATAAGTTTAGCGGATTACCGGGATTGATTATGGAATTGTATGATACAAAAAAGAATTATTATTTTAATGTGATTAAGAGTGAAAAGATTCCGGATGATTATCAACGTAATTCATTAAATAATTATATCCCCAGAGCAATTCCCGTTACTCAAAAAGATTTAAATAAACTAAGGCTGGACCTCTATTCCAACCCTTTTAAATATGTTTTGAATGGAAATCTGACTATGCGCGAAGGGCAAAAATTACAGCTTGATGACGGCACAATTCTCTCCAAAGAACAGCTGAAACCCGCAGAAGCCAACGAAAGAAAAAAATTAAAAGCATTTAACAACCCTATAGAACTGGATAAAGCTGTCAAATATCCTTAACAGGTATGTAAATAAAAATTCCTTTCAGACTTTCTGAAAGGAATTTTTTGTGAGATTTAAATTTGATATTTACAGATTATTCAGGATGAAATCCGTCATTTTCTGATACAACTGAGGTCTTGTCTGCCCACCGTAAATTCCGTGGTTTTTATCAGGATAAGCCATGAAGTCAAACTGTTTTTTGTTTTGAATCAAAGCTTCAGAGAACTCCATAGAATTCTGGAAGTGAACGTTATCATCAGCCGTTCCGTGGATCAACAAAAATTTCCCCTTCAACAGATTAGCATATTCCGTAGGAGAATTTTTATCATATCCATCCGGGTTTTCCTGAGGTGTCCTCATAAATCTTTCTGTGTATACAGAGTCGTAATATCTCCAGTTGGTTACCGGTGCTACAGCAATTCCTACTTTGAAGACATCAGCTCCTTTAGTCATTGCCAAACTTGTCATATAACCACCGAAGCTCCATCCGAACATTCCGATTCGGCTCTTGTCAATATAAGATTGATTCCCGAACCACTTGGCTGCTGTGATCTGATCTTCAATCTCATATTTTCCTAAATTCATATAAGTTACTTTCTTATATTTTGCTCCTTTATAGCCTGTTCCACGGCCGTCTACACAAGCAACAATATATCCTTTTTGTACAAGGTGATTGAACCACATGGCGTTTCCGTTGTCCCATGAGTTGGCAACCTGCTGAGATCCAGGTCCGGAATACTGGAACATAAATAAAGGATATTTCTTGTTCGGATCAAAGTTTTTAGGCTTCATGATCCAGGCATTCATCTGATCACCTGCAGCGTTTGGAATCGTAATGAATTCTTTTTCAACAAAATTATCAGCTTTTAGTTTCTGTAACTGGTCATTGTTGTTCTGAAGTTCTTTTACCGCTTTTCCGTTACCGTCTTTTAAAACATAGGTATAAGGTTTAGATGCTGTAGAAGATGTTTCAATGAAATAATTATAGTTTTTGCTGAAGTTCGCAGCGTTGTTTCCTTCTGCATTAGAGATCAGCTGAGTTTTTCCGTTGTCAATATTTACTTTGGAAATCACCTTATTAATGCTTCCTTTTTCAGTAGTCTGAACATAAATTTCTTTAGACTTTGGATTAAAACCATAATAATCCGTTACCTCCCAGTTTCCTTTTGTGATCTGTTTTTTCAACTTACCATCTTTGTCATACCAGTACAGGTGACGGTTTCCGTCTCTCTCAGAAGCCCAAAGGAAGGAATCATCTTCAAGGAATTCAAGAGTAGGACTGTCTGTATCAATCCATTTATCATCCGTTTCAGTAAATAACTTCTGAACTGCTCCTGTTTTGGTATTTACCTTTAAGATATCCGAAGCGTTTTGTATCCTTTCAGACGTAATTAAAACAATTTCGTCCGGTTTTGCAGTCTGGAATACATTCGGGATGTAGTAGTTTTTGAAAGAACCTAAGTTCAGCTGCATTGTTTTTCCGTTATCAAGACGGTATAGCTGTGCTGAAACTACAGAGTTTTTCTCACCTGCTTTTGGATATTTATAACGCATTTCAGCCGGATAAAGGTTTTTTCCATAAATGGGAATATAGATTTCCGGAACCTGGCTTTCATCAGACTTCACAAATACGATAGCATCAGAATTTTTTGTCCACTCATATTGTCTTGCATGCCCGAATTCTTCTTCATATACCCAGTCTGCCAAACCATTCAGGATAGAGTTCTTTTTACCATCCGTAGTAATCTGTGTGATTTTTCCGGAGCTAAGATCCTGATAGAAAAGATTATTATCAGAAATAAAGGCCACTTTTGTAGCATCCGGCGAAAATGTAGGCTCCTGAACCGGTTTCCCTTCATTCAGGCTGATTACTTTTCCGGATTTTAAATCTTTTACATCAAATTTTCCCAGGAAAGAATGTCTGTAAATAGGCTGGCTTCCGGTCTGTAAAAGAATCTTAGATTCATCATCAGAAAAAATATAGCTTTCAAACTTTCCGTCCACAAGATTTCCTTCCTTCTGTGAAGTTTTATAAGAATATTTTGCAATACCTGAAGATTCAATCACGAGATAATTTTCTCCGTTTTTCATGGAAGTGATTCCTGCAATCCCTTTTCCACGGTAATATCCTGAATATATTTTATCTAAAGTGATTTCCTGTGCAGACACATTTTGAAATACCGCCGCAACAGTAAGAGTTAAGAATAATTTTTTCATTTCTAATAGTAATGGATTTCAAAGATAATAATTTTATTAAAATGTATAAAAAAGCTTTTCAAATGAGCTTTTTGGCAAAAAAATTGAATATCATTTTATATAATCAAATCAAATAATAATTATGGAAACGAATGCATACAACCAGAAGCTGAACCGTTATGTATTAAGCGATCAGATTGTTTATACAGGTTTTTCCAGTTTTAAGGACGCGGAAGAATGTGCTCAAAAAAAAGGAGGAACATTGGCAGAAGTAGTATTCAGAGACGGAAATGATAATCCTGAAATTACTGATGAAGCGGGGTTGATAGAGAAAAAAATTCATTACTATGTGTATGCAGGCGATGAGTATAAATTTATTCATTCATCAGATCCGGGATTCAGAAAATATGCGGACGAACTGCAGAAAATAAAAGCAAGTAATGATAAAACCAGCCCTGATGAGCGATACTTTGCCAATTTTGAAATTGAAAATATAGAAGATCCGATTATTGTAATCAAAAATGATCATTTTGAATCGGTAACTTCTAGAGAGCGTTCAAAATATTTGAAACATGCCTGTGTTTATGAATTAGGGGTATCCCTGCCAAAATCCTAAAAATCTGATCATGGGCAAGATTAAATATTCAGAAAAAGCTCATGACAAAATAGGAAAGGTAATGCACGAATTTAAGGAAGGAAAATTAAAGTCTTCTTCCGGGAAAAAAGTGACAAGCAGAAAAAAGCCGTAGCCATAGGTATTTCTGAAGCGAAGGAAAAAGGTATGAAAGTACCATCTAAAAAAATAAGTAATTCATCATCCGGAAAGATAAACTTTCTGGATTTTTTTGTATTCTATATTTCATGTATTTCGAATAATCGAGAAGAAGTGGAGATAAAAGCAGGACATGGAAAATCAGCTGATCTGTTTTTTTTACTGTATTTTTTTATGTCTTGATAATGTTGGGATTTGTAAATTACTGTAAATGTGTATTTTATGTTATTGATGTATATATGATGTAGTTCACTTTGCAAGAGTTTATTCTTTTTTGTTGCAAATTTGCATCACATCCATAACTCATTATATCTTATTTCAAAATAAAACACAAATGATGAAAAAAGACTCCTTAATGTTTTGTGGATGTTTAAAGTTTTTCTTGATCCAGTGTTTAATCGATAAACAACCTTGGGAAGCTTTTCTTTGCTGCCACAATGCAACTCACATTCTTAGAAGGCTGATTACGTAAAATAATTGATATGTTTGGATTTTCAACTTTAAAATCAATATATATATTTCTATTGATTTTACCATTTAGCATCATTGCAGGACAGTCGCAAAAAAAATCTAAACCCAATGTAATCTTTATTGTGGTTGATGACCTGAGACCGGAACTGGGAGTTTACGGTAATACAATTATTAAAACACCCAATATTGATAAGCTGGCAAGAAGAGGTACTACTTTCACAAATGCATATTGCCAGGTGGCTGTTTGCGCTCCTTCCAGAGCAAGTGCTTTAACAGGCTTACGGCCGGATTCCACCAAAGTATGGGTGTTGGGAGAAGAATTTCGCAAAATACATCCTGATGTGGTAACGATTCCTCAACAGTTTGAAAAATTCAATTATCATACAGTATCCATCGGAAAGATTTTTCATAATCATATGCCTGATTCTATCTCTTTTCGGGAGCCTGATCTCCGTCCTGAAGGATATGCCGTTAAAAATATGATAGACAGAGATCCCGAATCTTTTTATTTCAGCGGAGAACTTAAAACTGAGCTTGCAGCCAAAAGACTGGAAAGATTAGCCAAAGATCCTAAAAGATATGCTAACGGCTGGGCATACGGACGTTCCGTAGAAGTGGCAGACTGTCCTGATGATTCATTGTATGACGGAGCTCAGACATCACTTGCCATTCAAACGATCAACCGTATTAAAAATAAAAAGAAACCTTTCTTCCTGGCATTGGGGTATTTCAGACCGCATTTACCATTTGTAGCTCCTAAAAAGTACTGGGACCTTTATGATCCTATGGAAATACCAATGGCAGATAACAGTTTTATTCCGTTCAATGCACCAAGCATGGCCATGTATAACCAAAGAGAGATGACTGCTTGTTATGACCTTGAATATGTAAGACATCCTGCCTACTTCAGAATGCCGGAAAAAGAAGCCAGAATGCTAAAACATGGGTATTATGCTTCTGTAAGTTATGTTGATGCCTGTATTGGACGACTTGTTGATGAGCTTGAAAAACAAAAATTGATAGATAACACCATTATTGTATTATGGGGAGACCACGGCTGGAAATTAGGAGAACATAATGCATGGGGGAAACAGACTAATTATTTAAATGATACCCGAGTTCCGCTTATTGTTTATGCGCCCGGAATGAAAAATCCAGGAAGCAAAAGCAATGAACTGGTAGAGATGGTAGATCTTTATCCTACCCTCTGTGATCTCGCAGGAATAGAAACTCCCTCTTATCTGCAAGGAGTAAGCTTTAAAAAACTTCTGAATGAAAATAGTGTGGAATGGAAAGGAGCTGTATTCAGTCAGTTTTTGCGGCCGGCCGGCGAAGGAATACATCTTAACAAAAAAAATTACATGGGATATTCAATGGTGACCAAAAGCTATCATCTGATAGAGTGGTATTATTGGGATAAAGTAACCCAAAAGCCTGGAGAACTTGTGGCTCAGGAACTTTATAATCTTAGCTCAGATCCAAAAGAGAATTTCAATATTGCAGTTTATCCGGAAAACAAAGATATCCTGGAAAAGCTTTCTGAGCAACGTAAAAAAGGATGGAAACAAGTGAAAGATAAGCTGATAACAACTAAATCTTATCAATAAAAGAAAATTTGGACCTCATGAAGAATTTCAATTTTTTAAAAATAGTATTCATTATATCGATTTGTAATTATATAACAATAAGTGGTGCAAGTTTCCATAAAGACAATCCTAAACCTAAAAAAAGTATAAGATCCAATGCAAAGCAAACAAGGCCCAATATTCTGTTTATTCCTATTGATGATTTAAGACCTGAAATGGGCTGTTATGGAAACACCGTTATAAAAACGCCTAATATGGATAAGCTTGCAGCAAAAGGAGTCGTTTTTAATAGAGCATACTGTCAGCAGGCGGTATGTAATCCTTCTAGAGCAAGCCTTCTTACAGGTTTGAGACCAGATTCTGTGCGTGTATGGGATCTTCAGACAGATTTCAGGAAAAACCTCCCGGATGCAATCACTCTTCCTCAGGCATTCAAAAATAACGGTTATTATACGGTAGGGATAGGAAAAACCTTTCATAATAATTTTCCTGATGATAAGTCCTGGAATGAAGAACTTCATGTAGCCGGATATCCTTTTGATCCGGACGCTGTGTACCAGATGGAAAAAAACAAGATGATTCAGAAGGAAAAAGAACTTGGTCTTCAAAAAATTGGAAAAGCCAGGCCTGATGCCTATGGATTTGTCTATACAAAGGCTAATTCCGTTGAAATGGCAGACGTTGATGATGATGCCTATTATGACGGAGCACAGACAACCATGGCCATTCAAAAGCTGAAAGAATTAAAAGGAAAAGATAAGCCTTTCTTTTTTTCAGTAGGCTATTACCGTCCGCATTTACCTTTTAATGCTCCTAAAAAATACTGGGATTTGTATAACAGAAACGATATACCGCTTGCGAAAAATCAATTCATGCCAGAAAATGCTCCGGAATTTGCCGTACATGGTGATACTGAACTGAGAGCGTATACTGATAGATCTGATCTGCCTTTGCCTTCAGAAAAACCTTATGATATTGAAAAGCAGCGGGAACTTCTCCATGGATATTACGCTTCTGTTTCTTATACGGATGCTCAGATAGGAAGACTCTTAAAAGCACTTGACGAACTGGAGCTTAGTGAAAATACCATTATCGTATTGTGGGGAGATCATGGCTGGAAACTGGGAGAGCATAACAGCTGGTGTAAACAGAGCAACTATGAGATTGATACCAGAGTACCGCTTATTATCAGTGGGGCAGGAGTAAAAGCAAAAGGAAAAACAAGCGATGCTCTTACAGAATTTGTGGATATTTATCCCACTTTATGCGATATGGCGGGAATAAAAATACCTGATTATCTTCAGGGAACCAGTATGAAACCTCTGCTTACAGATCCTGCCCGTAAATGGAAAACAGCATCCTACAGCCAGTTTTTATTAGGTAGGTTTGGAGTAAAAGCCAGAGGGGTGCAAAATGTGGAAAGAATGGGATATGCTATCCGTACAGACCGTTACAGATATGTAGAATGGTTTGAATGGAATAAAGAGACTGGCAAGCCGGGAGCTTATCTGGCCAGAGAACTGTATGATCATAAAAATGACCCTGATGAAAATGTGAATATCGCTGAAGAAGTTTCTTCTAAAAAGCTGGTTAGCCAATTGTCATTACAGATGAAAAAGGGATGGAGATATAGCAAGCCAAAATCATAAAACCTGTAAATATTCAGATAAGAAATGAGGTTTTTCATAATAAAGATGGTTGTATTCATAAGTGTATTAGGTTTTTTATCTTCCTGTAATAAGAATAAAATCTTAAAACCGGAGGAAGAGAAACCGGGACACACCTGTATGAATGTTCCGAAGCGGTTAGGAGCTGCAGATTCTTCCCATATCCGTTTTAACGGGAAAATTTCTTTGCAAGGAATGGTATTCATTCCCGGGGGTGAATTTGATATGGGAGGGGATAACAGCTATGCTGATGCAGATGAATATCCCAAACACAGAGTAAAAGTTTCTCCGTTCTATATGGATATAACCGAAGTAACGAATGAACAGTTCCGCAAATTTGTAAATGCTACAGGATATATCACAACGGCAGAACGTAAACCCGATTGGGATGAATTAAAAAAAAACCTGCCTGAGGGTACTCCGAAACCTCCGGATAGCTTGCTGGTAGCTGCTTCATTAGTATTTAAACCCACAAGCAAACCTGTGAATCTGAATGACTTCAGCCAATGGTGGAAATGGGTGAAAGGTGCTAGCTGGAAGCATCCTCAGGGACCGGCAAGCAATATTGAAGGAAAAGACAATTATCCCGTGGTACATGTAAGCTGGGATGATGTACAGGCATACTGTAAATGGTCAGGTAAACGCTTGCCTACAGAAGCAGAATGGGAATTTGCAGCACGGGGCGGATTAAAAAATAATATTTATCCATGGGGAAATGAACCCATCAATGCAGGAATTCCTAAAGCGAACAGCTGGGAAGGAAAATTTCCCTACCTTAATGATAAGAAAGACGGCTATATTACCCTTGCTCCTGTACAATCATTTAAAGCCAACGGATATGGCCTGTATGACATGGCTGGAAATGTTTGGGAATGGTGCAGCGATTTATACAATTATGATTACTATAAAAAACTGGAAGGCAGCCTCGTTGTGAATCCTCAGGGTGCAGACAGGTCTTATGACCCTCAGGAACCGTATAGTGTAAAACGCAGCCTGCGTGGAGGAAGCTTTTTATGTAATGATAGCTATTGCAGCGGATACAGAGTAGCCCGCCGCATGAAAAGCAGTCCTGATACAAGCCTTGAACACACCGGATTCAGATGTGTTCAGGATATTGCTCATTAATTCTATTGCTGATTATAGAGGATTCTGTAATATTCATCCGCCATTCTGTCACTGTTGAAATGATCTTTCACATCATTCATTGCATTGTACTGGATTTTTCTCCATTCGTCAGGACGGTCGTAATAGGTTGGGAGAATTTCATTTTCAAGAATTTCATACAATTTATTTAAATCATAATTATCCTGTTCGTAAATACTCATGTTCAGATAATCTGCTTTGGGAACTACAAAAGAGTTTTCTCCGTGTCTGGCAAATTCCGGGATCCAGCCGTCATCTGTGGATAAATTGACAGATCCGTTCATGGCAGCCGTCATACCGGAAGTTCCGGAAGCTTCCCTCGGAACTCTTGGATTATTAAGCCATACATCAGAACCCTGTTTTAAAGACTTGCTTAAAGAAAGCTCATAACCTGTAAGAACAGCAATATTCTTATGGTTTTTACTTTCTTCAACCAGTGTATTGAACGTAGAAATGGCAGAATAGTCCATTGGGTAAGGTTTCCCTGCCCAGATGATCTGTACCGGATATTTTGGATTATTCAGAAGTCTGTAGAATCTTTCCTTATCATGTAAAAGAAGTTCTGCTCTCTTATAGCCTGCAAATCTTCTGGCCCATACCATCGTAAAGACATTAGGATTAAATAAATTTCCTGTCTGATCTGCAACAATACTGAATAGTTTTTTCTTCAGATATTTTTTGCGGAAATCGAAAACTGTACTGTCGTTTTCATCCTTTGCATTGTATAAAGGTTTATCAGACCAGTATTTAAATTCCTGAGCATTGGTAATAGAAGTGATCTCACAGATTCCCGGATATTTATTCCACATGGCTCTGGAAACCATACCATGAAGCCGGGAAACTCCATTGGCCATTCTGGCCATTCTTAATGCGCAGAGAGAGTGATTAAAACGGTCGTCATCAGATCCTTCAATATTTTTTACTTCTTCCATACTGTATCCTGAAAAATAGGACATATCATAGCATAATCTGAAGCTATGTTTTTCATTCCCTGCTTCCTCAGGGGTATGAGTGGTGAAAACAAGTTTTTCTTTAACTTTATTAAGATCTCCGTTATATTTTCTCAGAAGATAAAATGCTGCAGGAAGTCCATGGGCTTCATTAAGATGATACACCTCTCTTTCAATATTCATTTCATCCAGTAACTTGGCTCCTCCTTTTCCCAGTAAAATATATTGAGCAAGTTTTGTAGATTCATTGGCATCATACAACCTGTGACAGATTGTTTTCGAAACGTGATCGTTTTCCGGAACATCTGTAGAAAGGAAAAACATGGGGGCCGTATTGAAGATTTCAGGATCAAGGTACCATACTTTTACCCAAACCGGAGCACTGTGGATTTCGATTTGGAATTTTATTCCGGTATCTTCAAGAAAACTGTACATTTTTTTCGTCCATACAGGCTGTAAAGACTGGTCGTGGTTTCTTGCCTGGTCATAATAACCAAATTTCCACAGGATACCGATTCCAATAAGATCCTGCTTAAGGTTATAAGCACTTCTCATGTGAGATCCTGCCAGAAAGCCAAGCCCTCCGGAATATATTTTAAGTACCTGCTCAAGAGCAAATTCCATGGAGAAATAGACGGTCTTTTTTGAATATTGAGGATTGATAGTGTAGGGTATTCTGAAATTCCTGAAATCCATAAGTTTGGGTTTGTGTTTAAAAAGACAAAGGTATTAATTATGAAAATAAACTTTACATTAATTAATCGATAAATTAATTTAAAAACTAAGTATTGAATTGTTTTTTTACTTACCTTTAAGAGTGTAAATTTTTGATTATCAAAAACTTTTAATGATGAAAGCCATTGGCTGCATGTGTTCTTTAATTAAATAAAAAAATCACACATGAAAAAGACTTTTTCTGAAGAAGATCTGGTAAAGAATCTTAGTTTATACTATCTTAATCGGCATTTGAAAAAAAAGCCAATGGAAAAGTATCACCGTACCATAGATGAATCTCCGCTGCATGACCGTGAAAAGTACAGAAAGAAATCCGAGATTCTTCTTCTCAACTCTTTTATGCATCATTTTCCCGAAGTGAAATTTGAAAACCTTACCTGCGAGAGTCCAGACTTTATCGCCAAGTTCAACGACAAAAAAATCGGAATAGAACTTACCGAAGTAATCAATCATCTGGAAATGAAAAAAGTAGAAAGTACTTTGAATAAAATGTTCCGTCAGGCAGAAATACTATTAGAACAGGAAGACACTACGAAATATCGTGGTGTTTATTTTTTGGAATTCCACCCGGAAACGAAATTTGACAATCTCGAAGTACAGCAGGAAAACATCATCAGTATCTATAAAAGCATCAAAAAAAATAAACCAGCAGGCTGTGTGAAAAGTCTGAGAAAATCTTTCCACCGCAGAAATGTCTTTATTACCCATGAATACAGCATGAATCTGTTTGATGAGCTTTGCTCGGAAAAGATTCTTGAACTTATTGAAAAAAAGAATGAAAAATTCCCATATTATGACACCTCTGTGGATGAATGCTGGCTGGTTATTGTTTCCGATATGAATTCTATTGCCTCAAGATATACTTTCATTCAGGATAAAGAACATCTGAAAGAAGTAAAAAGCCCTTTCCATAAAATATTTCACCTGGAAAATCTCTGTGGAAATATTACAAGTATAAAATAAAGTGAATATTTTATAGATTTGATTATTTGTTGTGTAATTTGATATAATATAGATTATTTTAAATTATTTGATGTTTTAATTTATAATAGTTTAAAATTATTTATATTTTATTGTTTTTAATTAAAATAAGGTTATATTTGATGGGTATTGATTATCAATACAATGTGTAACTGATATAACCATAAAAACATTAAATCTATGAGGAAACTTCTACTTTTCATACTTCTATGTCTCTCTCATACTTTCTATGCTCAGGCAGACTGTGCTACTGCACTCTCCGTTTGTGGAAATTCAAATATCACGTATAGTCCTACCGGATATGGTAATATAAAAGAATTGGTAAACTCCGGAAGTTGTATAGATTTTACGGGAGAACACAACTCAATCTGGTATAAAATTACAATCGCTACAGGAGGTACACTTACCTTCGACCTTGTTCCGAATAATCCGGATGCCGATTATGACTGGGCGATTTTTGGCCCTAATGTAACCTGTGGAAGTTTAGGGTCGCCGATACGTTGTAATGCAGCAACAGTTATCGGACCCGGACCCGCTACAGGATTGAATATGACAAGCACAATTTTAAGCGCTGCAGGAGGTTCTCTGACTCCTTATTGTAGATATCTTGATGTTTTGCCAGGGCAAACGTATTACTTGTTTATTGACAACTGGGTGAGCAGTACCAGTTCCACTACAGCTCCATTTTCTTTAACGTGGGGAGGAACTGCAACACTGGCTTCACCATTTACAGATCCGGCTATTCAGACACAGCCATTTAATCCTCCCGGAATTCCGGCTGCAAATCCTGCTGACCCAAGAGAAGTGGTCATTTGTTCTGCTACAGCTTTATTCGATTTTTCTACATTATCCTCAGGAATTCTTAATGGAAATCAAAACTTTGGGGTAAGTTATCATCTGAGTCAGAATGATGCCTTAACGGGGAATAATCCCATTACAACACCTATCACGGTAAATACGACAACTGTCTATTACTACAGCATCAATTATACCGATCCAACCAATACGTCTAATCCGCTCAATAAATGTAAACAGGTTGGATTATTTAAATTTAAAAATGGGTCTATAACAGTGAAAAATGCAACTTTAACCCAATGCAACAATAATAATGCAGGCACAGCTTTATTTGATTTAACCACAGCAGATGTTATCGCCAACCCGAACGTTACAAAGAAATACTATCCTACAATGGCGGATCTCAATACCGGAACCAATGAGATTACCACCCCAATGGCATTTGTCTCTGCAGAAGGTATTATCTACGTGAAGGTGATCTCAGAATTCGGTTGTACCGCTGTAGCAGAGATTACCCTGAAATTTTATCCGGTTGTGGTAGTGAATGAAACAACTTTGAGATCATGCTTCATCGAAGCCAGCCCCTCCACAGCTTCTTTCAATCTTGTTAATGCTTCGGTAACCGGCCAAACTAACCCTGCAAAAAAATACTATCCTTCATTGACAGATGCTGTTAATCAGACCAATGAAATCCTGAATCCCAATAATTACATTGCACCTAATGGATTTGTGTATATAAGAGTTTCTAATGCTCAGGGATGTTATAATGTGGCTAAGGTTACTTTAATTGTTATTCCACCTGTATATTCTGATAAACTTAAAGATGTGACTATTTGTGCAGAAGATCAGACCACTCTGGACGCAGGTCCCGGATTTAAAAGCTACGAGTGGAGTACAGGAGCAACTACACAAACGATCAAAGCCGGAATAGGAGTATACTGGGTAAAACTTAAAACAGGAGAATGTGTTACAACACAAACGGTAAAAGTACTTCCTTCCGAACAGCCTGTTGTTTCCGGTATCGATATCTCGAACAATACCATCACAGTATCTGTAATAGGAGGAACTCCGGCATATAAATATTCAATAGATAATATCATCTGGCAGGATTCCAATGTATTCAGTAATCTTTCAAGAGGAGATCATAAAGTCTATGTAAAAGATGCTTATGACTGTGATCCGATAGAAATAGGAATTGTTGTCCCTAATCTGATTAATGTGATAACACCCAATGCAGATGGAATAAATGATGTGATTGATTATTCAGCCCTGGCAAACAAACAAAACCTGATCATGAATGTCTTCGACCGTTATGGAAACAAAATCTTCCAGGCAGACAAATCCAATGGCTATAAATGGGATGGTACGCAGGGAGGAAGAAGAGTACCTACAGGAACATACTGGTATTCTATCACATGGAATGAAAATGATAAAAAGAATACTGCACTCAAATTCACAGGTTGGGTATTGGTGAAAAACAGAGAATAGTCAATAAAATAGATAGAAAAAACCACTTCAATTGAGGTGGTTTTTATTTTTAAAAGTTTTTAAATTAGATATCAAAATAGAAAGAATGAAAGACCTGTTTGTAAAACGTTTTGAATACTATAAATCTCTTGGTGATAAAACCTTTGAACAGTTAACAGATGAGCAGATGTTCTGGCAGTATAATGAAGAAAGTAATTCTATTGCCATTATTGTGAAACATCTTGCAGGAAATATGCTTTCAAGATGGACCAATTTCCTGACCGAAGATGGTGAGAAATCCTGGCGTAACCGTGACGGAGAATTTGTCAATACCTTTACCACTAAAGAACAGGTTCTGGATTTTTGGGAACAAGGCTGGCAATGCTTTTTTGATGCTCTTGAGAAAATAAATGAGGATAATCTTTATGCGTCAACCTATATCAGAGGAGAAGCACATCCTGTGATTGATGCAGTTCTTCGTCAATTGGCACATTATCCTTATCATATAGGTCAGATCGTTTATATTGCCAAAATGATAAAGAATGAAGATTGGAACACGCTTTCTATTGCCCGAAACCGATCTCAGGAGTTTAATACAGAAATGAAAGCCAAATTTTCAGGTCAGGATCCAGCTCCCAATTCATCATCCGTCTGCTTTCAAAACAGCCCCGAAGTAAGAGATGAATATAAACAATAGATTGAATCAATCTTGAATTCTTATTAAAATTACTATCTTTGCACCCATAAAATTCAGGAGTAACAAATGTCTACTTTTCACAGAACTGCCGCGTTTCATACACTGGGCTGCAAATTAAACTTTGCAGAAACATCTACTATTGCCCGTCAATTAACAGATGCAGGTTATGATAAGGTAAGCTTTGATGAAAAAGCGAATGTGTATGTTATCAATACATGTTCTGTGACAGAAAATGCTGACCGTGAATGTAAACTTCACGTGAAAAGAGCAATGAAAGCCAATCCGGAAGGGCTGGTGGTAATTGTTGGATGCTATGCACAGCTGAAACCTGAAGAAATTTCACAAATTGAAGGAGTGGACCTGGTTTTAGGTGCAAAAGAAAAATTCAATATTCTGAGCTACCTGGACGATTTGGAGAAATCTGAGAGTGAAGGCGTAGTGCATTCATGTGAAATTGAAGAAACCGATTTCTTTATCGGAAGTTATTCTATTGGGGACAGAACCAGAGCTTTCCTGAAAGTACAGGATGGCTGTGATTATAAATGTACCTACTGTACCATTCCTTTAGCAAGAGGAATTTCACGTTCCGATACCATCGAGAATGTTCTCAGAAATGCCACGGAAATCGCTGCAAAAGACATCAAGGAAATTGTTCTTACAGGGGTGAATATCGGTGATTATGGTAAAGGAGAATTTGGAAATAAAAAACACGAGCATACTTTCCTTGATCTTATTTCAGAACTGGATAAAGTGGAAGGAATAGAAAGAATCCGTATATCTTCTATTGAACCCAATCTTTTGAAAGATGAAAGTATTGAACTGGTTTCCAAAAGTAAAAGCTTTGTTCCGCATTTTCATATCCCGTTACAATCCGGAAGCGATGATCTTTTGAAAAAGATGAAACGTCGTTACCTGACCAAACTGTATAACGACAGAGTCAACAAGATCCGCGAGGTAATGCCTGATGCGGCTATCGGTGTAGATGTTATTGTAGGATTCCCGGGAGAAACAGAAGAAAGATTTATGGAAACCTATAATTTCCTTAATGAGCTTCCTATCACCTACCTTCACGTATTTACCTATTCTGAAAGAGAAAATACGGAAGCTGCCGCTATGGACGGAGTAGTTCCTGTAGCGGAAAGAAAAAAACGTAACAAAATGCTGAGAATTCTTTCTGAAAAGAAGAAAATGGCATTTTATCAGACGCAGTTGGGAAAAACGCTTCCTGTTCTTTGGGAACATGAAAATAAGGACGGGAAAATGTTTGGTTTCACAGAAAACTATGTGAGAGTCCAGAAAGACTTTGATCCTGCATCCGTAAACCAGATCGAATTTCTAAATTTAGAAAAAATCCTGTCAGATGGCACGGTTTCTGTGCAATCTTCTTACCAAAATTTTTTAGCAAAAGCGTAGGCTCTTTGCTAAAATTCCACTAAATTTATTTTTAAACTTTTAAATACTACATTCATGAGAGATAAGTTTTTATCTTGGGGAATTGTATTAGTAGTTGCTACATGGATTATAGCAATACTGATCAGAGCGCATTATTGGATACCTACGCTGTTATCCGCAATCTATGCATTGGGTGTTTACAATGCTTACCAATCGAAACATGCTATTTTGAGGAACTTTCCTGTATTGGGATACTTCAGGTATTTTTTCGAAAGTATTTCACCCGAAATGCAGCAATATTTTATTGAAAGGGAAACAGACGGGAAACCATTTCCAAGAAACCAGCGTTCTGCAGTATACAGACGTGCAAAAAATTTAAGTGATACGGTAGCTTTTGGTACGCAGCTGGAAGTAAATCACAGAAAATATGAAGGGATCAAGCATTCTATTTATGCAAAATCACCGTCAGAAGAACTTCCGAGAGTATGGGTGGGAGGAGAACAGTGTACACAGCCTTATCATGCTTCTTTATTGAATATCTCAGCAATGAGTTTCGGAGCATTGAGTGACAGAGCACAGATCTCACTGAACAGAGGCGCAAAAAAAGGAAACTTCTATCATAATACAGGAGAAGGTGGGATTTCACCTTATCATATGGAAGGAGGAGACCTTTGCTGGCAGATCGGAACAGGGTATTTCGGATGCCGTGACGCTGAAGGAAAATTCAACCCTGAATTATTCACAAAATATTCAAACCTTCCTAATGTGAAAATGATTGAGATCAAATTATCACAGGGTGCAAAACCAGGACATGGAGGAGTGCTTCCGGGAGTAAAAAATACACCGGAAATTGCAGCCATTCGTCACGTAACACCGGGAATGACTGTTATTTCACCGCCATCACACAGCGCTTTTTCTGATGCTGCCGGATTGCTGAGGTTTGTACAGCAGTTAAGAGACCTTTCAGGAGGAAAACCGGTTGGTTTTAAACTTTGTATCGGTGATACCAAAGAATTTGAAGATATCTGTGTACAGATGAATGTTTTGAAAATTTATCCTGATTTCATTACCATAGATGGAGCAGAAGGAGGAACAGGAGCCGCACCGCCAGAATTCTCTGATGGAGTAGGGATGCCATTGGAGCCTGCTTTGATCTTTGTAAACAGAACGCTTAATAACTATAATCTGAGAAGTAAATTAAGAGTGATTGCCAGCGGTAAAGTTCTTACCAGTCTTGATATTCTGAGAGCCGTTGCTATGGGAGCTGATATGTGTAATAACGCCAGAGGATTTATGTTCTCTTTAGGATGTATCCAGGCATTGAGATGTAACTCAAATAACTGTCCTACGGGAGTAGCAACCCAGGATAAAATGCTTATTAAAGGACTTGATGTGACGGATAAGGCCGAAAGAGTATATCATTTCCACAAAAATACACTTCATACCTGCAATGAACTGATTGCTGCTGCAGGAAGAAGTTCTTATGAAGAAGTAGACGCTACCATGTTTATGAGAGGAGATGAATTTGATCACCTTGCAGATCTTTACTTCCCGGATATTTTAGGAAATGTAAAACAGAAGGCAAGATCGTAATCCATATTAGATATAACAAAAAACACCGTCATTAAGACGGTGTTTTTTTATATTTGTTTGCTTTTATTGTTGTTCTGGTAGTTGTTCCTCACCACTCGGTCTGCTCTCTCGTCCATAAATCTGAAAGTTGAACACAAAAGATTTATTTCTGTAAGACGTATTTAAATACGGATAATGAGGATTTCTTGCAAAAGCAGCTCTGGAAGGGACAATAATGACGCCTTGTAAGTTATATGGTGTTTCACCGGTAAGATTATCAAATGCTTTGAACTTCTGTAAAGCTTCTCTGAAACCAGAAATTTGATAATAACCTGCTTTTTTTGCTGCATCAGGGCTAGTAACGGGGCTTAATATTGATCTTTTTACATAATAATACATTGGATCAATAACAGGCACACCTGTTCCGTCAATGGTATTTAAAAAAGCAGCTTTTGATGTAAATGAAGTGTTTCCATCAGAATTAACTGCCAGATAAGAGTATGCTCGTCCCATAATTTTGATAATATCAGTGCTACCAATCGTTTTTTCATCAGCTGGTGCAGGCTGAGCACCATTTCTCATAATATAGATTGTTCCTGAAGGAAGCGTTACAGGCGACAGTTCAGATAATTTCTTTTCAGTATCGTCTGCTGTGTCCGTAGAGCTGAAAGCTTTTATATTACCCTGTGCATCCAGATAATTCTCATCCATGAATTTTTTAATGGCCTGATCATCATAGGTGTTTTGTGTAGCGATGTCTTCCGGTTCTACATAAGTATCAATTGTATCATCTTTTTTACAGGCAGAAAAACACAAAGATCCTGCAAGGATATATAAAAATATTTTTTTCATTTCAAAAAACTTTAATTACTTTACAAATAATATAACGGCAAAAGTATAAAAAAATATGAGAATAGATAAATTTTTATGGAGCATTCGTTTTTATAAGACGAGAAGTATTGCAGCAGAGGAGATTAAAAAGAACAGAGTTTCTATAGGAACATCTGCCGTAAAGTCATCTAAAGAGGTAAAAGAAGGAGATACTATTAAAATCCGTAAGAATCAGATTGATTATAAAATAAAAGTAATTCAGATCCCTAAAAGCAGAATTGGAGCCAAGCTGGTGCCTCTTTATATTCAGGACGTAACAGATAAAGAACAATACGAACTGTTGAAACTCCGTAAAATGTCACAGGACTATTACAGAAACAAAGGTGAGGGAAGGCCTACCAAAAAAGACAGAAGAGATATGGATGGTTATGTAGGAAACGATATCGACTCCGATTTTACAGACTGGGATGATTTCTTTGGAGAGACTGGCGGTGAAGATGAGGATGAAGATTAATATAAAAAGTAGAAAAGCTCTAGAGATAGAGCTTTTCTATTATTTCGTTAACGATGTCTTCCGGTTCTCTGGAATCTGTCCCGACAGTGAATTGCGCCTTGCTGTAAAATTGATTTCTTTCAAATAAATGTTTGGCAATAAATTCCGGCAGGTCTTCATCAGATATATTGGCAATTAGTGGCCTTTTTTCTTTCTGTTTTGAAAGCCTTTCAACCAATGTTCCTACTCCGGTTCTTAAAAAAACACTCTTGGAGTTATGATTAATGATTTCCATATTATTATAATATACCGGAGTTCCTCCGCCCAGACTTAAAACTACATTTTCTTCCGAAGCCAATATCTCTTCAAGTGCCTCTCTTTCTAGCTTTCTAAAGTAAATTTCTCCCTTTTTCTCAAAAATTTCCGGGATGGTTAATTTATTTCTTCTGGAAATCTCTTTATCGAGATCGATTAATTTAAAATCTATTTTTTCGCTTAATATTTTGGAAATGTGAGATTTGCCACTTCCCATGTATCCGATCAATGAAATTACCATGAATTTTTTTTAAACAAATTTGCGAAAAAGTTTTGAGATAAAGAAAAAAGTCATATCTTTGCACCACTTAAAACAAGGGACATTACTTAAATGAAAACTTGTTACACAAGTGGCCGACTCGGTAGCTCAGCTGGTAGAGCAATACACTTTTAATGTATGGGTCCTGGGTTCGAATCCCAGCCGGGTCACAAGTTTACTGAAAAGTAAATTTTTTTCATATTAATATTTTGTGATTTGGTGTTTCAAAGGCTTCCTTCAGGAGGCCTTTGATTTTTTTATGTAATGAGCTAAACTCATTCTTTTCGTTCGTTATTCAATAAAAAGGAGGATCAAGCGCAAAATTTGGGGACTAGGCAAAAAGTTTAGCTAATCTGAATAAGAAGAATGCTTTGTCTTTTACACCTCTGAGCTGCATTCTGAAGTTTTTTATTTTGGCATTGAAGGATTCAGCAGCAGCATTGGGGATCAGTCTCAAAAGTTGGGGGCTAAGCAAAAGGTTGAGTTATCTGAAATAAAAATCCCCAACTGTATTTAATAGCCGGGGAGTTATATTTTTTATAATTCCGAAATGTTAGTCCAGGTGCATATTGTCAATTAATCTTACTCCATCTACTACCACTACGATGAAGGCCCTGAAATTTCTGTCTTTGTAGAAAAAATCAGTCTCCTGTAATGTGTTTTCATCGGCAATCAGAAAGTATTCAAGCTTCATACCCTGCTGATCATCAAAAATATCGGCTACTCTTTCCTTAATTTCTGGAATACTAACGGTTCTGAACCAGTCATTTACTTTTTTTAAAGTCTCGTAAATTACTTTAGAAGCTTCTTTTCGGTCTTCATGAAGTCTTTGGTTTCTTGAGCTTAGTGCCAGTCCGTTTTCTGCCCTGTAAATAGGAACTCCGGTTATTTTAACGGGAAGATGTTTTTTCTCCACCATTTTTTTAATAATAGCAAGCTGCTGAAAGTCTTTTTCACCAAAATAAGCATTGTCAGGCTTTACCTGTCTGAAAAGCTCTTCTACAACAGTTCCTACTCCGTCAAAATGACCCGGCCTTGATTTTCCTTCCATCTCATTTTCCAATCCATCAAAATCATATCGCTGGCTTTCGGCTTTCTCAGGGTAAATATCAGTTACCTCCGGAATATAAACAGCATCTACAAGACCTGAATTCTGAAGAATAAGTATATCTCTGTTAATATCTCTTGGGTATTTTTCAAGATCTTCAGGATTGTTGAACTGGGTTGGATTTACAAAAATTGAAGAGATTACAAGATCATTTTCTTTTCTTGCCTCTTCATACAGAGAAAGATGGCCATTGTGCAGGGCACCCATAGTAGGGGCAAAGCCAATTCTTTTTCCCATTTCTTTCTGTCTTTCAATGAAATCCTGAAGGACTTTTCTGTTTTTTAGAACTTCCATAGTTTATTTTAATACTATTTCAAAAATACTAAAAATATCGCATAATAATATGGGGTTTTAATAATTTGAAAAGGGAATTTTCGTAAAAAAATGTTAATTAAAATAATGTTGGATGTTTTTTTGTAATTTTGCACATTAAAGCATTTTTACAAAAATTAGATAGAAAGTTTATGCCGAATCAAAAAATACTGTACATTACTACAGAGATGTATCCATATCAGGAAGATACAAATATGGCTGCAGTGGTAAACAAAATGGCACTTAAGATGCACCAAGAAGGCAATGATGTAAGAGTTTTTATGCCAAGATTTGGACAAATAAGTGAGAGAAAATTCCAGCTTCATGAAGTAATCCGTCTTTCAGGGATGAATATTATTATCAATGATCTGGATCAGCCTCTGATCATTAAAGTAGCGTCTCTTCCGGGGGAAAGACTTCAGGTCTACTTTATTGACAATGAAGAATACTTCAAAAGAAAACAATATTATTTCGATGATGAAGGAAACCCTTTCGAAGACAATGACGAAAGAGCTATTTTCTTTGCCAGAGGAGTTATTGAAACCATTAAGAAACTAAACTGGGTGCCGGATGTTATCCATTTAAATGGATGGATGTCTTCTTTTGTTCCAATTTATCTTAAAACTTACTACGAATCAGATACTTATTTCAAGGATGCAAAAATTGTACTTTCTCTTTACAATGAGAAAGATGCTGAATTGGACAAAAAGATCGATGAAAAGTTGCAGTTTGATAATATTTCCGGATTAAAAGCGTTAGATAACCCAACTATTAAAAGTTTTGTTATCGAGAGTATGAACTATGTAGATGCCGTTGTAAAAGGTGACGAGTTTCTGGATGAAGACCTGGATAAGGCTTTCAACGAAACAGCAGCCCAGAAATCGGAATATCTGGACATAGATTCTATAAATCAACTTTATTAAAAACACATTTTTAATGACTCATAATCTTAAAAAGACCTTCGCCATGCTTTTATTGGCGATTTTTGGAAGTACATTCCTTTATAATTGTGAACCAGATCCGGATTCTCTTGGTGAGCAGCTGTTTAATGGTGATGCAGCGCAAGGTAACGAAATTGCATATCCTGTTATAGCATACAATTATAACAACAACGATTCAATCAGAAGTGATGCTTCAAGACTGATCAGTGGATTGAACGAATCAGGTGCTACTACAAATGTTGCTGTTCTTGGGGCCTTTACTGAAAGCCAGTTTGGAATGCAGAGAGCATCTTATGTTACTCAGCTGAGAATGCCGGTAGATAATTTCGACTTCAATGGCGCAAATCCAAAAGTAGATTCTGTAGTTCTTGTAGTGAGACCACCTGCCAATACAGCTGCGAACACCTATTTCTTTGAAGGCGATTCATTAAAGACAAATACATACACAAAAGCCGATTTTCCGGTAGACGGAGTAGCTACAGAAGTTTCCATTGAGAAAAAAACTTATCCTGTTCGTAAATACGGTAAAATAGGGGGGGCTTCAAAATCAATGAAAATCAATGTACACGAAGTAACTACGTTCTTAGATGCAAATAATGATGCTCTAAAACGTTCCAATGCATCAATAAGTACTGGAGAGCTGTTAGGTTCAGGAGTATTTGATGGGAACGTGAGTTCTTTATCTATTACAAAAAAATCTGATAATTCAATTGTATTCTCAGGAAACTTAGGATTCAGAATGAAGTTAAGTAATACAAATTTTTTCCAGACTCATATTCTTGATAAAAAAGGAAAACCTGAGCTTCAGGATGCTGCTAACTTTATCAGATATTTTAAAGGAATAAAAATTTCTGTGGACGAAACGGATAGATATCTGTATCAGTTCTCTCCTAATGACTTGCAGGTTATCATGTATTATAAATATGATAAGACAGACAACGGAACAACCACAAGACCACAGACAACACTTAATTTCAACCTAGGAAGCGCTAATGCACATATCGGGTTGTTTGAATATAACAGAACCGGATCTGCTGTTAAATACGCAGTGGACAATAGTACCCCTGCTGAAGGAGATGAAAGACTTTTTGTTCAGGGAATGGGAGGCCCTTCTGTGGTAGTGAAAATTAAGGATGAGACTATTAATGAACTTAAGGAAAAGTTAATCACAGATAAAGTAGGTATTGTAAGTGCTAAGATCAGAGTATATCTGGATCCTGCAACATGGAAAAATACTGGTTCTACTGAAGATCGTAAGTTTACACTTTTAAACAATACATTAAATGCGGGTAAAATTGATTACTCAAAGTTAACATTCACTTCAGATCTTACAAACGGACTAGGTTTATATTATTATAAAGAGAATCCTGGTTATTATGATTTTGTAGTTACAAAAACAGTCAAGGATATTGTTGAAGGAAAAACAGAAACAGTAGGAGATGCTACACAGCCGATTGTTAATAAACCATTAATTATCAATGCAGGAGCATTTGCAGCAAGTGCTACAGGAACCCTTTTGGGAGTTCGTAACACAACAAGAGCATTTGATATGAACAGAATTATTCTGACAGGAGTAGCTAAAACAAATGCGAATCCGAAGAGAATCCAGCTGATGGTGACTTACGGAACGAAAAAATAGAACACGATAACAAACAACACTAGACAAAATAAAATATGTGCGGAATAGTAGGATATACAGGTTTTCAAGACGCTTATGAAATTGTAATTAATGGTCTTAGAAGATTGGAATATAGAGGGTATGACAGTGCCGGAATTGTTTTAGAAGGACCAGATAACAAGCTGGAAGTAGAAAAAACAAAAGGTAAAGTTGAGGATTTGGTGAATATTTCCAAAGAGCTAAAAGGAACGTCTAAAATTGGAATGGGACACACCCGTTGGGCTACCCATGGAGTTCCAAGTGACAGAAATTCCCACCCGCACTTGTCAAATAACGGAAAAATTGCAATTGTACATAATGGTATTATTGAAAACTATGATACCATTAAAACAATGCTTACTGAAAAAGGATTTACTTTCAAGTCAGAAACAGATACAGAAGTACTGGTAAACCTTATCCAGTATTTTATGGATCTTAATCCGGATATCGATTTCCCAACTGCAGTGAGATATGCATTGAATGAAGTATATGGAGCATATGCAATAACGGTACTTCACGAAGATTATCCCGGAGTATTGGTGGTAGGAAGGTTAGGGTCTCCTTTAGCAATCGGAATCGGAGATAAAGAATATTTTATTGCATCTGATGCTTCCCCTTTCGTAGAATTTACAAAAGAAGCTATATATCTTGAAGAAGGACATATGGCAACAATATCTCTGGAAAACGGAGTAGATATCAGAACGATCAATGAAAACTCTAAAATTAAGCCGGAAATTCAGGAGCTTAAATTAAGTCTTGAACAAATCGAGAAAGGTGGATACGAGCATTTCATGCTTAAAGAAATCTTTGAACAGCCTAAATCTGTACATGATACCATGAGAGGTAGACTTCTTGTAGATGAGGGAATTATTAAAATGGCTGGAATCTGGGATCATGTTGAGAAATTCAAAAATGCTAACAGAATTATAATTATTGCCTGTGGTACTTCATGGCATGCAGGTCTTATCGGAGAATATCTGATAGAAGAATACGCAAGAATCCCTGTTGAAGTAGAATATGCATCAGAGTTCAGATACAGAAACCCTATCATTACAGATAAAGATGTGGTGATTGCGATTTCTCAGTCTGGAGAAACTGCCGATACAATGGCTGCTTTAAAATTAGCAAAAGAAAAAGGGGCATTTATATATGGTATATGTAATGTCGTAGACTCTTCTATTGCAAGAATTACAGATGCCGGTTCATATACCCATGCTGGTCCGGAAATCGGGGTTGCTTCTACCAAAGCGTTTACGGCACAGCTTACGATTCTTACTTTAATTGCTTTTAAATTAGGAAAACACAACGGGAACTTAGGAAATGCTGAATTTATGAGCTTAATTGCTGAGCTTGATGCTATGCCTAAGAAAATTGAAGAAGTGTTGAGTAGCACCCATGAGCTTACGCAGAATATTGCAAAAGATTTTGTGAAAGCTACCAATTTCCTTTATCTGGGAAGAGGATACAATTATCCTGCAGCCCTAGAAGGAGCATTAAAACTAAAAGAAATTTCTTATATCCATGCAGAAGGCTACCCGGCTGCAGAAATGAAGCATGGTCCGATTGCCCTGATCGATGAAAACATGCCGATTGTCATTATAGCACCTAGAAAAGGTCACTATGATAAAATCGTAAGTAATGTTCAGGAAATTAAAGCGAGAAAAGGAAAAATTATCGCTGTAGTTAATAAAGGAGACCGTCAGGTGAGCGAAATGGCAGATTATGTTATCGAAATCCCTGAAACTTCAGAATGTTTCTCTCCAATTGTTGCTTCCGTACCTCTGCAACTGCTTGCTTATTATATTGCAGTATATAGAGGAGCCAATGTAGATCAACCGAGAAACCTTGCAAAATCTGTTACCGTGGAATAAAAAGTTGTTGTAAATAAAATAAATTTAGATTTCTTCCGTTATTTCAAAAAAAATCTTAAAAGTTTCTTAAAAAAATTATATATTTACGGCTTAATTATAAAAATTAACATGAAAAGGATATTTCTTTTATTATTGTCTGCGTCGGTAGCATCGGTATCTTGTTCAGGTGGTGGCAGCTCTTCTGTAGGGAAGCCAGGAACAAAAGGAGAATTGATACCAAGAGAAAAAACTAAATCATTTGTTGCGGAAAGACCATACGGAATGGTTGCAATTCCTGCAGGTTCATTTGTTGCTGGTTTAGCAGACCAGGATCCGACAAATACTCCTGAAAAAGCATCATTGAAAACAGTTACTGTTTCTTCTTTCTTCATGGATGAAGCAGAAACTACCAACTCGGAGTACAGAGTATTTATCAATTATGTAAGAGACTCTATTGCGAGAACTTTACTTGCTGAAGCTGCCGGAGAAGGTGGTGATGAAGGCGGACGTAAAGGAGCTGCAATAGGTGATTATGCATATCTTGCTAAAAAAGAAGAAAACTTAACACCTTATCAAGAATATATGGAAGGCCAGGGTGGCCGTGAAGATGGAGGATATGATGCAAGTAAAAGATTAGATTGGAAAATTCCTTTACACTGGAGTACTACAAAATACCCGGATGTAGAATACGCAGAGGTTTTAGAATCTATGTATCTGCCTTCTTCTTCCAGAATTGGAAACGAAAGAATTTTAGATGTAAGTAAGCTGAAATATACATACCGTTGGGGAGATATGGATGCTGCTGTTGCAGATAACGAAAGAGGAGCTAATTACCTGAGAAGCGAAAGTATTGCGATCTATCCTGATACAACCGTTTGGGTAAAAGATTTCCACTTTGCTTACAATGAGCCATTGTTCGAGCAGTATTTCTGGCATAAAGCTTATAAAGACTATCCTGTAGTGGGAGTTACCTGGGATCAGGCAAGAGCTTACTGCAACTTCAGATCTAAATTGAAAACAGATTACAACGAAAGTTTAAAAAGAAAAAAACAAAGACCATTAGAGTTCCGTCTTCCAACTGAGACTGAATGGGAATATGCTGCAAGAGGAGGGATGCAAAACGCTACTTATCCTTGGGGCGGTCCGTATTTAATGGATGACAGAGGTTGTTACCTGGCAAACTTCAAACCGAAGAGAGGTAACTACATGGAAGACGAGAAAAAAGGAACTTATACATATACAGCTCCAGTTAAGAAATTTAAGAAAAATGGGTTTGGGTTGTTTGATATGGCTGGAAACGTTTCTGAGTGGACACAATCTGCGTATAACAATTCTTCATACGGATTCTCTTCTACATTAAATCCTTCTACTAAAGATAAAAAGGATACGAAGAAATCTGTAAGAGGTGGATCTTGGAAAGATATAGGATATGCACTAATGACAGGTGCCAGAGATTGGGAAAGAAAAGATTCCGCAAGAAGCTATATCGGATTCAGAACTGTACAGGATATTCCTGAAGCAGCAGTTAAACCAAGAAGAGTTAACAGATAACGAATCAGACAATTATTTTTCAATAACAATTTTATTTAACATTAAAAAAACTAACTCAATATGTTTAAGACTAAAGATGCTTGGATGAATTTCTTTTATTCATTCGGTGCTGCAATTGTAATTCTTGGAGCTTGGCTTAAAATTACTCACATTACCTTGGGACCTATTAATGGTAATATCGCTCTTACTGTAGGACTTATTACTGAGGCGATTATCTTTATCATCTTTGCATTTGACCCTCCAAAATCAGAAGAGTCTTATGCATGGGAAAATGTTTATCCTGAGTTATTAGATAAACATGCTAATCCAAACCCATTACACTCTAATGTATCTTCTAGAAATAATAATGCAGCAGCTCAATTTGCAGAATTAGAAAACTCTCTTTCTAACAAATTGGATAAAATGCTTGAAGATGCCAGATTAGATGTTCAGTTATTTGAAAGACTGAGAACAGGAATTGATAAATTCTCAAACTCTGTTGATCAGATCAATCAAACTGTTGACGTATCTGCCTCTACTCACAAATATAACGATCAATTAAATAAAGCAGCTCAGCACATGGAAAGCATGAATGCTCTTTATGCAATGCAGCTTGAAAGCGGTAAGAGACAATCTGAATTTGCTAACAAGTATGTGGCTGATATGCAGAAATCTGCAGAGCAATCTGAAAAATTCAACCAAGAGCTACAAGGTTTAACATCTAATCTTAATAACTTAAATAGAGTTTATGGTGGTATGCTAACTGCTATGAAGTCTTAATTCCTAACCATTTCTAAATTTAACTACTTAATCAAAAAACAAAGAAAAGAGAATGGCACAAGGAAAACAGACCCCTCGTCAGAAGATGATCAACCTGATGTATTTGGTGTTCATCGCGATGATGGCCCTAAATATTGATGCAGAAATCATCAGATCATACTATGACTCTACCAGAGCATTGAATGAAACCAGAACTTTAACAGAAAAAAAGAACGAGAAGATCTTTGAAAGAACGTTGGAAGCTAAGGCTCAGCAAGTTCCGGATACTTATGCACAGCCTTGGGCTCAGTACAAAGTATTGAAAGCCAAAATTGATGCATTGGTAAAATCAGCTCAGGATGTTAAAGATTTGTTGAAGAAACAATCTGAGTTTCATGACAAAGATCCACAAACAGGAAAAGATGTTGATGTAAGTGAAAACTTTGCTGCATTGAACAACAACGAAGCGACTACTGAATATTTCTTCAAGGAAGGAGATGAAAATACTCCATCAAAGAATGCATTAGACCTGAAAGCTAAAATTGATGACGTAAGAAACTACATCAACGCTACTTTTGGAAACAATGCTCAGTTACAGGATTTAGTAGCAAGAGCTAATAAGTCTCTAATTGCGGAGTATCCTAAAGGAACATCTCCAAATGAGAAAACTTGGTTCCAAAATAAATTTTATCATCAGCCGCTAATTGCTGCAATATCTAATTTGGAAATTATCCAAAATGATGCCAGAAACGTACAATCTGATGCATTGGCACTATTACTTCAGGAAAAAGTAGATGCGAGTATTAAATTCTCAAGCTATGAGCCTATTGTTTCAGGTCCGGTAGATATCCAGGCAGGAAAACAGGCAGAGGTAAAAGTAATGTTGGGTACTTATTCTAACAGTAATAAGATCAGCATCTCTGGTGTAGGTAAAGTTGAAAATGGTAAAGGAACAATCGCTATTTCAGGTTCTGGAATTGGTGAACATAAATTAGGAGGTACCATTACATTAACAGATGCTTCAGGTAAGCCACAGTCTTTCCCTTGGACACATACATACAATGTAATTGCTGGACCAAGAGAAGTAAAACTTGAAAAAGGATTATTGCTTTCTGCGGATAAAATGAATGTAATGTACAGAGGACTTGAGAACCCTGTTTCAGGATCAATCTTAGGTGCTGACAATTCTAAACTTTCATTATCTGCTCCGGGTGCAGCTGTAAGAAGTACAGGCCCAGGAAAATGGATTGTAAAACCAACTACTGGTAATACGGTTAAACTGACATTATCGGGAACAGATCCTTATGGAAAATCTGTATCTCAGGTATTTGAATATAGAATTAAGAATGTACCACCACCGCAAGGTCAGATCAGAGGAAGCAGCATCGTATCTATGCCTGCCACTTCTATCCAGAATCAAACGGTACAGGCAGCAATTCCTGACTTCGACTTCCCTGTTTCATTTACTGTAACTCAGTTTATGGTGAGAGTACCAGGTAGAGCAGCATTACTTGTTCACGGGAATTCATTAAATGATGCAGCCGGATTAGTGAAAAACCTTAGATCTGGAGACGTAGTTTCTGTCTTTGATATTAAAGTTACTGCTCAAGGTTTAGATGGTCAGGTTATTAAAAATATTACTCCTATAATCATTAACATTCCATAGGACTAAAATTGTAATTTATTATGAAAAAATATATTAGCACCCTTTTAGTATTAGTTTCGGGATTTGCTTTTTCCCAGACTATTCTGAATGCATCCTCTCCGGAAGAGTTCAGACAGATGAGAGCAGAAAATAAACAGAAAGTTGGTGATACTATTGTAGATAAAACAGTAAAACCTCTTGAGTATGGTTTTGTAGAAGATAAAGATATCTTTAAAAGTATGTTTGTATGGGAGATCATTGATATGAATGATAAAATCAACCAGCCATTCTACTATGATAATCCGGATGGTCTTCTTGCTACACCTACAAGATCTCTATACCAACTATTACTGGATGCAGCTTTATCTGGAAAGATTGAACAGGTATATGATGATGAAAACTTTACTGTAAAACTTTCTCCTGAAGGAATTCAGAAAAGATTGGAAAAAGTTATCATCAATGATGCAGCTATTGATATCTTAAACTCTGGAAGACAACTTACAGAAGCAGAAAAGAAACAATATACTGACGTATTTAAGACAACTACCGATAAAGTAAAAGTTCTTAAAATCATGGGTATGTGGTTTATTGATAAGAGAGACGGACAAATGAAATACAGACCTCTGGGTATTGCTGCAATGGGACCAGATCCTGCAGTACAGGGAGTTATTGGTCCAGATGGTAAGCCTATTGCAAGTAACGATGAGCTTATTGACCTGTTCTGGATCTATTATCCAAGTGCCCGTGATGTTTTAGCAAATAATTTTGTCTTCAACAGAAAAAATTCATCTGCTGACTTATCTTTCGATGATGTGATCAATGCAAGAAGATTCTCTTCTATCATTTATAAGTCTTCAGCCGGTTTGGGAGACGGTACTATTAAGGACTATATTCCTAAGAATGCCGATGAACAACTGGAAGAAAGCGATAGAATCAAAGCACAGATTCTTGAAATGGAAAATGATATGTGGAATTACTAGATTTCACTTGATATTTATAGAAAACCTGAGTACTTTTACTCAGGTTTTTTTTATTATGAAAAATGTAGATTATATTATTGTAGGAGATGGATATGCAGGGCTTTTCTTAGCTCATCAGCTCATTAAAAATAACAAATCTTTCGTGATCTTTACGGAAGGAAGAAAAAGTGCTTCTCAGGTTTCAGCAGGAATTATCAATCCTGTTGTACTGAAGAAGTTTACCACATTCTGGAAAGCGCAGGAACAAATAGACTTTCTTAAAGACAGTCTTAAAGAAATAGAATCATATACCGGAGAAAATTATTTAATCAACGTTCCTATTCACAGAATTTTTCATGATGAGAACGAGCAGAATTTATGGTTGAAAAAATCAGGAAATGAAGAATTGTCTCATTTTCTTGATCAAAATTTCGATCGTTTAAATATAGTAAAAAACGATTTTCTTACCGGAAAGGTTAATCAGTCTGCAAGGCTTAATGTTAATGGATTTTTCAGTGGTTTATTCAATTATTTTGAAAAAAATGATCATCTGGTAAAAGAAAAATTCGATTATTCAAAATTGAACCCATCCGAATCGATATATAAGGATTTTAATTTCAAAAATATTATTTTCTGTGAAGGAATGGGTGTGAAAGATAATCCCTACTTTTCAGAGATCGCAGTAAACCCGAATAAAGGTCATCATATAAAAGTGAAACTGTCACAACCGATTCCGGAAAACATAACGATTAAAAAGAAACACTTTTTATTCCCAACCGGAAACGGCCTGTATTTTTATGGAGGAACTTATGACAGAGAACAGCTTCATCACCATATTGATGAATCAGCAGTTGCACAATTAGTGAAAGGACTTTCAGAATTTTATCCTTATGATTTTGAAGTTGAGGAAGTGCATTTTGGATTTCGTCCAACTGTAAAAGACAGAAGGCCTATCATAGGAAGGCATGAAACGTTCGGTAATCTCTATGTCTTTAATGGACTTGGAGCCCGTGGTATTCTTAATGGATGCTATTTTTCAAGAGATTTGTTCCGTTTTATGGAAGAAGATACTCCATTGCATACAGAAGTTTCATTGAACAGATTTCAATAGTGTATCTTAGTGTTAATTTCCAAACTAAAAATCTATGGATGAAAATATTTTAGGTATCGTTGCCGGAATTCTTACTTCCGTTTCAATGATTCCACAACTTATAAAGGTGATCAGAGAAAAGAATGTAGAAGATATTTCTTTACTCATGCTTCTGGTTCTGATTTCTGGACTCTCTTTATGGGTATGGTATGGCTTTGAAAAAGACGAATTACCTATTATTGTATCCAATGCATTTGCCGTTCTGGTGAATATCAGCCTTCTGATCTGTTATATAATATACAACAAGAAAAAATAGCAATATCAAAATAAGATACGCCTCATCATGATGAGGCGTATCTTATTTTTTATGTAAGTGAGATTCAATTACTGAAGAACAAATTTAGCTAAAGGAGCCATTCTTGCTTTGTTTAAAGTAAGTGTATTTCCATTTACAGAGTAATTGTCTGCTGCGAGAATTGCTTTGGTGAATTGATTTTCAATATCAAGATCTTCACAAGCCATCTTGGTAGACATTCCCTGATTGAATTTAATTCTCATTATGTCCGGTTGGATCTCAAATGTTCCTCCTAAACCATTACATCCGGCATGCCCCTGATATCTCATTCCGTCCATTTCAAGCTTGAAATAAGGATTGTTTTTAGGATTCTTCAGTTCAATCGGCTTCCCGTTAAGCTCTGTAAGTTTCCAAGTTTTTCCTGTAATATCAGTAGTTGCTTTTTGAGCATTTTGTGTTTTACATGAAACAACTAAAAATGTTGCGACAACAAGTGCCGATAAATAATAATATAAACTTCTCATAATGTGTAATTTTTTAAATGTAAATTGCTAATCCCTATGCTAATACGATGCCATTTTTGCGGGACCTGACTCTTTTTTTGACTGTTTAAGATGGAACAGAACCATATCAACATTCTTTTTCAGGAAGGTGATATTCCCTTTAATATCAGAATATTGATACTCTTCATTGGAGGCTGTATAATCAGGTAAAGCATCACTTTTTTTAAGGTCAAAAGTTTTGCCGTTTAAATGTATTGTTGCTGTATTTTTGGTGTTGTTGATCGTTACTTCTATTTTTTCTCCATAACTGTCAACATACACATTTTTTGAAATGTCATCTGTATTTTCCGGAGCAGCAGTAATGGTTTCAGCGTCTTTTCCGGGATGTTTACACGCTGTTAGGGAAATAATAGTCAATCCGAAAAGGACTGGTAATAATAATTTTTTCATAGTGATAAGTGATTTTAAAGTGTTTCATGAATTATGATGTTGATGCCATATAAATTTACAAATATTTTTAATAAATATATGTTAATTTTTCATAAACTAACAGAAAATTAAAGTTTTATATGATTTAACTCACTGCTTTTATAAACAAAATTCAGGAAACAAAAAGTAATAATTATTGTGGATAATTAAGAATAACCGTTGTTAATTCAGGGTTTTTAACGAACGAGTTTTCAATAGTATAATCTTGTTTTTTCTCATTTCTCATTTGATGTGTTAATTTTCGGCAAAAATAATTCAAAAATAAGAGAGTGACAATAAGTTAATGTTAATAATTCTTATTTATGATAAAGTTTAGGTGGGAATAGAGAAATTTTAATAATAGAATACCAGGCCATTTAAAATGTTCAAAAATGCAACCGCTTTAAAATTAAAATTTCCTTAAATCAACGGAAGTGGCTTAATTTTTGAAAATTGAAACTTGCACAAATGAGATGTCAGAATTGCTCGAATGACGCTTGAATAAAAGAAATATTTAATATTTATCATATTTTTACATTCAGGTATTTTAAAGAAGAGTTAAATTTTGTTAATCCATGACGATAATATCATAATCCGGGTGTACATTTGCAACTTCAAAATGAGAAACTTTATAGTATACTTTTTAACCAGTCTTTTTCTGCTCTTTGTAGTAGAAAGCAGACTTGATGTTAAAACGCTCCGAAACGACTATAACGGTCATGTTTCTCATCATATGCCGAAAAAAGCCAACCGACTGAATCAGACTTTTGAAAAACTCTCTGTTCAGCAAATGGTCGATAGTGTAGACAATTCCACTTTAGAACTTACCGAAAATGATTTCCAGCTGTCTGATGTATGGCAGGCTATTGTTGTTTTTGCCGGAGTTTTCAGTCTTGTCTATATTTTTGGGTTAAAAAGCTATCAACGGTCAAAACCGGATATTCATGGCTTTGTTCTTGGTTTAGCAACCAAAAGATTTATTCTTATCCGTTCTATTAGAATTTAAAAATTCTCCGTTCTATTTATTTTTCTGCCAGATTCCGGGTGGAAAGTACCTGCGTTGTGTATGTTGGTAATCATCACATCGTCCCTCTTTTATTACCGTTTTTATTTCTATCAAAACATTAACGATTTATATAAACTCTAGAATTATGATAAAAAGAGTTGCTTCGGGAATTGCGCTGAGTGCCCTTCTGTTGGCGGTTGGCTGCAATAAGAAAGAACAAGAAAAAGAAGAAGTTACCGTATATCCGGTAACATCCCCTGTGGTAATGGATACCGTAATCAACAAAGAATACGTAGCCCAGATTCAATCTGTAAAAAACATTGAAGTAAGAGCTCAGGAAAAAGGTTTTCTGGAAAAAATCTTTGTAGATGAAGGACAATACGTACAGGCGGGGCAAACATTGTTCCGGATCATGCCTAAACTGTATCAGGCAGAATTATTAAAAGCAAAAGCAGAAGTGGAACAGGCTTCCATTGAGCTGAAAAACGCAAGTACATTGGCGGGAAACAATATCGTCTCTAAAAATGAAAGAGCAATGGCAAAAGCCAAGCTGGATGCGGCCAATGCAGAGATGAAACTGGCTCAGATCCATCTTTCTTTTACTGATATCAAAGCACCGTTCTCAGGTATTATCAACAGGATTCCTCTGAAATTAGGAAGTCTTGTAGATGAAGGTGATCTGTTGACTTCGTTATCAGATAATACAAGTATCTATACGTATTTCAATGTTTCAGAACCGGAATATTTAAGCTATCAGACTCATGCTGCGGACAGAGGCAGTAACCAGGTTTCTCTGATTACAGCAAACGGAGAAACATATACACAAAAAGGAGAAATTCAGACGATTGAAGGAGAATTTGATAACGAAACAGGAAATATTGCTTTCCGTGCGAAATTCCCTAATCCGGACAAACTTCTGAGAAACGGAGAAACCGGAAAAGTGCAGATGTCTGTGCCTGTTCATAATGCTCTGATCATTCCTCAGAAAGCAACCTATGAGATTCAGGATCAGAAATATGTATTTGTTATTGATAAAAATGGAGTAGCAAAATCCAGAAATATCAAAGTGGCCTATGAACTTCAGGACTTGTATGTGGTAGGATCAGGAATTTCAAAAGGAGATCAGATTCTTCTGGAAGGAGTTCAGAAAGTAAAGGATGATCAAAAAGTGAAAACAAAATTCCAGGATCCTAAGAAAGTTCTTCAATCATTGAAATTAAAAGCAGAGTAGTCGTCTCTAAAATGAAGCAGTATGTTTAAGAAATTCATTCGCAGACCAGTTCTGTCTATAGTAATCTCATTGATTATTGTATTTATGGGAATACTGTCATTGGTAAAACTTCCTGTGACACAGTTCCCATCCATTTCTCCGCCTAAAGTAAATATCACCGCGGAATATCCCGGAGCTAACAACGAATTGTTGATTAAATCCGTAGTAATTCCTTTGGAAAGAGGATTAAATGGAGTTCCCGGTATGAAATATATGACCTCAGATGCCGGAAATGACGGGGAAGCTTCCATTCAGATTGTATTTGATCTGGGAACGGACCCCAATGTAGCAGCGGTAAATGTTCAGAACCGTGTATCTTCAGTAGTCAATAAACTTCCGCCTCTGGTAGTGCGTGAAGGGGTAAAGATCACGCGTGAAGAACCTAACATGTTGATGTACATTAACCTGTACAGTGATGATCCTAAAGCTGACCAGAAATTCCTTTTCAATTATGCGGATATCAATGTAATGTCTGAATTGAGAAGGGTAAGCGGTGTAGGTTTTGCCGATATCCTGGGAACCCGTGAATATGCCATGCGTATCTGGCTTAAGCCGGACAGGTTAACAGCTTATAATATTTCAGCAGATGAAGTAATGGAATCTCTGAATGAGCAGAGTTTGGAAGCTTCCCCTGGGAAAACAGGTGAAAGTTCAGGAAAACGCTCTCAGTCTTTCGAGTACGTATTAAAATATCCCGGGCGTTTCAATAATGAAAAAGATTACGGAAATATTATTTTAAAAGCAAAACCGAACGGAGAATCTGTAAGGCTTAAAGATGTTGCCGATATAGAGTTTGGAAGTTCCATGTATGATATTTATTCCACATTGAACGGAAAACCTTCAGCAGCAATCACGGTAAAGCAATCCTATGGATCCAATGCAAGTGAAGTTATCAAAAATGTGAAAGCATTGATGAAAGATCTTGAAAAAAATAATTTCCCTAAGGGAATGCATTATGACATCAGTTATGACGTTTCAAGATTTCTGGATGCCTCCATGGAAAAAGTAATCCATACTTTATTTGAAGCCTTCATTTTGGTTGCCATCGTAGTATTCCTGTTCCTTGGAGACTGGCGCTCAACATTGATCCCTGCATTAGCCGTTCCGGTTTCATTGGTAGGAACATTTGCTGTGATGTCCGCCTTTGGAATTACCCTGAATATGATTTCCCTCTTTGCCTTAGTAATGGCGATCGGTGTTGTAGTAGATGACGCGATTGTAGTTATTGAAGCTGTTCACGCCAAGATGGAAGAGAAACATCTTTCCCCATTGAAGGCCACGGAAGAAGCAATGCATGAGATCAGTGGAGCAATTATCGCCATTACGCTGGTAATGGCATCGGTATTCATTCCGATTGCATTTATGTCCGGACCGGTTGGGGTATTCTATCGTCAGTTCTCGATTACAATGGCTTCATCCATTATTTTATCAGGAGTAGTGGCACTTACTTTGACACCGGCATTATGTGCTCTGATCTTAAGAAATAATCATGGAAAAGCTAAGAAGAAAACTCCGGTTACTATTTTCCTTGATAAATTCAACAACCTGTTTACAAAAGGAGCCGGAAGATATGAGAAAATACTGAATAAAACGGTAACGAAAAAGACAATAACATTGCCATTGCTGTTAGCATTTTGTGCCTGTACATTCTTCCTGAGCAATTCTTTACCTTCAGGGTTTATTCCTGCTGAAGACCAGGGGATGATTTATGCCATTATTCAGACACCTCCGGGATCAACATTGGAAAGAACCAATCAGATTGCAAGAGAACTTTTGAGAGAATCTGAAGATATTGACGGCGTACAGTCTGTTTCTTCTCTTGCAGGGTATGAAATTTTGACGGAAGGTACCGGATCCAACTCAGGAACTTGTCTGATCAACCTTAAAAGCTGGGAAGAACGTAAAGAATCAGCTGCAGAAATCATTGAAAAACTTGAGGAAAAAGCCAAGAATATTCCGGGAGCCAATATTGAATTTTTCCAGCCGCCTTCTGTACCGGGATATGGAGCTGCAGGAGGTTTTGAACTTCGTTTGCTGGATAAAGCAGGAAGTGGAGATTATCATAAAATGGAGCAGGTAAGTAATGATTTTGTGAAGGAACTTAAGAAGCGTCCGGAACTGGGATCAGCATTTACATTCTATTCTGCGAGTTTCCCACAGTACATGCTTAAGATAGATAATGATCTTGCGGAGCAAAAAGGAGTCACTATTGAAAAGGCGATGGATAACCTTTCTACATTGATCGGTTCCAACTATGAAACGAGTTTTATCCGTTTTGACAGACCTTATAAGGTTATTGTTCAGGCCGGACCTCAATATCGTGCGCTTCCCACTGACCTCTTGAAATTATATGTTAAAAATGATAAAGACCAGATGGTTCCGTATTCAGACTTTATGAGATTGGAAAAAGTATACGGATTATCGGAGATTACAAGGCATAATATGTATAACTCTGCCGAGGTGAGTGGAACTCCGGCACCTGGATACAGTAGTGGACAGGCAATTCAGGCAATTCAGGAAGTTGCGGATAAAACACTTCCAAGAGGTTTTGGTATCGACTGGGCAGGGATCTCCAAAGATGAAGTAAGCCGTGGTAATGAAGCCGTATTTATCTTCCTTGTATGTTTAGGATTTGTTTACCTGATTCTTTCTGCACAATATGAAAGTTTCATCCTTCCTCTACCGGTTATTTTATCCCTTCCGGTAGGTATTTTTGGAGCATTTTTATGCTTAAAGCTTTTAGGATTGGAAAACAATATCTATGCGCAGGTGGCCATGGTTATGCTTATCGGACTTCTGGGTAAAAATGCCGTATTGATTGTTGAATTTGCTGTACAGAAGAAAGCAGAAGAGGGAATTCCTGTGGCAAAAGCTGCTATTGAAGGAGCTGCCATTCGTTTCCGTCCGATTTTGATGACCTCATTTGCCTTCATCGCAGGATTAATTCCATTGGTGATTGCAACCGGACCTGGAGCAGTGGGTAACAGAACCATTGGTACAGCAGCGGCAGGAGGAATGTTAATCGGAACCATTTTCGGATTGATGATTATCCCCGGATTGTATTATATCTTCGGAACAATTGCTGATAAGTCACGATTGGCGAGATATGAAGAAGAGAATCCTTTAACAGAACAAACTGAACCTTATGAACATGATGGAAAATTCGAAGACTAAAAATATAATCACAGCCATTGCCTTATCACTTGTACTTGCAAGCTGTAAGGCGCCGATGGCGACTGTCATAAAAGACGAGGTAAAAGAAAACATTCCTCAGAACTTTAATCAGGAAGAACAGCAGGATGCTAACAGCAATAGCGGAACAACACCATGGAGACAGTTCTTTACAGATCCTAATCTGGTAACTCTCATTGAAACCGCTTTAAAGAATAATCAGGAGCTGTTGATCACACTTCAGGAGATCGAAATTGCGAAAAGTGGTGTGTTAGCTAAAAAAGGAAGGCTTACTCCTACTGTTTCCGCAGGAATAGGTGCAGGGCTGAAAAAATCTGGTCGCTATACGAGTGAAGGAGCAGGTGATGCTACCACAGAAATTGAACCGGGAAAAGAAATGCCGGACCCCCTTGGTAATTTTGAAGCAGGATTAAACGCAAGCTGGGAGATTGATATCTGGAAAAAACTCAGAACGGAAAAAGAATCTGCAGTTGCTCATTATCTTTCTACGGTGGAAGGGAAGAACTTCGTTTTGTCTAATCTTATTGAAGAAGTTGCTGATAATTATTATGAATTGCTGGCGCTTGATAACCAGTTGGATATTATACAGCAGTACATCAAGCTTCAGCAGAGAGCATTGGAAATTTCCAAAATTCAGAAAGAAGCGGCTGCTGCAACAGAACTGGCAGTGAAAAAATTTGAAGCAGAACTGGCGAAATCCAAAGCAGCAGAATATACAATCCGCCAGCAGATCACAGAGAAGGAAAATGAAATCAATGCTTTGCTGGGAAGATATCCACAGCCAATCGTGAGAACAAAGGAAAACTTTATGTCTACCATTCCTCCGACGGTTTATACCGGAATTCCGTCTCAGCTATTAGCCAACCGTCCTGATATCAAGCAGGCAGAACTGGAATTGAAGGCTTCAAAACTGGATGTGGAAGCTGCAAGAAAAGAATTCTATCCTTCTTTGGAAATTTCTGCAACCTTAGGACTGGAAGCTTTCAAACCATCCTATCTTGTTAAATTGCCGGAATCCATTGCTTATAATCTGGCAGGTGAACTGGCAGGTCCGCTGATTAACAAAAGTGCGATAAAAGCGAACTTCCAGACCGCAGATGCCAAACAGGTTCAGGCGTTGTACGAATATGACAAAACTATTCTGAATGCTTATCTGGATGTTGCCAATCTGATGTCAAAAGTTAAAAACATAGATCAGTATTATCAGTTGAAATCACAGGAAACAAAAGCCCTGGATCAGTCTATTGATATTGCCAATCAGTTATTCCGTAATTCAAGAGCTGATTATCTTGAAGTTCTTCTGAACCAGAGAGATGCATTGGATGCTAAAATGGAGCTTATCGAAGCAAAACAAAAACAGCTCAGCACTGTAGTCGACATCTATAAAAGTTTAGGTGGAGGCTGGAAATAAAACATCATAATTCTATCAATAAACAGTTAATGTTTTTTGGAGGGTCAATTCTTTTAGGATTGGCCCTTTTTATTTTTAATACGACAGGTTTTGTCGTTCTAAGTCGATATTTTTGCCTCATAACAGAATGAAAATATACAGAGAATTTACTTATGAATAGTATGATTTACATTAAAGCACACAAGAGTGATTTTTGTGTCTTAAAAAGTATTAAATTCGTGAAGTTTTAAGAAACTAATTACTAACTCAGAAAACATAGAATGAAA
>NZ_SDLV01000030.1 GCF_004916905.1 Chryseobacterium candidae
AGCCCGGCGGGATGGAACATCCCGCCGGGCTTGTTCGTATTTGTATTGAATTAGATTGTCAGTCCCAATTTTTTTGCTTCAGCAATAACAAATTTTGTCGCTTCTTCTTTTTCATTAGGAATTTCACCCTCAAGAATAGCTTCTTTCACTTTCTCTTTCAAGATACCAATTTCACGGCCCGGTTTAAGGTTAAACATTTCCATAATCTCTTCTCCGGTGATGGGCGGCTGGAAATTTCTTACCTGATCCTTTTCTTCTACTTCTTTGATTTTTACCGCTACATATTCAAAGTTTCTTTTGAATTTCTCCTGCTTTTTAGGGTTTTTAGTGGTAATATCTGCCTTGCAAAGCGTAAAAAGATCTTCCAGATTTTCTCCGGCATCAAATAAAAGCCTTCTCAACGCAGAATCTGAAGCATCATCAGTAATCAAAGCAATTGGTCTTGATGAAAGCTTTACCATTTTCTGCACATATTTCATATCACTTCCCAAAGGTAATTTTAATCTTTGAAAAAGCGTTTTTACCATTTTTGAACCTAAAAATTCATGTCCGTGAAATGTCCATCCCGTTCCTTCTACAAACTTTTTAGTTGGAGCTTTTCCTATATCATGGAGTAGGGCAGCCCAGCGAAGCCAAAGATTATCCGTATTCACAGAAAT
The DNA here is from genome assembly GCF_004916905.1 of Chryseobacterium candidae. Classification (GTDB taxonomy): domain Bacteria; phylum Bacteroidota; class Bacteroidia; order Flavobacteriales; family Weeksellaceae; genus Chryseobacterium; species Chryseobacterium candidae. The sequence goes on from NZ_SDLV01000030.1 coordinate 660, forward strand.
ATTATCTACAACTTCTAGCGTATGGTAAAAGTTATCCTTATGGGTTTGTCCTTCTACTTCTTCTACGCCTTTCAGTTCGATTAATTCAGGAATAATCAGCTTCATAAGACCGGTTTGTTCCATCAGTCTCAGTCCGATAGATGGTTTTTCAGAAAGCATGATTTTATTGAATTCCACCATGATTCTTTCCATAGAAACAATCTTGATTCTTTCTGCTTCCTGCTGGATAGCTTTCAGAGAGTCTTCCTCGATTTTAAAATTTAAAGTAGAAGCAAAACGCACTGCTCTCATCATCCTCAAAGGATCATCAGAATAGGTTTGCGCCGGTTCTAAAGGTGTTCTTAAAATCTCATTTTCAAGATCTCCGATTCCGTTAAACGGATCAATCAGTTCTCCGAAATTATTTTTATTTAAAGAAATAGCCATCGCATTGATGGTAAAATCTCTTCTTTTCTGGTCATCTTCCAGGCTTCCGCCTTCCACTTCCGGCTTCCGGCTGTTTTCTGTATAGCTTTCCTTTCTTGCTCCCACAAACTCAAGTTCAAGTTCTTTATACTTGATCATGGCCGTGCCGTAAGTTTTGAATACAGAAACCTTTAATTTAGGATCTATATCCTGAGCTACGTTCTGAGCAAGCTCAATACCGCTTTGTTCCGTTACAAAATCTATATCCGTAGAAGCTTTTCTGTTCATCAGAAGGTCTCGTACATAACCGCCCACAATGTATACGGACTGGTTATTCCTTTCTGCCGCTTCAGAAATGATTTTAAATAGTTTTAAATTCTTATTTTGATTAAGATTAATTTTCATCGTTAATAATAGTGACAGTTTCTATGTATGTTACCCATTAATCATAATGAGCATACATTCTACTAATTTTTCCCTCTTCATTAAAAAACATGACTTCAACAGCATTTTTATTCATAATCGACTTATAAAATAATGCTGCCGAATCTACTCCCGCAGTGGAATGTATCAGATCAAAATGAAGATCCGGAAATTTATCCAATGCCTTTCTCCAGTATTCACGAACTGCCTCTTTTCCTTTTAAAGAGCTTTCTTTACCGCCGGTAGCCAGTGCGATCATAGGAGTGGTGATCTCAATATCATCCGAATAATGGGAAAGTATATCCTCCAGATCATGAGAATTCCATGCATTAATCCACAGTTGAGCAAATTCATGATGATCCATAGCAAATAGTTTATGAGTTGAGTTTGCAAAGATAGAATTAAAAAAAAGAAATCCTGCCGATATAAACTGACAAGACTCTAAAAAATTAACATAAAAGTTCAGAATTCTTATTCTCTAAGAACTTTTATCCTGTTGTCATTCCATATTTTGATTACTGATGAACCTGAGTATTTTGAAACCTTTTCTCTGTCTTCTTCCACTGCGTAATCTACAAGGCTGATCATCTCCTCAGAAATATCGGAGAATTTTAGCGGACTTTTCTCCCCACTGAAATTGGCAGAAGTAGATACTAAAGGTCTGTTCAGTTTTGTAATCAGTTTTTTACAGAAATCATTTTTTACCAATCGGATTCCGATGCTTCCGTCTTCTGCAAGAAGTTCTTTGGGTAAACCTCTGGGGTTTTCATAAACAATCGTTACCGGCTTTTCACTCAGATCAATGATTTCCCATGCCATTTCAGGAACATCCACCAGATCCTGTAGTCTTTTTTCAGATTCTACAAGGATAATCATGGATTTGTTTTTTTCACGCTTTTTGATGTCAAAAATTTTATTGACAGCTTCTATATTGGTAGCATCACAACCAATTCCCCATATCGTATCTGTAGGGTAAAGAATGGTTCCGCCGGATTTTAATATTTCAATAATATGTTCCATAATTGTATGTGAATTCAATCAGTGGATAAAGGTAGAAAATCTATGAATTTCAGGCAAAAAATAAGGATATAAATGTGCCCGTATTGATAGGTTTTGGCTAAAGCCAATGGAATGATATGTAACATAAAAACGGGCTAACGCCCGTTCCTACTGATGTTTTTTATTAATCAGTGGAATATTAAAAAAAAACATCGAATATCTAATTCAATAGTAATGGGCTTTAGCCCATTTAAATAAAAAGAGACAAATCCTTAGACTTTAGCCAAAACCTACTCATATCTTAAAACTATATTTCTCAATAAACTCTCTATATTCATCACTAAAACTTTTTTTCTGATGATGCTTCTCCTGATTCTTAATGTAATTTCTTACAGAATCTACCATAGATTCAGAAACGGAGACTGCAAAATATTCATCCTGCCATGAAAACTTTCCTTTTACAAGATCATTCTTATTAATCCAATGTGATGATTCTCCCTTTATTAATTGTACAATTTTTTCAATGTTCTGATTAGAACCCAGAGAAATAAGACAATGACAATGGTCTGAATATCCATTAATCATATCTAAAAATATCCCTTTTTCTGTAGCATATTCTTTAATATGTTTCCAGACCTTAAGACGTATGTTAAATGTATTGAGAAATGGATCTCTATTTCTTGTAGAAAAGACAAGATGAATATAAATTTTGATAAAAGCCATTTGTGTTGTTTTATCAAAAGTAATGTTTTTTAAGTTTCGGCTAAAGCCAATGGAATGGTATGTAACATGAAAACGGGCTAAAGCCCGTTCCTATTGATGTTTTAATGATAAATGTATTATGTTTTGTATAGTGTCATTAAGATATGACTTCATGAATTATTAGAGCTGTTATTCTATTCAATAGAAATGGGCTTTAGCCCATTTAGATAAAAAATTACAAACCTTCTGACTTTAGTCAAAATTTATAATAATTAAAAATCTTTTTAATTTCCTACATCCATCCCAATTTCGATAAATACCTTTCCTCAATAATATTCAGGTGGTGATAATTGTGACCTACAATAAGCTTTCCGATGGTTTCTACCGTAATTTCATGGCCATTGGCTGTACCTGTATTTTGTAGAGCAGAAGGTTGAAGCGTTTCCAGTAGAATCTGAGAAGATTTTCTTACCAGTTTGTATTCCTCCAGAAGAGACTCAAGAGTTCTTTCACTGGCAAAAGATTGGTCTGCATATTCATTCTCGTCAAATCCCGGAAGGTTGTTTTTCTCTCCTCTTGCGAAAGCTAATATTCTATACTGGAAAACTCTTTCTGTATCGGATAAGTGGAGTAGAAGTCCTTTCAATGTCCATTTTCCTTCTGCATAAGAAAAATTAGATTGTTCTTCGGTAAGATTGGAATAAATTCCAATGGTTTTGTCGGCAGATATCTGCAGTTCGTTGATCCAGTTTCCTGATGGAATCTGATCTAAGTATCTTTGAATATATTTTTGAAAGTCGGTCATATCATTTTTTCTTTTTGGGGTACGGGTTTTCTAGTTTCTAGATTCGGCATGGTGAGTGTAATGTATAAATTACTTATTACTCATTGCTCATGATTAGTCCACTCGTAGAAATTTACGGAGTCATACAGTTCAAAGCCACAGGCTGGATAAAGCTGATTTCCGATATCATTGCTTTTTCCTGTTTCTAAAAGAATACCACATGCTTTTGATGAACGGCAGTGTTCTTTAGATTCTTCAATCAGCTTTTTAGAATAGCCTTTTCCTCTGTGGTTTACATTGACGTAAAGGTCGTTCAACAGCCAGTAACGCTGCATTCTTGTAGATGAAAATATGGGATATAGCTGTACAAAGCCTGTCAGGATTCCGTTTTCTTCTGCAACAAAAATTTCGGAGTCCTTATTTTCCAGTCTTTCCTGAAGAAAATTGGCAGCTGCGGGAATATCTGATGTTTTATGATAAAATATTCTGTACTGATCAAACAATTCCGCCAGTTGTGGTAAGTCGGAAAGAACAGCTTTTCTTGTATTTTTCATAGTATTGGCGGTGTTATAATAAAATGAGAAAGATGATGTAATCCTTCTCATTTTAATGTATGGTATGTTAAGAAAAAGCTTTCTCAAGATCTGCAATAAGATCTTCTGCATCCTCAATACCTACGCTTAAACGAACAAGGTCATCGGTGATTCCCAGTTCAGCACGTTTTTCTGCAGGAATTGAAGCATGTGTCATCAAAGCAGGATGATTGGCCAGAGATTCTACTCCTCCTAAAGATTCTGCTAAGGTGAATACTCTTACTTTTTCCAGGAATTTGATCGCATCTTCTTTCTTTCCTGATTTGAAAGTGAATGACACCATTCCTCCGGATTCCTTCATCTGAGATTTTGCCAATGCATATTGAGGGTGAGATTCCAATCCCGGATAAATTACTTTATCTACCGCCGGATGAGTTTCCAAATATTTTGCTACTGCAAGACCGTTATCAGAGTGTCTCTGCATTCTCAATGCCAATGTTTTGATTCCTCTTAATACAAGATAAGAATCGTGAGGTCCCAAAATACCACCACTTGCAAACTGGATAAAGTGCAGCTTTTCTCCCAGCTCAGCATCTTTAGCAATAAGAGCTCCTGCAATCACATCGGAGTGTCCTCCTAAATATTTTGTTGCAGAATGCATTACAATGTCAGCTCCCAAATCAATAGGTCTCTGGATATAAGGCGTAGCAAAAGTATTGTCTACAGCTACTAAAATATCTTTTCCTTTTGCAATATCTACAACCGCTTTGATATCTACTAATTTCATCAAAGGATTAGTTGGAGTTTCTACCCAGATCAGTTTTGTTTTATCCGTGATAACATCAGCAATTTTAGAAGCATCGTCAAAATTCACGAAGGTAAATTTCAGCTGGTATTTTTCAAAAAGTCTGGTGAACATTCTGTAAGTTCCTCCGTAAAGATCATCTACAGCAATCACTTCATCACCTGGATTTAATAATTTCAAAACACAGTCGATCGCAGCAAGACCAGAACCGAAAGCTAAACCTCTCGCTCCGTTTTCAATACTTGCCAAAGAATCCTCTAATGCCTGTCTTGTAGGATTAGCAGCTCTTGAATATTCATATCCGGAATGTATTCCCGGGCTTTTCTGTGCAAACGTAGAGGTTAAAAATACAGGTACATTTACAGAACCAGTTGCAGACTCGTGGTGCTGCCCTCCATGAATTACTTTTGTGTTAAAATTCATAATTTTTTGCTTTAGGCTTTGAACATTAAGCAGATATATCTATTGATTAATGTTCATTGTTTTTAATAAAAGTTGCTCTAGCTGAATGCAAAAAGCTTACCGCTTACTGCCTCCTGCTTATTGCAATTGTATTTTTTACTTAATAGCAGATTTTACCGCAAATTCTTCTGCAATTTCCTCCATCCACTGCGCTACATCCTCTTCTCCGGTTGCTCTCTGATACGTGCTTCCTAAAGATATTAAAATCTGGTGGATAAACATCTTCATCTGGTCTACAGGCATTTCCTTGGTCCAAAGATCAATTCTTAATGCTTCTCTTGTTTTATCATCCCATACGGAAATCATGGTAGCTTTGGTATCTTGTTTTTCTATACCACCATCCTGAGCATTCCATGTAATATTTTCCGGTACGTGATTTTCATCAAGCTCTACATCTATCGTAATCTGAGTCTTTCTCATTTTTCTATTTTTTCTAAATTCTAAAATTTTCTTTATTTAAGTTTCGGTTTATAACCGGATTGATTAAAAATTGTGGTAGCATCCATTTTCAGGAACTCTGTTAACTTCGTTTCAGGTTTTTCCTTAAGATATGCTTTACAGATCTGCCATCCTGTAAAAATCCCGATTTGCGGGGAAGATTCATTGTCGATTTCTGTATAAAACTTCGAGAATGGTCCGGGTGAAATAAAACGTTCTCCCAGTCTAGGATCATCGCCGAAGATCAGATTACTTTCTACAAAATAATTCCAGATATTCGCCTCATTACCGGCAGCCCATTCATATTGCTTCTGAGTATAATTCATTTTCAGATAATCAGGCGTATCCGGAAGAAAAGCATCCTGAAGAATCATTACTTTTCCGTTCAGAATAATCTGATCAATGAATTTCTGATGATCAGGAGATTCTGTGACAATATTTTCTGCAAAAAGCTGTGATACCTTCGGAACAATATTCTGCGGGTTCATCGATTTTTGAAAATACAGCTCCAGTCCTTTATAATTGGGATTTCCATCACCCATAAAACCGGTAACATCTATAAATAAGAGATTCCCTTTTTCATCATAAAATATCGGATCCTGAACCATCTGTAGGGCAGATGAAAACAGATATACTTTGGGATTTTTAAATTGTGGGAAATAATACTTGATGTGCGAAAATAAACTCTGAAGCTCATTTTGCAGCTTTGTCTGATCTATTTTTCCAATAGCTTCCTTGTAGATTTTTATCTCTTCAGCATCCGCTCTTCTTTTTCCAAAATCAGCATCAGAAACACTTCCCTGAAACCACGGGAACTTAGCTTTAAACTGATCCAGAGGAATATCCGGATTGTAAAATTCTTTGGAAATATCTGTGATGTCAACTTTTTGGGCAGTTTGTTTTACTTCTACCTTCCATTGATTTTCAGGTTCTTTTTTGCAGGAAATAAGTCCGGCAGCTAAAAGAGAAGAAAGTGCAATATATCTAAAAATCTTCATTATTTTTACATGGAATTTAAGTTTACAAAAATAAGGATTAAATACACAATTAATGATGAAAATAAAAATATTTACAACCGTTTGCCTTATTTCAGGACTTCCTTTTTTCTATGGACAATCACTTGAATTTAAAGATAAAAACTTTGAAAAAGCAGTACTCGAAAATTTTGACGTGAATAAAAACGGAGTGCTTGAATCCACTGAAGCTGGTATGATTACGAATCTGTTTCTTGTTAAAAAGGGAATTACTACCACAGAAGATCTGCATCTTTTTAAAAATGTAAAAATGATTGTCCTTGATGATAATATGATCCCGAATATTGTAGTAAATAATCTTGATCAGCTGGAATTGTTTTCGTGCACACAATGTAAAATATCCTCATTCAAAGCAGAAAACCTGAAAAATTTAACCTCATTATACCTGGATAATAACCTGTTGGAAAGTATTTCGCTGACAGGAATTCCAAAAATTGATCAATTAACATTATCTTTAAATCAATTAAAAACAATAAATCTGCTTCAGTTTAAAGTATTAAGAAAACTGAATGTAGAACATAATAAGCTTCAGCAAATTGATATTTCCGGTAATTCTGCCTTACAAACCCTTAATATAGCAGGGAATAAGATAAGAAAAACAGATATAAAAAAAAGCACAAAAGCAGAGGTGACCATTTTTGGAGCTGAAGAATAAAACTAATCATTATGAAAATAGAAACTGAACGACTTATTTTAAGAAAGCTCGAAGATGATGATTTTGAACGCGTATTTCTGCTGGATTCCAATCCTGAAGTCATGAAATACATTGGTGTACCGGTTTTGAAGGATATCAATGAATCAAAAAAGGTCATCAGCATGATTCAGAAACAGTATGAGGAAAATGGAGTCGGAAGATTTGGAGTGGTGGAAAAAGAAAGCGGACTTCTGATAGGTTGGAGCGGGTTGAAATTACTTACCCATGAAACCAATGGGTACAAAAATGTATTGGAACTGGGATACCGTTTTCTGCCGGAATCATGGGGAAAAGGGTATGCCACGGAATCTGGAAAAGCTTCTCTGGAGTATGGTTTTAATGATCTTAATGCAGAAGTTATTTATGCGTATGCTCATTCCGAACATGATGCTTCCAACCATATTTTAAGAAAATTAGGATTTGAAAAAACCAGTGAATTTGAAGAACCTGACGGAATTTGCTTCTGGTACGAACTGAAGCGGGAAAACTATAATAAAAAATGATAACAGTATAACAGGAAGAGAAAAAGACGACCAAACAGATTTTTCAATTGGCAGAAGAAGCTTTCATAGAAATGAAACCTGCGAGATTGCCGTGCATATTCTCTTTACAAAAAAACAAGTAATTTTGGAATTTCTTTTCCATTCGATATTCCGGAAGAAAACGGAATGGCTGTAGAATTGGTAAAAGACAGATTAAAAGATAAAAAAAGAGGAGCGAATACCCTCATGAATTTGAAATAGACTAAAAAAATAAACGATGCAGACACAAAAAGTAATAGATCACATTGTAAACTGGTTAAAGGATTATGCTACAAATGCCAAAGTAAAAGGATATGTAATTGGAGTTTCCGGAGGAGTAGATTCCGGAGTTGTTTCTACTTTAGCGGCAATGACAGGCATGAAAACATTACTGATCGGAATGCCGATCCGCCAGAAAGCCGATCAGGTAGATCGTGCGCAGGATCATATGAATGACCTTAAATCCAGATTTCCCAATGTAGAAACAATCTCTGTAAATCTGACCCCGGCCTTTGAAGAGATCTATAAAACCTTTCATGTACATGATGAGGTGTATCCCAATGAGAATTTGACCTTTGCCAACACAAGAGCACGTCTTAGAATGCTTACACTTTATTATTACGGACAGCTGAACGGGCTTCTGGTATGTGGAACAGGAAACAAAGTGGAAGATTTCGGAATTGGTTTCTATACAAAATATGGAGATGGCGGAGTAGATGTGTCACCCATTGCAGACCTTTATAAAACTGAAGTATATGAACTTGCGAAAGGGTTGAATCTGATCAAAAGTATTCAGGAAGCCATTCCTACCGATGGACTTTGGGATACGGAAAGAACAGATGAGCAGCAGATTGGTGCTACTTATCCGGAACTGGAAAAAATCCAGAAAGAATATGGAACTAAAACTGCTGATGATTACAAAGGACGGGATAAAGAAGTATTCCTGATTTTCGACAGAATGCATAAGGCTGCAAAACATAAAATAGATCCTATTCCGGTTTGTGATATTCCTGAAGAATGGAGAGCATAGAAATCATATTACATTAAATTACAACTATGAACGGAAAAATAAGATCTGTTTTTTTTATATGTCTGGGACTTCTTTTCGGAATGTCTGTGATGTATGTCTACAGAAATTTTATTGAAGATAAAAAAGATCAGTCAGATTCTGTAAAAAAAGAAACAGTAAGTTACGGAAGTGCTTCTTCGGAGGGAAATTCCTCTGCTCAGGTTTCTATAGATCAGCTTACGGAAGAAAAAACGGTGATCAGCTATGTAAAACAAAATCATAAGCTGCCGGATTATTATATCACTAAAAATGAAGCCAGAAAACAGGGGTGGAATCCTTCCCAAGGAAATCTTTGTGACGTACTTCCAGGAAAAGCAATTGGCGGAGATCAATTCGGAAACAGGGAAAAACGTTTGCCGGATGGCGAAAAATACTTTGAAGCAGATGTAAATTACCATTGCGGTGGAAGAAATGCTGACCGTATCATCTACACCCAGAATGGCGATGTGTATCTTACCAAAAACCATTATAAAAGTTTTGAAAAGCAGTAGCGTCATTGCGAGGAACGAAGTGAAGAAGCAATCTCTATAAAAGAATCAAAGATGAAAGCAGGATTTGTCTACATCATGACAAATAAAAACCACACTACTCTTTATACAGGAGTGACTTCAAATCTGCCCAAACGTGTTCAACAGCATAAGGAGTCCTGTTATTCTCAAAGTTTTACTTCAAGATATAATTTGTATATACTTGTCTATTGGGAATCCTTTCAGGAAATAGGGGATGCTATATTTAGAGAAAAACAAATAAAAGCAGGTTCCAGACAAAAGAAGTTAGATTTGATAAACAGTATAAATCCTGATTGGAAAGATCTTACGGACGACATTCAACATATTTTAGATGTTTTTTGAGATTGCTTCGTCGCTTTTGCTCCTCGCAATGACCAATGTATAATTTGCATTGTAATTATTATAAATCTTAATTTTGAAAAATTATAACCTTTTTTACTTTACTATCATTCTATTTATGATACTTTCATGTTCGGAAAAGAAAAATGTAGTAAAGGAAAAAGCAGCAAAACCAGCCGTAACAATACTCATTCAGCCGTTTAAAGATATTCAACCGGAGAGTATAGAAAAAGTAACGGAAGGAATAAAGAAAGTATATCCGAATGTAAAAGTTCTGGATGCGATAGAATTTCCTGAAAATACTTATTATAAAGAGAGAAGCCGGTATAGAGCAGATTCAATCATTAAGTTTTTGAATAACAAAACAAAAGAAGGCTTTGTTACAATTGGTTTGACAGCGAAGGATATCAGTGCTACCAGAGGAACGATCAAAGACTTTGGAATCATGGGGTTGGGGTATAGACCTGGAAAAGCTTGCGTGGCTTCAAATTTCAGACTGAATAAAGAAAACCGGGATGAGCAGTTTTATAAAATAGCCATTCATGAGCTGGGACATACTCAGGGGCTGCCACATTGCCCGGAAAAAATGTGTTTTATGAGAGATGCAGAAGGCAAGAATCTTACCAATGAAGAAACGGATTTCTGCAAAAAATGCAAAACTTTTTTAATCAATGAAAATTGGAAATTTAATTCAATATGAAGACAGTATATATAGATTTTACAGACATAGGTGACTATGAAGATTTTTACACCCAGCTAAAGGAGAAAGTTGAGCTTCCTGAGCATTTCGGTGATAATCTTGATGCCCTTTTTGATACGATTACCGGAGATATGGAAATGCCGCTCCATTTAGAATTCGTCAACATGACTGTAGATCAGCTTGAGATATTTGAAGATCTTCTGACAACGCTGGAGGATGCGGAAGAAGAAATTGAAGACTTTAGTTTCAGCTATTATCTCGAGCAGTACGAAGACGAAGATGACAATGTAGAATCTGAAAAAGAATAAAAAAATAAGGGTTGTCCTAATACAGGAGACAGCCTTTTTTATGCTGATCCTTATTCTATAATATTCAAATCTTTATTCTTTAACATACAAACCTAACAGGTTTCCAAAACCTGTCAGGTTTCTTATCTTATTTAACTGTAAGATTTATTTAGGACTAGTCGATGTGAACTTTTTGTTTCACACCCTGTCAGCGCTTAAAAATCAAGTTTTACTTGGTTACAAAAACGTAGAGTCAAAATAGAAAGGAAGAAGGTCTTTCACTGCATGCACTTTTACAACCTCTTCATTCATACTTGAAAAATAAAGATCAATGTTTTCATTCTGTTTGGTTTCATACTCAATTAAACTCTGGCGGCATGCTCCACAAGGAGGAATCGGAGGGTTTTTCTCATGAAACTCTTTAGGACCTCCAACTACAAAAATCTTTTTTATTTTCATATTTGGAAAATTGGCAGCTACCCAAAAAACAGTTGTTCTTTCCGCACAGAGTCCGGACGGATAAGCTGCATTTTCCTGGTTGTTACCGGAATAGATTTCTCCGTTTTCCAATAAAACGGAACATCCTACCAAAAATTGAGAGTAAGGCGCATAAGCATTCTCACGAGCCTCTTTGGCTCTTTCAAATAACTGTTTTTCTATATCGCTCAGTTCGCTGCTATTTTTAAAATATTCGTAACCGATCTGTATGTCTTTTTTCATATATTGTCGACTAAAAAAGGGGGGTAAAAGTAGTTCTTTTTAATGAAGTGGGCAATATTTTATTCTCCCGGCAAAAGTTCAATTTTTTTAAGATTAAAAAAATGTTATACACACCAATAAAATTCAGAAATATAGAGTTGAAAAACAGATGGGTAATGTCACCTATGTGTATGTATTCATGTGAAGACGGAGAAGCTAACGACTTCCATTTTGTACACTATGGAAGCCGGTCACAGGGCGGTACAGGTCTTTTGATGGTAGAAGCTACAGGTGTAGAACCCAAAGGAAGAATTACCAATCACTGCATGGGAATCTGGAATGATGAGCAGGCAGAAAAATTACAGAGAATTGTTGAGTTTGTACACAAAAATTCAGAAAGTAAAATAGGAATTCAGCTGGCTCATGCCGGAAGAAAAGGGTCAACATGGAATAATATACAGATTTCTGTAGAAGAAGGCTGGGAAACGGTGGCGCCAAGCCCTATTCCTTATCATCCCACAGAAAGAATTCCCCATACGCTAACGGCCGATGAGGTAAAAGAACAGGTTCAGAATTTTAAAAAAGCAGCCAGAAGAGCGGTAGAAGCTGGTTTTGATGTTATTGAAATTCATGGTGCTCACGGATATCTGATTCATCAGTTTTTGTCGCCACTTTCTAATATCAGAACAGACGAATACGGCGGAAGTTTTGAAAACAGGATCAGATTTCTGATCGAAATTGTAGATGCTGTTAATGAAGAACTGAATGAAAACACAGCCCTTTTTGTAAGAATTTCAGGAACGGAATATGCTGATAATGGCTGGGATATTCAGAGCAGTGTTGAGCTGGCAAAAATTCTAAAAGAACATGCCGTAGATCTTGTAGATGTATCCAGTGGTGGAAATATTCATGGAGCGAAAATCCCGGTTTTTGATGGCTATCAGGTTCCTTTTTCATCCAAGGTGAGAAATGAGGCTGAAGTGAAGACAGGAGCTGTAGGATTGATTACCAAGGTAGAACAGGCCGAAGAGATTCTTCAGAAAGGGGATGCTGATCTTATTTTCGTAGCAAGAGAAATTCTGAGAAATCCTTATATTGCTGTTCAGGGATCTTTTGAAATGAAAGAAGACTGCTTTTTCCCACATCAGTATACCAGAGCCAAAATCTCTACTTAATGATCACAAATAATCTGTAAAACAACAGAAATGGATATCAATGATTTCATGCTTACCTGCCCCAGTAAAAAATTCCTAGGGGTAGAATGTCTGGGCTGTGGTGCGCAGAGAGCAATCGTATTGGTATTTGAAGGAAAGTTTTCAGAAGCCTTTCAAATGTATCCGGCTGTATACACCTTATTGTTATTCTTTTTGATCCTTGGGGTTAGCTTTATCGATAAAAAAAGAAAATACAGTAATATTTTAATGATTATGGTGGTTGTTAACCTGATTATTATGGTGATTGGGTATCTGTATAAACATTATTAACTATAAAAGTTAAAAATAAGTATTTGATTGTGAACTGCTTTTGTGTTTTGATTTTTTGTTCAACAGTATGTAGGAAAATTTTAATAAAAAATATGATTTATTAGATTAATATTCCCGAATTGTTTTATTGTGTAGAATTTTAAAATGTCGTAGAACTACTACAATTTCTGAAACAGTGCCCTAAAAACTTTTTAAATTAGAACATGACCTTTATCTTTGTTGTATAAATCCTATATCAGGGAACAGTCGTTAATGATTAAAATGTAAGAATATGGCAGGAAATTCAAGAGGAATCTTAAAATTCAATGGAGGTGAAGGTCAGAAGTTGTTAAAGCTTAACTATAGCGTGTCAAGATCTACAGATGTTTCAGGACGTGTAGCATCTGACCCGTCAAACGCATTGATTAAAGTAACCATTGAAGCAACAGAAAAATCTGATGTTTTGGAAAGTTTATTAAACAGTAAATATAAACCAACAAGCGGAGAAATCAACTTTAATAAATCTCACGAAGAAGGAACACTGATCTCTTTGAAGTGGGAAAACGGATATGTGATCCAGCATGAAGTAGACTTCGATGCCATTGATAGCAATAATATGCTGATCAGTTTTGTAGTAAGTGCTGAAAGCATTACGTATGGAAATTCATCCTATGACGGACTTTGGCCAATGAGCTAAGTCTTTCATGAGCTAGAAATAAAAGACTGTCCTTACAAGACGGTCTTTTTTTACCTAAAACTATATTCTGCAGGATCTTTTGTTTTTAATTTTTAAACTCTCCTTCTGTAGAATAATCTTTTAGAAAACTAATCAAATCACTAAAAATATGTCAAATACACCTGGAAACTCACAAGCGACGTCTTTTCGTCCGACGCAGAATGCAGATGGTATTTCCGAAAACCATCACACAGGTATCAACCGTCTGGTAAAGCTTTCTCTTGTCATAGAAGGGAAAATTATCAAGTACTATAAGCATTTCAAGCTTAAGCAAAGTACCAGACGGCATCACGAATTTACGCTGACACTGGCACATGATACCTTGGGAGGCAGACAGACCCATTCATTGGAAGAAGCTAATAAATTCCTTGGGAAACGACTTACAGCTGTTATTTCCTATAAAGATATTGACAACAGCCCGGAACGAACTTTTGTGGGAGTGATTACCGGAGTAGGATTCAGTCAGGAACATATGAGTCTGGGAAATATTGTGCTTACAGGCTACAGCCCAACCATCCTTCTTGACGGTGCACCACATATCCAGAGTTTTGGAGGCAGTCAGTCGGTTAACGTAGGAATTATTGCCGAAGAAGTAATCAAACAGGGAATTGATAAAAGCCGGTTCGATGTAAGAGTAGATGCCAATAATTTTTCCCAGATCATCTACAGCAGCCAGTATAACGAAACCCATTATAACTATCTGGCAAGAATGGCTGAAGCCTATGGTGAGCAGTTTTATTATGACGGTGAAGTTTTACATTTCGGAAAACTTCCTGCTCAGAACAAAGCAATTACCCTTACTTACGGAAGCAGCGCCAATGATATAAAAGTTGAATTGAAAGCTGTACATACAAAGCCTCAGTTCTATGGCTACAACAGTAATAAAAATGAAAGACTGACATCAGGTTCTACACCCATAAAACACGTAAGTGACCTTGCGAAAACAGCATACAGTCATAACGAAACTATTTATAAGACTCCGGCTCTGCAGATGGCTCCCATTAAAGCCACTACACATTTGGATGTGGAGTACTCGCAGAAAAGTGCATCCGGAAGTGAAGCAGTGAATGTTTTTTCTGTTTCAGGAAATACCACGGTTCCTTTCCTGCACCCGGGTTGCGTAGCAGACGTCCAGATGCGTAAGCAGGATTCCAATGAAACCTCTTATTTCACAAGGATAATGATTACAGAAGCAGAACATGAGATTGATACCATAGGCCATTACAAAGGAAGCTTCGTAGGAATAGCGGCAGATACAGGGTTTCTTCCAAAACCGGAATTCACTGTTCCGAAAGCTGAACCACAGACTGCCACTGTAATTTCCAATACAGATCCGGAAGGACAGGGAAGAATACAGGTAAGATTTGACTGGCAGACCAATGATACCACTCATTTTATCCGTATGATGAGCCCTGATGCCGGAGGAACAGATCAGATTACCCAAAACCGTGGTTATGTAGCCATTCCCGAAGTGGGAGATCAGGTGATGGTCAACTTTGTGCACAGCCATCCGGACAGACCTTTCGTAATGGGAGGAATGTTCCATGGAGGAGTGGCATTAGGAGGAGGTGCTAACAATCATCTGAAATCTATTCAAACCAGAAGCGGAATCAGGATTCTGATGAATGATGAAGAAGGAAGCGTAACCATTCTTGATCCAAGCGGAAATACTTATTACATGGACGGACAAGGGAATATCAGCATGAAAGCTCCTAAAAACTTTACTTTAAATGCAGGCGACAACATCAATATCACCGCAGGAAAAGAAATATCAATAGGAGCAGGAGCAAGTATAACCAGTACTGCGAATGACAATATTATTTCCATTGCAGGGAAGGATATGAAACTTACGGCTTCGGGAGACATTACCGAAACATCCGACACCAGAACGGAAATGATTGAAAAAGAATTCAAAAGACAGTCCGAAACATCCAACGAAATTGCAGGTGAAATTTCCATGTTCAGCGAACTGGAAAATATGACCATGCAGAGCGGAAAGATTGTAGAATTCAACAGTGCTGAAAAATCAAAACTTTTCTGATATGGCGATCATCAAAACAGCAACCAATCTGCGCATAACAGTTAAAGATTCTTATCATCTGAGCGTAGGAAAAAAGGTGGAGAAAATAGCAAAGAAAATCAATGTGGAAGCCCATAGAGATAATCTGGTTTTAGCAAGTAACAAGAAGATTATGTCCCATGGCCATAAGTAAATATAACCTGCTGATCCTTTTTATATGGTGTTTTTCATTAACGAATTGTCAGAATAAAAAAATGGAAGAAAAATACAGCTGGCTGGGAACCGTTTCCGCCCCGCAGGAATACCCGATGGAAGTATATGAAGGAGCTATTGTTGCCGATGGTTTTACTTACAGTTTTGATGCCATCTGGGGAACACAGAATACAGGATGGGGAAAAGAAGGCGGTACCATGAACGTCAATACCGAAAGAATGAGTGCTCCTCATGAACTGGAATTTACATGGTATTCTTTGGTGGAAAATAAATTCTACACCGGAAAATGGAATCTGGATAAAGAAAAGATAAAAAGCCTTTTTGATGAAGGGTTTGTTGATCAGGATACGAAAAAGAAAGCCACTTATAATTCCTTCGTGGTAGGATTAGCTCCGCAGGGAAGAGTAGTGCTTTGGATGAAAGGTCCCGGAAACCAGAAAGAAGTAGGAGCTTTCCAGGCTCATGATACAATTATCACCAAAGAAAAAGCCTACGATAATGCTCAGTACATGCTGAAAGAAGGATTTGCAGAAAGAATGCTCAAAGACCCGTCTTACAAGACATTCAAGCCGGAAGTTCGTGAGAAAATTGAAAAAGAAGGCTATCCGCCAGCAGATATTTATAACGTATACAGAGAAAAATACAACTGGAAACCTTCCGTGATTCTTCCTGAAGGAGCTGCATGGATAGATTTCGGTTTTACCAATTATAACGGTGAGCAGGAAAATCTTTTTGATCAGAGCTTAAAAGACAATACTTACAAAAGCAGGGCTATACCAAAATTCTGCGGTTTTTATTGGAAAGATAAAAACAGCAACAGATATGCAGTATGGATAGACGCTTTTGATGACAAAGAAATATTTGATCTGTTTCAGAAATCAGGAAAAGACAAAAATATTGATCTGACCATTAAAGTCAATGAAGATAACACAAAGGTTTTGGTATCCCTTGAGTCTGAAAAAGAGAAGTTTCCGGTAACCAAAGCAAAAATAAGGGTATCTAAAAAGATAGAATGATAGGTTTCACTCAGTCAATTTAAAAATTAAGAACGATGCACAACAATCAATTTGGAAGCTATACACCATCTGTATCCAAAGAGGAAGTACTGGATATTACCATTGGGATTTTTTTTGACGGAACCCTGAATAATAAAACCAATACGGAAGAGAGAAGGAAAGGAACGGATGCCCATAAAAAACATGGCGGAAAAGCTGAAGACAATACCAGCTACAATAATGACTGGAGCAATGTAGCCCGCATGTGGGATAACTATGATAAAAACTTCGGTATTTATATAGAAGGTATTGGTACACAGGATAAAGAAGGAGATGCTACGCTGGGCTACGCTTTCGGAACAGGAGATACAGGGATCAGATCTAAAGTGAGAAAAGGCTGCGAAGAGATTGTAAAAAAGGTGAAAACCATTAAAGCAGAAAAGAAGGCCGATAAAATTGCGGTTCTTACTTTCGATGTATTCGGATTCAGCCGTGGAGCTGCTGCCGCACGTAATTTTGTATACGAAATCGGAAAAGCAAAGTATAAAGCCACTTCACGCACCGTTGCCAACGAAGCGGTTTCGGTGACCACTTATTCAGATGATGACGGCAAAAGTGTAGCATCAGAAGAACTTCCAAAATGGGGACACCTTGGCCTTAAGCTCGAAGAAGCAGGATTAAAGGTAGATGTGTTGAAAGTAAGATTTCTTGGAATCTACGATACTGTTTCTTCCTATTCAAAATATCTGTCACCAGTACCCAATTTCAGCAATGACGTAGAAGAATTAAGCCTGAATGAAATTGGAAAAGCCCAGACTGTAGTTCACTTTATCGCTGCCGATGAACACAGAGAAAACTTTGACCTCACAAGGGTACACATCGGAACTGAAAAAACATTTCCGGGTGTACACTGCGATGTAGGCGGAGCCTATGAAAACGGAAGGGAAACATGGGAAGAAGTGGAAACTTCATGGACTACCAGCAGTAAATTAGAAGCATTAAAGGCAGAGCTTGAAAATGAAGGCTGGTATCATAAAGGTGAACTCACCATTACCCCCGGATTCTATTTGTCGTTAAGAGGAACACGTGATCTTCTGAAGACTTTCAGCTATATTCCTTTACATTTTATGGCAGAATACGGCATTGATAAAAACCTTCCCATCACCTTAAAAAAAATGACAGATGATAAATACTCCATTTTGGATGATCAGTTTTTGATAGGAATTAAAGACCGTCTCAGAACTTACGTAATGGGAGATGGCAAACCTTACTCTTTCAGACATTATAAAGAACTGAGGGATGCCTATGGAGGAAACGAAATTCCGGAAGACCGTCAGGCAGCTTATCAGAAAGAAGTAAAGGAACAGGATGATTTAAGAAAGCTTCGTCACAAATACCTTCACTGGTCAGCCAGAAGAGAAGGGATTGGTATGGATCCGAGACCGAACAGAACAAGGGTTATCCATTAGAATTAAAATCTTTAACAATAAGATTATCATACAGAAAAGAAATTGAAGCAGGAATATTTTTATGCAGAAATATAATATACATACTGTTCAGAAAGATGAAACTTTAAAAAGTATAGCGTCGCTGTACGGGTTGGATAAAGATGCATTAAAACTTTTCCATAATAATCACTGCGCTGTTAAAGACATGATCCTGATCAATCTTAACGGGCAGAAAGAGCTTTTTGTTCCGAGAACTGCAGTGGCAGATAAAAACCTTTTGGTACAATTCAGAAAAGGAAATAGTCTTACCCTTCAGCCAGAAAAATCATTGCGAAGATACAGTGTAGTCATTACCATTGAAAAAGGGGAATCCAAAAACGAATTAAAATATGAAGCATCTGTTCGCTGGCTTACAACAGAAAAAGGGCATCATTTTTTTGAGATAGACAGAACATCAAAGCTCTATCTTAATGAAGAAGAAGTAAATGAAATTGCAGATCTGCTGGCCTACAGAACCTCAGGTGTTTTATATCCTTTATACATAAGTACAGATGAGCATGGGAAATTTGAAGCGGTAGAAAACGCTGAGGTATTTTCCAAAAGATGGCCCGCTGTAAAAGAAGAACTCTATAAAGAATTTGAAGGCGAAACCGTAGACGAATATTGCGGAAAGATTGAAAAAGTGATCAGCCAGCCTGAAGCCGTCAATCTTTATATCAAAAATGATTATTTCATCCGTGCCTTGTTTTTTGGAATCTATCAGAGTTTCGGAAAGGATTATAGAACTGAGATGACAGAAACTTTTCCTGTAACAGACAATGCAATTGAACCCAGATATAAACTGACCCTGGAAACAGATCCTGTTAAAGGAGAAACAGGGCTGATTACCATAGAAGGAGCAGGAAAGTTATATGAAGAAAGGGATATTGATGATTTTATAAGAAAATCACCTTTTTCATTGATTATAGAAGACGACCCTGTGATGAATGAAGAAGGAAATTTCAGACTCATAAGCTATCTGAAAGGAGAAACTTCACTTCCGGAATCTCTTTACCTGGAATGCAGTATCATGCTGCAGGAAGAAAAAAAGATTTCAGTATCAGTTTCAGGAATTGATAATAAATAAACGACCACTTCACTAAAGATAAATTAATATGGCAGAAAAACATATTGTAGTACAGGGCGCCCTATGCAAATGCCAGTTCGGGCAGGCTCCGGACAAGCTGAAAGTACTTACACACCAAAAAGAATATGCCAATGATAAAAGCGCTTCCAAAAAACTGATCGTTACCACGAAAGAAATTGGAGCAGCCACATTTGAAAAAAATACATTCGGGAACTGTACCAAAATGGGAGGACCGCCGCCTCCATGCAAAATTATGATTACAGAATGGCAGAATTTTTATGATAAAGTACAGCTCAGCAACGGTGGATACATCATTGTAGAAGACAGCAAAGCCGTATGTGCGGTTGCGGGAACTCCATGTATTGAGATTATAGACCACGGGCAGAGAGCAGAAGCCAGCCAGCAGAACTTTAAAAATGCCGACAAAGACGTTCAGCAGCAGATCAATCCGCTGGTAGATTCCGAAGAAATGTATAATGAACAGCCTTCAGGAGGAGGGCAGGATGGTGCAATCTAAATGATAAGAAAATGGCAAAAGGCGTAAAAAAAATAAAAGTTGTAAGCGGCTTGTATTACCCGAAAATGTCTGTATTAGGGCAAAGGATTACCATAAAGCCGGATCAGTGGGTGCAGTTTGGTGTGGATGAATGGCTGCCGGGAACTACAGATGCAGACAAAAAGAAACCTCTTACGTGGATGAGGCAGAACAGCAGCAAAAAAATTATTATCAATCAGATTACCTCTGCTACAGGATATAAATTTTTAATTGGCAAGCAGTACTGCGGAAGCTATCAGTTTTATATTGAAGCCAGTCTTTCAGGAGTTAGAGATCCTAAAGGTAATACAGGGCTATATGTAAAAGGCTGGTGTGAACCTAAAATTGTAAGCAGCAAATGGTCTACGCAGAAAAACAGCAAAAGCATAAAAAACAATAAAAAAAACGAATACATTTCCTACGGCCATATTGTTCACCTGAACCTGATGACAGAAGGGCTGAATGGAAATACAGTCAGTATCGAACTCTGGAATCAGCAGACAGCCAAGGCAGATAAACTGGTACATACCTACAACAATGTACAGGTAATAGATGGTGAAGTCAATCTGAAAATAGAAAATACCTTTGCCTGGATGGCCTTTGTAGACAATATCCAGAATGTAGAGGAATTCTATGTTAAAGTGAAAGATGTTGCTTCCAGACAATACATCAAAGATAAACTGGGTGATGATCTTCATGCCATCTATCTGAATGTTAAGAATAAAGTTGCCACTACCAATACCAATGGTGCTCAGAACCAGACACCAACTAAGGTTTATAAGCCGGATGTCAACTCCGTCAGACTCGAGCCGTGTAAATTTGAAGTCATTAAAATCACGGAAAATGAAACAAAAGACGGCAAAGCCAGCAATACAACCGTTAAAGTTTTTGACAATGGTAATGGTGTCAAACTGATAAAATCTGCTGCATTACAGGAACATATTCAGAGAACAATCTATTATAAATTTGATTCCACAGTTATTGATAAAGACGGAGAAGCCACCTTGAATAATGTGCTCAAATTTCTTCTCGAACACAAAGATGCCACCATGAATCTCAGCGGGTATGCCTGTGTTATCGGAAAAGAAAATTATAACAAAGGGCTTTCCCAAAGAAGAGCTGATGTTGTGAAAAAATTCTTTGCAGACGGCGGATTAGATCCAAGAAGAATTATCTCCGTAGGAAAAGGGGAAGTAGATCCTACCGATGATAAAATGGGAAGAGATAATATCAGATACAAAAATGAGAAAGACTACGAAAATAACCGTAGAGTAGATATCTCATTTGTATTCAATGCTCATGATGCGCAAACTGTTCATTATGAAGTAACAGCACCTAGTGTGTCTACAAAGAAAAATCTGATCATTGATGTTACCGGCTTTGAAACAAAAGAATGTTTCAGAGACAGTAAAGGAAAACATAAAAAACAGATACAGATTGTAGATGTAGGACAGGCAATAGATAATGGAGATACGGTAAAAACATTTACGGCTCCTTCCTTTACTTATGGAGTATATTCAGATTTATCACAATTCAATGCTTTTCCTATACAATATATCTGGCCTGCCGGAACAAACCCGAATCAGTTTCATTTGCATGTACATACCTGCAGATACTATAGTAATGAGAAAAGGACTACGGTATTAATAAAAGCCTATCCGGACGTCAACTGGACACTGAGTTTTACATTGAATCTTACCAATGATCTCAGCGTAAAATGGATGAATATGGATCCCCATGAGCATAAAGAGCTGCAGAAAAGAGCAGGCAAAATGGGTGCTGAAAAAAGATGGAAGCAAAAAGATGCTTCATTGGCATTTAGTTTAAAGGCAAAATGGAACAATGATCAGCAGGAAAAAGAGCTAAAATATCAATACGAAACCAAGTTTAAGAAAATATATGATACATTTGCTGCCATAGGAGCGCTGTCGGATGGAGTTCTTAATCAGGCCAAAGGAAAAGTACGCTCCATTTCTCCTAAAGGCATTCCGGTAAGCTTTGCTGTGAAACCTCCTAATATGGAATTGTCAGGTAACTGGCTTTTAAAGCATCCTAAGGATAATAATGCCATTATTGGTACAGATGTAGCTATAGGTTTGAAAGCAAATCCGCTGATTGGTCTGGAAATGACAGTTGATCTTCTGGGAGCACTGGTATTTGGTATTTCCGGAGCGGTAAGCGGAGGAACAGCTGCGCCGGGAGTCACAAGGCTGTATCAGGAAATTCAGGGAAAACTGAAATCCGGAATAGATGTAGGGAATGATAATGCAGGCTTCAAGGCATCTGTTGATATCTTCATGGATCTTATTATTTCCAGTACGATAGAAGTGGAATCCGAATTTAAATTTAATACGGCAGGAAAACTCAAAGATTCCGAATTTAAAGTCTCAAGTAAGAGTAAACTTAAACTGGAATTGAAAGTAGGAGTGAAAATTCAGGGAGAAGTTTCACTGGCTGTTATTAAAGCAGAGGCTTATTTTGAAGCTTCAGCATCAGGAAGTGCTTCCATAACGTATGGACATGGTATCAACTACGATGAAAAAGGATTGTATTACCGTCCTGTTCTCGGATTTGACGGTCTTGATGCCCAATATGTAGTTACAATAAGTGTAGGTCTTGCTATTAAAATTGCAAAAAATAAACATAAAGTGGAGGAAAGCAGAGATGGAAAATATGAAATTGCCAAAGGGGATTTTAAAAATGTAATTCCTCCTTTTGATGTGATAAAAGAATTAGAGTCCTTATTTGGAATGAGTGCAAATATTCCGTTGATTAAAAATGATTAATATTCATACAATGAAAAATCTTATCTTATTATTTAGCTTTTTGGCTATTGTGTCCTGCAACGGACAAACCGATCTGGAATCTTTAAAATTTGATGAAAAAGTATCGGATAATATTACGAAGGGAGAAAAAGAAACAGAAGCCAATTACGGATTATTATCATATAAACAGGCCGATGTTAAAAACTATAAGCTGGGAACTGTATCATTTTCTGAATATACTGTACCCAAAGGATATGATTATTCCAACAACAACCTTGCGCTTTTTGTAAACTCTTACCAGAATAATCAATACCTCGGATTTATACTGAACCTTGCTAAAGAAGACGAAGGGAAAAAGCTGATTGATTATCTGACTAAGACCTATGGTAATCCAGAAAAAAGATCCACAGATAAAACAGGAGCTGCTTACTTCTGGGATGCATCAGCTAAAAATAAATGGATATTTTTAACCCAAACTCAGGAACTGACACAGGACAATACAAAATATACCAATACCAAACTGATTGTAGTAAAGAAAGGAACCAGAGTGGAGAATTCTTCAGATGCCGGCACTTTCTCCATCTTAGACAGTTTTACCCTTGCTTATCCTAAAAAATAAAAGATGAAACCTTATTACGAAATAGATTTTAGTGCGGTAATGTGTTCATTTCAGATCAAAATTAATGATGTGGAATTAATTTCATTGAGTATTGAGGGACAGACCAGATCAGATTTTCCCATCAATCATCTTATTCTGGAAGGAGGTAAACAAACAATTGAAGTGAAAGGACTTCCAATGGATGGGCATAAAGAATTGCATGAAGATTCTTATATAAGATACAGAGTAAATCTCTACGATATGTCTTCCGGAGAATATGCTTTTGTAAAGCAGTTTGATGAATATTTTACCAAGAAGCCAGATAAAAATATACCGTTTATAGGACATGTAAGTACATTTGAAGCCGAAGTACCCTACAAACTGGAGGCATGGCAAAACGGAATAGATCTTAAAGGTGCTAAATTCGATGTTAAAGAAAAATTGATCAAAAAGTATAACGAAATTATAAAGCTGATCAATGGAGGCAATTACAGTTCATTCATTGATCAATATCAAAAAAGAGAAAATAATAACGCTTTAGCCATGTATCTTAGCAAAAGTCAGGCAGAAGCCAGAATGCAGGGTATTATTTCCGATATGCAGAATGGATATAAAGCGCAGAGCATTCCGGATGATATTCAGGTAGAGTATTCAGCCTACGGAAAGCTGGCCGCACTAAAATGTACAGATATGATGTCTGCATTACGTCTGGAAAATCCGGAAAGTGAGGAAGAATTAGTTCTGCCCATAACATTTTATATTCCCGAAGGGAAAGATGAGTTTGAGATTATATAGCAATCTTTAAAAGAAAAAAACACTGGAAATAAGATCTAGGTATTTCCACCAGTTTTATAACAGAATAAATGGGAGTTAAAAAGGAAAGACCATACATCGTATATAGTATTTTAGGAATAATAGCCGCAGGCTTTATTTACTTTATTCTGTGGATTATTTTCAAAGATAGAATGCCGCTGCATGAATATGCTTCTGAAAATTCCAATAACTATGACAGCTATGCAGAGAAAGCGATCGTTTTTTTTCCTTTACTTTTTTTTGTTTTCATTTTTATTGTTTTAATGAAGCCTACTGCTTCAAAACGTTTTTTACGCCTGCAATCCTCACTACCTACCTCTAAGATCCATTCTGTAGCAAAAGGACTGGCAGAAATTGAAGGAACATTGGTGATGAAAACTCCTTTATTCTCACCGGTAAATAATGAAGCATGTATTGGATATTACTATACGATTGAGGATATTGACAGAGATTCAGACGATAAAGAAAGCTACAGAACCATTCACAGGGAAACAAAATGCAATATCTTCCGGATTAAAGATGACACAGGAATCATAGAAGTAGAACCGGAAGGAATAGAGCTGGTTTTATTAGAAGAAACCAATGTAAGCAGCTACGGCGGTAAAAGGTACAAAGAAACTCTTTTAAAAGATGGTCAGAAGATGTTGTTGGTAGGCTATGCCGATTCCAGAAACGGAATACCTTTCATGAGAAAAGATGAACATTATAAAGTCCTTGGGATTACTTCCTCATCAGGAATCACGGTTTGGAATAAATACCAGCCATTGCTGAGGTCATTTATGTTTACCTGTTCCATCATCCTTTTAATAATTATTTATATACTTACACAATAATGAATCAGACGGTCGCTATCATATTACTTATCCTGCTTGGGGTAGTTATTATAAGTTTTCTGATCAATCTGTACAACAAATTGGTTATGCTGAAATTTAATGTTGACAAAGCATACGGCAATATTGATGTGGTGCTGAAACAACGTGCGGATGAAATTCCCAATTTGGTCACCGTTGCCAAACACTTTATGAACTACGAAGAAAAGCTGCTTACCCGCCTTACAGAGCTCAGAACTTTTTACAATAACAGTACTGATGCCAATAAGAGAACCGAGATTGCCAATGAAACCTCAAAAGCGCTTTCTTCATTCTTTGCGGTTTCAGAAAACTATCCGGAACTGAAATCTAATAATAATTTTCTTGAACTGCAGAAAAGAATTTCCGATCTGGAGAACAAAATAGCAGACAGAAGAGAATTTTTTAATGACAGCGTGAATCTTTACAACATTGGGATTCATGAATTTCCCAATGTGATACTGGCAAAAATGTTAGGCTATAAAGACAAAACGTTACTGGAAATTACAAACGAAGAAAAACAGTATGACGGGGTTCAGTTTTAATACTTTTTTCGGATTAGAAGGCAAAATAGCTGCTTACCCGGAAGCAACCATTTTCGGAGCGATGTTAGTACCCATTTTGCTGCTTATTCCGATAGCAGTGATAGGATGGATCTTTAGAAAACTGAAATTCAATATGTACATCATTCATGTATTGATGTATACTTTGCTTTTTACATTTATAATAGGAACACTGACCATATTTATCCTTTTCTTTATTACTGATAAAAATGGAGTGAAACTGGCCTATTGCTGGCTTACGATACTTACGGGAATGTTTGTTTTCAGTTTAATCAATGCCAATACCATTACCAAAATGTTTACCGATTGGTCTAAAATAATTAAAGAAAAAGAAAATCAGTAATTTTGAAAAAACATTTAGCATGAGGAAAAAAGCAAGAGTGCTGGTATTGATTTTTGTTGTATTGATCAATATCTGTTGTGGAAATAAATCATTTGATCTGTCTTCAGTTTCCTTGGGCGATGATGCAGAGAAATATGATTTTGAAAACAAAGACTTATTTCTGAAAGATGCCGTAAAAACAGATATTATTCAATATTATGCTGATGAAAATAAAGGGATAACCTACGGAAATATACCCTTAGACAAGACAATGGGTACAAGAATTACCGTATACAAAGGAAAAGTAGGAGCCGTTGATACCAATGCTGCCGAAAAGTACTCTCTGGAATTTGTAGAAAAAATAGTAAAAAAACATGGAAATCCTACCGCTTCTATTACAGACAAAGCAACCGTAGATGCCAAATTAGTAAAACCAATTTTTGAAAAACTTAAAAAACTTTCTCCGGAAAAAGTCTCATGGAATCAAAATGAGAAAAATTCCTTTACTTATCCAACTTCTTTTTTCTGGGATGATGGGAAAAATTATTCCGTACTAAGTATCTCCATTGAAGATGATGGGAAAATAAGAAATAAATATATTTCTGTATCAAAAGATGCTTACCGTAATAATGCTGTATTTGGATTAAAATATCCTACCCCTCCGGCTTCTCCATGGTACAAGTACATGAATTAAAAGGCGGCAGTCAAGAGAAGAGTAATAAAAGAACCGTTTCCTGATACTTAAATCCTGTTTTTTCTGTTTATTATTAATAACCGGATATTAACACTAGCATTATGAAGAAATTGAAATATGTATTAATACCAGTAATCTGCCTGAGTCTTGCATCATGCAGCCAGCAGAAAAATAAAGAGGGTGAGTCTTTGGTTGAAACACAGGGAGGTACACAAACAGAGCCCTTTAATCTTGCACAGCTTAAAGCAGGACAGAATATCAATGAAATTTTAAAATCTGCCGGAGCAACGGCTAAGGATGCTTTACGTACCACTGACGTTACGCTGATCGGAAATGAAAAGCTGGCTTTTTCATCAAAAGAATTATTACATTTCAACGGGATAGATTTAGAAGGAAAAAATAATAAAAATATCAATAAAGTCCTTCTGCATTTTGGAAAAGTAGATCAGGAAATCGGCCCGCTTGCTAATGAAAAAGAAAATGAATTGGGAATGTATCAGCTAGATATTTATACAGAGCATGAAAAAAAAGCGCTTTTGGATAACCTGAATAGAACACTTCAAAAACCGAGTTTTGATACAATCCGTGAAGGTTTTGAATCTGAAGTTAAAGACAATGAAATCATTCAGACTCATAATAAATTCAGACAGGAAGTTGCCATCTGGAGAAACAGAGATATGCTCTATTACTACTGTGAAACCAAAATAGATAATAAACCGGACGAATACCGCTGCAATCTCTTCGTTTTCAAAAATAAAGAATGGAAAGACCTCTTAAAAGGATCAGGATATCCGGATCTGGATAAGATTTCTTTATAACGTTCAATACGCAAAAATCTACAGGAGTTTAATAGAAACATAAAATGCCGGTCCAAAAAGAACCGGCATTTTTATATCAAATCAGTATTTGAATTATTTTACTAAGAACTGCATCGTTACCTGATCCAGCTTCAAAATATAAACTCCCTGACCAAGATTTCTGGTTTTAATAGAGTTTCCATTTCTGAAAGGCTGGTCAATCGTCTGAAGAGTTTTCCCCTGAAGGTTATAAATCTCAGCTTTTCTTACCTTCTCAAGATCTCCTTTTACAAAGATTTCCTGATTGGTGATAGGGTTAGGAGAGATTTTAAAACTGTTAGAAGTAGTTTCAGTAGCTGTGCTTTGAGCCATTCTTGCACTTGATCCGGAATAACATGTCCATGCAAGATCATCAATAGCCACTCTGTTGCTTGATGAATTATTAACAAGGCTTACCACTACATTTCCGGAAAGATTGATGTTATTGATGGTCGTCGTTGTAGATGAAGTACTGTAAGGGATTGTCCCTACGGTTGTTCCGTTTACTTTTACATCAAAAGTACCATTGGTTCCTGAGAATTTAAGCTGTGTAGTTACCGTCAAAGAGCCAATACCGTTTGCTGAAGTGCCGGAAGTTAAAGAACCGTTTCTTACCGTAATCGCTTTATTGTTAATAGTCTGATCTGTTCTTGCATCCGTTGCTGTCCAGGAAATACCACCATTGCTCCATGTTCTGGTTGTATAGGTAGAACTGGCTGCAGGGATTGTTTCAAAATTTTCATTGGCACAGTTCGTACCTGGAGTAGTCCCTCCTGAATTAGTAGTCCCGGAAACCGTTGAACTGTTTGATGAAGAATTTCCTGCCGCATCCTTCGCTACTACATAAAAACTGTAAGTTGTAGAAGGAGTAAGCCCTGAAATGGTTGTTGAAGTTGAACCCGTAGTTGTTTGAAGACTTCCGTTCATATAAACATTATAAGCTGTTACGCCTACGTTATCGGTAGAAGCATTCCATGCAAGAGAAATACTGCCGGAAGTTGTTCCTGAAACATTCAGACCTGTTGCCGCAGTAGGTGCCTGAGTGTCACCTGAGGGCTGCTGAGAACCCCATATAAGGTTAACATAATTCGGGTTATCAATAAAAGGGTTTCTGTTCCCCTGAAAAGTATAGGATGCATTATTTCTTTTGATCTCAGCCTGAGAAACCGGATCCTGATTATGCCATGCCAGTAGAACATTCAGTTCCCAGGTCTGTAATCCCGGGAATGTAGAACTTCCTAACATATTTCCTGATGAGAAAGTAGAAAGTTTGCTTTGGTAACGTGTTACAAAATAAAAAATCATACGGGCCACATCTCCTTTAAACTCATCAATCGGCTCAAATACCGTCCCTGAATATCCTGAAGAAACAGAGGTGCCAAGTTTTGAACCATTCTGAGAAGTAAAAGAAGCACTTCCTACCTTTCCGAAAGGATAATTGCTTCTCATTCCGTTTACTTTTCCGTCTGTAGCTCTGATAAAATGAATATCCGCTACCATTGGAGATGCCTGATTGAAAAGACTTTGAGGCACAATATGCTCTCTGTTATAACAATTTCCCTCAGTAGAATACGTTCCACACTGGTTGGTCCCCGGATTATACTTATAAGGATCTGTGCCTGAAGGCTTTTCAGAATAAATATCAAGGATAGTACCATCATTCTCATAGTCCTTATCAATATCCGTGGTTTTATACGCTGTCCACAGTCCACTGTATCCTTTATCAGTATGTCCGTTGGTGATAATGCTGCTTAATTCAGATTTTAGTGCTGCGCCACTCAGTCCGTTGGCAGAATTGTAATATCCTGCAGGTGCCTGAGCATGGGCAAGCCCTGCAAATACAGAAAATAAAATGATTTTTTTCATAATTAATATTAAGTTTCAGCAAGAATACTACAATTTTTGTGAATAAAAAATTACGAAATCGTTAATTTTAAATGCACTGCATGTAAATATGTGATGAGTAATGAATAATGAGGTTTTGTATGAGATTCCGTTTTATATTTGAATTATGACTTTTATAATCTATCCTCAATATTGGATATTCAATAGCACCGGGCTTTAGCCCGGTTTAAAAATAAACGATTTCATTTGGCTTTAGCCGAAACTTAAATAATGAAAGATTATATCCACAGCTATCAGTGCAAATCTGTGCTATCTGCGGGATAAACAAATAATTATCCATAAAAAAAGCCGATACAAAAAGTACCGGCTATATAATGGATGATATTAATGTTATTTTCTTTGTGGCGGATAATTTTTCATAATCTCAGCCATAATCTCTGGAATCTGTCTCTGTTTTGCTTTTGGAGAATCAACAGAAATTCCGCTTCCGATACCCTGCCAAACCAGTTTGTTGCTTTTTGCATCAATAAGGTCAACAATCAGAGCGCCTTCATTGTAGTTGGTTGTCCATGTTCTGTTCATGCCAACGCCCCATCCGAATGGTCCGCCCCAACCCCACATTCCGTAAGGAGAAGAAGAATTGATATCAGTAATCTTTTTATGATTTGCTTTTACGTTGATAATCAGATCAGGGTTTTCTCCGGACTGAAGTCCTTTGCTCTGAAGCTGTCTCGACAGTTCATTCAGTACTCTGTCTTTATCAATATCATTCAGTTTTAGATCATCAATTCTGATTTTATAGGTTTTATAAGAATTGAAATTGGCGGTTTCAGCATAATCTGAACGTATCTGAAAAGGGCTACAAGAAGTTAAGCCTAATGTAGCAGATGCCAACAAAATAAAAATATATTTTTTCATTTTATTTATTTTTTTTATCACTTTTAATGAATGTATCAGTCTTTTTATCATACCCGTAAGGACAGTGTCTGCAGCCGCTTTTACAGCAATATCCTCTTTTCAGATGAAATTTTTCTGTAAAAACCTTGTACCCCTGTTCATTATAGTAGAAGTCTTCACCTTCTTTGATGTCATAATGGGCCATAAGTTAAATGCTTGTCAAAAAACTTTTTATATTTGTTACTATGATAATTGTATGCCAAAAGCCTTTAAAAAAATTAAAAATTAATGGCATCGCTCTCTTTCCCTTTATCTTCATTAGGAAACCCGAAGATAAGGAAAATAATGTATTGATCAATCACGAAAAAATTCATTTACAGCAACAACTGGAAATGCTCATTATTTTCTTCTATATTTTCTATGTTATTGAATACTATTACTGGTTTTTCAAACTGAAAGACGGTTATGTGGCTTATAGACGAATCTCCTTTGAAAGAGAAGCTTACGCCAACGAAAACAGCATGAATTATCTCAAAGAAAGAAAATTCTGGAACTTCAGGAAATATTTGTAAAGTGAATGTTGGGGTTTGGGATTTGGTTTTTGGATATCAATTTTGATGTTCTTTATATTCAATAGGAGCGGGCTTTAGCCCGTTTATCAAATAAATAAAAAATTCAGTCGGCTTTAGCCAAAACCTAAAATTATCAAAACAGTCATCCGCGAAAATCTGTATGATCTGTGGGAAAACAAACAAAATCCCGCAAGATTAAATCTTTTCCTACTTTTGCAAAGAATAATCTTGTGTCGTAAAACTGAAATGCTATTAAAACTTCCCACAGAACCTGTTTCTATCCAGGAAATTCTTATCGAGAAAAACATTAGGCTTTTTATTAAAAGGGAAGATCAGATTCATCCGTTGATTTCAGGGAATAAATACTGGAAACTCTTTCACAATGTGAATCACTATCTGGAAAAAGTTCCTGATAATCCATACATCATTACTTTCGGAGGCGCTTTTTCCAATCATATTGCAGCGGTTTCTGCAGTAGGTAATATGGCAGGTATTCCAACACTGGGAATCATCAGAGGAGAAGAACTGGAGCATAAATGGCGTGATAATCCTACTTTGCTTTTTGGGAAAAGAAACGGGATGAACCTGAAATTTGTCACCCGTGAAGAATACCGTCACAAAGAAAAACTGACAGAATTCCTTCAGCAGGAGTTTCCTGAAGCTTTGATAGTTCCTGAAGGAGGAACCAATAAAGACGCTGTAGAAGGAGTGAAAATGATGCTCAATGAACAAACAAAAGATTTTGACTATCTTTGCACCGCAGTTGGAACCGGAGGTACCATTGCAGGAATTTCAAAATTTTGTGAAGAGAATCAGAAAGTTATAGGATTTAAAGCCGTTAACGATGCTTCACTGGAAAATAAAATTTTTGAATTAACTTTGAGACAGAATTTTAATCTAATAGATTCATGTTTTGGAGGTTATGGTAAAATAAATGATGCAAACGTTCGTTTTATCAATGATTTCAAGGAGAGGTACGGTATTCCTTTGGAACCGGTTTATACAGGGAAAATGATGGAGAAAGTTTTTGAACTGATAGAAGAAGGATATTTTCCTGAAAACAGTAAGGTTTTGTGCTTTCATACTGGTGGTTTACAGGGAATTGAAGGAGCTAATTTACTGTTGGAAAAACAGAATAGAAATTTAATTATATAAGTAAAATTGAAAAACATGAAAAGACTTTTTCTATCCATAAGCCTTTTAGTTTTATCAAAATTTTCAGCCCAGACTTGGGCAACCGAAGATCAGTATATTCAGAAGTTTGCTAAATATGCAGTAGAAGAAATGGAAAAATATAAAATTCCGGCTTCTATTACCCTTGCACAGGGATTATTGGAAACCGGGGGCGGACAGAGCAGACTGGCACAGGAAGGTAAAAATCACTTCGGTATAAAATGTAAAGAAGACTGGACCGGTAGAACAATGAAACATACCGATGATGCACCTAACGAATGCTTCCGTGTGTACGATGATCCAAGACAGTCTTATGAAGACCACTCTATATTTTTATCCACAAGAAAATATTACGCCAACCTTTTCAAACTGGATATGAAAGATTACAGAGCGTGGGCAACCGGCTTAAAAAAAGCAGGGTACGCTACCAATCCGCGCTATGCTTCCATTCTTATCTCCAAAATTGAAAAGTATAAGTTATATGAATACGACAATACCAATTCTAATGAAGTATTGTATGCTGTTCTTAAAATGTACCCGGATCTGAAAGACGACAGAACTTTCATGGCACAGCTGGAACCTTCAAAAGCAACCAGAAAAGTGAAAGAACCTGTTACCGTTGAAGTCCCTTACAAACAAACCTCTTACGCACAACAACAAAAAAGAGTAGAGAGAATTAAAACGAAAGCTGAAATTCTGAATTCTATTCTTATCAAAAGCCACCCGAATGATGGGCTGAAATATATTGTAATTCCTGAAGATACCGATGTGAAATTCATTGCCAACAAATTCAAAGTAAGCGAAAGCAGACTGATGAAGTGGAATGAGCTGGAAAATGAAACGTTAAAG
The DNA here is from genome assembly GCF_004916905.1 of Chryseobacterium candidae. Lineage (GTDB taxonomy): Bacteria > Bacteroidota > Bacteroidia > Flavobacteriales > Weeksellaceae > Chryseobacterium > Chryseobacterium candidae. Next base: position 33,374 of record NZ_SDLV01000030.1, read on the forward strand.
AAAAATGACATCGTTTTCCTTGAGTCTAAAAATTCTACCGGAAATACAGCCACCTATAAAGCTGAATACGGAGAAGATATGCATGATATTGCACAGAAATTCGGAATCAAATTAAATAAATTATACGCTAAAAACAGAATGGATGAAGGACAGCAGCCATCTGCAGGACAGCTTATTTATTTAATAGACAAAAAACCACGAAACTAATTTAATTTTTTTTGTTGAGAGTTTATCGTTGACAATTACATGCCAACCAGCAGCTGTCAGCACCAACTAAATATATATGAAGTATCAAAGAAGTTCGGCTTTATTTGATGAAGCCTACAAATACATTCCGGGAGGTGTAAACTCTCCGGTAAGAGCATTTAAATCCGTAGGAGGAGTGCCTGTTTTTATGAAATCGGCAAAAGGGGCTTACCTTACCGATGCAGATGACAATACTTACATCGATTATATCAACTCATGGGGCCCGGCCATTTTAGGACATACTCATCCTGAGGTACTGGAAGAACTGAAAATACAGGCTGAAAAAGGATTCTCTTTCGGTGCTCCTACAGAACTGGAAACAGAAATTGCAAAATTCATCATTGAAAATGTTCCGAATATCGACCAGATAAGAATGGTTTCTTCAGGAACAGAAGCTTGTATGAGTGCTATCAGACTGGCAAGAGGATATACAGGAAGAGATAAAATTGTAAAATTTGAAGGCTGTTATCATGGGCATTCGGATTCATTCCTGATTAAAGCGGGAAGTGGTGCAGCTACTTTTGGAAATCCAAATTCTCCGGGCGTAACAGCTGGAACAGCAAAAGATACTTTGTTAGCGCGTTATAATGATTTTGAACAGGTTGAAGATTTATTCCGTCATAATCAGGGAGAAATTGCAGCGGTAATTATAGAACCTGTTGCGGGAAATATGGGTTGTGTATTGCCGGAAAACGATTTTTTACAAAAACTGAGAAAGATCTGTGATGAAAACGGAGCATTATTGATCTTTGATGAGGTGATGACTGGTTTCAGATTAGCTTTCGGAGGAGCTCAGGAACTTTTCAATGTAAAAGCTGATCTGGTGACTTACGGAAAAGTAGTCGGAGGAGGGCTTCCGGTAGGAGCTTTCGCTGGTAGAAATGAAATCATGGATCATCTTGCACCAAAAGGCGGTGTTTATCAGGCGGGAACATTAAGTGGAAATCCTTTAGCAATGAGAGCCGGATTAAAAACTCTTCAGCTTATTAAAAATGATTCTGAGTTTTTCAGCAGATTGGAGAAAACAACAGAAACATTGGATTTTGAGATCGGAAAAATCTTAAATGAAAAAGGAATCGCTCACAGAATCAACAGAAAAGGTTCTATGATGTCTGTATTCTTCCATATTAAAAGCGTTTCCAACTTTGATGAAGCACAGGAAGCAAATCATTCTTTGTTTAATAATTTCTTCCACCAGATGCTTAAGAATGGAGTCTATCTTCCGCCAAGCGGTTATGAAACTTACTTCATCAGCGATGCCATCAAGGATAAAGAAATTGATATGACACTGGAAGCAGTAAGAAAATTTGAATATTCAAATAAATAATAATGAAACCGGATTTAAAATCCGGTTTTTTTATGGAAAAGAAAGTTTAGGTTGAAAAAAAATCAACGCAATCTCTGTCACTCAGTAGGAGTTTCACCAGCATAAAAACAGCATAATTTGGATTCCTGCAGAATGACAAGTGTTGTGGATATTTTTATACTAATCATAATTGCTAGTCTTAGTTTTATACAAAAAGTAAAGGCTGCCCCTTTGTCACTCCGTAGGAGTCTCAACAGCGTAAAAACATCATAATCAGGATTCCTGCGTAATGACAGGCGTTGTGGATATTTTTATATTAAACATACTTGATACAGATAGTTTAGCCGGTCTATTTGTCACTCCGTAGGAGTCTCAACAGCGTAAAAACATCATAATCAGGATTCCTGCGTAATGACAGGCATTGTCGATATTTTTATATTAAACATACTTGATATAGAAAGTTTAACCGGTCTATTTGTCACTCCGTAGGAGTCTCAACAGAGTAAAAACATCATAATCAGGATTCCTGCGTAATGACAAGAAGCGTTGTGGATAAATTAAGTAGACCATAAAGCATTCCCCTAAGGAATCAACACAAAGCATAAATCATACAGATTTTGTAATAAACCATACACTTCGTTCAGAGTACTTCTTTTTAATTTTGTCTTAAATAGATTGGAAATGAAGACCTCAGACAATAAGATCCCCCGTAAAGATTTCATCCGAAACTCAGCGTTGGCTGTAGCGGGGCTCACTTTAATACCCAATATCATGACTGCATCGCCTTTCGATGAGAAAAATCTTTCAGTAAAAGGAAAAATGAGCCTTAAAAATGTTCGTCTGGAAACAAGGTTTGAATACCAGGATGGAGAAGTAGCTTCTACCAAAACAGATCTGTTTTATGTAGAAGTTGAAAAAGGAAAAATCACAAAGATCACACCCAATCAACCCAATGCTAAAGCTGTAGATGCAAAAGGACTATTGATGCTTCCTGCATTTAAAGATATGCATATTCACCTTGATAAAACCTTCTATGGAGATCAGTGGCAGTCCGTTAAAAAAAGAGCCGGAGGAGTAAAAGGAATGATAGAACTGGAGCAGAAAATGCTTCCTGAGATGCTGAAAAAATCAACATTCAAAGCTGAAAAACTGATCGAGCTATTACAATCGAAGGGAACTTCCTATGCAAGAAGCCACGTGAATATTGAACCGACTTCCAAACTTCAGTCATTAAAAAATCTGCAAAAAGCGTTAGAAAATAAAAAGAAAAGCTTTGGAGCTGAGCTGGTAGCCTTTCCACAGCATGGTGTTTTCTATACGGATTCCGTACCTTATTTGAAAGAAGCTGCGAAGATGGATATTTATTCTGGAGAAACTAATCAGAAGTATATATATTTATACACTTGTTTTTTGTAATGCCATCGGAAGCTTTTCGGGTGGCTTTTTTTGAATGGGTTCCGGAGTGCGGGTTTAGACTTTTCGTGATCCTGGTTTTTATTTTCCGGATCAGAGTTTCAGATGGTGAATTTCGAGATTGTTTATATTCAATAGGAACGGGCTTTAGCCCGTTTGAATGGAAAAAGATATTCCTCCGGCTTTAGCCAAAACTTATCAAGGAAGGGTATGTGTCTAAACATAAAAATAATTGTTCAAATTGCAATCCGGTATTTTTACAATGTGAACATCTATTCATATTCAAAATTCCTAATATTGGTAATATCTCATAATAACGATAAAAAAAGCCCCCGGAAATACTTCCGGAGGCCTTCTATTTGAAATTAAATCTAGGTACTTATATGATGATGTTATAAGTTAAAGTTTGTCCATCCTGCATACCAGGTATCGTTCGCATCTTTTACAGCACCTTTGTAAGTAACCTGTGTAAACCAAGTCGCTAATTTAGGGTTAGTAAATGCACCTCCTGTTAATAATGGAGAACCTGAGCCAGGAGCGAAGTTTGGTGTAGTTCCTGCAGGAGCCCATGCGTTGGCAAGCTTTACATCAGCAGTAGAAGCAAGGATTGTGTTTCCTTTAGCATTAAACCAGGTTGTAAGATCTGCTAACGTATACGTTGTTGGAGTAGAGGTAGATGGTCCGAACTTTAAAGGAGTTTGCATTCCTGCTAAAACGTTGTTTTCAAAGAATAGTTTATTACCTACAATATTGTTATCTGTTGGAGATCCTTTTGTAGCATCAATGAATAATCCAACAGGGAATCCTGTGAATACAGAGTTGAAAACAGAGATAGAAGAATTTCTTCTGATTTGTAATGCATTCTGGAATAATGCGTTGATAGAACCAGAAGCCGCAGAGTTGATTGGCCCGATAATCGTCATATTAGAGAATATAGCAGATGTCTGAGGATTTAAAGTAGAACCGTTGGCGTCATTATCAGATTCAAATGCGTTAGAACCTGAAACGTCTGCTACCTGAGAATCTCTTACTGCGATACCAAACTGTACCTTTCCTGAGAAACCGTTATCTGTATCAAAATCGTCATCAAGACCTTTGTAAGAAATAAGGTGAGAACAGTTTACCGTACCTCCGAACCACTCAAAACTGTCATCATTAGCATAAGCAACTTCTACATAGTCTACTGTAGTTCCGCTACCTACACCCCCGAACGTAATTCCGTTGATCTCTTTATCCGGTAAGAATGCATATCCTGCATATTCTATTCTTACATATTTTAATACACCACTGTTGTCAGCAGCGTTGGTTCCGCCATAAAGTCCAAGACCTTCAGAGTTGTTAATACCTCCTTCAATTTCTCCAACTCCGTTTGCTCCTCCGAAAGATGCATTAGTAGGAGCGTTTCCTAAGATTACTACACCTGCCCAGTCTCCTCTTTTAGGACTTGGTTTCTCTGAAGTGAAGATAATAGGGTTGGCAGCAGTTCCTTCCGCCATGATTTTGCTCCCTCTTGTAATGATCAAAGCTCCGTTTTTATCAGCTTCACCTACAATCTTTGTACCTGGCTCAATAGTTAAAGTAGCTCCGTTAGTTACATATACCAGTCCTCTCAGCTTATAGATTTTATTGGCTTTAAGTGTAGTATTGGAAGTGATTTTTCCTGAAAGAATAAGGTTTTCAGTTTCTCCGTTTCCGTTACCTCCATTTTGAATAATGGTAGGTCCATCTTCTTCTATATTTCTACAAGCGGTAGTTGATACTAGAGCGCCAAGCATTAAAGAATATAAAACGAACTTTTTCATGTTATAAAGAATTAAATTATTTATTAGATTATTTGTTGAGTGAATTAAAAATTGTATCCCAGTGTTAAACTGATATTGGTTCCTGTAAGTCTTTCAATAGCAAGAGCATCTTTGCTGTCATACTTACCATTGTCGTTCAGGTCATGGTAGAATTTAGCACGACGGTTCAGGATATCTGAAACATTCAGCTTGATTTCTCCTTTGTTGCTCCATAATTTTTTAGCAAGCTGGAAGTCTAAAAGAGGTCTGGGTGCTTCCCAGATTGGTGGAACCTGATCGTTTCCTACATATAAGATTCTTCTTCCGATCATGTTGAATAATAGAGTAGAAGACCAACCTGATTTTTCAGTATCGTACTGAAGACTTAAGTTAACCGTGTATGGAGACTGTCCCTGCATTGGTCTGTCTATGTTGGTAGCTTCGTCCGTTACTCTGTTTTTAATTAATGCTACGTTTCCACCCAGCGTAAAGTTTTTAAGAGCACTTACAAAATCCAGTTTTTTTCTCGCTTCCACTTCTAATCCATAAGCATCAGCTTTATCTACGTTAAGGTAGTTGAAAGTGTTACTGGTTCCTACCCCTGATTGGTTGAAGTATAATTCGATCGGTTTTTTGAAGTTTTTATAGAAACCTGCCACGGATATAATTTCTCCGTTTCTTGGATAGAATTCCCAACGAAGGTCAGCACTCGTGATTTTAGTTCTTTCAATAGATTTGTTACCGATTACAGTTGCTCCAAGGTCAAAATCATAATAAGCCAAAGGAGAAACCTCTCTGAATTCCGGTCTTACAACAGTTTGTGAACCTGCAAGACGGATATTCATTTTAGGATTTACCTTGAATGTCAAGTTCACAGCAGGTAAAAAGTCTGTCACTCTTGTATTGACAAAACGGTCATCACTCTTTTTTGTGCTTCCTACCAGCTGGTCAAAGTTTTCAACTCTTAATCCCCAGACTGCTCTTAACCATGGTGTGAAGTTGTTGTCAAACTGTAAATATCCTGCGTTAAGGATCGTATTGGCAATATATCGGTATTGGTTTCCTGCAATTTCATCAAATGTAAATCCTCCGTTAGTTCCAAAATTACCAGGATTGAAGATCGTTTCAAAAGGCTGAGAAAGCAATCCCTGATTGAAGTTTTCAAGTCTTACAGAGAACGGTCTTGAGTTGTATATTCTGTCTTTTACCTGGAATAAATACCCACCTTTGATCGTTTGTTTTTGTCCGAACATCGTAAATGTTTTGGATACATCACCTCCTGCATTATATAAATAGTCACTTAGCGTAGAGTAGAATACACTTCCTGATTTTTGAGAAAGACCATTAGAAATCAAAGCTAAATAAGGGCTTCCCGGCATGTTCGTATATTGGTTATACTGCAAACGCTGTAGCAAAGGGATGTATTGATCAAGAATCCCGAAGCTTCCGTACCAGTTTACGGTAAGACCGCCAAGAATATCAAGTTTATGGTTACCGGAAAGGGTAGAGTTATAGAAAGTGGTTTCTTTAAATCCAATTTCCCTTGCCATGATATTTGTTCCGTTAATAGGATCAAATTCAAAGTCCTTTCCAGTTCTGAAGGACATGTGATTTACTGTATTGTTGGTGATGATATTCTTCAGGGAAATTTTATTGTTGCTGTTCAGCTTTAAAGAAAGGTTCAACATCCCTCCTAAAATAATATCATTGCTGTATTTTTCTGTAAAATAATCGAAGTTGGTATCAGCAAGCTGATTGTTGATGGTAAAGAAACGGTTGGTAGATTCAGTTCTTCTTTTGTTATTACTGTAGTTTAAAACAGCAATTACTCCTAAATCTTTTCCGAATAACTTCGTGTTGAAACCTCCGTCTAACTGTAAACTTAAGTTTTCAGGGTAACCGATACTGTTGTATCCAAGATTCTTTGTATATCCTTTGCCGATCTCTGTTTTCTGTGCTTCAGTCAGAATACTGAAAGCGTTTTTTGCAGGCATATTGGTAGGAAGTTTTCGGTAACCGTCATCAATTCCTAAAAAGTCCCATTTTCCTCCTTTCTGCATATGGAATTCCTGCCCCATAGTAGCGGTGTTTCCTCCTACGCCTACCTGTACATTGAAGAAATTTTTATTAGGAATATCTTTAGTATTTACCTGAATCAATGCACCTCCCCATTCACCTGTATATTCAGGAATGAAAGTTTTGTTGATCACAAGGGTTTCGATAACGTTAGCAGGGAAAAGGTCAAAAGAGAAAGTCTTTCTGTCTGGTTCCGTACTGGATAACTGGATGCCGTTCAGCATGGCCTGATTGTAACGGTCTGATAAACCTCTTACTACAATATATTTTCCATCAAACAAACTCACCCCGGAGACTCTTTTCAGAACTTCACCCGTATTTCTGTCCGGACTTCTTTTAATAGCTTCAACACCAATAACCTGAGAAACTACACCCGCATTCTTTTGTAAACCGATGGTAGAGGCTATGGTTTCTTTTCTTGCATTTGATTTTATGACAACACCCTCAATTTCTTTTTCTTTGGTAGATGGCTTATCCAGAACAATATCAAGGTGAGTATTACCTTCATTTTTGATAATCACCTCACTGATCTCTTTTCTGTTATACCCATTGGAGCTTACCGTTACAATGTAATTGGCACCGGGAGAAAGGTTGATAGAGTAGTATCCGGAAATGTCAGTGGTTACTTCCTGACCGTTTACCTTTACTTTTACACCTTCTATAGGAGTATTATCTTTCTCGTCCAATACCCTACCTTCCAAAATCTGACTTTGTGCAAAAGCATAGCCAGCAGAAAACAAGGCAAGTAGCATGATGCTCTTGTGGAGTTGTTTTTTCATTATTACTTCTTTTACTTCTTTTTCAAGGGCAAAATAAGGGCTAAGTTTTTAAGAAAACTTTAGGAGAATCTTAATTAATTATGAAGTTTGTATTAACGAATGAATGGATTTTATAGTTATCGATGTTTTGTTTATATAATTATAATTTTTGTTTTAATATTGAATATTATTCCTTATATTTGATTTTTATATATTTATTTATTGTTTTTTTTATTGATTTTGTAATTTGTGTTTAAAATGTTGTTTTTTAATAATTAGTTAACATTTGGCGGATAGATGAAATCAATTGAAATAATTAATTTTGTGGGAATTCTTAAACTAGAAGATGAGCAAAAAAATTCTTTTAATAGATGATGAACTGGACATTTTAGAGATTCTGTCTTACAATTTGGAAAAGGAAGGGTACGATATCTATACCGCTACCAATGGTAATGAAGGTATAGAGAAAGCAAAGGAAATTGTTCCGGACCTTATCTTATTAGATGTCATGATGCCTGAAAAAGATGGTATAGAAACCTGTCAGGAACTTCGTAAAGTGAAAGAACTGCAAAAAACACTTATTGTGTTCCTTTCTGCAAGAAGCGAAGAATTTTCTCAATTAGCAGGTTTTCAGGCGGGTGCTAATGACTATGTCGTAAAACTGATCAAACCGAAAATCCTTATCTCTAAGGTAAATGCATTATTGCAGCTAACCTCTCAGGTTTCTGACAATGCTAAACTCATCGAAATCGGAGACCTTGTTATCGACAAAGATAACTTCAGAGTTTCCAAAAGCGGACAGCAGTTTCTTCTTCCCAAAAAAGAATTTGATTTGCTTTACCTTTTGGCCTCTAATACTGAAAAGGTTTTCAAAAGAGAAGAGATTCTGGAAAAAGTTTGGGGTAATGATGTGATTGTAGGAGAAAGAACCATTGATGTTCACATCAGAAGACTAAGAGAAAAATTAGGGATCAATACCATTCAGACATTAAAAGGGATTGGATATAAACTGATCGTTTAATTATTTAAAAATCTTAACTTTACGTTCAATCATTAAAACGTTGTAAAATTGAAATTTTACAGACTTACCCTCGTTGCCTCCTGTCTGCTGACACTGGTAATGCTCCTTTTAGGTGTCGTATTCGATTCGCTGAAAGATATCTACTATAAGACCCCTTTGTTCAAAACGGGTCTTTTCATCTGTATTGTCCTGATCTTCCTGATCAACTGTGTAGTACTGGAACTCCTTTTCAATTACTACAGCAGAAAACAGGTAAAAGGTCTTTCAGGATTTCTTCCGCAGGAAATAGTACAGAATCATGATGAAAATATCACCATCAAAGAGTTAGGTGAAAGATTTTCAGATCTCAATCAGCAGCAGGTATCTGAAATTGATATGATGAAAGAGATGGAAAGCTACCGTAAAGAATATATCGGAAATGTTTCCCATGAACTGAAAACCCCTTTATTTTCTATTCAGGGATATGTAGAAACCCTAAGAGAAGGCGGAGTAGACAATCTTACGATCCGGGATAAATATCTGGAAAGAATTGATAAATCGGTAGAAAGACTTATTGCTATTGTAACCGATCTTGATATGATCAATAGGCTGGAAGCTGGCGAAATCAACCTTACCGTTTCAAAATTTGATGTCAACCTTCTGATCAAAGAGATTTTTGACCTTCTTGATCTTGAAGCTGAAAAACGAAATACAACTTTACAGATTCAGACCCTTCATCCACAGATTTTTGTAGAAGCTGATAAACAGAAGATTTCTCAGGTTTTTATTAATCTCATCTCCAATGCCATTCATTATGCTAACAGACAGGAAGCAAAAGTGATTGTAAAAACCAGTATCCTGAAAAATAAGGTGCTGATAGAGGTCATAGACAACGGAATGGGGATCAAATCCGAAATTCTTCCAAGAATCTTCGAAAGATTTTATCGTGTGGAAACCAGCAGAAGCAGAAGAGAAGGCGGCTCCGGGCTTGGCCTGGCTATTGTAAAACACATCCTTGAAGCTCATAACGAAAATATTACCGTAGAAAGCGTTTACCTTGAAGGCACAAAGTTTAGTTTTATGCTTGAGAAAAGTAAATAATTCCGGCAAAATGTAAGAAAAAAAAATATTTTAAAAAATCCTGAAATATTTTTTTGTCACATGTCATTTATTATATATTTGCAACAGAGATTTATCATAATTATAAAGGCAAAAAAGTAATTTAAGAAACTGATATGGTTTACAAAATCCGCGTAATATTAGATGCGAAAGAGGATATTTTCCGTGATATTGAAGTTAAGGGAAAACAAACGTTATGGAACTTACATTTAGGAATTAAAAGTGCATTCAGTCTGCAGGGAGATGAGCTTTCTACATTTAATCTGTTGGAAGACGACGGAACGATCGTAAAAAGTGTCCCATTGGAAGATATGAGTGATGATGGTGACGGCGAAATTATGTCAGATGTTTACATTGATGAGGCTTTTGAAAATGTAGGAGACAAAGCACAGTTCCAGTATGGGCTTCTTGATCTTTGGGAATTTTTCTGTGAGCTCATTGAAGTAATTGAAGAAACAAAAGGCGTGAACTATCCAATCACGGTATACAGATTTGGAAATGTTCCGTTGAAAGCTCCTGGCAAAAACGGAAGCGCAGGTGGCAAAAAGAAATCAGCAATGCCATTGGTAGATGATGAATTCGGCTTCGATGATGATTTTGGAGCAGGAGGAAATTTTGCAGATGAAGATGATGACAGCTTCGATGATGATGAGGAAGAAGACTACAATGATGATGTCTTTGATGATGAAGATGATAATGATGACGAAAGATAGTCAACAACAATATACTGCCCTGGATTTTGATCCGGGGCTTTTTTATGGCAAATGCATAACGATTAAAATAATAAACTGGTAAATAAGTAAACGGATTTCCTCTGCCTTTCCATAAATAAGCTTTTCATAAATTTACCATTTAGTAATTTTGCCTTTTTACCTTTACAATTTTGTTCTTTTCCCGCTTCCCTCCAAAAACAATCCTTACTTTTGTTAAAAATAGTTTAATGAAAAAATTACTTTTGTTAGCTGTAATTGGTCTGGGAATTGTTTCCTGTACCACTCAAAAAAATACACGGAAGATGACAGAACTGCCAAAAGATTGGAAACATAATACAAATATCTACGAAGTAAACATAAGACAATATACTCAGGAAGGAACTTTCAAAGCATTTGCAAAAGAAATGCCCCGGCTGAAATCTATGGGCGTAAAAACACTTTGGTTCATGCCCATTACCCCAATTGCCCAGCAGAATAAAAAGGGAAGTCTGGGAAGTCCTTATGCCGCTGCAGATTACACTTCCATCAATCCTGAATTCGGGACACTGCAGGATTTTAAAGATATGGTGAATGAGGCACACAGACTGGGATTTAAAGTAATCATAGACTGGGTGGCCAATCATACAGGCTGGGATCATGTGTGGACAAAAACACATCCTGAATTTTATCTTAAAGATCCGGATGGAAAATTCCATATAGCTTCCGGAATGGACGATATTATTGAGCTGGACTATAAAAATCAGGAAATGCGTCAGGCTATGATAGATGCCATGAGATTCTGGGTGCAGGAAACCGATATTGATGGTTTCCGATGTGATCTTGCTTCATGGGTAGAAGTAGACTTCTGGGAACAGGCACGTCCTGAAGTGGAAAAAATAAAACCTCTTTTCTGGCTGGGAGAATTTGATGAGCTGGAAAGCCCGGAATACGGAAAAGTTTTTGATGCCAGCTATTCCTGGAAATGGATGCACAAATCTGCCGACTATTATAAAAAAAACGAACCTCTTCAGGAGCTCAAGGATTTGTTGAGACAGTATTCTAATATTGGAGACGCCTCCATGAGAGCCTGGTTTACCACAAACCACGACGAAAACTCGTGGAACGGAACCGAATATGAAAAATATGGCGTCATCACAAAACCAATGGCTGTATTCTCCGCCACATGGAATGGTGTTCCGTTATTATACTCAGGGCAGGAGCTTCCGAATATGAAGAGACTGGAGTTTTTCGAAAAAGATGCCATCAAATGGACGAATACCTATCAGGTTGCTGATTTCTATAAAACAGTATTGGATTTGAGAGCTTCGAATCCGGCTTTAAGAGGAGGAGATACCAACGTTACAACTTACCTTCTTAATACAACAGCAAATGATAAAATTCTGGCTTATGTAAGAAAAAACGGCAATGATGAAGTTTTGGTTGTTCTGAACATGTCAAAAGAACCGGTTAACTTTTCTATTGAAGACGAACATCTGTCGGGAACATTCAGAAATGTTTTTGATAAAACCAAAAGAGATTTCAGCGATGGAAAAGATTTTAGCTTTAAAGTATCTGATTTTGCTGTATTTGAAAAATAATATTTAGATCTTTGGCTTTATCTTAATGAATAGCCACTAAGCAGTACTTAATTCCCCTCCGCTGGAGGGGTGTCAAAATCTGTGATTTTGACGGGGTGGTTTATCTACCCGCAATAAAAAAGATCATCCAATGAACAAACAGGAAATAATCAATATCATTAAAGCAAAAGCAGCAGACAAAATCCGGTATTTTGAAAACCTGATCGCAGAAACACGGGCATCCAACAATGACACCAAAAGCTCAATGGGGGACAAATACGAAACCGGAAGAGAAATGCTTCAGCAGGAAATCAATAATCTGCAGAGACAGCTTAACGAAGTGTTGAGCCAACAGGCTGTTTTGCAGAAAATAACTTCGGATCCTTCAGAAAAAGTTCAGAACGGAGCATTGGTAAAAACCGATAAAGGATTGTTCTATATTGCTGCTTCCATGGGAGAAATTGTTTTTGAGAACCAGAAAATCATGACCGTTTCTGCAGAATCACCCTTAGTGAAAGTTATGTACGGAAAAAAAACAGGAGAAACATTTACAGTCAATACCATTCATCAGACCATTGAAAATATATGGTGAAATTAATTTCTGTTAGATGGCAGATATACAGCTGTTTAATAGAAAATAAACATCACCGCTATAAAATGCATTCATAAAAGTGAGTGCTTTTTTTAATGGTTTTTACTAAATTTGAAACTTAAAATCTCATTCAAAATGCAAAACTACCTGGACCTTTTACAGCATATTTTAGACAACGGAACTGATAAAACCGACAGAACCGGCACTGGAACAAGAAGTGTTTTCGGATATCAGCTGAGATATGATCTGTCAAAAGGATTTCCTTTGGTAACCACAAAGAAAGTGCATTTAAAATCCATTATCTATGAGTTGCTTTGGTTTCTGAAAGGAGATACCAATATTAAGTATCTTAATGATAACGGAGTAAGCATCTGGGATGAATGGGCGAATGAAAATGGAGATCTGGGACCTGTTTACGGAGCACAATGGAGAAGCTGGAATGGAGCAGACGGAAAAATTGTAGATCAGATTACAGAAGTGATCGATCAGATCAAGAAAAACCCGGATTCCAGAAGACTTATCGTATCAGCATGGAATGTTGCAGAAATTCCAAACATGGCTTTGGCTCCCTGTCATGCCCTGTTCCAGTTTTACGTAGCGGATGGTAAATTATCCTTACAGCTGTATCAGAGAAGTGCTGATGTTTTCCTTGGAGTACCTTTCAATATTGCAAGTTATGCACTACTTTTGATGATGGTAGCGCAGGTTTGTGATCTTGAAGTAGGTGATTATGTTCACAGTTTTGGAGATGTTCATATCTATAATAACCACTTTGAGCAGGTAAACAGACAGCTTGGAAGAGAACCAAGAGCACTTCCGGCAATGAAATTAAACCCTGAAATTAAAAATATCTTTGATTTCGATTTCGAGGACTTTACTTTAGAAAATTATAATCCGCATCCGGGGATCAAAGCTCCTGTAGCCATTTAATATTCTTATATCGCTTTATTTTTTAAATTTACGTCTATTTTTTTATTAATAGATGCCATTATCTGCGGTCATAAACTAAGGAATCGGAATATAAATCCTTTAGTACACTTTCTTTTGGCAATTGTTTCTTACATTTGAATGAACAATTCCGGTTCGTTGGATTCTTTTTGTAAAGGGATCCGTTGGCTGACAGGAAATCATAAATATCAAATACTTAAGAATAAATTATGAAGTATTTAAAAATTAATATAGAAGAAAATGCAGATGTTGAAGTACTGAAAAATGCAGTACTTCAGTTGAAAGGTGTAGTATCAGCAGAAATAGTGGATGACGAAAATCCTGAAAGTGAACTCAAAAAAGCCTTTGCAAAAACAAAAGAACAGCTTAAAAAAGGTGACTATGAAACTTTAGTCAATGACATTTTCGACATCATCATAAAAAAATAATTCTAAAAAATAATAAAGCAGACCGATGAGAAAGGGCATTTTATCAATTGCTATACTTGGAATTTTATTTTCCACAAATGTATCAGCACAAACCGAAACTTCAGGAAGAGAAAAAATATACAGAGCTACTCACACGAAAGTAACGGAGCTTAAGCACACAAAACTGAAAGTGAATTTTGATTATCAGAAAGAACAGATGAATGGGGAAGAATGGCTTACCGCTTCACCTTACTTCTATGCCACCAATGAGCTTATCCTTGATGCAAAAGGAATGCTGATTCATGAAGTGGCTCTTGATAACAACGGCAAAAAGTCTCCTTTAAAATACGAATACAAAGACGACATTCTAAAAATTACTCTCGATAAAACCTATCAGAAAAATCAGGAGTATACAGTGTATATCAAATATACATCCCGCCCGAATGAAGTGAAGCAGCAGGGAAGCATGGCAATCAATGATGCAAAAGGGCTGTATTTCATCAATGCTCAGGGAACAGATCCGGATATGCCAACCCAAATCTGGACACAGGGAGAAACGGAATCTTCTTCTGCATGGTTTCCTACTATTGATAAACCCAACCAAAAGACAACCCAGGAAATCTATATGACAGTTCCTGATAAATATGTAACATTATCCAATGGTATTATGAAAGATTCTCAAAAAGAATCCAACGGACTCAGAACAGATCATTGGGTGATGGATAAAAGACATTCTACCTATCTTTTCTTTATGGGAGTGGGAGAATATGCCGTTGTAAAAGACAAATGGAAAAACATTCCGGTTGATTATTATATTGAAAAGGAATACGAGCCTTATGCTAAACAGATCTACGGAAATACACCGGAAATGATCGACTTTTTCTCTAAAAAACTGAATTATGACTATCCCTGGGCGAAATATGCTCAGATTTCCGGAAGAGATTATGTAAGTGGTGCAATGGAAAATACCACAGCCACTCTTCATGGAAGTGATATTCTTCAGAAGCCGGGACAGCTCATCGATGAGAATACGTGGGAAGATACTATTGCTCATGAACTCTTTCACCATTGGTTTGGAGATCTGGTAACTGCAGAAAGCTGGAGTAATCTTACCGTTAATGAATCTTTTGCCAATTATTCCGAATACCTTTGGAATGAATACAAGTACGGAAAAGATCAGGCCGATTATCACCTCATGACAGACGTAAATCAGTATATCCATAATCCTTCAGATTTTAATAAAAATCTGGTAAGATTCAACTATGAATCCAGGGAAGATGTTTTTGACCTCGTAACATATCAGAAAGGTGGCGGGATTTTAAACATGCTGAGAAATTATCTTGGAGATGATGCCTTCTTTGCAGGAATGAATGATTATCTGAAAACCAACGAATATCAGAACGCAGAAGCACACCAGTTAAGACTTTCTTTTGAAAAAGTATCGGGTAAAGACTTAAACTGGTTCTTTAACCAATGGTATTTCGGAAGCGGAAATCCTAAAATTAATTACTCATCCACCTTTGAGCCGGTAAAAAAACAGGTGGCTGTAACCATTAATCAAACTCAGGAAAAACCCTTTGAATTTCCTCTGGCCATTGATATCTATGACAACGGAAAACCTAAAAGATACAATGTCTGGGTAAATGCAGAAGCAAAAAATACATTCAGTTTTGATGTTTCTAAAGCACCGGATCTTGTTAATATCAATGCAGACGGAGTCTTACTGGCTGATATTACCGATACTAAAACTCCGGAACAGAATCTGATGCAGTTTACCAGCTCTAAGGAATTTAAAAGCAGATATCTGGCTTTAAACGGAATTAAAGATCAGACCGGGAAAAGCCCTGCAGCTGTAAAATTATTAGCAGCAGCATTGAAAGATCCTTTCTTCAGGGTAAGAATAAAGGCTTTGAATTTAATAGATCTTACTAATCCTGAACAAATGAAGGCGCTGGGTACTGAAGTTGAAAAACTGGCTTCCAATGATCCTAAAACATTGGTACAGGCGGCAGCTATTGCGGCTTTAGGAAAGACAAAAGATAAAAAATATCTTCCGTTATTTGAAAAAGGAGTGAATGCAGTTTCGAATGCAGTGAAAGGAAGTTCAATGAGTGCCCTTCTTTCTATTGATCCGTCAAGAGCAAACAGCCTGGCTGATAAAATTGATATGAAAGGAGCTTCTGATGCGTTGCAGGCACAATTGCTCCCGATTATTGTTAAGAACAAGATTACTTCGCAGATCGAAAATATTGCACCTCTTGCTACTTTTTATCCCTTCATTAAATTCCAGAATCCGGAATTGGGAAAAGCCGCAGAAGATGGTTTCAACTGGATCATGACTTCCGACAACCTGAAAGCAACAGAAAGCATAACAAAAATAGCAGGATATGCCAAAAACCAAATGGCAGACAATCCGCAGGCTAAAATGATGATGGTTCAGATGCTGAAAGATGGTTTGAGTAAAAAAATGGAACTGCTCAAACAGAATCCACAAAACGCAGCAAGTATCAATAAGCAGATTGATGTCATTAATAAAGCAATTGAAAACTATAAATAAACAGATAAAGCCGGCAGATTTGCTGGCTTTCTTTGTATGATGAAGATGTATATAAACTACAGGATTATATTTTTAAATACATTGATTTTTAATGATATTGCAAAAATTAGCATTTTTTACCACCGTTTTTTGTGTTATCTTTCATAAATTCGTTTAAAATTTAGACAATTATGAGTTTTGGAATTGAAGCAGCGGGGTATTATGTACCTGGTTTATATTTGGAGATTAAGGATTTAGCAGAAAAAAGAGGAATAGAACCAGCGAAATTGGAAAAAGGCTTAGGCCTTCATAAAATGGGACTTTCTGACGTTCACGAAGATGCTGCCACTTTTGCAGCAGAAGCATTACTGAAGCTTATAAAAGACTATCAAATCAATCCTGAAGAAATAGCAAGAGTATACCTTGGGACAGAAAGCGCAGTGGATGCTGCAAAACCTACAGCTTCCTATGCTGTACAGATGGTAGAAAAAGTATTGGAAGAAGAATTTGGAACAAGATGTTTCAGAAACTGTGACGTACTTGATATGACTTTTGCCTGTGTAGGGGGAGTAGATGCTTTACATAACGCTCTGGACTTTGTAAGAGTAAATCTTGATAAAAAAGCAGTAGTAATTGCCAGTGATTATGCAAAATATGAATTGGCATCATCAGGAGAATATACACAAGGAGGCGGTGCTGTGGCTCTTTTGATTTCCTCAAAACCGGATCTTCTTGAAATAGAAAATAATTGGGGAGTAGCCTCAGAAAGTGTCTTTGATTTTTTTAAACCGAGAAGATCATATAAAAAAGAAGACTTGAATGGAGCTCCGGAAACATTTCCTGAAAAGATTGAAATTTTTACAGACGAACCAGTTTTTGACGGACAATATTCTAACCAGTGCTATCAGGATAGAATAAAAGAAGCTTATTATCATTATAAAGAAATAACCGGGCAGGAAAAACCGTATGAAAACTGGCAGTATATTATTTTCCACCTTCCTTATGCGTTCCATGGGAAAAGGGTTTTTACCGAAATCTACAGCCTTGAGAATGGCCTTTCCTATGAGACAGCAGATGAACAAAAAGCAGTGGCTAAATCAGAAAACTATCTTAAATTAATTAATGATAAGATAGAAAAGACCCAGAGAGCCTCTTCAGAAATAGGAAATATGTACACAGCTTCCATATTTATGGCGCTTCTTTCAGCATTACAGACATCTTTTAACGAAAATGAAGAACTTTCCGGAAAAGAAATTGGTTTTGTAGGGTATGGAAGTGGCTCAAAATCAAAAGTATTTGCTGGAACAGTTGCCGGGAACTGGAAAAAAGTAGTAGAGAAATGGAATTTGTTTGAAAGTTTGAACCAAAGAACTGCTGTAAACTTTGAAACCTATGAAAAACTTCACAGAAAACAGTTGAAAGATTCTGTAAATAAAAATTACAAAGGCTTTGGACTTGTCTCTATTGAAACAGAAAATCCGGTTTTAATAGGAGCCAGATATTATGGGTTTCAGAAATAAGTGTATTCAATAAAATTATATAAAAGCATCTCATACTTTGGGATGCTTTACTTTTTTTATCAATGAAACCCCTGTAAATTTTAATTGTTATGATGAATAAGAGATCATGGAAAAGGAATTCTCAGCTTGTAGAATACTGTTTTTTATATAAAATTTAAGAAAATAAGCTGTTTTTTGCTCCATTTTCTTCAAATTGGTAAATTATTTTAGTGTAAATTTTACTTAATAAATGATGTTTAAAGTTTATTTTTTTAATCATTTTTTTTAAATCAATGTAAATTGATTTAAATTTTAAAATTTATTAAAATTCTGTTAATATATAAATTGACTTATTTTTTGTTAATTTTTTAAATATATTCAAAATGATTCTTTATCGTTTTTTTAAGATGAATGTGAATCTCTCCGTTCTTGAAGCGTGTTTTCAGCATTCAACGAATTGATGTTATAGATATTTATCGACATATTTGTCGCTTGAATATATTAAAATCTGTTAATATGAATGTGAAGTTACATGTATTAAGTGCAGGAGCTTTGTTTTTTTTAGGACAAGCTGCTTTTGCACAAAAATCTAAGAATGATTCTGTTCTGAAGGAGAATAAGATCGATGAGGTAATCGTTACTGGATACCAGAAGAAAAAAGCAGATGAAATTACCCAGGCTCAGGCTGTTGTTGGGGGTGACGAAATCAGAAGAAACTCTCCTACTACATCTATTGGTAACTCTTTACAGGGTAGAGCTTCAGGGGTATTTGTACAAAGTACTACCGGGCAGCCAGGTGCTGCTGCTACCATTCAGGTAAGAGGTATTGCCGGTGTTGGTGGTTCTTCAGAGCCTACTTATGTAGTAAACGGTATGTATATGACTGCAAGACAGTTCAGTGCAATCAACCCTGCAGACGTAGAGTCTATTTCAATTCTTAAGGATGCTGCTGCGACAGCACAGTATGGTGCGAGAGGAGCAAATGGAGTAGTAGTAGTAACTACTAAAGCCGGAAAAGCTGGGAAAACTCACTATTCATTTGAAACTAAGTTTGGTTTCAGTGAAAAGCTGAGAGACAAAAATTACACCATGATGAATTCCAGGGAGTTGATGGATTTCCAGAATCAATTAGGGTACCTTGGATTTAAACCAAGAACTCAACAAGAAATGGATGCACTTGCTGCCTATGATCACAACTGGCAAAAAGATCTGTTAAAGCCTTCAAGCATTCAATCTTACTTATTCAGCGCACAGGGAGGATCCAGAGAAAGTACTTTCTATTACTCTTTAGGATATGATTCTGATAACGGGATTATCAGAGATATCGACGGACTTAAGAGATATACAGGTAACTTTGGATTTACCAATAAACTGAGTGAAAAACTAAACGTAGGGATTAACCTAGGTGTTCAGTATCAGGAAACTCAGAATTTCAGAGACAGAAACAATACGCAGAACCCATTTGGAGCCATGTATAAATATGCTCCCTATGAGCCGGTTTATAACGCGGATGGAAGTTATAATCAGACAATGAGAGCTGGTTCTAACGTTGTTGAGCAGATCCGTAACTATAGATTAGATGATCAGAGACTGAGAATTCCGGTTACTTTATTCGCAGAATATAAAATTATCGATGGTCTGAAGTTTAAAACAAACTTTAACGGACTTTTTGATTGGTACATGGGAACTCAGTGGTTGAAAAAAGGTTCAAATCTGGATATCACAGTGAACAAAGTTCCTACAGGTTCATTGAACAAAAATTCATTCTATACATTTAACTACACTTGGAATAACTCCATTAACTATAAAAAATCATATGGAGGCCACAACTTTGATTTCTTAGGATTTATCGAATATAACGATAACTACAACGAAACAATGAATGGTGGGGCTTACGGATTGAAATCTCCTGTAATTAATGTTCCATCTATTACAACACCTTCTGACAGAAATACATTTACCGGAGTTAAGGTAAGAAATACTTTATTCAGTTTAGCAGGTTTACTAAACTATGATTATGAAGGAAGATATTTGGTAACAGGATCATTGAGAAGAGATGCTTCATCAAGATTTGGTGCCAATAACCAAAGTGGTATTTTCTGGTCTGCAAGTGCAGCTTGGAATATTGCGAAGGAAGACTTCATGAAAGGTGGGTTTATTAATGATTTAAAGCTTAGAGGATCTTACGGTACAACAGGTAACGATGGTACTTTGCCTGATTACTATAATGTCAATAATATCAGCTACGGTTTATATGGTACTAACGGTACTTCATATCCTAGTACGCTTTCACAAGGTAATTTTATTATTGGGAACAGCAATCTTAAATGGGAGTCTAATGCGATTACCAACTTAGGGGTTGATTTCACAATGTGGAACAGAAGAGTTCGTGGATCCGTAGAAGTATATCAGAACAAGAGAAAAGATTTCGTACAGCTTGTGCCTTTGGATAAACAGGAAGGTGGATACTACCAGTATATCAATGCAGGAGATATGTCTCAAAAAGGTCTTGAAGTTGAATTGAGTGTAGATGTAATCAAGCAGAAAGATTTCCAATGGAATCTACATGCTAATATTTCTTTCCAGAAGTCTGTTCTTGACAAGTTAGCAGATGGTCAGTCGGAAAGAAATTTAGGAGATACTTATCTTAAAGTGGGAGAAACTCCATATGTATTCTATAATGTTAGATTTGCCGGAGTAGATCCAAGCAATGGAAAAGCATTATATTATGATAAAGCAGGAAATATTACTGATGTTTACAGTGCTTCCAATGCAGTTCCTCTTACCGATAAATCTCCATTCCCAAAAAGTTTTGGTGGATTCGGAACTACAGTTCAATATAAAGGACTTGATTTCAGTGCTGATTTCGCATTTAAGCTAGGTGGATATACTTATAACAACATGTATGCTGCTGCTGTGGATCCAACGTTGGCTGTTGCAGGTAGAAATATGGCTCAGGCGGCTGCTCAGGTTTGGCAAAACCCTGGAGATACAGGAGTATTCCAGAAAGTTGACTCAAACGGTATGCGTGATTCTGATCAGTGGATTGAAAAATCAGATTACTTAAGATTAAGATCACTTACATTAGGATATACATTTGATAAAGCATTCCTTGGAGAAGGATCACCAATTAATAAGCTTAGAGCATATGTACAGGGACAAAACTTATTTACAGTGACTAAATTCCACGGAGAACCTGAGGTTTCAGTAGGATCCGGTGAATCTACAGCATTGTTTGTTCCAGGAGCATATAACCTTTATACTTACCCTGCTGTAAGAACAATCTTGGTAGGACTGCAATTAGAATTTTAATATTGAATAGCTTTATGAAAAAGAATATAATAAAAATAAGTTTAGCTGCGTTAACCATGTTTGTTACGTTAACGTCTTGCGACAGAAATCTAGATCAAATTTCATCAATCAATGAAGATCAGGAGCAGGCAATGACCAGACCTGAAACCTTCAGACAGGCTATGGATGGAGCCTATACAGCTCTTAAAGGAGCTGGGTATTATACTGGTGATACAGGGAATCAACTTATCATGGGAGATCTTACTACAGATAACCTTGTTCGTGTAACTACAGGAAGAAATACCAATTTTGCGGCATCAAACTTCGAGTTTTCATCAGATAATTCACAAACAACAGGATTGTATAGTGCTGCCTATCTTGTAATCAGCCGAGCTAACTTTGTTTTGAAATATATCAACAATGGTGTATTATCCGGAACACAGAAAACGAATTTGGAAGCTGAAGCAAGAGCATTAAGAGCAATAGCTCATTTTGATATTGTAAGAGCGTATTCTAAGATCCCGACTCAATCTGCAGATGCAAAATCCAGTGTGGGGATTTATTACGCTGAAAAATATGAGCCTCTTAACAATACAGGATCTAGAAATTTAACTGTTGAGCAGGTTTATGATAAGATTATAGCTGATTTATTATTTGGTGCTGATAATATTACACAAAATGATGCAGATAAAGGAAGACTGAGCAAAGCTGCCATCTATGGATTGTTATCAAGAGTATACCTATACAAAGGAGACTATGCTAAAACTATAGAATATGGAGAGCTTGCATTAGGAATGTCGCCAGGCATCACTGAAAAGAAAAATTTTACTTCTCTGTGGAAAGAAGAAAATAATGCTAAGAATGTGGACGGAATTTTATTCCAGGTGTTAAATGCGGCATCAGAACAAAATACAGTAGGTGTTGCATATAATCAATCAGTCCCTGCCTTAAGATCAGAGTTTGTTGTAGATTATGATCTGTATACCTCATATACAGATAATGATGTGAGAAAACCTGTTTATTTCACTACCAGTGTATATAGCAAACAAAACTATAATCATGTAACAAAATATTCAGGAAACGGAGGGCCTGCTAATATTGTTTCAATTAAATATTTAAGAGGAGCTGAAGTATTACTAAACGTTGCTGAAGCATATTACAGAACAGGTAATGGAGCACAGGCTTTAGTTCTTTTAAATAAATTAAGAGCTGAAAGATATACTGTATTTACTCCTGGTACAGAAACAGGACAGGCTCTTTTAGATGCGATCCTGAAACAAAGAAGATTAGAGCTTGCATTTGAAAATGACAGATGGTATACATTGAAGAGATTAAACCTTCCTGTTCAGAGATCAGGTAAAGGAGATCTTTTTGACGGTACAGGTACCCCTGCTGTTACGCAGACTCTTGCAGCTGGAAGCTTCAAATGGCAGTGGCCAATTCCTATTACTGCTATTCAGGCAAACCCGAATATTCAGCAGAATGACAAATATTAAGATTTAATTTTAATATATTTTTTAAGAAGAGTCCCGGAAATGGGACTCTTTTTTGTTGTAAAGCTATCGTAGAAGCATCCTGTCCTGATAACTTTTCGGAGTCACTCCTTCCAGCTGCTTAAATACCCTTGTAAAATAGTTCGTATCTGAAAATCCCGTCTGAAAAGCGGTTTCCTTGATGCTGGTCTGGCTGGCTAACAATTCTTTGGCTCTGGTAATTCTTTCCTGCAAAATAAAATCATTAGGGGAAGTTCCCAGCTCATCTTTGAACATTTTAAAGAAGTTAGACTTGCTTACATAAGCCAGTTTGGCGATACTGTCAATAGACAATTTCTGGTGCAGATTTCTTTTAATATAATCTACCACAAAACCTATTCTGGATTTATTCTTAACAATATTTTTTTCTACCATGCCTCTTGCCTGGGTCTGCATCAGTCTGATCAGAAGCTCTTTCAAAGCAAAATCGGCCATGATATCCTTTTGTGAGTTATCATCCATGGCAATTCTCATGATATTGTTGGTAGCCGAAGCCAGCGCTTTATTATTAAACAGAAAATACTCATCCAGCTGAATATTCCATTGCGAAGTTTCATCCACTTTAGGAAGATGATAATTCAGATAATTGAGAGAATCCTCAATAAAATCAGGATTAAGGCTCAACGAAATACATTGTGTAGGCGTTTCATCTGCTTCCGGAAAATCAATGACCATTGTTTCTCCCGGTGCTACCAGAATACTTTCCCCCGGATAGTAATCAAAATAACTGGTCTTCTTATCCAGTTTCATATGTTTTTTACCTCTCAGCATCGCTGTAAATGCAATGTTCTCGAAATGAAGCTTTACATCAAAAGCTGCTTTATGAGTCTCATAAATGCTGAATTCACAATTGTTTAGATTGAATTTCGTCTGGTTTTCAACAAGACTCAATAGTTGGTTTTCCTTACGTAATTCAGGAGTATTTAATAAAATCTTACTATTGTTATTCATTTCTAAATTTTTTTGAATCGGAGGTAACTCAAATATAGAAAATTTGAGAGTATGTTGCTGTTAATAAAATACTAAAATTGAACCCCCTGCACTATTTTCCACTTTTTTAATACGATTGTGCTATACTCTTTTGGGCTTCTCAGTGTAATTTGGCGTTATCGAAAAAATAAAAACAATACTAATATGAGCACTATTACAGAACCAAGATCAACCACACTTTTACAGCGTCCGGAATTTAAAAGCAGATATGATAACTATATTGATGGAAAATTCACTCCGCCTGTTAAGGGACAATATTTTGACGTCGTTTCCCCGGTTGATGGAAAAAAATTTACTCAGGTAGCACACTCGTCCAAAGAAGATTTGGAGTTAGCGGTAGACGCAGCTGAAAAAGCATTTCAGACATGGAAGAATACTTCCCCCACAGAAAGAAGCATTATCCTGAATAAGATTGCAGACAAAATAGAACAGAATTTAGAATACCTTGCTACAGTAGAAACAATAGATAACGGAAAAGCAGTGAGAGAAACGCTGGCAGCAGATATGCCTTTAGCCATTGATCATTTCAGATACTTCGCCTCAGTGATCCGTGCTGATGAAGGATCGCATAACGAATTAGATAAAGATACTGTTTCCTTAATCGTTCACGAACCTCTTGGAGTCATTGCACAGATCATTCCATGGAACTTCCCGATCCTGATGGCAGTATGGAAACTGGCTCCCGCGTTGGCAGCAGGAAACTGCGTCGTTTTGAAACCGGCAGAAAGCACTCCTGTTTCCATTATGGTTTTAATGGAATTGATTGGTGACCTTTTACCGGCAGGAGTTATTAATATTGTCAACGGATTCGGGGCAGAGCTGGGAAGAGCTTTGGTAACCAATCCGAAAGTAGCAAAAGCAGCATTTACCGGTTCTACCGCTACAGGAAGACTGGTTATGCAGTATGCCACAGAAAATATTATTCCGGTAACATTGGAACTGGGAGGAAAATCCCCGAACGTTTTCTTCAATTCTGTAATGGACGCAGATGATGAATTCTTAGACAAAGCAATTGAAGGTGCGGTTCTTTTTGCCCTGAATCAGGGAGAGATATGTACATGTCCTTCAAGGCTCCTTGTTCAGGAAGATATTGCAGATGCCTTTATCGAAAGAGTCATCGAAAGAGTAAAAGCCATCAAAGTAGGAAATCCACTGGATAAAACCGTGATGATGGGAGCGCAGGCTTCACAGATTCAGAAAGATAAAATCCTCTCTTACATTCAGTTGGGAATAGAAGAAGGAGCAGAAGTGCTTGTAGGAGGAGCTGTAAACAACCTGGGTGAAGATCTTGAAGGCGGATACTACATCCAGCCTACGATTTTCAAAGGAAACAACAAAATGAGAATCTTCCAGGAAGAGATTTTCGGCCCGGTGCTGGCATTTACCACTTTCAAAGATGAAGAAGAAGCTGTAAAAATTGCCAATGATACCATCTACGGTCTTGGAGCCGGAGTCTGGACCAGAGATGCTCACCAGTTGTACAATATTCCACGCCAGATTGAAGCAGGAAGAGTATGGGTAAACCAATATCACTCTTATCCGGCCGGAGCACCTTTCGGGGGTTATAAACAATCAGGAATTGGAAGAGAAAACCATAAAATGATGCTCGATCACTACCGTCAAACCAAAAACATGCTGATTTCTTATAACAAGAATAAGCTAGGTTTCTTTTAATATTATTTAGGACGTGCCCGATTGCCTTGGCTTTACCCAGGGCAACACGGTCGGGCTATCCAGGGCTGCACTTCGTTTCGGTGCTTCATTGCATTCCGCACCGGCTCGTTCCTCGCCGCCCTTCCTATCCCTCACGCAAAGAACTTATCTGTTCAGAAATGAAGATAAAAAACTAATCAATCAAAATAACTCAATTCCAAAAATAAAATATGATTCCAAAAACAATGAAAGCGGCAGTAGTTCAGGGCTACGGTCAACCTTTGAAAATAGAAGAAGTACCTGTAAGAAAACCCGGAAGATATGAAGTGCTTGTCAAGGTTATCGCCTGCGGAGTTTGCCACACAGATTTACACGCGGTAGATGGTGACTGGCCTGCAAAGCCCAAAATGCCTCTTATTCCGGGACATGAAGGAGTAGGTATTGTAGTAGCCTGCGGACCGGAAGCTTTTGTAAAAGAAGGAGATGCAGTAGGAGTTCCATGGCTGTACAGTGCATGTGGATGCTGCGATTATTGTATCACAGGATGGGAAACCCTTTGTGAAGCACAGAAAAACGGAGGATACAGTGTAGATGGAGGATTTGCAGAATACGTTATTGCAGATTCAAGATATGTGGGGCATTTGAAATCTGATGTCAATTTTCTGGAGATTGCCCCAATTTTATGTGCCGGAGTAACTGTTTACAAAGGATTGAAAGAAACAGAAACAAAACCCGGAGAATGGGTGGCCATTTCAGGAATCGGAGGACTGGGACATGTAGCCGTTCAGTATGCTAAAGCAATGGGAATGCATGTAGCCGCTATTGATGTAGCCGACGATAAGCTTGAGCTGGCGAAAAAATTAGGAGCAGACCTTGTGGTCAATGCAAAAAATACAGATCCCGGAGAATATTTACATAAAGAAGTCGGCGGAATGCATGGTGCGTTGATTACAGCAGTTTCACCAATTGCTTTCAAGCAGGGAATAGATGTGTTGAGAAGAAAAGGAACGATTGCTCTCAATGGACTCCCTCCCGGATCTTTCGAACTTCCTATTTTTGAAACGGTTTTAAAAAGAATCACAGTAAGAGGTTCCATTGTAGGAACCAGAAAAGATTTGCAGGAAGCATTGGATTTTGCCAATGAAGGATTGGTAAAAGCTACAGTTACT
Organism: Chryseobacterium candidae; assembly: GCF_004916905.1. Taxonomy (GTDB): domain Bacteria; phylum Bacteroidota; class Bacteroidia; order Flavobacteriales; family Weeksellaceae; genus Chryseobacterium; species Chryseobacterium candidae. Next base: position 59,959 of record NZ_SDLV01000030.1, read on the forward strand.
GCGGCAAAGCTGGAAGACATCAATGATGTTTTTGATAAAATGAAAAAAGGACAAATTGACGGCAGAATCGTTTTGGATATTGCCGGCTCAAATTAATTTGATGATGTGTTGCTGATCCCGGTTAGAATGTATTTTACCGGGATCTTTTATCAATATAAGGTTTGGATTAAACCAAAATAAAAACAATGGAAACAAAAATATCAAGACTTTCCGCAACGGAACAGGCACTTGAAGTAATTGACAAGCTGGAAGAGCAATATGGCCCTTTGATGTTTTATCAGGCAGGAGGATGCTGTGAAGGAACCCAGCCGCAATGCTTTGAAAAAGGAGGCTTTTTTCCCAGAATGAACGATGCCATGATCGGTACTATTAATGGACATGAGTTCTGGATAGACCGCGACCTTTTTGAATACTGGAAATATTCACATTTTACACTCGACGTTACGGATGGTTTCGGACCTGGAGGTTTCTCGCTGGAAACTCCTTTGGGAAAGACATTTAAGGTTCACTACAGACTTTTCACTCCGGAAGAATATGAAAACCTGGAATCGGTAAAACGCAGTGAATAGTGGGGTGTAACAAAAAACAATTCAGACTTTTACAAACCGGTTGACAAACATAGCAGCAACGATATCTCCTACAGCATTCAGAACAGTAGCTAACGGATCTACTAAAGTTCCGATGATAATCACCGCAGGAATCGCTTCCTGAGGGAGTTTATAAACAGAGATCATCAGCATCTCACCAATATATCCACCGTTAGGAATTCCACCCGCTACAATACTCACAAAAACAGTAATTCCTAATGCCAAAAGAAGGTTGGCAGGATCAAAGAAATCTCTTCCAATAATTAAAAATGCCACATAGATCTTAATAATAGAGGACATAGAAGATCCGTTTTTATGCAGCGTAGTCCCGATAGGAATCACCAGATTGGCAATAGAATTCGGTATCCCGATTTTGGAAGCAGCTTGTAAATTAGCAGGCATTGTTGCAAAACTGCTGCATGTACTTATGGCTGTTAAAGTTGGGTAAATGGCATTCGTCCAGAAACTTTTGACTCCTTTTTGCCCATTCGCCATAAAAGCATAGATAGAAAAGAAGACAAGAAAATAAATAACTCCTGCAACATAATAAAGACCCAGTGGTTTTGCATAAAATCCAAAAAGCTGAGGTCCTAAAGTGGAGACCTGATAAGCAAAGTAAGCGCCTAAACCTATAGGAGCAAGTTTCATCACCAATAGAAGAAGTTCTTTCATCACTTCATATCCCGAAGCAATAAAAACCCTGAAAGGCTGCCCTTTTTCCCCCGTTTTTCTGGCTGCAAATCCTGTAAGAAAAGCAAATACCAGAAGAGCCAGCATATTTCTTCTTGAGAAAAGCTCCGTGAATTCTCCCACGGTAAAGAAACTTACAATTCTGTTACCCCATGTATCCTCATTGGCTGCTTCTGTAATCATCTCAGAACTTCCTGAAACCCCGGAAACCGGGAAAAGATATACTGCACAGATGGTAAAAATAGCAGCAATAAGAATAAAGAATAAAAAAGTAAAGGCCATTACAAGAATGATTCTTCCGAATTTAGACTGTTGCTCCAAAGAAGCAATAGAATTGGAAACAGCAAAAAATACCAATGGTACTACACTCACAAAAAGAAGATTAAGGAAAATATCTCCCAAAGGTTTAATGTATTCCACAATACCGGGAGCAACAATTCCAATGATGCTTCCAATAGTGATTCCCAAAAGTAAAAATATGATTCCGGAGTAGTTTTTCAATACATCTTTCATGTATGGCTTTTTATCAAAGATAGGTTTATTTTTAACATTCTGTTATACAATTTTCAGACCTAAAATTCATAAATTTGAGTAAACTACATTTCTATGGCTTATATAGATTACTATAAAATTTTAGGCGTAGATAAAAACGCAACACAGGATGATATCAAAAAAGCCTACCGGAAACAGGCCCGAAAACATCATCCCGATCTCAATCCCGGAGACAAAGAAGCAGAAAAGAAATTCAAAGAACTGAATGAAGCTAATGAAGTGCTGAGTAATCCGGAAAACAGGTCAAAATATGACAAATACGGCGAACACTGGAAACACGGCGAAGAATACGAAAAAGCCCAGCAACAGCAGCAAAGACAGTATCAACAGCAGAGTTACAACGGAGGATATTCCGGAGCAGACTTTGGTGAAGGGGAAGATTTTTCAGATTTCTTCCAGAATATGTTTGGCGGAGCAGGCGGCGGATTTGGTAAAAGTTCGAGAGGAAGGGCTTCCGGTAAATTCAAAGGACAGGATATAACCGCCGAATTGAATCTCAATTTAAGAGATGCTGCAACCACTCATCCGCAAACTTTTGAAATCAATGGTAAAAAAGTAAGAATCACTATTCCTGCAGGGGTGTATGACGGGCAGCAGATCAAGTTAAAAGGGCATGGAAATCCCGGTATAAATGGCGGTCCAAACGGAGATTTGTACATCACCTTCAATATTCCGGCAGATCCGGATTTTGAAAGAATCGGTGATGATCTGAAAACCAAAGTCAATATTGATCTGTATACAGCGGTTCTGGGCGGAGAAGTAAAAGTACATACTCTCAATGGAAGTGTGAACCTTAAAGTGAAACCGGAAACCCAAACCGGAATGACGGTGAGACTCAAAGGAAAAGGTTTTCCTGTCTATAAAAAAGAAGGAGAACATGGCGATCTTTTTGTAACCTATGAAGTAAAACTGCCAACCAACCTTACCGAGAAGCAGAAAGAACTTTTTGAACAACTAAAAAATTCATAAGCTATGAGTGAAAGAATATCACGGGAAGAACTCGTAAAAATCTATAATATAGAAATCACTTTTTTTGATGAGCTTGTAGATTATGGTTTGCTGAATATTCAGATTGAAAACAATATTCACTATCTGATGTATGAAGACTTACCCAATCTGGAAAAATTTGCCAACTGGCATTATGATCTTGAAATAAATCTGCCTGGTCTTGAAGTGATTCATAATATGCTGAAAAAACTGGATGCTCTGAACCGAAGAAACAGAGAACTGATGAATAAACTTTCTGCCATAAGTGATCAATATGAAGATATTTAGTTTAGTTTTGTAGCTTTTTAAAGCCAACTCTATAATTATGAATGAAGAAAAGGTTATTACACTAAAACCGGACAGAAAAATTTTTGAAGATATTTATTTTAGCGGTAATCAGGGAAGTCTGCTTTTTTCACCCACTACAAAAGGTAAAACTATTGCCACCATTGCAGCAGCGGTAATTGTTTTCGTTGTTTTTCTTTTCAAAGATCTTTTAAGTAAAGAAAGTGTGGGAATTTTATACTTTTTAAGCTTTATATTTTTGCTTTGTGCTGTTTTTTTGTCTGTAAGCGTTAATAAAGTGTCAAGATGGAAAAAGCAGGTGAATCATTATCTGAGTACGCTTGAAAGATGTAAACTATACGAAATAAGATTTGATAATAACTTTTTCACAGTGAATATTGATGGCGAAAAAGAAACCAGCGAATGGAAAGATTTTGAATATACTGAAAGCAATAACGAGTTTATTTCTCTTGAAGGAAAATACAGCTATATGTTTCCCAGAAAGGCGATGAGTGAAAAAGAGTACAGTTTTCTCAAGAATACACTAAAAGATAAAGTGAAAATCGATCAATAAAAACCAAAAACGGAGCAAAATTATTTTGCTCCGTTTTTGGTTATTGATAAGTTAGCTTATTTGCTTTCTTCCAGCCATCCCATTTCCTTCATCCACTCATCATTGTAGATTTTTCCTACATATCTTGAACCGTGGTCATGAAGTAAAACAACAATGACATCATCTTTGGTGAACTGATCTTTCATCTGAACCAGTGAAGCAATAGCACTTCCCGCAGAATATCCGCATAAAATACCTTCTTCTTTAGCCAGTTTTCTGGCATAGACAGCTCCGTCTTTATCGGTTACTTTTTCAAAATGATCAATCACAGACATGTCATAGTTTTCAGGAATGATGTCTTCCCCGATTCCTTCTGTAATGTATGTATAAGCGTGGTCGTAATGCAGTTCACCTGTTTCGTGGAATTCTTTCAGAATAGAACCGTAAGTATCCACTCCGATTACTTTGATGGCTGAATTTTTTTCTTTGAAAAATGTTCCACATCCCGTAATTGTACCTCCTGTTCCGGCTCCTGCCACAAAATGAGTCAGCTTTCCTTCTGTCTGTTCCCAGATTTCCGGAGCGGTAGACTCATAATGAGCTGCTCTGTTGGATAAGTTGTCGTATTGGTTCACATACCATCCGTTTTCTGTTTCTTTTGCCAGTCTTTTGGAAACTGAATAATAAGAACGTGGATCAGTAGGTTTTACGTCAGTAGGACAAACAATTACTTCAGCCCCTACAGCACGAAGAATATCACATTTTTCTTTAGACTGTTTTGAATTGGTTACAAAGATACATTTGTACCCTTTGATGATGGCAGCCAGTGCCAGTCCCATTCCTGTATTTCCGGAAGTTCCTTCGATAATAGTTCCTCCAGGTTTTAGTCTGCCGTCTTTTTCAGCATCTTCTATCATTTTAAGAGCCATTCTGTCCTTTACTGAGTTTCCGGGATTGAAGGTCTCTACTTTTGCTAATACTAATGCCGGAAAATCTTCACCTAATACTTTGTTAAGCTTTACCAGCGGTGTGTTACCTATCGTTTCAAGGATATTTTTTGCGTATTTCATAAATGTTTTATAAGCGGCGTAAAGATAAGGCTTTTAAAATTATCTGCGCTGTGGATAACATGTGGATAAGTTGTGGATAACACTGAAATCAATTGAAATACAACCAATAACTTTCAATTATCAATTATCAATTATCAATTATAATGTTAGTTGTACTTAATTGCTTTCACCGGAGAAATCTTACTGATCAGGTAGCTCGGAATAATCAAAGCCAATCCAGAGATGATAAGAATTCCTACTGAGATGGAGATAATGGCAATCGGATTAAGATCTACCGGAACTGTACTTACATAGTAATTTTCAGGATTAAGTTTAATGATTCCAAAGAATTTCTGGATTAAAATCAATCCCAATCCTATGGCATTTCCATACAAAAGTCCCGGAATCATAATAATCAGGGTATAATTGATGAAAGTTGCCCTTATCTGTGAATTGCTTGCTCCCAATGTTTTAAGAAGACCAATAGAATTGGTTCTTTCAATAATAAGGATCAGAAGAACCATAATGATATTGATAACCACTACAATCAGCATGATGATGATGATTAAAGCAATATTGGTATCAAAAATACTGATCCAGTCTGTAATCTGCGGGAATTTTTCAGTCGCTTTTTCTGCATAGTTTTTATAACCGATCAGTTTTTCAATATCAGGAAAATCTTTGTCAATATCATTCACGTTTTTCAGGAAAATATCAATTCCGCCAATTTCATCAGGTTTCATATCCTGAATTTTTCTGGCATGGTTAATTCCTCCTATGACAAATTGTTCGTCAATGAGCTTGATATCAGTTCTGTAAATACCGATCACTCTGAATTTACGGTAAAGCGGTTTCTGATCAGCTTTTAAAAATACGGTTACAATGCTGTCATTCAATTTAAGATGCAGGTCGTTGGCTACTTTCTGCGAAATGGCTACATCACTATTGAATCCTTTTTCCGTTACCTTTGGAGTAGTTCCGGCTATAAGGAATTTTTTAAATCTTAAACTGTCAAAATCTTTTCCTATTCCTTTAAATATAATTCCGGCAAAATTATGCTCATTACGCATAATTCCGGTAACTGTAACATATTTTTGAGTGCTTTCCACATCGGGAAGCTCTTTTATTTTGGCAATATTCAGTCCCTGATTATCCAGTACAGAAGTATTGTATGAAGAATTCGAACGGGTGGATCTTACGGTAATATGTCCGCTGAAATCAGCCAGTCTCTCTTTGATCGCTTTTTTGGAACCAAAACCGGTGGCTACGGTAATTAAGGAAACAATTATTCCTAACGCTACGGAAAGCCTGCCAATGAAGATGATAACCCTTGAAAGGTTATTTTTGTTATCTTTGGAAAATGCTATTTTTCTGGAGAAATATAAAGGAAACTTCAAGCTTATGAATTTAGATTTCAAAATTAAAAATTTACTTCTGATTTGCCTAATTTTTTTAGGAGTATTCAATCAATATTATTCTCAGACTCAAGTTCAACCGGATTTTAAAACGGGTGCCGACCAGCCTGAAATCTACCTGCCACTTTTAAAAAATAAAACAATCGGAGTGGTGACCAATCAGACAGGTTTAATGAGTGATAAAACCCACCTGGTTGATTTTCTGGTAAAAAACGGGATTAAAATCAAGTCTATTTTTGCTCCGGAACATGGTTTCAGAGGAGATGCTGATGCAGGTGCAAAGGTAAAAAACGGAGTAGATGTGAAAACAGGAATTCCTATTGTTTCTCTATATGGAAATAATAAAAAGCCAAAACCGGAACAACTATCCGGAATTGACATTGTTGTTTTTGATATTCAGGATGTCGGCGTGAGGTTCTACACTTATATTTCCACTTTGTCTTACCTGATGGAAGCAGGTGCTGAAAATAATGTGGAGATCATGGTTTTGGATCGTCCCAATCCCCATGACGGATATACTGACGGACCTGTATTGAGAAAAAAATGGACCAGTTTTGTTGGACTACACGAAGTTCCTGTAGTCTATGGGCTGACAATAGGAGAGTACGGAAAGATGGTTAATGGTGAAAAATGGCTGAAAAATGGAGTTCAGGCTCAATATACGCTTGTTCCGATGAAAAATTATCATAAAAAGCAGCGTTATCCTATGCTTGATAAACCTTCACCTAATTTACCCAATGATAAAGCCATCAATTTATATCCAAGCCTTTGTTTTTTTGAAGGCACTCAGGTTTCTGTAGGAAGAGGAACAGATTTTCCTTTTCAGATTTATGGGTCTCCATGGACGGAAAATTTGCCTTATCAGTTTACTCCAAAACCGAGTTATGGGGCTAAAGATCCCTTTCTGAACGGCAAGCTGTGTTATGGTGAAAACCTTTCCAGTTATCCTAAAGATCTACGAGAATTGAATCTTGAGTGGGTCATCAAAGCGTATCAGAATTATAAAAATTCTGAACTAGACTTTTTCCTAAAGCCTGCTTCCGGGAAAAATTTTTGGTTTGATACTTTATCCGGAACTGATGAATTGAGAAAACAGATCATCGCAGGAAAATCAATTCAGGAAATTAAAGTTTCATGGAAAAAAGATCTGGAAAGTTTCGAAAAGATCAGAACCCGATATGTGATATATGAAAATTAATTAATCAAAATTCTGGGGCGGATTTTTATCATTTCTGCCCTTATTTAATATAAAAAGTCCCACAGTAAGCCCGACAACTCCGGCAAAGGCAGTCATTAATGCTCTTTGTAATTTATCAGGAAGATCATTCCCGATATAATTCATTAAAAAAAGAATCACAAAAGTGATCACTGAAATGATAATATGATTTTTTCCGAATAGCTTCATTGTATTATTTTAATTTATAGGAAATCATGACACCTCCTCTGTACGGAATAATTTCACCACTTTTATTAAATTTCTCAGCAGAATCATAGCGTCTTCCCGTAGACTTGTCATACCCTTTATAAAATCCTTGCGAGGTTCCTACAGTGGCATACAGATCAAGATTCCATCGTTCAGACAATTGGAACTGATATCCTGCTGTAACACCCAACATTACAGAGAATCCTTTTTGGTAAAGATTGGAATTAACAAGAATTTCGCCGTTCCAGTTTTCACTTGTATCGTCATTCCAATAGTTCCATTTTGAGGCATTGTAAGCTGCAAAAGCTACGTTTGCACCTATATACCAATGTTTGAAAGCTTCAGTAAAGTAGTATCTTCCTTCTGCAGATACTGAGTAAAACTGTAGTTTATGTCCTGCGAAAGACTTCCATGGTGAAATAAAAACATCTCCCTGAAGGGTATATTTTGGACTGATCTGTTTTTCTATTCCCAGATTTAAAATACCTATCGGAGCAAATAAAGCATTCCCTTTTATGTATAAACCGTTCTCCTGTCCTCCTTGTTCCTGTTCCTGAGCACTCAATGTACCCAACGACAGGAAAGCTAAAATGCCTGCTGCTAATAATTTATATTTCATCTATATGTAATGTTTATTTTATTTGCTTTAATAATTCATCTGCCAGTTGAGAATCCTTATTGCTCTGAACAGCCATGTTTTTAGACATTTCAGCATAGTTTTTTGCCATTTCTTTGTTTCCTGTAAGGTGATAGAGCCTGGCAAGAATATAAGTGTTTTCTGAAGTTTCACTTCTCATAACCGATTTTTCTGCCCACTCGGTAGCTTTCTTTAAGGAAGATGGGGTTTTCACATGATCGGCGAAGATCCAGGCTGCTCTCAGGAGCTCATTCGGATCAAAGGCATCAGAATTTTTATAATATTCTAAAGCTGCTTTTTCGTATTCAGGAAAATTACTGTTCTGTTCATAATAGCTGAGCTTCGTCTGATTCAGTTTTTTAACAGCAGCTTCTTTTCCTACCAATGGTTCGGCAGCTTTCATGAAATAGTCATCGTTGATTTTTTTATTTTTATCATCAATAGACTGTTCTACTATTTTCCCCAATTTCAGCTGGGCGTCAAATTCGTTGTATGTTTCTTCAGGAAGGAACTTAATAATCTCTGCCTTTCTGGATGAAAAAACAGGGTAATTGGCATCTTCCGATGATTTTACGAAGTAAAGAAGAAATCCAATTTCATCTTTTGTCAGTTCTTCGGTTTTCTTTTTGTTCTGGAAGTATCTTTCTGAAGCTTTTTTTGCAAATTCATAATCTGAGTTGGCATTAAGCTTCATGATGTTGATCAGAAATTCCGGATCTTTTTCACCACCGGCAAAACGATCTTTCAGCGATCCTTTTTTATTTCCGGGTGAGTTGATGTCCTGGGCCATAGCGACAAACAGGCTTTCTTCCATGTAACCTGTATTTCTGGAAACAAGCTCTCCTTCCCCATTCAGGAAAAGATAAGTAGGATAGGAGCGTACACCGAATTTCGAAGCGATGTCTCTGCCTTCTCCTTTTTCCATGTCAAATCTTGCATTAATGAAGTTGGTGTTGTAATAATCACTCACTGCTTTCTGAGTGAAAACATTTTTTTCCATCATTTTACATGGGCCACACCAGGAAGCATAGGCATCAATAAAAACCAATTTCTTTTCTTTCTTGGCTTTTGCAATAATATCTTTGTATGGAAGCTCCTGAAACTGGATGGCTTCCTGAGCAGAGGCCGCGATAGCACAAAAAATAGATATCCCGGAGATGATCTTCTTCATTTTCAAATAAGATTTGTAGGCGAAGATAATTAATTTTCAAAATATAGCATGCTGAATCTGTGGTCTGAATGACGATATTAACGAACTTTAAGACTTCAGCTTATCTGGGTTTTTGTTTTTTAGTTTAAAAATATAAAAGTACTCAGACGCTTTTATTATTGATTTATTTCCCATGTAAAGCATCTGGTTTTAAAAAATTGAAATCTAAATTTAATTCACTTTCCAGTCCTGAGATCTTTGTTATATCTTTGCAAACGAATAATTTATATGTTGAGGAACCTATAATTTTGAAAATTTGATTATTAACTTTAAGCACGCTTTATCCAAAAAGTCCATTTATATTACTGCTTTGTCTGCCTGCCTGATTGCCGTGGCAGCATTTGCTGTTCTGAGTCTTCTGATTACAGAAGACAGCCGTAAAAATACCGATGATTTTGCAAAGAAGACATTTTTCCGAAAGTATGAATCAATAGAACATGAATTCAGAAATATTGAGGATTATCAGTATCTGCTTCGTGCCCTGATTCAGAAAGACGGTCTGAAGAATTACAAGGATTATTCTTTGGTTTTAAATGACTTAAATAAGAAAAGAAACCTGCTGCCTTACAGCTGGTATTATTATGAAAACACCAGTTCAGGGAAATCTGAGAGCAATAATCCTTTATCCGGTATTTTCACGAAGACAGATCGTAAAGAGAATTCTATTGTGATAAAAAACAACGGTCCGGGGCATTTCAAAGATGTTTTGATTGCTAAAAAAGACAGTATGTACTGGATGAGCTATGATTCTCTGGTACTGCCTGATAAAAACAAATTATACTACGGCTCTACGGTAAGTCTGGATGATCTTCATCAATATTTTATCAATGTTGACAAAAGCTCCAATACCTATGCTTATGTCTTTACCAAAGAAGGAATTTGCATCACCCATCCTGAAAAAAAATATATCGGAAAAAATATCTTCGGTTTTACAGATATTAAACCGAATGACACGTTAACCAGCAAAACCGAAACGGGATATACCAAAGGGACAGCGGTTTCAGAATATCTTGGAGTTGAAGTAACCCGCTTCATAAAACCGTTGAAGACCGATAATTTTGATGGCTATACAGTGGTGAATCATGTGAATTTTATTATTGATGAGAATATCAGTAAAATAAAAACTTATACTGTTTATATTTTTCTGGCAGCATTGTTTCTTATTGTAACGGTATTTATATTGTTTCAGAGAGCCACCAGCCTGGCTTATCAGGAAAAAGAGAAAATACAGTCTGAGAAGAATTTACTGTTGATAGAGAATGAAAAGATGCACAAAGCAGAAGTGATCAACCAGCTTCAGCAGCTTAAAAATAATATCAATCCACATTTTCTTTTCAATTCATTGAACTCCCTTTATATGCTGATCGGGATTAACAAAGAAAATGCACAGAAGTTTACCATGAATCTTTCCAGGATTTACAGATATCTGATAGTGCCTCCAAAAGATAATATTGTTCCGGTTTCGCAGGAAATTAAATTTATACAGCAATATATGGAACTTCTGAAAAGCAGGTTTGATGAAGAATTGAAATTTGAACTGATTATAAATGCTCCTGAAAGTCTGAAAAAAAGAATTCCCTATTTATCCCTTCAGATTGTCACTGAAAATGCAACCAAACACAATATTGCAACGATAGATCAGCCTCTGGAAATCATCATTACCGTTGATAAGGATGGGATCACGGTAAAGAACACCTGGCAGCCTAAAACTGAACCGGTGCAGGGAGAGAAATTCGGGATTGAATATTTGAATCAGGTTTATGGGTATTTTAAGAATAATCTTCTTCATATTTCTGTAGATGGTGAATATTTCATATGTTTTTTGCCATTATTGAAGTAAAAATAAAAATCCATTCACTCCCAAAATATCACCATTCACTCCCTAATATTATATATATGATTCACGATACCTATAGCTTTGCTTACTGAAACTAAGATATTTACTATTTGGAATGAATCGGACTATTTTAATGAAGAATTACAGGCTGGCACTGTATCTCGGTCTTGCTATGGCTTCACCAATGGCAATAGCACAGAAAAAAGATAAAGATACGGTAAAGGTCAACAAAGAAAAAACGGATAAGACAGAGACATCCTCGTCAAAAAAAACAAAAAAAATTGAAGACCTGATCAAAAAAGGAACTTATAAAAAGGGACTTTTTAATACCATTCAGGTAAAAACGGATATTTATTTTGAGATTCCTGACAGCTTAATGGGACGTCAGTTTTTGGTGGTGAACAAACTTTCTCAGGTACCCATGCAGGTTAATGAGGCAGGTTTGAACAAAGGAATGAACTATGAAAATAAGGTCATCTCTTTTCACCGCGATCCTGTAGCTAAAAAAGTATGGGTAAAAACGGTGGTTCCTAAAGTGTCATCCCCAAAGAATGATGCCATTACAAAATCTGTGAAAGATAACTTCTCAGAATCTGTAATTGAGGTCTTTGATATTGAGGCACAAAACAGTGATTCTACAGCTGTGGCAATTAAAGTCAACAAAGTTTTTGACGGAAACCAAAAGAGCTTTAATGACGTGTTGGCCAATGTAGGATTGGGAGGATCTGTGAAATCAAGTCTTTCTTATATAGAAGGAGTGAAGACATTTCCTAAGAACCTTGTGGTGAAGTCTCAATTGTCTACTTCTGTCAATGAAGGTGGAGTAGATCTGCCGGTAACATTAGGCGTTACTACCAATCTGGTTTTACTTTCCAAAATACCGATGAAACCAAGAGTAGCGGATTCAAGAGTAGGATTTTTCTCCGAAAAACACTGGTCGTTTAATGACAATCAGCAGAAAATGGATGAAAAATTCTTCATTACCAAATGGAATCTTGAACCTAAAGATGAAGATAAAGAAAAATATTTAAGAGGAGAGCTGGTAGAGCCTAAGAAACCGATTGTTTATTATATCGATCCGGCAACTCCAAAACAATGGCGTGAGAAAATCATTGCCGGAGTACATGACTGGCAGGCGGCGTTTGAGCAGGCAGGATTCAAAAATGCAGTGATTGCGAAAATGCCGGATGAAAAAGATGAAGATTTTGATATTGATGATGTAAGATATTCTGTGATTACTTACGCCGCTTCGCCAAAGTCAAATGCAATGGGACCATCCGTAGTAGATCCGAGAAGTGGTGAAATTATCGAAGCAGATATCATCTGGTGGCATAATGTAATGACTTCTCTTCATGACTGGATGAGAATTCAGACGGGACCTATTGATCCTAAAGCAAGAGGAAATAGATTCAGTGATGAACATATGGGTGAAGCCATCCGTTTTGTTTCATCTCATGAAGTAGGACACACTTTCGGACTGAAGCACAATATGGGAGCATCCTTTGCATTCCCTGTAGAGTCGCTTCGTTCCAAAGAATTTACGGATAAAATGGGCGGTACAGCACCTTCCATTATGGATTATGCACGTTACAATTACGTAGCTCAGCCGGAAGATGGCGTTACAGCAATTACTCCGAAAATTGGTCTTTACGATAAATATGCCATAGAGTGGGGTTACCGTTGGTATCCGGATGAATTCGTAGAGAAAAAAGCGCTGAAAAATTTAATTGAAAAGCACGAAGATGACCCGATGTATTTCTATGGTGAGCAGCAAAGCTATCTGGAAACCATTGATCCGCGTTCGCAGTCTGAAGATTTAGGTGATGATGCGATGAAAGCCAGCGAGTACGGAATGAAAAACCTGAAAGTTGTGATCAATAATCTCCTGAAATGGACGTATGAAGACGGTAAAGAATACACCGATGCCGGAAAACTTTATCTGGGAGTGATCGGGCAATGGGATCTGTATACAGGTCACGTAATGGCAAATGTTGGAGGAATCTACCTGAACAATACTGTTTTTGGAAATAAGAAAAAAGCTTACGAGGCTGTTCCGGCAGAAATTCAGAGGAGAGCAGTTGATTATCTTGTTAAAAATGCGATCAACCTTCCGGAATGGTTATTCTTTAATCCGATTACAGAAAAAACCTATCCTGTTAAAAACTCGCCGATGGGACCATTCGAGCAGACACCATACACTATGGCAAGAGGAATGCAGTACGCAAATATCTATTCTCTGTTGATGGACGACCGTTTGTTGAGGTTACTTGAAAATGAGTTAAAACATCAGGTTTCAGGATCAAAAGAAGAAATCTACACTGTAGAGAACTTATTTGAGCAGTTAAGAACCGCTATTTTCAGTAAGAAAGGAAGCCTTACGATGCTTGAGAAAATGACTCAGAAAAATTATGTGGATGCTTTGATTGTCTCTGTGAACAAATTGTTTGAAAAAACAGCAGTAAAAGGATTGAAAGCAGATAACACGCTGAATATCCCAACCATCTGTAATTTTCATGAAGATGATCACGGCTTGAGAAACATTAATTATTCTTCCATGAAAAGAGTATCTGAAGTCACTACCTACAAGAGAGCAGAACTTCAGAAGGTTCTGGACTTACTGAACAGAACAAGATACAGAGGTGATGATGCTTCCAGAGCACATTACACAGATTTAATTATTCGTATTCAAGAGGCTTTAAACAAATAAACGGCAATGAAAAAAACTCTAATACTTTTACCTCTTTTGGCTGCTAATATAGCAATGGCCCAGCAAAAGAAAACCATCACCGGAAAAATAGAAGACGGAAATACTTCTCACGTTATTACGGGGGCATCTATAAAAATCGAGACACAGTCTGTCTCTACAAAAACGGAATTAGAAGGAATTATCGAAAGTGTGTCAGTAGGTACGGTAACTGATAAGGACGGAAAATTCATCCTGGAAATCCCTGCCGATACAAAAACAGTCTTGGTAAGTTATCCTGGTTATGAATCCAGAGTGATTCAGTTGAATGAAGGACAGACCAACTATACCATCCGACTGACTTCTGAGGTTTCAGACAAAAATAAAATCCAGGAAGTTATCATCACCGGATATCAGAAAATTGAAAAACGTAAACAGACCTCAGCGGTTTCTACCGTAAAAATGGACAACATCAGCCAGGCTGGTGTGGCCAGTGTAGACCAGATGCTGGCAGGACAGATTGCCGGTGTGGCAGTAACTCCTGAAACGGGTGCTCCGGGAAGCCCGGCGAAGATCAGAATCAGAGGGACAGCTTCTCTTTCCGGTCCTCAGGATCCGCTATGGGTAATTGACGGATTGCCGTTAGAAGGAAATGATGTTCCGAATTTTACGGATAAAGATAATATTGATCAGCTTCAGAACTTCTCTATTGCAGGATTGAATCCTAATGATATTGAAGATATCACCATCCTTAAAGATGCCGCTGCAACCGCTATTTACGGAGCAAGAGCAGCAAACGGAGTGATCTCCATTACCACCAAAAAAGGAAAAAAAGGAAGTCTGAAACTGAACTTTTCAGCAGATACTTTTGTAACATCACGTCCTGATTTTGATAAACTGAACCTTTTAAATGCTTCTGAAAAAGTAGACCTGGAACTCATGCTTGCCAAGCGTGCAGATCTTACTTACCGTGCAGATAAAGGAGAAGTGATGAGAATTCTGACTCAGAACAACCAGCTTGATGCTTTCAGAAACGGAGGTTTTGATGCGTTGAACTCATTCACACGCCAACAGATTAACGGTTTAAGAAATAACAACACAGACTGGGGTAAACTGTTATACAGAAATGCTATCAACAAACAATACGGATTAAGTGTTTCCGGAGGAAGTGACCGTGCAGACTACTATTTCTCCCTGGGATACTATGATGAAGAAGGAACAACTATCGGGACAGGTTTTAAACGTTATAACCTGACTTTAAAAAACAATTATAAATTAAGCGATAAGTTAAATGCAGGAATCTCTATTTTCGGAACGCAAAGTGAACGCGAATCTTTTGTAACGGATGCTGATGCCTCAATCAACCCTGTGAATTATTCAAGAAATGCCAATCCTTACATGAAGCCTTTCAATGCAGATGGAAGCTATAATTATGATAGAGATATGGATGGTTTTGAAGACCGTTATATTCCTTTCAACTTCCTTGAAGAAAGAGAAAATACCAACTATTCACTGAAAAATAACTCTTTGAAAGCGATTTTAGATTTAGAATATAAAGCTTCAAAAAGTTTAAGATTTACTTCTCAGTTGGGACTTCAGTATGATGCTAATAAAACAGAAAAATTTGCAGCAGAGAATACCTACTTCACCAGAAAAATGAGAGAAAATACCCGTTACTACAAAGACGGTAAATACAATTACTTTCTACCGGCTGGTGCGGTAAAGCAAAACTGGGATAATGATTTCTTCCAGTACAACTGGAAATTGCAGGCAGCGTACAGCACAAAGATCAATAAGCATGAGATTGATTTGATGGCCGGTACGGAAATCCGTAAAACAGAAGATAATACTACTATCACAAGAGCTTTCGGGTATGATCCAAAAACAAGAAGAGCTACGGCTATTGTTTTCCCGAATTCGAGTTTTGCAGCTGATAAAAGATATGAAACATATCGTGAAGCAGCTCCTATAGAGAATGCTTATGCTTCCATGTTTGCAACAGCATCATATACCTATGATCAGAAATATACATTCTTCGGAAGTGTGAGATATGACGGAACCAACCTGTTTGGGGTCAATAAAAAATATAAATACCTTCCCATCTGGGCAGTTTCAGGATCATGGCTGGTAACAAAGGAAGACTTTATGAAAAATATTTCTGCCATATCCAACCTTAGACTGAGAGCATCTTACGGTCTTCAGGGAAATATAGACAGAAATACATCGCCTTTCTTTATCGGTGAATATAACGATGCAACGATTCTTCCGGGAGGAAAAGAACCCATCATCAATGTTATCAGCCCTCCGAACGATAAACTGAGATGGGAAAAAACAACCAATACTAATTTCGGTCTTGATTTAGGATTGTTCAATAACCGTGTAAGCCTTACCGCTGATGTTTACAGCAGAAAAGGGACTGACATGATCAGTATGAAAGAAACTCCTCTTGAAACAGGATTCGAATATACAATGATGAACTGGGGAAGCCTTACCAACAAAGGTTTTGAATTGGCAATATCCACCAGAAACATCAATCATGATAATTTCAAATGGACCACTACCATCAACTTTGCTCATAACAAGAGTAGAGTATTGAGCGAGCAGCCACGTGATAATGCATTGCTTCCATCAAGAGAAGGACTTCCGGTAAATGCTGTATTTGCTTTGAAAACTGCAGGAATGGATGAACAGGGAAACCCATTATTCTGGAAAGGCGATCAGAAGATTTCAGCAGCAGAATTCTTTAAGTTATATGATGTATATGCAGATTTCTTACCAGGACAGCTTGTAGATACCAAGCTTTCGAATGCTGAGCTGAGAAGCCTGTTTACCTATGTGGGAGACAGAGACCCTAAGTTTACAGGAGGTATTATCAACACCTTTAAAGTAAGTAATTTTGACCTTACCATCTCTGCAACATTCAACCTGAAGCAGACGGTAATGAGAACACCTTCTTACCGAGGTATGGAGCTGGACAGAGGAAGAAACTATACAAGAGACATCTACGAAGCAGGAGGTTCGCTTCCGGGAATTACAAGTCCTGATATGGAAGCTAACCCGGACGGATGGATGGCGAATAAATGGTTTACCGGAAACCGTTCAAATGCATACAGTTTACTGGATGTATGGGCAAAAGAAATCAGCTATATCAGAATCAGCAGTATCCGTTTGGGGTATACACTTCCTAAAGAATTTACAAATCCGATGGGGATTTCGAGTCTGAGACTAAGTGTTGAAGGGCGTAACCTGTTTGTATTCAGTAACGGATATAAAGGATATTTTGATCCGGAAACGTATGGTAATATTTATGCACAGCCTATCACTAAATCAGTGACCGTAGGATTTAATGTTTCTTTTTAAAACTTGAGAAAAATGAGAAAAATTACAGCAATCATAGCACTTGCAGCAATCAGCTTTAGCAGTATCGGATGCGACAGATTTTTAGATATTCAGCCTGAAGGAAAAGTTATTCCTACTACTACTGAAGATTACAGGAAAGTACTTACATCCGCCTATTCAAAATATCCTGTTCACAAATCACTGGTGGCTCTTCGTACAGATGAGGTGAATATTGATGATAATTCTACAGATTTCATTTCCTACCGTGAAATGGCAATGTGGAAAGATGCTAACAATGATCCGGCATCTACAGAATTTCCATGGGTAAGTTTTTATTCTGTGAACTTCTACCTGAATCAGATCATTAATGAAGGAAGCAAAACCATGCAGGATTCTCCGGAGAAAAATCAGATTTTAGCAGAAGCCTATGCGCTTCGTGCGTATTTGTATTTTGACATGGTAAATCTGTACGGAAAACCCTACAACAGTGCTACCGCTTCTGGTGACAGAGGAGTTCCAATCAATCTTGAAATTGATCTTGAACAGGTACTGAAACCATCTTCTGTACAGGAAGTGTACAATCAGGTTCATGCAGATCTTAAAAAAGCAGAAGATCTTATGGTTGAGCCAAAACAGGCGTTAGGAGTTAACTACAGGTTCTCAAAAACAGCATTGCTGGCTTTTGAAGCAAGAACAGCCCTATATGAAGGAGACTGGACCAAAGCATTAAGCTATGCAGATCAGGTACTGGCGGTAAAAGGTGATTTAAGTAATCTGAATACTGTAAATACGCCACCCAACCATTACGCATCCCCGGAATCTATCATGGCCCTGGACAATACATGGGATAATTCTATAAAGAACTTATCTTTTGCATCTCCGGAACTTATTTCTTCCTATAATAATACTGCAGATAAAAGGTTTGGCATGTATTTTGAGAAAAATGGTAGTAAGTATAAAATCACCAAAGGAGGAAGTTTAGAATTCAAAGTGTCTTTCAGAACAGCAGAACAGTACTTTATAAAATCTGAAGCATTGTTAAAGTTGAATAAACTTACTGAAGCCAAAGAAACACTTCTGAAAGTCTTAAAAAACAGATATACTCCGGACGGATATACTTCAGTACAAAATGCGGTGAACTCAATGGATTCTACAGCATTTATGAACTTTATTCTGGATGAGAGATTCAGAGAATTTGCTTTAGAAGGACAAAGATGGTTCGACTTAAGAAGAGCAAATCAGAAAAAAATAAGCCACACCATCAGTGGCAAAGAGTATATTCTTCAGCAGAATGATCCGCGATATACCATTGAATATCCAATGAGTGCGAAGAAGAATAACCCTAATCTATAGAACTTCATATCAAATTCAATACAGAGGAAACCGCTTGAACTTAATTGTTTCAGCGGTTTTTTTGTACTTTTGCATCGTTATGAAAATTGCCATTATAGAAGATGAGCTGCTGGCTGTGAATTATCTGAAAAATCTTTTGGATACACAGAGCATAGTCCCTGTTACAGAGACTGTTATTCTTCGTTCCAAAAAACAGGCAATTGACTTCTTTGAAAAAGATTCAGCAGATCTTATTTTTATGGATATTCATCTTGGCGATGGAATGAGCCTGGAAATTTTCGAGCAGGTAGAACTTTTTACCCCCATTATTTTCATTACTGCATTTGATGAATATGCCATGAGGGTTTTCAGGCATTTTACCATTGATTATCTTCTGAAGCCCTTTGAAGAAGAAGATCTGCATAAAGCGTTACAGAAATTTATCTCCATAAGAAACAATTTTGATCCTGAACCGGTTCTTAAATCCATTTCATCACTGCGCCAGGCAGAGGAAGAGATCATGAAACGATTTATGGTAAGAGAAGGAAATAAACTTAAATCAATAGATGAACATAACACGGCTTATTTTTTTGCCTCAGGAAAATATCTTTTCCTTACTACAAAAGATCATCAGACCTATATTTATGATGATACCATTAAAGATATTATTCAGAAGCTTAACCCTGAGATCTTCTTTAAAATAAACCGTAAGTTTATCATTAATAAAGAAGCTGTTTCTGAGATTATCAAACACTCCAGTCAGAAAGTAGAACTTAGGCTCTCGCCCGAACCCGAAGTGAATGCAGAAATTTTTATCAGTAAAATGCAGATTGCCGAATGCCTGAACTGGCTGAACAGCTGATTACGTCTTAAAAATATTCATTTAAATTTTTTCTAATTATATCAAGCAAAGATTATTTTTAATCATTGTATTGAAAAATAGCGTGAAATTAAAAATAAACAAAAAATCAGAATAGGAATTTTCCTATTCTGATATAAATATATTTGAATGATTAAACTAGTCAGCCTTTTTCGGGACTGTAACACTTATACAGGTATTATTCTTTAATAATCTTAGATTGATAGGTATTGGTTCCTTTATTTATTGAAATAACATAAATTCCGGTTTTCAAATCTTGGATTTTATTATTAATTTCTTTATTAATATCATTTAAAGAGCCTTTTGCTGAAATAAATAACTTTCCTGTCATATCATATAATTCCGCTTTTAAATTTTCTCTTGAATTTTTAATATCAATAACTAATTTTTGTCCATTTTTTAAAGGATTCGGATATATACTAAATTCATTGTTATTTATTTTAATATGATCAGTGGCTAACGTAAATGCTGGATAAACCAGTATTTTTTGTCCATTATATCCCACAGCATACACGTTTAGAGCACTGGCAGGATAATCTACATAAGTATTTGCCAGTGTAGTATCTCCTGTTCCTACAATAGAAACACTGATTAGCTGATTACTTGCATTATAGGTTTCAAAGGCAACAGCATTATTCCATTTAGAATTATCAACCAATAAAAACTGTCCTTGCGCATTGGTTGTAATCTGTGCACCCACACCCGTAACCCCGGAAACCTGCTGCATATTCCTGAATGCATTTACACTATTCGCTGAAAGATAATTGATCACCGGAGATACAGGTTTGGCATATCCTTTTGCAAGGACGTAGCTTTTCACATCATCAATCATGCTTTGCGTAATTGTCATTTGATTATTGGTATAATCTGATATTGTTGCATTGATTGGCTTTAAAAAACCGGTGCTTGTGAAGAAATCTGTAAGGTCTTCCTGCACGGCATCACAGGTGTTTTTTACAAAATTCATCAGCAATTGTCCTTGTGTGAGCTGCGTTTCATTTGTATTTCTTACTTTCTCAGCTACTGTAGCAAACCAATGTGCATAATCTACTCCTGGAACTGCAGGGGTAACCACAGGGGTGTCTTCATCAGACATATCTGAATCAAATGCAAGGGGTGAAGCATTTTTTGAAGCTCCCGCCAACTGATAATATAATTCTAATTGCCAAAACGGAATAAGGCTTCTGAAATTCGCGTCAGCAGGATTCACATAATCAGTTCTGAACTGATCCATAATACTCTTCCCGTTAATTTGTGTCTGAATAATAATTTCTCCAAATCTGTTTCCTGCCACTTTAGGAAATACCGTTTTATCGGCAATTTCACCTTCCAGCCTCGTAAACCTGTTGCTGCCTGTTGGTGAGTACATATTATAATAGGCCCATAATGAGTATAAATTGTTAGTGATTTCTGTTGTTTCAACCCAATTTAATCCTGGTCTTACCTGATTGATATGACCTAATTCATGTGCCACACCCCAGATATCCAGCCCTGGTGCTGAGGTTGAATTGGACAGTCCCCAGGTAAGGTCTAAATGAACTCCCAAACCTCCTGCAAACCATCCTCCTGTAGATTCCATATAAACAAGCTGCCTGTTTTTAAAGTTTTTATTGAATTTAAAGAAGCCCATCATTTCTCTCTCAGACTTGGCAATTGCATCGTACTTATCTATCAGAGGCTGAGCGGTGGTGAAATGGAAATTGCTTACCGCAGACTTATTGGTAACCAGTTTTGTATAATAACCCTCTATATCAATTTTCGGATAGACATCATTCGTAAGCATTTCTGCCCATTCTGCAGACGTTGTACCTTTTTTATAAATACCATTTACAATACCTGCTGTAATATTTACAGTTACAGGTGCAGCGTTTACATCATCAGTGTAATATGAAATATACCCTAACCCTGCATTGTTAACAGCAATGATATTTATTCCATTTTTTAGTTCATATGTTTTTTCAGGAGATGACCCTTCAGTAGCAAAATCTCTTATTTTTAAGTAAACTTTGTTTGCTGCCGTAATATCTTTAGCAAAAACAATAGCAGTGGTATTAGGCTGAAATGCTATTCCTGTTGGGTTTTCATATCCGTTATAATTCCCTGTTTTATATTGGGTGTTTATAGATTCAGTTGTTTTATATGGCGTGAAAGTCTGAACTCTGTATTTTCTGTTGTAGGTATTATTAAATAAACACTGAGCTAATCCTTTCATGAAAGGTGAGGAAATGGCATCAATATCCTGCTGGGTTACAGTTGGTTTTAAGGTGCTGAGAATAGGATCATTAAAAATGTTTGAATAAGCTGATGGATTAAAAATATTGGAACTGGTCTGAAAAAATTCCATTTCGGCACAGCTCGCAAAGTTATTTTTACCATCAAGAATTTCAATTTTTATATTTAAAGGTGTAATTGCGGAGGGGAAGTTTACGGTTTTTATGGCAGAGGTCTGCCCGAAATTCTGAGTAGAAATAGTAACGTAAGCAGGATTAGAAATGGTATTATAACTTATTTTTATGTTTCCGAAAAGTCCGTTTGGCCCACCATCCTGTCTTGGTATATACCTTAAATAATTCATAGCTGTCTGCCCATCAAACTTATAAATCAGAGAAATAGGAAAAGTGGCTGCGGTAGCATTCCAATCACAATGATATAACGTACTTACGTCGCCATCAAAGGAATTTTCAATATTTTCTCCCGGTTGAAAACTTGAAGCCGAAGATCCTGCCACCTGAGGCAATACCGGGATATCTGCATAAGCTGAAAACTCATTGGTTGGCAGTGTACATTCTGTCTGTACAGGATCCACCTGCTCTGTAGAATAAAACTCCATCTCGGCACAACTTGAAAAATTATTTTGAGCACTCAGAACATCAACCCTGATAACACCCGGATGAACAATTGCTGTGGGCAAGTCTATTGTTTTAGCGGTATTATCCGCTGCCCAGGAAATAACTCCGGTTGCTGTTGTAAAGACTGTAGGATTGGATTGTGTAGAATAAGAAATTTTCACACTCGTCCAGATTCCGTTAGGACCTGTTGTTCTAGGCTTGTATACTAACCTTTTTACACTTTTTACCCGGTTGGAAAATCTGAAATTTAACTGGTCCGGAAGTGCTGTGCTCAAATTATACTGAGAATGATAAAGTGTATTCACATTATTATCAATACTCTGTCCGGCTTCCTGTCCGGCTTGTGCAGGCTGTAAAGAATTTGCATAAGCTACAGGCATCTTATATTGCTGTGCATAAACTGTCTGTAAGAAGAACAGAAATAAAAGAATAAAATAATTGTTTTTCATTTGGTGTAAATTTTTGATTAAAAAAATAATAAAATGACAAGGTATGAATAGGTTACAGGAGTATAGCTGCCATTTAAATCTCCACTGGATGCATCCAGCTTTGACTTGTTTTTGGATAATAGTTGTATTCAATCATCTTCCCGAACATTACTTGTATACTATTTACGGTAATGGTAAAAAATACTTTAATAGCTCAAAACTTTATCCTCAAAAAGGCTTTTTTACAGGCAATACTCTCATTGCATTCCTGTTTTTAGTTTGTGGTACATTTATATTGAAAGCCTTCTTTCAAAATTAAGAATTTAAGTAATTTAACAAACTAATCCCTACCTGTTTTTAAATATTCACTACCAGTTGACTTGTCTGGAAATAGCTTTGTTAATAAAATAGAAATGACAAAAAAATTAAAAGAAATTTAAAAATAAACCCTGTAAGAAAGGCGATTTCAATAGGAACACATTATATTTTTGGATTGCCAAACAATCCCGGATTCAAAATCGAATAATTCTCCGGAATCAGAAGCCAAAGGACCTTTACAGTCTTCTCAGGAAAGCTAAAAAAAATTGAAGAAATACTTCTAGCGTCTGATCCGGAGAAGTTATTTTCGTCCCGATTGGATAAGATTTTTTATCCGTAATTTTTTTAAAAGCATTACCCAGATCATTAATGATCTTTTGTCCGGTAGCGGAACTAAGCGAAACATTGATTTTTTAGTCGTTTAATAAATCTATTTCAGGACAAAACAAATCAACTGGTAGTGAACATTCAGAAACAGGTAGGTACAGGTTTGTACAGTTGTTTTAATTCTTAATTTTGACAAAAGAAGGGTTTCCGGTAAAGATGTCTAAATACTTGAGAAAGCTGTAATAGAAAGTGGAAGAGTACACAATCTTCCAACCCCAAAATGAGAATTTCTGCTTTCGTTCTATATTCAATCGTTTTGATATAAAAATATCGGGCTTGTAAAGGTTTCAATTACACTGTTTTTAAGGTAATACCTGCGAAGGAATTTTATAAAAACTAAGAAATTTTAAATAACATCATTAAAAAAAATGAATACAAATCACCAACCTACACTAATAGTTTTAGCAGCCGGAATGGGCAGTAGATACGGAAGTCTCAAACAGATAGACACATTTACTCCACAGGGAGATACTATTATAGATTTTTCTTTATATGATGCATTGCAAGCAGGTTTTAAGAAATTTGTTTTCATTATTCGTAAGAATTTTGAACAGGAATTTAAAGAGATGTTTGAGAAAAAAATGAAAAGTAAAGCCGAAATAGAATATGTATTTCAGGAAATAGATACTGTTCCAGAAAAATACCTTAATAAAGAACGTACCAAACCATGGGGTACTGGGCAGGCATTATTACTTACTAAAGATGTGGTGCACGAAAATTTTGCCATTATTAATGCCGATGATTTTTATGGAAGAGATGCCTTTATGACGATGTATGATTTTCTAAAAGAAACAGATATCAATTCTTATAATTTTAGTATGATAGGTTATTTATTGAAAAATACGGTTTCAGACCATGGCTATGTCTCCCGAGGAATATGTGATGTAGATTTTAATGGAAACTTATTAAACGTCACAGAAAGAACACATATCGAGAAAAATGAAAACGGATTAAGGTATAAAGAAGAAGATGAGAGCTTTACAGCAATTGAAGAGGATGTAACCGTATCAATGAATTTTTGGGGATTTACACCAAAATGTTTTGAATTTGGCAGTGATTCTTTTAAGCGTTTTTTGGAAGAAAACAAGCAGAGTTTAAAAGCAGAATATTATTTACCAACTTTGGTTGCCGACAGTATAGCATCTGGAAAAGTTAACGTAAGATTACTGAAATCTAACAACAAGTGGTTTGGAGTTACCTATCCTGAAGATAAAAAAATTATACAAAAAAATATTTCAGAATTAAGAATGAAGAAGCTTTATCCAGAGAATTTATGGGAATAATCTAATTTTTTAACTGAAAAAGTTAATTAACAATTTAGAAATATAAATTCTATATATAAATTTAATTTTAGCACTATCCAAAACCAAACTAATATGTTAAAAAGCACAATAGATTCCTCTACAGGATTTGAGAAAAGATTTGAAAAAATAGAAACAGTTATTTTCACGGATTCGCTTTCAGCTTCAAAATCTGTGGCAAAAGAGATCTCAGATCTTATACGGGTAAAGCAGTCTCAAAAACAACCTTGTATTATAGGGCTGGCAACAGGTTCCTCTCCCAAGAGTTTATATGCCGAATTGGTACGTATGCACAGAGAGGAAGGCTTGAGCTTCAAAAATGTAGTTACTTTCAACCTTGATGAATATTATCCTATGGAACCGGATTCTATACATAGTTATGTCCGCTTTATGAAAGAATTATTGTTTGATAAAGTAGATATTCTGCCTGAAAACTGTCACATTCCTGACGGAACATTATCCAAAGAAGAAATAGCAGGCTATTGTACTGAATATGAACTTAAAATAGAAGCTTTAGGCGGGATAGATCTGCAGATTTTAGGCATTGGCGGTAATGGTCATATCGGGTTTAATGAATCAGGCTCCTTACAAAACTCCAAAACCCGTCTTGTAGCATTAGATCATATCACAAGAGTAGCTGCAAGCAATGAGTTTTTAGGACTGTCAAATACTCCCAGAACAGCTATTACATTGGGAGTAAAGAAAATAATGGAAGCGAAAAGAGTCATACTATTAGCATGGGGTGAATCTAAATCAAATATTATAAAAGAGTCTGTAGAAGGGCCTGTTACCAACCTGGTGCCGGCTTCCTATCTGCAGGAACATAAAAACGCTGCTTTTGTACTGGATCAGGGAGCAGCTCATAAACTTACCCGGATTAATACTCCATGGCTGGTAGAAAAAATAGAATGGACGGAGGCATTGACCCGAAAAGCCGTTTTAGGACTAGCCCAGAAAATAAAAAAACCTATATTAAAGCTCACCGATTCTGATTATATAGAAAACGGAATGAGCGATTTGCTTGCAGACAAAGGACCTGCCTACGATATCAATATCCAAATTTTTAATAAATTACAACATACCATAACTGGCTGGCCTGGAGGTAAGCCAGGAGCAGATGATACTAATAGACCGGAGAGAAAAACCCCGGCTAAGAAAAGAGTTCTTATATTCAGTCCGCATCCGGATGATGATATTATCAGTATGGGCGGAACTTTCATAAGACTACATCAGCAGGGGCATGAAGTTCATGTAGCCTATCAAACCTCTGGAAATATAGCTGTAGCAGATTCTGAAGCATTGCGTTTTGCGAATTTTGTGTGTGATTACAATGAAATGTTTGGTATAGAAAATGGTGAAGCGAAAAAGATTTTTGAAAAAGCAGTCAGATTTTTACAGAATAAGAAAAATAGCGATATAGACATTCCTGAAGTAAGACATATAAAGGGCTTAATAAGAAAAGGAGAAGCAAGATCTACCTGCTATTTTGTGGGAATACCAGACAGCCGGATTCATTTTTTGGAAATGCCCTTCTATGAAACAGGCAGAATAGAAAAAAAACCATTGAGCAAAGAGGACATAGAAATTGTAACAGACATAATAGACAAAGTAAAACCCCATCAAATATATGCAGCTGGTGATTTAGCAGATCCTCATGGAACGCACAAAGTATGTTTAGATGCTATTTTCGAATCTGTTAAAAGTTTAAAACCGAAGGAATACATGAAAGATTGTTGGTTATGGTTGTATAGAGGAGCATGGAAAGAGTGGTCTATAGAAGAAATAGAAATGGCAGTACCCCTAAGCCCGGACCAAATTTTGGAAAAGCGCTATGGAATTTTCAAGCATCAATCTCAAAAAGATGGAGTCGTATTTCAGGGAACAGATATGAGAGAATTCTGGCAAAGAGCAGAAGAAAGAAACAGGGAAACAGCAGAGACTTATCATAAAATGGGACTTGCCACTTATGCTGCCATGGAAGCTTTTGTAAGGTGGGAATTCTAAAAAATAAAGCAGTTTTCTTAATCAAAAAATATATTTTCTCACAATAAAAGACAGAGTTGAAGTTTTATAAATCACACAAAAAGAATGTTTTAACTTTGCTGAGGTAGGTAATAGGGAAAATATGAAACCCAGGCAGACCTTTTGATATTCGTATACAGCAAATTCTGAATTTAGCAATAAACAGCGTAAACAAAAAGCTCAAAGTTTTTTATATGCAGTAAATTCTGTAGAAGAAAAAGGTTTGTGAAGGAAGTATTATGCCTGTATTTCAACAATACATCACAGATGTTTTGGGCTGTTTGCAAAGTTGTTCGGTAATTGTACTTTAAATTTTTTACATTCTTTTTATGCTTTGACAGGACGTAATTCTTCACAAATACAAATCTCTAAATCAAATTTAATATATATTTAATTTCTTTACTGATATAATTTTTTTGACCAGTACAGAAGGCGGTCATGGGTGGATTTTTTCCGCCCATTATTATTTTATGCTTTAAAAAATCAATAAGCTAAACGGCTTTTTTTCTCAAAAAGAAGAAAAGAATGAACTAAAGTCTGAAAACCATAACCCAATCAATAGGATTAAACCTACTCAAATACTTTTCAAACTGGTGGTAAAGTGACAAAAACTGGTGGCTACCAGTATGGAGATATGAGGTAAAACTCTACATTTGAGTAACATAGAGTTAATGTTATAGCAATAGTTAGTTCACACTCAAACAAGACTTGCAATCAAACAAAATAAGAAGAAAATAGATAGAGTATTTGTGGATCATCAGGAGGTTTCCTTTTCCATATTTTCCAATTATGCTGGAACAAACGAAAAAATAGAAACAATTGTTTAAATGTGAAAACAGTACTGAAATAGTCATTTGTTTCTATAGAATTTGAAGAGCAAAGAGTAATATAAAACCTTTAGATTTTTCTTATCATATCTTATTTATAAAAAAGATTGGTAAGAAGCCAACTACCCTTAAATAGAATAACATTTTAATAAACTTAATAAAACATGAAGAAAAAAACTATTATTTTGAGTGCACTTCTAATGTCATCTATAACATTAGTGGATGCACAGAAAACTAAAAACAAACCTTCAGACTCTATCACTAAAAAAGTAAAAGATGTGGAAGAAATTGTTTTGGTAGGATATGGAAAACAGAAAAAAGGAACTGTTTCCGGATCTATAGCTTCTGTTGATAAAAAGATACTGCAGGACCGCCCAACAACAAGCTTAACAGCGAGTATACAAGGTGCATTACCCGGAGTTACAATTAAATCTTCTTTAGGAGATGTAGGTTCTGTACCCGCATTAAATGTAAGGGGAAGAAGTGTTGCGGGTAATTCGCCACTTTATATTATAGATGGTATTCTTTCTAGTGCTGCAGACTTTTCCAGGCTGAGTCCGGCTGATGTTGAAAACATAAGCATATTAAAAGATGCAGCAGCAGCAATCTATGGTACAAGAGCTGGCTATGGTGTCATTCTTGTCGAGACCAAAAAAGGCGGCGGAGGGAAGATGAGTATAGGTTATAATATGTATAATGGCTATCAGACACCCACTTATTTACCCAAGTATGTAGATGCTGTTGAATATATGAAACTAAAAAATGAAGCATATTTCAACGCAGATAATAGTGTCGGTCATTTTTCTCAATACAAGCAAGAACAAATCGATCTTACAGCTGCTGGCACAGACCCTGATCGATACCCTAACACAGACTGGTATAAAGCCACTTATAGAAAAATGGCAAACCTCCTAAATAATGAGATTAACGTATCAGGGGGAGATAAAATTCGTTATTTCGCAAGTTTAGGATATCTGAAACAGGAGTCTCTATCCCCTACAAAAGGTATGGACAGATATTCTTTCAGGGCAAATACCTCCTCTAAATTAAGTGAAAAATTTACCGTCAATTCTAATATATCGTTTATCAAACAAATGATCAATGATCAGGGAGGTGGTATTAATACTAGAGAACTGGCAAGAATAACTCCTACTATGGCATTAAGGCAATCCAACGGATGGTGGGGATCTATAAATGCAGGTAAAGTAGATAATACATTTGCGAATACCAATCCTATAAGAAATAACATAGAAGGAGGAGATTCCAAGTCAAATGATCAAAAATTTATGGGAGCATTATCCACCAGTTATACTCCTGTAAAAGGATTAAATATAGATGCCCAAATCAGCTACTCAAACTGGAACTATCGTTTAGGTGAATTTACAAATACGCTAAGCCCTGTAAACAATTTTTTAACTAAAGTTCCTATTGCTGCAACGGCAAGAGCAGTTAATAACTATCATGAAAAATGGGAATCAGATGAATTGCTTAATACTCAGGTTTTGGTAGGTTATGAAAAAAAAATATCATCACATTATTTTAAAGTCTTGGGAGGGGCTTCTTATGAAGACTATACACGTAGAATAATAGAGGGTAGAAAATCTAATATACCAAAAGATGGATTGCATTCTTTAAGTGCTCTTTCTACCCTTGACGGAACCTTAGATGAATTGAAATCTAATACCAGCCAATATGCTTTCCAGTCTGTTTTCGCACGTATCAATTATAATTATCAGGAAAAATATTTTTTAGAAGGGATTATAAGAGCAGATGCTTCTTCGCGTTTTGCTAAGGAAAACAGGTGGGGGTATTTTCCTGCAGTTATGGCTTCCTGGAGGCTGGATAAGGAAAATTTTATTAAAAACCTGAATTTCATCAATACACTAAAATTAAGAGGCTCCTATGGTAGTGCCGGATCTATCAATACCATCGGTTATTATGACAGCCAGACCTATATGGATAGTAATTCTACAGTTCTGGGGAATGTTATTGTTGGTTCAGTATCACCAGGTAAGCTTGGTTTTTCGGGTATAGGCTGGGAAAAAATTGTTACCAAAAATATTGGTCTGGATGGATCTCTATTCAATAATACTTTCACTTTCTCGGTAGATGTATATAACCGTCTTACAAAAGGGGCTTTAATGAACAATCAATTGCCATATGAAACAGGGGTAATTATGGACAGTGATCCGGTAAAAAACCAAACACCTCCTATAAATGCGGGTGATGTGGTAAATAAAGGAATAGAAATTACTTTGGGATACAATAAGAATTTTGAAAATGGGGACTTTTATATCAATGCTAATTTTGCTAAAAACCGTAATGAAGTTCTTTCACTTATCAATAGCAAACCTCTGTATAAAGATAACTGGATAACACAAGTAGGAGGTTCAATTGGCGATTTCTACGGATACAAAACTGCTGGTCTCTTAACCCAGGAGGATATTAATAATAATTATCCTAAGTTATACAGCTCTTCTCAGGCTGGCGATATAAAGTATGTGGATATTAATGGAGATGGAGTTGTTGATGAGAATGATAGGACAGTTATAGGAAATGATGTTCCTAGTTTTACCTACGGACTAAGCATAGGAGGCAGATATAAAAATTTTGATCTTAACATAGTAGGGCAGGGGGTAAAGAATGTTCAGGTATATCTGGATAAAGAATCTTCTCAGGCATTTTTCAATGGGGCAGGTGCAAAACAATATGTCCTGGATAACCGATGGACTCCTGAGAATCCAGATCCTAATGCATTATACCATAGGGTTTTGCCGTCTGGAGGTGGAACTCAGAATATTGGTGTTGCTTCAGATTTTTGGCTTTTTGATGCCAGTTACTTTAGAATTAAGTCTGTTACTTTGGGATATTCCATTCCTCAGGAAACCATTAGCCGTATAGGATTGAAAAAATTCAGAATATATGCCAACTTAGAAAATTACTTTACGTTCAGAGGAGACAAAAGAGTAAAAGATTTTGATCCTGAAATGGCAAGTGACCGTTCCACGTATCCAAACTTAAAAACCATATCGTTTGGTATAAATGCTACTTTTTAATTTAATAAACATCTAAAAAATGAAAAAAATAAAAATTATATTACTATCAGTTTCCCTAGCTGTAGTGACTAGTTCTTGTAATTTAGATAGGTTTCCGGAAGACAAAATATCAGAAGATACATTTTGGAAAACTGAAAAAGATGCTACCATGGCATTAAACGGCATTTATGCATACCTGTCTGGAGCAGCTTATAGCAGCTTATACAACGATAGTTTTACCGATAATTCATATGCTCAATATCCGTGGGAAACAAATGCAGTAGATGCTTCTGCAGGAGATATACTGCCTTCTAAAGATTTCGGATATGACTTTACTACCATTAGAAAGGTAAATACCTTCTTAGAGAATATTGATAAAATTCCCATGGACAAAAATTTGGCAGGCAGATATAAAGCAGAAGCCAGATTTATAAGAGCTTTCAATTATTTTGATTTATCCCAGTATTTTGGAGCGCTTCCACTCGTGCAAAAATCAGGTGAATTAGATGATGCCTCCCTTACCCCTGTTTCTGAAGCTGAAATTGATAATTTTGTAACCAGTGAATTGAGTGCTATAGAAAATGATTTACCAATTACCTATACCTCTGGTCAGGATAAGGGTAGAATAACAAAAGGCGCAGTATTGGCATTTAAGGCAAGAGTATATTTATACACAGGAAAATACAAAGAAGCTTACGAGGCTGCTCAATCGGTAATGAATTCCGGAACGTACAGTCTTTTTAATATGGCTTCAATAGACACAAGTACAGACTATGACAGCTTTGTTACCTTTACTTCTGCCACAGATAAAGATAATTTTTACAAAGGCTTAAGTAATTATCAGGCGTTATTCTGGGCAAAAAATGAGGGCAGTATAGAATCAATTTTAGAAGCTCAATATGTACCTGATTCAAAAGGAACATACAGTAATTCCATGACCCTTCTCCTATTGCCCAATGAAGAGAGTGGATGGAGCTCTATAACCCCAACAATTGATTTGGTAAATGCCTATTGGAATAAAGATGGAACGGCATTTACACCCCCTTCTGATGCTGTAAGAGCTTCAAACTATAATGATGGAAATCCAAATGATGCCTATCTGGACGAGTTTAAAAACAGAGATACCCGTTTATATGCAAGTATTATGCACCCCAATGGGCCTTGGTCTTACCTGCAGGGATTTGGAACAAGCCAGCTGTTCACATGGAGCAAAGGAGGAAACAATACATCGAAAATTGGCTATAACTACAAAAAAATGGCAGATTATAACTCATTAGATGAAAACTTAAATGCGAGTAATAATTTTATGCTGATTCGCTATGCAGAGGTATTACTTACCTATGCTGAAGCAAAAAATGAATTGTATGGGCCGGATGCCTCTGTTTATGATGCACTAGACAAAATCAGAACTAGAGTAGGGATGCCAGCAATTAGCAGAACACAGACCAAGGAAACTTTGAGGGATATTATCAGAAATGAAAGAAGAATAGAGCTAGCGAATGAAGGACACAGATTTTACGATATCAGAAGATGGAAGATTGCCCCAAATGTAATGAAAACCATTTATGACATTACCAATACACAGGTTGCAAAAAGAGTATGGAATGATAAGTTTTACAGATTCCCTTACCCTCAGACTGCGGTAGATTTAAATCCAAAATTAAAAGAAGCTCAGGCGGCAAAAGGATATTAATATACATAAAAGATGAGTATGAAGTTTATGATACTTCTGATATGGGTATATCCGATTCCTTTAGCAGGTTCTTGAGGTAAATAAAATAAGTGTAAACTACGATTTACTCTAATCCTGCGAAATCATCATCAGCTACCTTAAACTAGAAGTAGGTCATTTAAGATATCTGTATATTCATTATCAGGATTTTCTATGATTGAAATCTGAAGGAGGTATTATAGTCCCTTAATGAATATCAATAAAAGTCTTGGCACATTCAATTCTGGAAGATATCTTGTTTCTGTAAAAGGTGAAAAAGATCAGATTTATAACTGTAAACTGATTAAAAATTAATCAATAAATATGTTAGCAGACATAATATCTATGTCTGCTATTTTAATCCAAAAATAAAAATGAAAGCAAAGTTTTACACATTAATTATGTTGTGTATGTTGTTTTCTTTATCGAAAGCACAATACCAAATAACTGCCTATAAAGTAACATCATTACAGCCTTCTGAACCTGGTTCAGAAGTAGAAAATTGCATTGATGATAATGACGCAACAACCTACCACTCCTTATGGAATGCCAACGGTATTCCGGATCAACTGGATTTTTACTTTGTAGATGTACAAAGTATAAACAAACTTGAATATATACCAAGAGCTACAGAAACTAATGGTATCTGGACAAAAGTAGATGTCTATTATTCCACTCAGGACAATCCTACTACTTTCATTCAAAAGAAAAGTCAGGTTGTGTGGGCGGAAAACAATAAAAAGAAGACGATAGATCTATCGTCATCACCCATACCTAAACCTTACATTATTAGGCTTTACATAACAGAAGGAGGAGGTAATTTCTCTAGTTGTGCTGAAATGAAATTTTATTCATCTCAACAACCGCCTGTTTATAGCATAGATGATTGTAAACCGCCAATTGGTGGTCTGTCTGCTGTAACCAATAACGTAAAAGTACCCGTTATAGCAGCAGGATCTTTTGCTTCCAGTAAAGAAACTAAAAAAGGAAATAATAGTTTAAAAATGAGCTTTGATGGAGATACTTCCACATTTTATCACTCTGAGTGGGAGCCAACATCCAATGTATTTCCTATTACGTTAAACTATCACTTTAATGGGACAAAGCCTATAGGCTATTTGCGCTATATCCCAAGACAGGACGGGCAGAATAATGGTTTTTTCGGAAAAGTATCAATTTTATATAATACAATAAGCAATACCACTTACATACCACTTATGAATTATGATTTTGGTATGACTGGTGCAATTACAGATGTTCATTTTCCATCTACTATTACTCCAGCCAATATTAAAATTGTTGTCCAAAATGGCTTGAATAATTTTGCGAGCTGTGCAGAAATGGCGTTTTATCCTAAGAAAGTACTTCCTTATGGAGATATTTTTGCAGATAACATTTATTCTGAACTGAAGCCGGGCGTTACCCAGGAAATTATAGACGGAATTACCAACCCTTTTTATAAAGCATTGGCTCAGTGTCTCTTTAGTAAAACCTATAATAAAAAATACAGAGTAAAATCATATGAAGTATATCCTACCTTAAAGACTACCCGGAATGCATTAAAAACAGATGCTTATGATTCATTTGAGAATATGACAGGAATTGTATTTAAGGCAAATACTAAAATTGTTTTATTTATGGACAGTGCCCCAGGTCCTGTATTTTTAAAAGTACACAATTTTGCCAACGAAGGAAAATTTACGGAAAAATCATATCCTCTTAAAGCAGGATTAAATATTATTGAGAGTGAAACAGGAGGATTAGGATATATCAGTTATTACAATGATAACAGTGCTTTGCCTCCAGTTAAAATTAATATTGTTACAGGCACCTTAAATGGCTATTTTGATTCTGCTGCAACTATTACTGCGGCGGAATGGAAAACATTATTGCTAAATAATGCTTCCCATAAATTAGATATCAGAGGCCAATATATTCACCTGGTATTTGATAAAAGTGCTTTAAGGACATATGTTCCGGATAATCCTGCTGAATTCATCAACGCTTATGATAATATCATAAGACAACAAAGAATACTAATGGGATTGTTTAAATATGGTAAATCACCAAAAAATCGCCAATTTGCATATACTGAATCCAAAGGAGGCTGGTTTCAATATAATCCTGGAGCTCACTTTGATTTAACTTGGGGACCTGCTAGCTGTACCTCTGTCAGTAATATGGATTACTGGGGCGTGGGGCACGAACTAGGACACGTAAATCAAATTAGACCGAATCTTAGCTGGATAGGGCTAAGCGAAGTAACTAATAATATTTACTCTGCTTGGAATGAATATACAATGAGTAAAGGGGTACCAAGATTAGAAAGAGAACCATTTAAAACAACTGACTCTGGAGCAGAACTAGAAGGGGGTAAAGCAAATAAAAGTGTAAATTATACTCTTATAGGTAAGAAAAACGTGCTGAGGACTATTGCTGAAAATATTGAGGATTATAACTTTCTTATTTTCCGTCCATTCTGGCAGTTAGAATTGTATTATCAGGTGGCTGGCGCAGCCAGAGGAGGGCTTGCCCTTACAGATGAAGAACATCCGTCACCTGCATCTGGGGTAGACTATGCACATTGGTATGGTAATGTAGCAGAAAAATCAAGAAACACAGACGCTGCCAATTTAACCAACGGACAGCTCTCTATGGAATTTGTTAAAAATACCTGTGATGCTGTACAAGAAGATCTCACAGACTTTTTTACCGATGCAGGTTTCCTAAGACCTGTCAATATAAACATAAACGATTATGGAGTACAAAATATTACCGTTACGCAAAATATGATTGATGCTACCATTGCAGCAGTTAAAGCAAAAAATTACCCTAAGCCCATCTCTCCGGTAATGAATTATATTAATGCACATAACGTAAAAGTATTCAGAGATAAGCTCCCTTTATCAGGAACCACCGGAAATGGAGTTACTTTATTAAACACTGCTACAGGTCCTCAGCTTAAAGTAGACCAGGCTAATGTATGGAAAAATGTTGTAGCATATGAAGTTTATGATACTCATGGTGCTTTGGCTAGAATATCATTGGCAGGTATTGGAGATACCACAAACCACACTACGATAATAGAATATCCCACAGGATCAGCTAAAGTGTATGCTGTAGGCTATAACGGGAGCAAAATATTGGTATATCCAAAAATTTCAGCAGCCTCTAAAGCAAAAACTTCAGCAGCTCCTGAAGTAAATAAAGTAAGTAAACTGATGATTTACCCTAATCCTGCGAAATCATCAGATGCCGTGAAACTGGAACTGGCTGATTCAAAAGGAAAATATACAATGTCTGTATATTCATTATCAGGATCTTTAGTATTGCAGTCTGAAGGAGATATTAAAACCCTCAATGATAATATCAATAACAGTCTTGGCACATTCAATTCTGGGATATACCTTGTTTCTGTAAAAGACGAAAAAGGTCAGGTTTATAAAACCAGGCTGATTAAAAATTAAACAGTGATTATACAAGCACACAGATTTTATTAGTCTGTTATTAAAATAAATATGGGTAGCTTTTTAAACGAAATCGTTCAATAAGTTATCCATGTTTTTAAAAAGAGAGCTACTCTTTTAACAAAAAAAACTACTTTTGAAAGTGTTTGAATAGCATTGGGTTACAATTGGTTTTTATCTTAAAAGTTGATTTTAATCTTAATTTCTTAGAGTAGTATAAAATGTAAATTAATAAATAAAATCAAGGTAAATGAATGCAGTTTTAAATTCAAAAATTCAAAAGATTTTACTCCTGAGTTCTTTTCTTTTCTTCATTGGAAAAACTCAGGCTCAAAAAATTGAAAATGTTGCTAGGAAAGGAGAAACTTCAGTAGAAGTTTTGCTTTCTGACAATAAAAAAATAGTAATAGATTTTTATGGAGAAAATATCTTTCGGTTATTTTTCGATCCCAAAGTTGGAGAAGTAAGAAGTCTTGAAGCAATACCTCCCGCTCAGATTTTGGTAGATCAGCCCAGAAAAAAAGTACAAGAAATTGCAGTCAACAATTTACCACAGACTATTTCTATCTCTACTCGTAAAATGAAAATAGAAATTGACAAAACAACTTCTTTATTTAAAGTGTTTAACCTGAACCTTAATAAAGAGGCTTTTTCTTTTATGGCTCCCATTGAATTTAATTCCAAAGAAGCAGTGCTTACTTTATCTCAGGGAAAAGATGAATATTTCTATGGAGGCGGTGTACAAAACGGCCGGTTTTCTCATAAAGGAAATACGATTTTAATTGTTAATCAAAATAACTGGACTGATGGTGGCGTAGCCTCTCCAAATCCTTATTACTGGTCTACAAATGGATATGGTTTTATGTGGCATACTTTCAAAAAAGGATATTATGATTTTGGTAAACAAAATAAAAATGAAGTGAAACTGGCTCATGAGACTGATTACCTGGATGTTTTTTTTATGGTAGATGATCATCCTAAATCTTTGTTGAATGATTTTTACCAGCTCACGGGAAACCCCATACTTTTACCTAAGTTTGGTTTTTATGAAGGTCATCTTAATGCCTACAATAGAGATTATTGGAAAGAAGATGATAAAGGAATCCTATTTGAAGACGGAAAAAGATATAAAGAAAGCCAAAAAGATAATGGAGGAGTTAAAGAATCTTTAAATGGAGAAAAAAACAACTATCAGTTTTCTGCCAGAGCCGTTATAGACCGTTATAAAAATGCAGATATGCCTTTAGGATGGATATTGCCAAATGATGGTTACAGTGCAGGATACGGACAGACAGAAACCTTGGATGGCAATATAGCTAATTTAAAATCTCTCGGAAATTATGCCAGAAAAAACGGTGTAGAAATAGGATTGTGGACACAGTCTGATTTGCATCCAAAAGAAGGAATAAGTGCTCTTTTGCAGAGAGATATCATAAAAGAAGTGGGTGACGCAGGCGTAAGAGTCCTAAAAACGGATGTTGCCTGGGTAGGCCCTGGCTACTCATTCGGGCTTAACGGCATTTCAGATGTGGCTCAGATAATACCACGCTATGGTAACGGGAGCCGTCCTTTTATCATTTCGCTGGACGGTTGGGCTGGTTCACAACGATATGCCGGTATCTGGACAGGAGACCAAACGGGTGGCGAATGGGAATATATCAGATTCCATATTCCTACCTATATAGGTTCTGGTTTGTCTGGCCAGCCTAACATTACTTCGGATATGGATGGTATTTTTGGCGGGAA
This sequence comes from Chryseobacterium candidae, assembly GCF_004916905.1. Lineage (GTDB taxonomy): Bacteria > Bacteroidota > Bacteroidia > Flavobacteriales > Weeksellaceae > Chryseobacterium > Chryseobacterium candidae. Next base: position 97,509 of record NZ_SDLV01000030.1, read on the forward strand.
AAACCCGATTATCAATACAAGGGATTTCCAATGGAAAACCTTTACCCCTATGCAGCTCAACATGGATGGCTGGGGAGCAAACGAAAAGTATCCCCATGCTTTGGGTGAATCCGCTGCTTCTATTAACAGGAACTATTTAAAATTGAAATCCACCCTGCTGCCTTATACGTATAGTATAGCTAAGGAAGCCGTAGATGGATTGCCAATCATCAGAGCAATGTTTTTAGATGAGGTTAATGAATATACTTTAGGGAAATCTACTCAGTATCAGTACCAGTATGGACCTTATTTTCTGGTAGCTCCAGTATATCAGGCCACAAAAATAGATAAAGAAGGAAATGATATCAGAAATAATATTTACCTTCCTAAAGGCAATTGGATTGATTACTTTACAGGACAAACTTATGAGGGAGGGATTATTTTAAATCATTTCGATGCCCCAATTTGGAAACTTCCTCTATTTGTGAAGCCAGGCGCTATTATTCCGATGGTAAATCCCAACAACAACGTTCATCAAATCAATAAAAAATTAAGAATTTATGAAGTGTATCCTTCAGACAAATCAAGCTTTACAGAATATGATGACGATGGCATAACCGAAAATTATAAGAAAAATGAATCTGTAAGCACCCTTATAGAAAGTAGGGTAGTTAAAAATACAGCAACAGTAAGTATTTCTCCTACTCAAGGTAACTTTAATGGTTTTGAAAAAGAAAAAATGACAGAATTTAGAATTAATGTTACTAAAAAACCATCCGGTGTAAAACTTTCTGTTGGAGGTAAAAATATAAATCTGAATACAGTAAATACCTTAGATGAATTTAATAATGCCACCAACGTCTATTTTTACAACAGCAAACCGGAATTCAATAATTTTTCCACCAAAGGTTCTGAGTTTTCAAAAGTTTCGATTACCCGAAATCCACAACTTTGGGTGAAAACAGAAATTACCGATATAAGCAAAAACAAAGTAGAGCTTATCATTAAAGATTACCAGTTTACCAATTCTAACCAATTAAAAAATAACTCCGGAGCATTTGCAGAAGCTTTAAAGCCAATCACTTCAGAAAATACAAACACTGCATATTCTATATTGCCATCATGGAATAAAATCCCTAATGCTGATTACTATGAAATATTATGTAACAATATGGTATACAGTAATATAAAAGATACCTCTTTCTTGTTTGAAGGATTGGCTCCTGAAACGAAATATGATTTCAAATTAAGAGCCGTAAATAAAACCAATACTTCTGATTGGGTTTCTTTCTCGTCCCGAACCAGTAAAAACCCTTACGAATTTGCCATTAAAGGCATAAAAGCTACCGTTACAATTCCAAGTCAGGAAGGAGAAGGCATAGAAAATCTTTTTGATCAGGATCTGAGCACGGGCTGGCATTCGGATTATGAAAAAAGCAAAGTTCCTTTTGAAATAATTTTAGACTTAGGCTCCATCAACACCATCAGTAAATTAGAATATATGCCTAGAAACAGCGGTTATAACGGAGTATGGATGAATGGTAAAATTTCGTATAGTGATAATAAAAAAGACTGGACAGAACTTGGCTCTTTTACATGGGATAGAAATAACATAAATAAATCTTTAGACTTCGCCACCCATCCTACCACACGATTTATGAAGATTGAAGTCAGCAGTGCTTTCAAAAATTTTGGTAGTGGAAACGAATTATATATATTCAAAGTTCCCGGATCTTCAAGTTTGCTTCCCGGCGATATCAATAATGATCAGAAAATTGATAGGAATGACTTTACTTCATATATGAATTATACAGGTCTGAGAAAAGGAGATTCTGATTTTGAAGGATATATTAGCCATGGGGATATAAATAAGAACGGCTTCATTGATGCATTTGATATTTCTAACGTCGCTACAAAAATAGATGGAGGAGTAAGCGATGAAGAATTGAAACCACTGCAAGGCAGCATTACAGCCTCTGCTTCAAAACAGCAATATGCTAAGAATGATATTGTTGAAGTAGTAGTAAAAGGTAGTAATCTGCAATCTGTAAATGCATTGAGTTTTGCTATTCCATATAACCAGCAGGAATTGGAATACATAGGAATAACACCATTAAATATCGGCCAGATGGAAAACCTGACTTATGACAGACTGCATACCAACAAAGAGAAGATATTATATCCTACGCTGGTTAATGTAGGACAAAAAAGTCCCTTAGAAGGAACAGCAGATTTATTCATTATTAAATTTAAAGCAAAACGAAACGGATCATTTAATATAAAAGCTACTAACGGATTGCTGGTTGATAAAACACTGAATTCTATTGACTTTTAATAACAAAATTGATTAAAAGCAGGAGAAAGAATTTACATTTTCTTGACAAGATTTCAAGAAATGAGTAAGCTAAAAAATCAAGGCTTGGATTTTATAATCTGAGCCTTTTTCAAAAACAGGCATACATTGGGTTCAGAATGTTTCCTCATTTTTAGCTTTGGCTTGTATTTTTATGAAACAACTTCAGATAATAAATTTATTTCAAATCAATTATAGGGAATTCCTGATAATTAAATCAGAAGCATTTTCAATTCTACCTTGCTTGGTATTGAGAACCATTTCTGCCAAAATCTTTCCCATTTGCCAGAAATCTGTAGAAATTGTAGTAATACCATTTTCTACAATACCTTTAAGAGGTGTTTCGTTGTAGGAGATAATGCCGAAATCCTTTCTAATCTTTAGCTTCTGTTTTTTAGATTGCTTAATGACATTTACTAAATGCCTGTCATCCGGAATTATGAATACGTCTCCGTTCATTATTTCCTCATCAGTGAAATTACAGATAATCTCATATTTCATTTTATACTGTTTACAAAAACCTGTAAATCCTTCTACCATACCTATAGGCTCTTTTTTTCCGGGGAAAATAAGAATCAGTCTTCGGTAGGCTTCAAGCAATTTTTTCGCTTTTGATAGACCATTATACATGTCTTTTGAGAAATTCTGGTGTACAGATGAATATTCTCTTAAATGTAAATTGGTTTGATCTAATAGGTAAACGTCCTTCTTGGGAAGCATCTTGATAATGGGTGCCGTATCATTCATATTGCCTGGCATTATTATGTATTTTGTGTAGTTTCCGTTATTTTCTTCAATTAACTTCTTGAAGACATCTATATTGAAATAGTGGAAAAAAACGTGGATATTAGATCTTTGTTGCAGCTCTTCCAAAAATGAATTATAAAGGGTTTCCTTGAAAGCATTCAGCTCATCAAATAATAGAAAAATTCGCTCTTCAAAATCCCAATCGGTACTTTTTATATAGTATCCCTTACCTAAAATGGCGTTTACTATACCTCTCTTTTTCAGTGTTTCATAAGCATACAGGACGGTGTCTCGGGAAATGCCAAATTCCATGCACACTTTATTTATGGAAGGTAGTTTGTCATTTTTTTTCAGCAGTTGCTGGGCAAGAGCTTGTTCAATGGAATTTATAATCTGTTGGTATTTAGGGACAACCGAATCGGGAATTATTTTAATAAGCTTCATAATATTTCCATTTTTTTAACTAGTAGTAAATATACAAAAACTGGTAGGAACAAGTATGGAAGTGTTTTCCAAATTTATACATTTGATAATATAAGGTTTCCTTTTGTATAGTTTTGGCGCAAAAGATTCAGTTTTGTTTTAAATGATCTATTGGAAGTGCTGAATTATTAAATACTTTAGAGTACATAAAAGTGCTGAAAAACTAGAGAAATCTATGATAAACTTACTATAAAAATTTTAAGCGTGGGAAAACTATCAACATTTGATTTTGTTATATTTCTAATTTATTTTTTGGTTGTAACACTATACGGCTTATGGATATACAAGCGGAAAAAATCAAAAACTGCAGGAAGTAAAGATTATTTCCTCGCAGAAGGCTCATTGACATGGTGGGCAATTGGAGCGAGTTTGATTGCCTCTAATATTTCGGCAGAACAATTTATTGGGATGAGTGGAGAAGGATTTTTCATAGGAGTAGCTGTTGCCGCCTATGAATGGCTGGCTGCCATTGCACTTATAATTATAGCGGTATGGTTTATTCCTATTTATCTCAAAAATAAAATTTATACGATGCCCCAGTTTTTGGAAACACGATATAATAAGTCTGTTTCTCTTATTATGGCTGTTTTTTGGCTGTTTTTGTATGTAATTGTTAATCTTACTTCCATTCTTTATTTAGGAGCTGTGGCTATTGATTCATTGCTGGGTGCAGGTCATCTGCATATCATTATGATTGCACTTTTACTGATGGCGTTGTTTATTGGATTGGGAGGAATGAAAGTCATTGGCTACACGGATGTTATTCAGGTAGCAGTTCTTATTATTGGTGGCTTTGCTACAGTTTATATGGCATTGCAGGTTGTGGATCAAAGAATTAATGGGGCTGCTATAGGAAATGCCCTAACAGGTTTTGATACCCTTTTGAAAGAAGCTCCGGAACATTTCAAACTCATTCTGAATAAACCACTAATAACAACAACTACTTTATCAATGCCGGAAAATTTAGCAGCACAGAAATATATAGCTTTGCCAGGTTTAGCAATGTATTTTGCCGGACAATGGATTGTACAGCTTAATTATTGGGGGTGTAACCAGTACATTACCCAAAGAGCATTAGGAGCAGATTTAAAAACAGCAAGAACAGGAATTTTATTTGCCGGATTTTTAAAACTTTTTATGCCTGTAATTGTTGTGCTTCCCGGGATTGCAGCTTACGTACTCTATACAAAAGGTCATTTGTCAAATTTTAATGGGGTAAAAGATAGTGCTTATTCTGCAATGCTGGGATTGCTTCCATCTGGGCTTAAAGGTCTTGCAGTTGCTGCCTTAACAGCTGCAATAGTAGCATCACTTGCTGGAAAAGTAAATAGTATATCCACAATTTTTACTTTGGATATTTATAAAAAATATTTAAGAACCAACGCTTCTGAAATGCAGATGGTAAGAACAGGACGTTGGGCAATCATAATGGCGATGCTTATTGCTTTGGTATTTACATGGACAGATGTTTTGGGAATTGGTGGAGAAGGCGGTTTCACATTTATACAAAAATATACTGGTTTTATTAGTCCGGGTGTATTTGCTATGTTTATTTTAGGGATGTTTTGGAAAAGAACTACTGGAACCGCTGCTATAGTTGGAGTTATTCTTGGTTTTTTATTATCTATTTTCTTTAACAGCTTTGCAGTTGAACTATTTGGAAAAGAAACATGGATTTATACAGCATTCACCTATGAAAAATTGGAAAATGGTGTGGTGAAAACCATTACAGAGATTCCTTTCCTTATCAATATGGGGTGGTCATTTTTCATTACTGCAGCTGTAATGGTTCTATTAAGTGTTTTTGAGCCAAAAGTAAATCCAAAAGCTTTTGTCACAGACAAAAATATGTTCAAAGTGGATAATAGAACATTATTCCTGATTGTCATTATTCTATTACTTCTAACTGCTATTTATATTCGTTTTTGGTAATAGAAATAATTTTGAGTTTTGTATTTGAGAAAAATTATTCAATACACTTTACTTATGAAAGGTGGTTTGTCTTTTTTTTAGCAGTTGTTGGGTAAGAGCTTATTAAAATATTTCCAAATTTTTAAACTGGTGGTAAATTCACAAAAACCGGTAGGAACTAGTGTGATTGCATTGGGTAATTTTATAAATTTATTTTACTAACTAAACTAGATCTATAATACATACTATGAAACTTATTAAAAATATAATTTTAGCCTTGTCCTTAATAGGTGCAAATTCGATAAATGCACAGCAAAAACCTATTAAATACGAATCTTTCAAAATCGAAGGCGGAGAATTTAAATTGAACGGACAGGCTGTTAAATTGCATTCAGGTGAGATTCATTATGCTAGAATTCCTCATGATTATTGGAGGCATCGCTTAAAAATGGTTAAAGCGATGGGATTAAATACAATAGCTACTTATGTATTTTGGAATTATCATGAAATAGCTCCTGGAAAATGGGATTTTCAAACTGGAAACCGAAATTTAGCTGAGTTTTTGAAAATAGCAAAAGAAGAAGGCTTAATGGTCATTCTTCGTCCGGGACCTTATGTGTGTGCAGAATGGGAATTCGGTGGTTATCCTTGGTTTTTGCAAAATGACAAGGATATGAAAATCAGAGAATACAATACTCCTTTTTTAAATTCTACAAAAGCATATTTCACAGAGCTTTACAAAGTGGTAAAACCTTATCTGATTGTTAATGGAGGCCCTATTGTTATGGTGCAGGGGGAAAATGAATTTGGGTCTTTTGTCAGTCAACGAGAAGACATTAAACTGGAAGATCATAAAAAATACAGTTCATCCGTATTCGATCAATTAAAAGAAGTTGGCTTCAAAGGAATGGAGTTTTTTACTTCAGATGGAGACTGGTTATTTGAAGGAGGTGCTTTGCCTGGAGCGTTGCCAACTGCAAATGGAGACGAAAATCCGGACAATATTAAGAAAGAAGTCAAGAAATTTCATAATGGAGAAGGTCCTTTTATGGTGGCAGAATACTATCCCGGGTGGTTAGATCATTGGGCAGAACCTTTCCCTCGTAAAGCTACGGAAAGAGTAAAAAATCATATTGAAAAATTCATGAATAATGATATTTCTTTTAATATTTATATGGTACATGGAGGAACTAATTTTGGGTTTACTTCGGGAGCTAACTATGATGAAGAACATGATATACAGCCAAGTATGACCAGTTATGATTATGATGCTCCTATTACTGAGGCAGGATGGGAAACCGAAAAATACCTGAAATTAAGAGAATTATTAAAAGATGCCTCTACACCTCCTATTCCCTCAAAAATTCCGGTTATTCAGATTCCGGGTATAAAATTGTCTCAGGCAATTGATTTAGAAAATTTTAAAAAACATATAAAACCAGTCATTAATGATAGTCCTTTAGCTTTTGAGGAATTAAATCAGGGGCATGGGTATGTTTGGTATAGCAAAAATTTTAATCAGCCAATTAAAGGAACCTTAAAACTTGATGGATTAAGAGATTATGCAATTGTGTATGTGAATGGGAAAAAAGTAGGAGAGCTTAACCGTTACTATAAAAAATATGAATGTGAAGTGAATATACCCTTCAATGGAAAACTAGACATTCTGGTAGAAAACATTGGAAGAATTAACTATGGAGCTGCTATTAATAAAAATACAAAAGGAATTATTTCTCCTGTATTTATTAATGACCGAAAAATAACAGGAGATTGGGAAATGTATGGGCTTCCTTTTGAAAAGGCTCCCTTAATTGACGCAAAACAAAAATCAGATCTAAAAGAGAACAGACCAGCCATCTACAAAGGAAATTTTAATGTATCAAACGTTGGAGATACTTTCTTAGATATGCGGCCTTTTGGAAAAGGAATTGTATTTGTTAATGGAATTAATTTAGGAAGGTATTGGTCTGTAGGGCCGCAGCAGACACTATATTTACCAGGATGTTATTTAAAGAAGGGTAATAATGAGATTATTATTATTGAACAGAAAAATAATAAAATAATTAAAGAATTAAACACATTAGCCGAACCTATTTTGGATAAGTTAAACCCTGAAAATGGGTTAAACTGATATAAAAATAAACTCAATATGAGTAATTCATTTAACAGTAAAAATCATCCCCATAGAAGATATAATCCTTTATTGGATGAATGGGTTTTAGTATCACCACAAAGAGCCAATAGGCCATGGCAGGGACAACAGGAAGAGCCGTTACCAAGCGTTCAAAATCAATATGACGTCGAATGCTATTTATGCCCGGGAAATTCAAGAGCTAACGGAGTCCAGAACCCCAGGTATGAAGGTGTATATGTATTTGATAATGATTTTGGAGCTTTATTGAGCGTAGGAGTAACCTTCGATGAAACCGGGGATGAATTATTTAAAATTAAACCCGAAAGAGGAATTAACCGGGTAATTTGCTTTTCACAAGATCACTCATTGACTCTTCCTGAAATGTCTGTAAAAGCAATTACAAAGGTAGTGTCTGTCTGGAAGGAAGAATATCAGAATCTGGGAAAACTGGATTACATTAATCATGTTCAAATTTTTGAAAATAAAGGAGCAATAATGGGTTGTAGTAATCCTCATCCTCATGGGCAGATTTGGGCACAGTCATCCATTCCTTCTCAGGTGGCCAGAACACAGCAAAACTTGAAGAGCTATTATGATAAAAACGGAACAACGCTTCTGTCTGATTACGTTCAAAGAGAAATAGAAATTAATGAGCGGATTATATTAGAAAATAAAGCTTTTGTAGCTTTGGTTCCATTTTGGGCAACCTGGCCATTTGAAACAATGATTATCAGTAAAAATCCCTTAAATAGCCTATCGGATTTTTCATATGAGGATCAAGCCTTATTTGCTCAGATGTTGAAAGATTTAACTACAAAATACGATAATATTTTCTCCATTTCTTTCCCTTATTCTGCCGGAATACATCAGGCTCCTACAGATTTAGAATCGCATGAAGAATGGCATTTTCATATGCATTTTTATCCTCCGTTGCTTCGCTCAGCCAGCGTGAAGAAATTTATGGTGGGATACGAAATGTTAGCGGAAGCCCAAAGAGATATTACTCCTGAACAAAGTGCAGAAATTCTTAAAAAAAGTTCAACAATTCATTATAAAAATAAATAAAATTATTGGCTTATCCTTTTAATTAATACTTGGGATTAATGATTAACAAAGATTTTCTTATTGAGATCCCTTCGGCAGGCTCAGGGTGACAAGTCGAATGCCAACCGAAATTTTTGAGCATTGTCAGTCTGAACCTGTCGAAGCTATTATTAAAGTTGTTTTTATTTTACAAAACCACAGAAGTTACAAAAGGTTTCATTTTAAAACACTTGAGTTCACTTAAATAAGTTGAATGTAATACCGCAGAAAAGTTCGCATAAGACAAACATTTCGACTTCGCTCAATAGGTAAAGATTTTCACAAAACTTAGGTGTACTTATTACGAATAAGGCTTGGTTCTGAAAAACTTAAGTGTTTAAAACTTTTGTGCCTTTTGTGGTTAAAATAATGAATATAAAAGTTTAAACAACCTCATTACTAAAAAGGGTAAGTCAAAAAATTATTAAGGCTTTATAGGATAATGATATGGAATTTCTGCCTCATATAGGGAAAGGAATTAATTTTTTAAAAATTTGAATAGCTCTTAATAAAGATAGACTGTTTTATAAATTTAGATACAAGTAAATGTCAAATATTAAATATATTGATTTTTTAGTTAATGAGGGAAATATCCCTCTTTTTAGAGAATTATATGGAAGAAATTCAGAATTATTACGTCAGCAGGCAATCCGATATACCAAAACATTAAATCGTTTCAAAGAAGTTTTTGGGGATAAAGAGGTTTCTGTTTTCAGTTCACCGGGACGGACCGAAATTGGAGGTAATCATACAGACCATAATCATGGCCGCGTATTGGCGGGTGCAGTAAACCTGGATAATATTGCCATTGCTGCTAAAAATAATTCAGATATAATCCGGATTGAATCTTCAGGCTACGAGACATTCGAAGTAGATCTAAGTCATCTTATTCCCTACGAAAATGAATTTTCAACTCCAAACGCCCTTGTTCGTGGGATTAATGCCCGATTAAATGAATTGGGATATAAAATAGGAGGATTCGACGCTGTAATTGACGGATGCGTTCCTAAAGGTTCTGGGTTAAGTTCGTCAGCATCATTCGAAGTATTAATTGGAGTAATTGTTAGCCATTTATTTAATGAAGGTACATTAGATCCCATCCTAAATGCTTGTATAGGACAATATGCAGAAAATGTTTTCTTTGGAAAGCCTTGTGGATTGATGGATCAGGTAGCTTGTTCGGTAGGAGGATTGGTGACCATTGATTTTGCTGATGTAGCGAATCCTATTGTTAAAAAAGTAGATTTTGATTTTGAATCTACTGGTTTTTCTCTTGTAATTACAGATACCCGAGGGGATCATACCAACTTGAATAATGAATATGCTGTTTTACCTAAAGAGATGAAAGAGGTTGCAGCCCATTTAGGATGCAGTGTGCTGAGAGAAACTACTTTGGAAAAAGTAATGGATATTGCGCCATCTATCCGTCAGAAAGTGGGAGATCGGGCTATTTTAAGAGCAATTCACTTTGAGTGCGAAAATGAGCGGGTAGTAGATGAAGTAATGGCATTAGAGAAGAATGATTTTAAAGGATTTTTACAATTGGTCATAGATTCAGGACATAGTTCGTATATGTACAATCAAAATGTTTATGTATCAGGTAACATAAAAGAACAAGCCGTTTCATTGGGATTAGCTTATAGCGAAGCAGTATTAAAAGGAGCTGGAGCCTGGCGTGTGCATGGAGGAGGATTCGCAGGAACGATACAAGCCTTTGTACCTGAAGATTTGCTTGAAAGATACACTACAACTTTAAATCATTTATTTGGTGCCGGTTCTTGTCATCCTTTATTTATTCGAGAAAAAGGAGCTGTTAAATTAGACTTTTAAAATAATGGGTATCATCAATGAAGTGGCTTTTAATACAGTTCACAACAATCAAAAAGTTCAATTATTCACTTTGAAAAATAAGAATGGGATGATTGTACAAATAACTAATTATGGTGCAACCATAGTTAGTATTAATGTTAAAGATAAAGAGGGAAAATTGGCAGATGTGGTGCAGGGATATGATACAGCACAAGAATATATTGATAATAATGAATCCTATCAAGGAGCTATTTGTGGTAGATATGCTAATCGTATTAAAAAAGGAAAATTTACATTAAACAGAAAAGAATACTCATTAACAATTAACGATGGAGGCAATCATTTGCATGGTGGTTTGATTGGTTTTGATAAAAAAATATGGGATGTTAAAGAGTCCTCTGCCTCAAAAGTGACTTTTCAATACACTTCTCCTGACGGGGAAGAGGGGTATCCGGGTACAGTAACTGTAATAGTAACCTATTCTATTAGTGAAAATAATGAATTACAATTAGATTGTTCAGGGACAACGGATCAGGAAACTATACTCAACTTGGTGAATCATTCTTATTTTAATTTGGCGGGAGAAGGCAGTGGAACAATAAATAATCATCAATTGCAGATTGAAGCTGATTTTTACACTCCTCTTACAAAAAGCCATGAACCTACAGGTGAGATCTTAACTGTAAAAAATACCCCGTTTGATTTTACCTCCTTAACATGTATTGGAGACAGAATTGATACAGATCACGAGCAGTTAGCTATAGGGAAAGGATATGATCATAATTTTGTTTTAAAACACCGTATACATAATTTGGAGTTAGCAGCTACCGCTATAGAGCCGCAGTCGGGAAGAAAAATGGAAGTATTTACCACTATGCCGGGCTTACAATTATATACCGCCAATTGGATTAAGAATGAAAAAGGAAAAGAGAATCACATATATCAAGAAAGAGAGGCATTTTGTTTAGAAACGCAAAATTTCCCCGATGCAATCAACCAATCTCATTTTCCTTCACCAATACTAGCTCCTAAAAATATATATAAACATTCAACTATTTACAGATTCTCAATTATTAAAAGCAACATTAGATGGATCAGTCTCAAAAGTTGGGGGGAATGTTAAGTAGCTTTATCTT
>NZ_SDLV01000003.1 GCF_004916905.1 Chryseobacterium candidae
TAAACAGCTGGATAGCAAGGTGAAAAATTTTAAACATTTGTTTGGAAGATCAGGTGGGTGGGTTGGAGGGTGGGAGCGTTGGAGAGGGTGAGAGGGGGTGATTCCGGATGCAAGATGCGGGGTTTTGGTGCCGAATGATCAAAATATGGTCTATAGAATTATGAGAATAGCTTTTTTAAATTAATAACCTATATATAGGTTTTGGCTAAACCTGAATTAAGGGGTTCTTTTTTGCTAAACGGGATTCCTTCGACGAAGCTCAGGATTATACACCGCTCCTATTGAATAGGTATAAGGAACCACAGATGACACAGATGGACACAGATAAGATGTTTGCTTTTATATTATATATAGAGTAATAGGATTTAGCTCCTATACCCATAATTAATTAAAATGCTTAGCCTCAGCTCTGCAGGACACGGCTAATACTAACTGCTAAAAAAAGTCTTAGATATTATCCTGTCATATTACTTCCTTTAAGACTCTCGTAAAGAAGTTGGGATTCCTACGGAATGACACAATGGGAATAGAAATTTATGATCATTCCCCCGAAACCCACATCATCCATCATCCATCATCCATCATTCATCATTCATCATTTATCATTTATAACTCCCCCCCTAGCCCTGATAGAAATGGTTACCCCGCAGCTTGCGTGGGAGAGTCGGTGGGTTGGAGCCTGGGAGACCCTTCGACTTCGCTCTGGGTGACAGCCTGGGAGAGCATGGCGCGAGGAGTAGGAATGGAGAGCAGGAAAAAGATCCCCCAAAAAAAGTTGGAGAGTTGGAGAGGGTTCGGGAGTTGGAGGACAAGAGGGTTGAAGATAAAAGAGCGTAAGACGCCTGGTGATGGAAGAATAAAAAAAGAAATAGGAAATAGTGAGAGTGTTTCTGGGAGTAAAAAAACATTCCGTAAGAGTCCTGTATATAAGGGACTCCTACGGAATGGGATAAAACAAAGTTATATTTTTTAGTTCAGAACGTATGATGTTCCGTCTCTTCCGTCTTTTAATTCGATACCTTCTGCAAGCAATTTGTCTCTGATCTGATCTGAAAGCTCAAAGTTTTTGGATTTTCTTGCCTGATTTCTCAGTTCGATCAAAACTTTTAGGGTCTGATCAAGCTTTTCATTGTTATTCTCTTCCACGGTTTGTAATCCCAGAACGTCAAAGATAAATGCATTGAGTGTAGTTTTCAAATCTTCAAGATCTGCAGTTGAGATTGTTTCTTTACCATCATTTAAAGCAAAGATGTATTTCACTGCTTCAAACAGGTGGGCAATCAGTATTGGTGAATTGAAATCGTCTGTTAAAGCTTCATAGGCTTTATTTTTCCACTCTTTCAGGCTGAAACCGGATTGTTTTGAATCATCTGGAGTAATAGAATTCAATACTTTCACTGCTTCCATTAATCTGATGAATCCTTTTTCACTGGCCATCATGGCATCGTTTGAAATATCCAGAACGCTTCTGTAGTGCGCCTGCAGGAAGCAGAAACGTACAATTGAAGGGTGGAAAGGTTTTTCAAAGAAGTCATTATCTCCGGTAACCAACTGCATTGGAAGGATATAGTTCCCTGTAGATTTGCTCATACGCTGAGAATTCATCGTCAGCATATTGGCGTGCATCCAGTAATTTACCGGTGCGGCATCGTTACAAGCTTTCCCTTGTGCAATTTCACATTCGTGGTGAGGGAATTTAAGGTCCATTCCTCCTCCATGGATATCGAATGTTTCACCCAAATATTTTGTACTCATTGCAGTACATTCCAGATGCCATCCCGGGAAGCCTTCTCCCCAAGGGGAATTCCATCTCATGATGTGAGCAGGGGATGCTTTTTTCCATAATGCAAAATCCTGTGGGTTTTTCTTTTCACCCTGTCCGTCAAGGTCTCTGGTATTGGCGAAAAGCTCTTCTATATTACGTTTTGAAAGTTCACCATAGTTCAGTCCTCTTTTGTTGTATTCTAATACATCAAAGTATACTGAGCCGTTGCTTTCGTAAGCAAAGCCTCTTTCAATCAGTTTTTGCGTTAATTCTATCTGCTCTACAATATGTCCTGTTGCTGTAGGTTCGATGTTGGGTGGCAGCAGATTGAACATATCCAGTACTTTGTGGAAGTCTACAGTGTACTTCTGTACAATTTCCATAGGTTCCAGCTTTTCAAGTCTGGTCTGCTTTACGAATCTGTCGTTATCTACATTTCCATCATCGGTAAGGTGTCCAGCATCGGTAATATTTCTTACATATCTTACTTTATACCCCAAATGAGTCAGGGTACGGTAGATAAAATCGAAGGAAAGGAAGGTTCTTACATTTCCTAAATGCACATTGCTGTACACGGTAGGTCCGCAGACATACATCCCGATATTTCCTTCTAAGATGGGTTTAAATATTTCTTTTTCCGCTGTAAGGGAGTTATATATTTTTAATTGCATTTATTTTTAAGTTAAAAGATTTAATAGTTTTAAAGATTCAAAAAGTAGTTAAAAAATAATTCTGTCACAACAAATAATTGTTGCAATGAAGATTTTATCGGAAACTTTTTTAAATTTTATCATAATTAAATCGCTTTTAAATGATGCTGTAAATGGTCTACATAATCATTAATAATAAATTCCAACGTATACACCCTGGGTTCTGTTTTGGTAGTATCACAGGTTCTCTGTAATGCTTCATCCGGAATATTTTCCACGATGTGAACAATCTGATAGTTCAAAGACTTCCAAAGGTCAATAAGATCTGAAACAGGAACATTCTGATAGTTCTGAGCTTTTACCCAAAAATTCTGGTCGTATACAATATTTTCGTTCTCTTTATATTGTGTCACAACAAATCTACGGATATTTGTAAAAGCGCTGTCACAAAGATGACCAATAATTTCTTTTTTTGACCATTTTTCAGAAATCCCTTTATATGACCACTCTTCATCAGTGATGTTTTGAAATCTCTGAAGCTCGGCATCGATAATATTTCTAAGAATCCGGTAGTTCATGATTTAATAATCAAGCTTTGCGTGGCTTCCTACGTAATGTAAGAATTCCTGTCTTGTAATAGGGTTGGTTCTGAAAATACCACTTAGTTCCGCAGTAATTGTAGAACTTGCTGTATCTTTTATTCCTCTACAGTTGACGCAAAGGTGTTTGGCATCAATGATACAGGCTACATCTTTTGTTCCCAAAGCTTCTTTCAAGGCATCAACAATCTGCATGGTCAATCTTTCCTGAACCTGTGGTCTTTTTGCATAATAATCCACAATTCTGTTAATTTTTGAAAGACCTATTACTTCTCCATTGGAAATATAAGCAACATGCGCTCTTCCTATGATAGGTAAAAAGTGGTGTTCGCAGAAAGAGTATACCGTGATATCTTTTTCCACCAACATCTGGCGGTACTTGTATTTATTTGAGAAAGTGGAAATTCCTGGCTTATTTTCCGGAAGAAGTCCTCCGAAAATCTCATTCACATACATCTTGGCAACACGTCTTGGAGAGTCTTTCAGAGAATCATCTGTCATATCCATGCCCAGCGTTTCCATGATCTCGCCGAAAAGTTCAGTAATTTTTTCAATTTTTTCCTGTGGCGATTTATCAAAAGCATCTTTCCTTATAGGCGTATGTTCTTTTCCCGTGAAAATATCATCGTCGTTATCAGTAAAATCAACCATTTTTATTTAATTTGCAGCAAAAATACGGATAATATCTTTTTCTCTATTTCAAATGAGATGAAAAACATTATCCTTTATAGCCATTTCTGATTAAAAAGCCTATGATTATTGTCGAACAAGTACAAAACCAACTCCAAAAAAGGGAATTTCTGGAATTCCCTGCCCGCCTCTATCAACACGACAAAAATTATATACGTCCTTTGAATAAAAATATTGAGGAGATTTTTGACCCTGAAAAAAACAAATTCTTTAAAAACGGAGAATGTGAGAGATTTTTGTTTAAAAAAAATAACAAGACAGTTGGAAAAGTTGCTGTTTTTGTGAATGGATGCTATGAGCAAAAGCAGCCTACGGGAGGAATTGGTTTTTTCGACTGTATTAATGATCAGGAAACAGCCAATTTTATTTTTGACTATTGTAAAAACCGGCTTCAGGAAAAAGGAATGGAGGCAATGGACGGCCCTATCAATTTTGGGGAACGGGATAAATTCTGGGGACTTTTAACTGAAGGTTTTATAGAGCCTTTGTTTGGAATGAATTACAACTTCCCTTATTACAAGGATCTTTTTGAAAATTATGGATTTCAGATTTATTTTGAGCAGCTTTGTTTTACCAGACCTGTTTTTGCAGAAGTTTCAAGGATTTTTACCATTGCACATGAAAAGAACAGAAGAAATCCTGCCATTTCTGCTCAGCCTGTAAAAAAGAATAATCTGCCGAAATTTGCAAAGGACTTTACAGAAGTTTATAATAAAGCCTGGGCTTCCCATGGGGAAGGGAAACGTTTGGAAGAGGCAAAAGTTCTGAAAATGTTCAAGACGATGAAACCCATCATCAATGAACATATTTCATGGTTTGTCTATGAAAATGAGAAACCGATTGCAATGTGGATCAATATTCCTGACGTTAACCAATGGTCTAAATATCTGAATGGAAAGTTCGGAATTTTTGAAAAGCTCAAATTTTTGTTTTTAAAGCGTTTTAAAAAGAATGAAAAAATGGTGGGTCTCGTTTTCGGTGTGGTCCCTGAATGGCAGAAGAAAGGGATTGACGGGTATATGATCTGGGAAGGAACACAGCATTTAAGAAAGCATACGGATTTTACGATTACGGAGCTGCAGTGGATTGGGGACTTTAATCCAAAAATGATTAAAATTGCAGAGGCTCTTGATACTACTGTTACCCGAAAACTGGCTACTTACCGGTATTTGTTTGACAGGAATAAGGAGTTTGAGAGACATGAAATTCTTGGGTAAGTAAGATGGAGGCTGGAAGATGGGAGTTATTGAAGTGTGTTTATTAACTAAAAGCTTAGTTTACTTTTTCTAAATACTGTAAGCTATTTTACGCAGAGTTTTTATTTGTGGCTCTTATATTTTTGAGGTAGCAAAGGTTGAATCAACTTAATTGATTATTTCTAAGCGGTTGTATAGCCTGTGGTTTTCTTACTCTATTCTATTTTCTGTATCACAGATTATGATTAAAATAAAAACCCTGCTTTTTACAGCAGGGTTCCTTCATTTTGGTACTTTTATTAGAATAGCTCACCGGCTACTTTTTTAATATTATCACTTTTCCCCATTGAATAGAAGTGCAGAACAGGAACTCCAAAATCCAGCAATTCTCTGCATTGTGCAATGGCCCACTCAACTCCGATCTGCTTTACAGCTTCATTATTCTTCGCATTTTCTACCTCATTGATCAGTTCTTCGGGAAGATCTATTTTGAATACCTGAGGTAAGATTTTCAGGTGTTTCTTGGTCGCAATAGGTTTGATTCCCGGAATAATCGGAACTGTAATCCCTATTTCTCTTGCTTTCTGAACGAATTCAATATACTTTTTATTGTCAAAAAACATTTGGGTTACGATATAATCTGCTCCGGCATCTACTTTTTGTTTGAGCCACTTCAGGTCGTAATTCATGGAAGGGGCTTCCATATGCTTTTCGGGGTATCCGGCAACCCCGATGCAGAATTTGTTCAATTCATCACATACCTGTTCTTCGTTATGAAGGTATTTTCCTCTTCCGAGATCATTAATCTGCTCCACAAGATCCATCGCACTGGCATGACCTCCCTGAGTCGGTTCGAAATACTGATGTCCTTTCATGGCATCTCCCCTTAAAGCCATTACATTGTCTATCCCAAGGTACATACAATCTACCAGTAGATATTCTGTTTCTTCTTTTGTAAAACCTCCGCAAAGAAGATGTGGAACTGTGTCCACATTATATTTATGCTGGATTGCAGCACAAATTCCCAGTGTTCCGGGGCGCATTCTTGTAATACGGCGTTCCATCAGGCCATTTCCTTTATCTATATAAATATATTCTTCCCTTGAAGTGGTAACATCAATGAAAGGTGGTTTAAATTCCATCAAAGGATCTATATTGGTATAGAGATCTTCAATCCCGATTCCCTTCTGTGGCGGAACAACTTCTAAGGAGAATAAAGTTTTTCCATTTGCATTTTTAATGTGTTCTGTTATCTTCATGTCAATATTAATCTGCTAAATTGGGTGATAACCATTTTTTCGCTTCCTGAATGCTACAACCTCTTCTTTCTGCATAATCTTCAAGCTGGTCTTCTGTAATTTTTCCTAATCCGAAATATTTGGCATGCGGGCTTCCGAAATAATATCCGGAAACGGATGCTGTTGGGAACATGGCAAGGCTTTCTGTAAGGAAAACGCCTGTATTTTCTTCTACTTTTAATAAATCCCAGATGGTTTTCTTTTCCAAATGATCAGGGCAAGCCGGATAACCTGGGGCGGGACGGATTCCTTTATATTTTTCGGCAATAAGCTCTTCGTTGCTTAAGTTTTCCTGATTGGCATATCCCCAATATTCTGTTCGTACTTTTTTATGCAAAAATTCTGCATAGGCTTCTGCAAAACGGTCTGCCAGAGCTTTCACCATGATGGCATTGTAATCATCATTGGCTTTTTCATATTCTTCTGCCAATTCATCAGTTCCGAAACCTGTGGTCACACAAAATGCTCCTACATAATCGGTTTTACCTGAACTTTGAGGAGCGATGAAATCACTTAGCGCCAGATAATCTTTGCCTTTTGATCTCTGAGCCTGCTGTCTTAAGGTTAAAAACTTGGCCAGTTCATTATTATTTTCATCAAAAATCAGGATATCATCAGATACATTGGAATTGGCTTTAAAGATTCCGAAGATGGCTTTTGCTGTTAAAAGTTTCTCATCAAGAATTCTCTTCAGAATTACCTGAGCATCTTTGAACAGTTCTTTTGCCTGAGCTCCTACAACCTCATCTTCTAAGATATTCGGGTATTTCCCATGAAGATCCCAGCTTCTGAAGAACGGAGACCAGTCGATAAAAGGAAGAAGTTCTCTCAGATCCTGATTTTCTATTACCTTTATTCCAAGATTATTGGGTGTGAAAATTTCTTCATTTTCCCAGTCAATTTTAAAATTATTTTGTCTTGCTTCTTCAATGGAAACATAATCTTTATCTACCTGCCTGTTCAGGAACTTTTCTCTGAAATCGGAATAGTCATTCTTTAAATCTGAAACATATTCTTTATTCCTGTCGCCCAACAATGAACTTACTACGTTTACAGCTCGGGAAGCATCATTTACGTGAACAACAGCGTTTTTATATTTTAAATCGATTTTCACTGCGGTATGTGCTTTTGAAGTTGTTGCACCACCTATCAGCAAAGGAAAATCTAAATTTTGTCTTTCTAATTCTGAAGCGATATATACCATTTCATCCAAGCTTGGTGTAATCAGTCCGCTTAATCCAATAACATCTACTTTTTCTGCAATAGCGGTCTGGATAATCTTTTCAGCGGGAACCATCACACCGAGGTCTACGATTTCATAGTTGTTGCAACCCAAAACAACACTCACAATATTTTTACCGATATCATGAACGTCTCCTTTTACCGTTGCCATTAATATTTTTCCATTGGCAGGTTTCGAGCCGTCTTTTTCTGCTTCAATGTAAGGTTGTAAATAGGCCACTGCTTTTTTCATTACTCTCGCAGATTTCACTACCTGAGGTAAGAACATTTTCCCGCTTCCGAATAAATCCCCTACGACTCCCATTCCGGTCATCAGATTAATTTCGATCACATGAAGCGGTTTTGCAGCCAATTGTCTTGCTTCTTCTACATCTTCTTCGATAAAACGATCAATCCCTTTTACCAAAGCGTGGGTAATTCTTTCCTGTAATGGATTGTTTCGCCATTCCAGATCTTCGGTCTTTTCTTTCTTTACAGACTTGTGCTTTTCTGAATAGTCGAGAAGTCTTTCTGTAGCATCTTCTCGTTTATCCAGAATGACATCTTCTACCAGCTCCAGCAATTCTTTATTGATTTCATCATACACTTCCAGCATCGCAGGATTTACAATACCAATATTCATTCCTGCCTGAATGGCGTGATAAAGGAATACCGAGTGCATGGCTTCTCTTACGGTATCATTTCCACGGAAAGAGAAGGAGACGTTGCTCACTCCCCCACTTACGGATGCATAAGGAAGATTTTGTCTTACCCAGCGTGTCGCTTCAATAAAGTCGATGGCATTTCTTCTGTGCTCATCCATTCCTGTTGCCACCGGAAAGATATTTAAGTCGAAAATGATATCTTCTGCAGGGAAACCAATCTGATTGACCATAATATCATAGGAACGTTTTGAAATTTCAATTCTTCGTTCAAAACTGTCAGCCTGCCCTACCTCATCAAATGCCATAACAATGACTGCTGCTCCATATCTTTTAATAGCTTTGGCATGTTTTATAAATTCTTCCTCGCCTTCTTTTAAGCTGATAGAATTCACGACACATTTTCCCTGAGCTACCTGAAGACCAGCTTCCAGGATTTCCCATTTGGAAGAGTCTACCATGATTGGGATTCTTGCGATATCCGGTTCGGAGGCAATTAAGTTCAGGAATTTGATCATGGAAGCTTTTCCATCAATCAAACCATCATCAAAATTGACATCCAGAATCTGGGCACCTCCTTCTACCTGATGGCGGGCAATATCTAATGCTTCAGAGAATTTCTCCTCTTTAATGAGTCTTAAAAATTTTTTGGAACCGGCAACATTGGTCCTTTCACCAACGTTGATAAAATTACTTTCCGGGGTTATGATAAGAGGCTCAAGGCCTGATAATCTTAAATACTTCATTTTATTCTTCTAAAATATAGTAGGCGTTATTGGCATTCTGCCTCAATAAATCCCTGTGCTTGCTTAAAAGCTGCAGTCACTGAAAATTTCCCGTATGCTAAATAATATTCTTTAGCAAATTCCCAGCTTTCCTTGGTGAATACTGATCTACCAGGTCAGCAATCGCTTTGATGTGCTCCGGAGTTGTTCCGCAGCATCCTCCGATAATGTTGATCAGTCCTTTTTCCACATATTCTTTGATCTGCCTTGCCATATCTTCGGGAGTTTCATCATATTTTCCGAAGGCATTCGGTAAACCGGCATTCGGGTATGCTGAGACATAGAATTCTGAATTATGAGCCAGTGTTTCAAGATAAGGAGTCAGCTGATCTGCTCCCAACGCGCAGTTGAAACCTACACTTAATAAATTCAGGTGGGAAACCGAAATCAGGAAAGCTTCTGCCGTCTGCCCACTTAATGTTCTTCCGGATGCATCCGTAATCGTTCCTGAAACCATGATTGGAATTTTTATTCCTCTTTCGTCCTGTAATTCATCAATCGCAAATAAGGCAGCTTTTGCATTCAGGGTATCAAAGATGGTTTCTACCAGAAGGATATCTGAACCTCCGTCCAGCAAAGCTTCACACTGCTGTTTGTATGCCACTCTCAGTTCTTCAAAAGTGATGGCTCTGTATCCTGGATCATTAACGTCAGGGCTTAAACTAGCTGTTCTGTTTGTTGGTCCTATAGATCCGGCTACGAATCTCGGTTTGTCCGGATTTTTCGCGGTATACTCATCACAGGCTTTTCTGGCAATTTTTGCTGACTCATAGTTCAGTTCATATACCAGTTCTTCCATATGATAATCTGCCATTGCAATGGTAGTTCCTGAAAAGGTATTGGTTTCAATGATGTCTGCTCCTGCTTCCAGGTATTTTTTGTGAACTTCTTCAATCGCCTGAGGCTGCGTCAGAGAAAGCAGGTCATTATTTCCTTTTACAGGATGTTCCCAGTCTTTAAAACGCTCCCCGCGATAGTCTTCTTCTTCAAATTTGTATCTCTGAAGCATGGTTCCCATGGCACCGTCAAGAATCAAAATTCTTTCGGATAGCGCTTTATATAATTGTTCTGAATTTTTCATTTTCTATCAATTTGTAATAGTTTATAAATCCGCTGACCAGTTTTTTGCATAAGAGGATTTGTTTATTGATGATTTCAAAATCTTCTTTAGAAATATAATGCCGGTCTGAAGCAAAATGGAATTGAGTTTCCAGTTTACAGAGAGATTTTCCAGCAATATGCAGAAACTGTAAAGTATCTTCAGAAGCCTCTCTTCTACTTCCTTCCGTTATATTCAACGAAACTGAAGTTGCCATTCTTCTTATTGGAACCGTTAAAGCCAATAGCTCTTTTCTAGGAAAATTTGCAGTAAGGGCATAAGTTAAATGCACCAACTTTCTTCCTTCTCTCCAAATTGCTAATTCTGTGTAATCTCTATTCATTGAGTTCTTATAAACTGTTAACAATTAACTAATCTAAAGCCTGCTTCAAATCTGCAATGACATCCTCCACATTTTCCAGCCCTACTGAGCAACGAACCAACCCTGCAGTAATCCCTACTTCATTTCTTTCTTCGTCAGAAAGCTTGGAGTGCGTAGTGGATGCCGGATGCGTAACGATCGTTCTTGTATCACCTAAGTTGGCAGACAGCGAACACATTTGTATCTTATCTAAAAAGTTTCTTCCGCCTTCTATTCCTCCTTTTATTTCAAATGCTACAATGTTTCCTCCCAGCTTCATCTGCTTTTTGGCTACTTCATAATTTGGATGGGATTTCAGGAATGGATATTTTACTAATTCCACATTAGGATGGCTTTCTAAAAATTCGGCCACCTTCAAAGCATTTTCACAGTGTTTTTCTACACGGATTGCCAATGTTTCTAAACTTTTGGATAATACCCACGCATTAAAAGGAGATAATGCAGGTCCTGTATTTCTTGCGAAAAGATAAATTTCTCTGATCAGGTCTTCTTTTCCTACAGCTATTCCTCCTAAAACTCTTCCCTGCCCGTCAATCAGTTTCGTAGCTGAGTGTACCACAATATCTGCACCGTATTTGATTGGCTGCTGAAGATAAGGTGTTGCAAAACAGTTATCTACAATAAAAATAAGATTATGCTTTTTAGCGATCTGTCCGAAAAACTCAAGATCCAGAATTTCAATAGCCGGATTGGTAGGTGTTTCAAGATATAAGATCTTTGTATTGGGCTTAATGTATTGTTCAACATTTTCCGCATCTCCAGCTTTGAAATAAGAGGTTTCAATATTCCATTTCGGGAAATACTTGGTAAACAAAGTATGCGTAGACCCGAATACAGACTGACAGCTTACAATATGATCTCCGGCATTCAGCAATGCGGCAAATGTAGAATAGATGGCAGCCATCCCGGTTGCAAAGGCATATCCTGCTTCTGCGCCTTCCATTTTAGCAATTTTATCTGTAAACTCTGTTACGTTGGGATTAGAGAAACGGCTGTATAGGTTTTTAGGTTTTTCTTCAGCAAAGCTGGCTCTCATATCTTCCGCATCCTGAAATATAAAACTGGAAGTAAGATATAATGGTGTAGAATGCTCATCAAACTGAGATCTTTCCGTCTGGGTTCTTATTGCTGATGTTTCAAAATTTTCCATATAGTTTTAATTAATTTACCAATATAGCAGTCTGACAATGTACCAATTAAAATCTTCGCTTTGCTCAGAATAACGACACCAATTATTGGTAAACTGATACATTATTAGATTGTTACATTAAATATTATTTTGTTTCACTTACTCTTAAAATATCCCCGAATACACCTCTTGCCGTTACCTGTGCTCCGGCTCCGGCTCCCATGATAACAATTGGATTTTCTCCGTAACTTTCTGTATAAATTTCAAAGATTGAATCTGAACCTTTTAACTGACCTAAAGCGGAAGTTGCAGGAACTGAAATCAGTTTCACATCCAACTCGCCTTTATCTGTCTGCAGATCACCGTGCAGATCACCTACATATCTCAATACGTGTCCAGGTTCCTGATTTTCTTTTATCTTCTGGTATTCATCATCCAGTTCTTCCAGTCTTGAAAGGAATTCTGATTTTGAAACCTCCAATAAGCTTTCCGGAACCAGATTTTGGATATTGATATCTCCGAATTCATTGATTAAGTCTAATTCTCTCGCAAGAATCAATAGTTTTCTGGCTACATCATTTCCTGATAAGTCTTCTCTTGGATCCGGTTCTGTGTATCCTTTTTCCAGAGCTTCGTTGATGATGGTTGAAAATTTATCATCTCTTAAAGAAAAATTATTAAAAACATAGCTCAATGTTCCTGAGAATACGCCTTTAATTCTTGTAATATTCTCTCCTGAAAGGTGTAATAATTTGATGGTGTCAATTAACGGAAGACCTGCACCAACATTGGTTTCATATAGATAACGTCTGTTGTTTTTGCTCAACGTATATCTTAGTTTTCTGTATTCCTCAATGGGAAGCGTATTAAAAATTTTGTTGGAAGAAACGAGATCAAATCCGTTTTCTGCCAAAGCATGATAGTTTTTAACAAAATCTTTGCTGGCTGTGTTATCTACAACGATCAGGTTTTCCAGTTGATTTTCGTTCGAGAAATTAATCAGTTCTTCTACATTCGATGGATGTTCTGCGGTTAAAACCTCATCTTTCCAATTGGCATCAAATCCTTTTTTGTTGAAGGCAATTTTCTTAGAGTTGGCTACTGCGACTACTTTAAGATCAATTTTTTTACGTTTTTTAATTTCTTCTGCTGATTCAAGCACTTGTTCTATCAGGGTTTTTCCTACGTTTCCGTGACCAATGATAGCCAGATGAACTGTCTTTGGCTTTTTGAAAATTTCAGATTCTATGATATTTTTTGTTTTTTCATCCTGTGAAGAAGTCACTACGATATTGACTCTGTTTTCTCCTGCCACCTGATTTAAAAGCAATGGGAAAACATTGTTTCTTGCCAGTTCTGCAAAGACCTTATTAAAATCTTCTGCTACAAAACCAATCACAGAAACATTATTGATACTATAGATCTGGGAAACTTTTCCTGATTTTCTTTCTTCTTCAAATTCATCAATAAGACAGGCTACTGCTTTTTCTGCATCATTGGCGTGAACCAGAATAGAAATTCCGTTTTCTACGGCCTGCTGAGAAATTACACCTACACTGATGCGCGCTAAAGTAAGCGCTTTAAAAATACGTCCGTCAATCCCGATTTCTCCCAGGAAATCTTCTCCTTCAAATTTGACGATTGATCTGTTCTTCAAAAATTTTATTTCGTTAGCATTTTTCATTACTTCTGTAAAATGTTTTTAATGATATTATTTAATTGTTGATATTCCATTAGGAAGGCATCATGCCCGTGTATAGATTGGATCTCGTGATAAGAAACATCCTTATTTTTCTCTATTAAGTTTTCAAAACACATCCGGATTTCAGAAGCCGGGAAGAATAAGTCTGTATCTACGGAGATCATGTGCATTCGTGCCTGTATGTTCTCCAGTGCTTCTTCAGCAACGTTTATATTCATTAAGAGATGATTCATCAGCTTGTATGCTTTTAAACTAAACCTTTCGTTCAGTGCATTACCATGATAAACCAACCAGTCTTCTGATTCCAGGCGTTGTTTTTCCTGATTATATTGGTTTTGAAATCTGTCATTGAGTGACTGTGGAGTTCTGTAACACAGCATGGCATGAATTCTCGCTTTCTGTAATGGTTCTTCTTTATCATTCAATAAAAATTTCTGAACCAGACACTGCGCATGAAGCCAGTCGTGTGTTCTGTAATCACAGGCTATGGGAATAAATATTTCTGCGAGATCCGGCTGCTTGGCAAGCATTTCCCAGGCAATCCCTCCTCCCAGAGAGCCTCCGATAATGGCATATAAATTTTTGATATGTAAAGCTTCAAGTCCTTTCAGAAATATTGCGGCGATATCTGAAGGGGTGAAGTCTTCATAGTCTTCAATTAAAAAATCGTCATATCCGTTTCCGGGTATATTGAAACACAGAACAGTGTATTGATCAGTATCAACAATCTGGTTTTCTCCTACCAGCTGTTTCCACCAGCCTTTATCTCCGGATACATTTGAGTTTCCGGTAAGGGCGTGGTTGATTAAAATGACAGGGGCTGTAAACAGATCTTTCCCAAAAAGCTGATAGCTTAACGGGATATGGTATTCCTTTTGGGAATTTGTTTGATACGAAAGATTAATATAGTTTAGTTCTGTTTTCAATTCTATTAAATTTTAATACAATTGAAAATGCCACAGGAAATGGCTGAAAAGAACTTCAGTAAGTTATCTGTCCAAAATACTTTGGTAGAACGTAGCACCTTCTTTGCTTGCACAAAGGGTTGCTAAGGTTTCATAGGGTCTAATCCCTCAACCTTTCTTGATAACATTTTCAATATTTGAATGAACGAATGATGCAAAGGTAGTTCTTTTCTTTTAATTTCAAAAAAAAATTATTTTAATATTTAAAAAAGCCCTTAAACACAAGCATTTCAAGACTATATTAATAATTATTCAGATGAAAAAAATTGGAATTACTTGTCAAAAAAACTAACTTCGTGTGGAAAAATGATGAGATATGACCGCCGAAAAAGATAGATTACAAGATATCAAATGGAAAAACTGGGGACCTTATGTAAGTAACCGGCAGTGGGGAAATGTACGCGAAGATTATAGCCCGAACGGGAATGCCTGGAACTTTACCAATCATAATAATGCCGAAAGCTATGCCTACCGCTGGGGTGAAGAAGGCATTGCCGGTATTTCTGACGTAAAGCAGCTTTTGTGTTTTGCTCTTTCGTTCTGGAACAAGAAGGACAAAATGGTAAAAGAACGGTTCTTCGGATTGAGCAATCCTCAGGGGAACCATGGGGAAGACATCAAAGAAATCTTTTATTATCTGGATAATACGCCTACTCACAGCTATATGAAAATGGTGTATAAATATCCAATTAATGAATTTCCTTACGATGAGCTTGTTGCAGAAAACGGAAGACGCAGCAAAAAGCAACCGGAATATGAGATTTTCGATACCGGAATTTTCGATAATGATGAATATTTTGATATTTTCATTGAATACTGTAAAGCCGATCACAATGATATTCTTGCCAGAATAACAGTATGCAACCGAAGTCAGCATGAAGCTCCTATTCTGGTAGCTCCGACTGTATGGTTCAGAAACAACTGGAAATGGGGATACAATACGTATAAGGGAGAAATCAATGCATCTCCCGACGGAAGTATTAACATTGGACATGACAGCATTTCGATCAAGAAATTCTATTCCAGGAATTTAAACGCAGAAAGTGTATTTTGTGATAATGAAACCAATACGTCTAAACTTTACGGAGCTCCTGCTCCTGAAAATATGTATTTCAAAGACGGAATCAATAATTTCATTACTGATAAAACGAATACAGTAAATCCCGAAAAGCGGGGAACAAAAGCCTCTTTTCTGATTGATGAGCTTATCGGAGCCGGAGAATCAAAAGTTTTTGAATTCAGATTATGCCCTGAAGAGACCGATGAGCCTTTTGAAAACTTTGATGCCATTTTCAATACGCGGCAGGCTGAAGCTGAGGAATTTTATAAAGAAATTCAGAATGACACCGTAAACGAAGATGAAAGAAATGTACAGCGACAGGCTTTTGCCGGACTTCTCTGGAATAAACAGTTCTATCATTATAATATAGGAAAATGGCTGAAGGGTGATCCCAACTTTGAAGCACCAAGAAATTTCAACGAATATGTAAGAAATACAGAATGGAATCATCTCCATAATAAGGATATTATTTCTATGCCTGATAAATGGGAATATCCATGGTATGCAACATGGGATCTGGCATTTCACTGTGTTCCTTTTTCCATCATTGATGCTGAATTTGCCAAGGGACAGCTTTTGCTGCTTACAAAAGAATGGTACATGCATCCCAACGGACAGCTTCCTGCCTATGAATGGAATATGAGTGATGTGAACCCTCCTGTACATGCATGGTCATGCTTCCGGGTTTTTAAAATTGATGAAAAAAATAACGGAAAGCCGGATTTATTATTTTTAGAAAAAGTCTTCCAGAAATTGCTGCTTAATTTCACATGGTGGGTGAACCGGAAGGATAAAAAAGGGAAAAATATTTTTGGTGGCGGTTTCCTTGGTCTCGATAATATCGGAGCTTTTGACCGGAATATGGAACTAAAGGATGGCCAGCATCTGGAACAGGCAGACGGAACAAGCTGGATGGCGATGTATGCACTGAATATGATGCGTATTGCGATGGAACTTGCCCAATATTACAAGGTGTACGAAGATATGGCGATCAAATTTTTTGAACATTATCTTTATATCGCTGAAGCGATGGAAAATCTGGGTGAAGGCACAAAAGGTCTCTGGAATGAAGAAGACGGATTTTTCTATGATGTACTACAGCTCGGAAACGGAGACAGTGTTTCTTTAAAACTAAGAAGTATTGTAGGTTTAATCCCTATGTTTGCCGTTGAAATTGTAGATCATCATTTATTGGAAAAGATGCCGAATTTCAGGACCAGAATGGAATGGATCTTAAAAAATAAGCCGGAACTCACCAAGCTGGTTTCCCACTGGGACGAAGAAGGACAGGGAAGAAAACACCTGATGAGTATACTCCGCAAAAACAGACTGACAAAGGTATTGACCAGAATGCTTGATGAAAATGAGTTCCTGAGTTCTTACGGAATCCGTGCCATGTCTAAGGTATACGAAGAAAATCCGTTTGTATTCTCAGTACATGGAAAGGAAAACATGGTCTACTACACGCCGGCAGAAAGTGACAGCCGCATGTTTGGCGGAAACAGCAACTGGCGCGGACCCATTTGGTTTCCTATCAACTTTCTGATTGTAGAAAGTCTGCAACGTTTTCATTATTATTATGGAAACAGCCTGAAAGTAGAACTTCCAACAGGCAGCGGCGACAAGAGAAACCTTGATGAAGTGGCTCAAAATATCAGCAAAAGACTTTGTTCTATATTTTTAAAGGATGAACATGGGCAAAGGGCTTTCAATGGAGGGAATCCGAAATTCAATTATGATGAACATTTCAGAGATTATATTACCTTCTTTGAGTATTTCCATGGAGATAACGGCCGTGGCGTAGGGGCTTCCCACCAAACAGGATGGACCGCCACTGTAGCGAAACTGATAAAACCAAGACTCACCTTTTAATAAGCAATGAGTAATTGGTAATGAGTAATAAAAAAGAGGCTGTCTCAAAAGTGTCATTCTGAACGAAATGAAATGTAGTGAAGAATCTCATATGTTTGGTTATCAATGAGATTCTTCCTTCGTCAGAATGACAAAAGCCAGATTGTTTGACTTTTGAGACAGCCTCTTTGCTCTTTTATGTAAGAGATTAAATTTTTTCTCCGTTCAGATACACTTCGTATCCGATTTCTACATTCGGTTCCAACGTTTTGGATACGGAACAGTATTTTTCAAAAGAAAGTTCCGCAGCCTTTTGTGCTTTTTTAGGATCAATTTCTCCTTCCAGAAGAAATTTAACGGTAATTGATTTAAAAGGTTTTGCATCCTCTACCTGTACTCTTTCTCCTTCTACCTCTGCCTGAAAACTTTTGATCTCCTGACGCTGCTTCTTTAAAATAGAAACTACATCAATTCCGCTGCATCCTGCCACAGCCATGAGTACACTTTCCATCGGGGAAACTCCTTTGGCTCCCGGCTGGGAAGTATTATCCAAAAGAATGGAGTTTCCCTGAGCGTTGGTACATTCAAATAAAAAGTCGTCGTTTATTCTGTTAAGTGTAATTTTCATTATTTATTGCTTATTGCTTCTACAAAGTTATAAAATTCCTCTCGCTTTTATCTCCAGATATTTATTGATAACATCAATATTCAAATTTTCAGGAAGGGTATATACTGTATAGATTCCATATTTGCGGAGTTCCTGGATGATCAGTTTCTTTTCAAACTCAAATTTTTCAGCAATGATTTCGTCGTAGATTTCCTGCGTACTTTCAGGATTTTTGTTGATCAGCGTCTGCAGTTCGGAATTTTTAAAGAATATCACTACCAGCAAGTGGTTTTTAGCAATTCCGCGAAGATACTTCAGCTGCCGGTTCAGCCCGTCCAGGGTTTCAAAATTGGTAAAAAGCAGAATCAAGCTTCTTTGATTGATGGAATATTTTACGTCCTGATACAAACGGTTGAAATCACTTTCGAAAAAATCTGTTTTGATATTATAAAGAGCTTCAGAGATTTTCTTCAACTGTCCGGATTTATTATCTGCAGCAATTTTATTCTCCGCTTTTTTAGAAAATGTCATCATTCCGGCCCGGTCTCCTTTTCTTAAAATAATATGTGATAATGCCATCGTTGCATTGATGGAATAATCCAGTAAGCTTAATCCGTTGAAAGGCATTTTCATGGTTCGTCCTTTATCAATCAGCATAAAAATACGTTGTGATTTTTCATCCTGAAACTGGTTAACCATTAGACGATTCGTTTTGGAAGTGGCTTTCCAGTTGATCGTTCTGATATCATCTCCTGGTACATATTCTTTAATCTGCTCAAATTCCATGGTATGTCCCAGTTTTCTCACTCTCTTGATTCCGCCTAACAAAAATTCACTCTGAATGGCCATCAGCTCGTATTTTCTGAGATGAATAAAAGATGGATAAGAAGGAAGCATGGCATCTTTCTGGAAAATAAATCTTTTGGAGACGAATCCCAATGGTGAAGATGCATACACATTCAAACCTCCGAAATGATATTCTCCTCTTTCCTTGGGTTCTAATGAATATTGAAAAAATGTATTCGCTCCGGACGCAATCTGCTTCTCAATCAAGAAATCTCTTTTCTGAAACTGGAACGGAATTTCATCAATAATTTTAGTGGTTATGGTAAAGCTGTAATTGTTTTTAATATCAATTTTCACAAAGTTCTCATCTCCGTTAGAAAGCTTTTCCGGCAGAATTCTTTGAACCTGTAAGGCATTTTTTTGATTAAAAATCAACAAAAAATCTACCATTGCGGCCAGAAAACATAGCAGGAGTACGATATGGGCAGCCCACATCAGTACCGGAAAGAAAAATGCAAGGACATACAGAATCCCCACTCCGATGAGTGCAAAAAAGAAACGTGTATTAATGTATAAGTTTTTCATGGGTTGGGTTGCAGGTTGCAGATGAAAGGGTTTAGAAATTATAATCCAAACTCTTCTCTCTACTAACCTATCTCGGTATTTCTATTCCTTCTAAAATCTGGCGGATAATTTCATCTGCGGTAAGACCTTCCATCTCTCTTTCCGGAGATACGATTACTCTGTGCCTTAAAACAGCGTAGCTTGCTTCTTTAATATCTTCAGGAGTTACAAAATCTCTTCCTCGTAATGCCGCAAATGCCTTTGATGCCGTAAGAAGTGCTAATGAAGCTCTTGGGGAAGCCCCTAAATATAAGAATTGGTTTTCTCTTGTATTGATGATAATTTTCGCAATATATTCCATCAATTGGGCTTCCACAATGATTTCTTTTACCAGATGCTGATAGTTTTTCAATTGTTCAGCTGTAATAACGCGGTTGATTCCTTCTGTTTTATCCTCTTTTTTACTTTCGTGCTGATTTTTAATGATCGCGATTTCCTGTTCAAGATTAGGATATCCTACATTGATTTTGAATAGAAAACGGTCCAGCTGCGCTTCCGGAAGTCTATACGTTCCTTCATGTTCGATCGGATTTTGAGTAGCGATCACCAGGAAAGGCTCTTCCAGAGTATAACGTGTTCCATCCATTGTGATCTGTCTTTCTTCCATAACTTCAAATAATGCAGACTGTGTTTTTGCCGGCGATCTGTTGATCTCATCAATCAGGATGAAATTGGAGAAGATAGGCCCTTTTTTAAATTCAAATTCTGAGTTTTTCACATTGAATACGGATGTTCCCAAAATATCAGAAGGCATAAGATCCGGTGTAAACTGGATTCTGCTAAACCCTACATCAATGGTTTTGGCTAATAATTTCGCAGTGATTGTTTTCGCGACTCCCGGAACTCCTTCAATAAGAACGTGGCCGTTGGAAAGTAATGCGGCCAAAAGATGTTCAATCATCTTCTCCTGTCCTACGATCACTTTTCCGATCTCAGATTTTACTTTCTCCAGACTTGCACGAAGTTCTATCATATCGATTCTCGACTGAAACTGCTCTTCCTGTTTATTAAGATTGATAGCGCTTTGGTTTTCTATATTGGGGTTATCAAAGTTTTCCATAATAATTTTAATTTGTCTGTTTAACAATGCTTATCTACAATTAAATTTATGTTAACGAGCTTAGATTTTAGCATTGAAAACTTTTATATGGTTAGGTTATTCTATTGTTATATTATTTAAGTATTTCATCAAGGAGCTTATTGATCCTTGTAAGATCTTCTTTCATTACGCTGGCGTAAGGGTCCTGAGCTTTTTTGATAAGTGCCATAGCTTCATTGATCATTTCCATGGTTTTCCCGGTTTTCAAATGTAATTTTTTCGCAAATTCTTCATCTAAATGCTGGGTATCTATCAACAGATCCATTCTCACTTTGTTCAGAAAGTACTGAGCTTTCTTGGCCATCATATCATGAAAATCGCCTTCCTGAAGATACAGATTTCCAATGCTTTTCACAAAATCAAGGGAAGTATTTCTCAATGGTTCCGTTACAGGGACTATTCTTTGTTTTCTTTTTGCATTAAAGAAGATAAAAAGAATCAAGCCTCCTAAAAATATCCACCAAGCATATTTTAAAGCCGGATTTGACAATATAAATCTCATAAAAAACCGTGATTCAGAGCTTTTGTTTGAGATAAACCATAGGGTTTCCCTATCCTGAAGATATGAAAACACGTCCTGAGCGTATTTCACATTTCCGGGTTTCAGAAGATAATAATTCGTTAGAAAAAGTGGTTCCGCATGCGCATAGATGTATCCCTTACCAAACTTTACTTTGATAAAGTTCGCCTGATCTGTATTCTTTCTTTCTACCGTTTTTCCAAGTACTTCCACTCTGGGTTTAATGAATGAAAACCCTCTACCCGATGGGAATTTATCCAGCTTAATGAAATCATTCTGAAATTTTTTATCGGTAAGTTTCAATACATTTTCTTCTTCAAAAGAGATTTCAGAATCATAATATCCAATGCTGTCTGAAATTTCTTTAGGCATACGGGTCACCATCAGAAATGCGTCTGAGCCTTCAGATACCTGAGTCAGAATTTTATTCCAAGACTCTCTGTCAATATTATTTTCAATAACTACAATATTGTGAGGGGACTTTTTATGCTGGCTGTAGTATTCGTAGGGGATCTGCTCAATTTTTTTCAGATTATTTTTAAAAAGATCTTTAGCTTCATTATTAAAAACAAACAATCCAAAGGGAGACTTTTCATTGATATCAAAATTCTTCCGCCAGTCTGTTGTTTCTTTTTTGTTAACTTCAAGCAATGCCAGAACAATCATCACAATGACGAAAATTACAGCATATGTTTTGAAAGTTTTATTCATGGTTATTATTGTTATGGTTTAAATGCCTGATACTGATTTTTAAATTTCTGGTAGCTTTCTTCTTCAATATTGAACTCTCCGTACCAGACATAATCAAAAATATAAGACAGATTAGAGAAGTCATTTTTCAGATGAGGAGCTTTTAGCTCTGCGGCATAGTCCTTATTTGTTTTTTCAGGATTCCAATTAATCAGTTTCTTGTCACTCAGCTTTTTTAAGATAAACAGGAATTGGTAACGAACTGCAGAACGGTAATCTCCTGCAAGTTCAAATTTTGCGATACTTTCAGGAAAATTAATTTCGTGGATATTTTCATGAAGCTCCTGCACATTAAGCTCCAATTTTTTATTCTTTTTACCAAAAATAAAATTTCCGTCTTTGCCCATGATATATCTGATGATGAAATAAAGCAGAAACCCAACAAGAATAATGGCAAAGAGACGAATAAGAACAGTCGTAAGTTCCGCCGACTTATTGAGTGCTGTATCTCCAAAGATTTCCTGTATAATCTGATTAATCTTCCGCATCAGTTTTTGAAAGAAAGATTCTCTCGGTTTTGAAACGGAGTAATCAAATTCATTTCCTTTATATCTCGACGGAATGTTTTCTTTGAATGTTTTGGGGTACACCTCATTCTCCGATACCGGATATTTCATCAGTACAGAATCTGCACGAAGCATATTCCTGTAATGTCCGGTTGTATATAATGAATCTGCCAGATCATCAGAAACCGGAGCATCATCCTGAGCCTGAACAAGCCCAAGAGAGAAAAAAAACAGTATGAAAAAAAGAATTTTATTCATTGATTCCAATCGTATCTATTTCTGCCAATTCTACTTTCTGGTGAAGATCTGTTCTGCTGTCATAATACATTAATCCCGCATTCACATACATCAGATTAGATAGAAAAAATGAAAGCAACATGGAAACTCCGTAGAATACAAAAAAAATGATTCCGGCAGTTCCGGTAAAAGGATTCTGTTCAAAATTTCCGTCCGGTGTAGAGGTAAGAAGCGATCCGTAAAAAAACATCATCGGGATAAATGTGAATATAGATGTTGCCATGTAAATGATAATAAACATTACAAAGGCAGATCCCCAATATTTCCAGAACGGAGATTTTTCACTTCCATGCGGGTAAGAAAACTGAGAACGCAAAGAATAACTCAGACTTCCCCAGAAGCCTCTGTCCGAATTAAAATAATCATACATCAGAAAGGTAGTAAAATTAAATATTGTTGGATAAAGCAACAGGATGAGAAACAACCCGATAATAATAAAAATCAGGATATAAGAAAAACCTACCACGAATAAAATTGCCGGAGTAACAATAAAGATCATTCCCAGACACAGCTTTACAATTCTACCGGCATTGTTTTTAAAGTCGCCAAGAATTTCATCTGTCTTTATTTTTTCTGCTCCCTGTGCAATTCTTTTTAAGTAAAAAACTGGATACAGATAATTGACAATCATCAGAATCATAAAAAGCAGGAAAGTCAGTAATCCTACTGTAATCAGCATTCCGGAATTTTCTGCAAAATACTGTTCAAAATAATAGGTTTCTCCTCCAAGATTGGATCCGAATATCTGTGAAAAGAGCTCTTTATACCCGAAAATCACCACAGTTACCATTAAAATCAAAAGCAAACCATTGATCAGGATATAATTTTTAAAATAATTCTTCCCGTATAATTTGAAAAAATTGAAACTGTCACTGATGAAAGTTCCAAAATCTCTTTTTTTATAAAATTGCATCATGAATGTGTTTATTAGTTTTTTTATAGACAACTGACGGATATACAAAATAGTAGAATCCTATGATTGCCAGTGAGCCTAAAATAATGATCAGGTTCAAAAGCAGAGGCATCTTCAATGCGTGTCTGGTGACATAACCTTCTATAATCCCTGCACAAATAGTGAAAGGAACCGTACTCAAAAATATTTTAAATGAATCTTTAAATCCTTTTTTAAAAGAATTAAATCTCGAAAACGTTCTCGGAAACAAAATAGAAGCTCCCAGAATCAATCCGCACATGGCTTCCACTACCATGGCAAAAATTTCAAAGACTCCATGAAGCCATATTCCTCTTGCACTCTCTTTTAATGCTCCGTAATCATAGAAAAAGTATTGAAAAGATCCCAGCATCACACTATTCGAGAGCAATGCAAACAATGTTCCCACTCCTCCTGCAATGCCGTAGATATATAATTTTGCCCCTACCTGAATGTTATTAAAGATAATCCCGATTGTACTTCCCCAAGTGCTTCCACTCTGATACACTCCTACAGCATTGTTATTTTTAATATTTTCAATAGTTTCATTCACATACCCTTCACCCAAAATAATATTGACAAAATCTTTATCATAGATGGCAGAAAGTACTCCTATTGAGGTAAATAAAATAAAAAAGAGAAAGGCATACATCAGATATCTCCGGTACTGATACATCAACAACGGAACTTCTGTTTTAAAAAAATAAACCAGCCTGTTCTCCTCTACCCTTTTCGTTTTATAGATTTTCTGAAAAATCCGGGCAGATAAATGATTTAAATAAACAGTAGTGTTACTTTTAGGATAATACGTCTGGGCAAAAGAAAGATCGTTGATCAGGTTTATATACAGTGAAGACAGGTCATCAGGATTTTTTTTTATTTTCCCTTGAATAACCTGTTCGATTCCCAACCATTTTTCTTTATTTTGTTTAATGAAATAAACTTCTCTCATAATTATTAAGGCTAAAATAATAAAAAATATGTCTCAAATTGCGATAAATACCTCACAAAATGTAAATATTAACTTTAATATTGCAGGCGTAGGAGAAAGGATGCTTGCCTTTATTATTGATCTTCTGATCAGGATTGCCTACGTGGTAATTATCCTGTATCTGTTCTTCAATATTTTTGATTTGGGATATCTTTTAGAGGGTCTTGACAGCTGGTCAATACAGGCTGTATATCTTGTCCTTACCTTTCCTGTTTATATTTATCCCCTTGTAATGGAAAGCTTGATGGAAGGTCAGACTCCTGGTAAAAAGCTCATGAAAATCAAAGTAGTGAAGATTGACGGTTACCAGGCAAGCTTCGCTGATTATATGATCCGGTGGGTCTTCAGAATTGTAGATGTTTCATTTGCCGGAGTAGTAGGACTTATTTCTATGATTGTTTCTAAAAATAATCAGCGTTTGGGTGACATAGCTTCCGGAACAGCTGTTATTTCTCTAAAGAACAACATCAATATTTCTCATACAATCCTGGAGAATATCCATGAAAATTATATTCCTTCTTTCCCTCAGGTGATTGCTTTGAGTGATAACGACATGAGAATCATCAAAGATAATTATACCAAAGCTCTAAAAGTAGACGACCGCCAGATCATCAGTAAACTGTCTGAAAAAATCAAAAGCATTCTGAAACTGGAAATAGATCCCACTAAAATGACGGAAAGACAGTTCATCAATGTTATTATCAAAGATTACAACTATTATACAGGAAAAGACAATTAGTAGAGTTGATCGTCAATTTTGCTTCGCAAGTGAACGGTTAATTTAAAAATGTTGAAAAATTAACAGCAAAGCCTATTCTCTATTGCTTATTGCTTATTGCTTATTGCTTATTGCTTATTGCTTACGCAAAGCTCGGTGCAATTTTTGTATATTTATCATTAAAGTCCTGAATCATGAAATTTGAAAACAATAAATCCGGAAACGGCGGAGTTCTTACTTTAAACAATGAAACAAAAGAAGTAGGGAGACTTACCTATACAATTTTCCCTGAAGATCATAAATTCATTATTTCTTTTGTATTAGTACACCCTGAATTCGAAGGGAGAGGAATGGGAAAATTTTTAGTGGAAGAAGCCATCAAATTTGCCAGAGAAAACAATTGGAAAGTATATCCGCACTGTTCCTATGCAAGATCTGTGATGATGAGAATGAGTGATGTGGACGATATATTTTTAAAGAATTAAAACTTCGTTGAGCAGGATATCTTCAATATCATCCGGATAATCTACTTTTAGATGATGATCGGAAGCTACCCACTCCATAATTTCCTGAAGACTTAAAACCTTGGAATTGGGTATTCCCATTTTGTCAAGAGCACATGCATTGCATTCCTGTTCATATTGATTGTGGATAGGAATTACGAAAAGTTTTTTATCCATAAACAATGCTTCTGCCGGACTTTCAAAACCTGCGTTGCACAAAACCCCTTCACAGCCTTCAAAGTATTTCAAATACTGAGTTTCATCAATAGGAAATACTTCCACGTTTTTCACCCTTACCTGTACTTTGCTGTATTTTGAAAATACTTTCCACTCCACAGGAATTTTTCTTAAAACCTTAATAATATTCTCATCTGCAAAACTGGGAAGATAAACAAGATAATATCCCTGTTTATAAGGATTCAGATTTCTGATCTTTCTTCTGATTACAGGTTTTTTGATCTGTGGATGATAATTTTCAAAATGGAATCCTATTTTTCTTTCGCTGGGAACATAATATTTAAGAATAATTTCCCCCAGAAAATCTTTTTCCTTTGGTTTGGGGGTTTCAGGAAAACTCATGGAAGCCTGGTGGCTGAGTTCTATCATTGGCAGCTTTTTCAGCTTGGAAGCCCAACCTGTCAGAGGTTCATAATCATTAATAATTAAATCATACTGTGACAGTTCCAGCTCTCTGATTGTTTTAGCTGCTTCAAAGAATTTATTTTCGGTAAATGTTTTTCGGTAAGATAAGCCTCCTGTCTTATTATAGAGAAGAGAAATACCTTTGTATTGAAAATTAATATCAAAATCAGCCTTCAATTGCGATTGATGACCACTGATCAGGGTATCCACAGATGCATGTTTTTTGAGAAGAGGAATGATTTCCTGTGCTCGGGCGACATGCCCGTTTCCAGTACCCTGGAATGCATACAAAATCTTCATTTAGGAAAAGTTGGTTACAATCTTTAAAAGAGCTGAATTATCCATCTCCTGGATTTCTTCTGCTTCATCATCTTTCAGTAAATGTTTATGCTCATCATAATAAAAAATACTCCATTGTTTATCATGATACTCCAAAGCAGAAAGATTTTCTATCCAGTCACCGGAATTCAAATAAGTACAGGATCCTTTTTTATTAACTACCTCACGAATCTGAGGCTGGTGGATATGCCCGCACACCACATAATCATATTGGTTGTCAATAGCCAGCTCAGAAGCCGTCAATTCAAAATCTCCGATATATTTTACCGCTTTTTTCACATTGTTTTTGATCTTCTTTGAAAATGAGTATTTCTCTTTACCCATTTTTTCTAAGAACCAATTTACAACATTATTGATAATAATCAGAAGGTCATAACCTTTTCCGCCGAGTTTGGCGATCCATTTTGAGTGCTGGACGGATGCATCGAAAACATCCCCGTGAAAAATCCAGGTTTTTTTCTGATCGATATTCAGACAGATTTTATTACAGACTTTAAGTTTTCCCAGTTCAAAATCTGTGAACTTACGGAACATTTCGTCATGATTGCCTGTAATATAATAGACATCTGTGTTCTTGGTAGCTAATGAAAGAATCTTTCTGATTACTTTCAAATGAGGTTTAGGGAAGTAAGACTTTTTAAATTGCCAGATATCAATAATATCACCGTTTAAAACTAAAGTTTTAGGCTGGATAGAATTGAGGTATCTCAACAGTTCTTTAGCCTTACATCCATAAGTTCCCAAATGAACATCCGATATAACAACTAATTCAACGTTTCTTTTCATAGTTTTGTACAAAGAAACTAATTGAAAATTAACTGTATATGAATGCTATATTATTTTTTATAAAGAGTTCATCAGCTCTTCAGTAATTTCCATATTGTGATAAACGTTCTGCACATCATCATCCTCTTCGAAACGCTCAAGCATTTTCATATTCGCTTTGAACTGTTCTGCGTTTACTTCTTTTGTATTATTTGGAATTCTTTGAAGTTCTGCACTTTTTGCTTCAATTCCCAACGCATCCAATTTGTGAGATAAAGAACCAAAATCTTCAAAAGCTGTGGTAATCATTACTTCTTCTTCATCTTTTTCTACATCTTCTGCTCCTCCGTCAATCATTTCCATTTCGAAATCATCCCAATCCATTTTGATCTGAGCCAAATCTATTGTAAAAATTCCTTTTCTGTCGAAAATAAATGCTAATTCACCATTTTTACCAAGGTTACCGTCAAACTTGTTGAAGATAGCCCTTACGTTGGCTACAGTTCTTGTTGTATTGTTTGTAGTACATTCTACAAAAAATGCAACACCACCTTGTCCATAACCTTCATAAGTGATTTCTTCATAGTTTTCTGCATCTGCACCACTCGCTTTCTTAATGGCTCTTTCAACATTATCCTTAGGCATATTAGCCCCTTTTGCGTTCTGGATACATCTTCTCAACGCGGGATTGGATTCCGGATCTGTTCCACCTGCTTTTACAGCCAGTGCAATATCTTTTCCTATTTTAGAGAATGTCTTGGCCATTTTATCCCATCTGGCCATTTTAGAAGCTTTTCTATATTCAAATGCTCTTCCCATTTTAATTTTTAAATTTCCAACAAAATTACTCAAAAGTCAACAAAAAAAAAATACCTCCAATAAAATTGGAGGTATTCATTATTTAGAAAAATTAATTATTTTTTCTTTTTAGCTGGAGCTTTCTTAGCCGGAGCTTTCTTAGCACCTTTCTTAACAGCTTTTTTAGCTGGTTTAGCTACAGTTAAGTCATTTTTCTTGTAAGTATCCCACTCAGCACCTGAGATAGCTCTTACGATAACTTTTCTGTCTTTTTGTCTTTCAGCATCAGATGCAGTTGCAGGAACAGTAGCTTCCTGAGAACCAATACCGATAGATTTCAATGTTGCAGGGTTTACTCCTCTAGCTTCTAAAGCACTTACTACAGCAGCAGCTCTTTCTCTTGAAAGTTTCAAGTTGTAAGCAGCAGCACCTTTAGCATCTGTCATACCTACTACAACAAAGTTTTCAGCCGGAGCATCTTTGATGATCTTAGCAGCACTGTCTAATTTTTCGTTAGACTGAGGTCTGATTGTAGCTTTGTTGAAATCAAATAAGATATCTTTCAATGCTTCAGTAGCAACGATAGCTGTAGGATCTTTTGGTTTAGGACATCCGTTGTATTCTGGAAGACCTGGAACAGTAGGACAAGCATCATCTTTATCTAAGATACCGTCATTATCTGTATCTGGCCAAGGACAACCGTTGTTTTCTTTTGGACCTGCTACAGTAGGACAAGCATCATCTTTATCGATTACACCGTCACCGTCAGTATCTGGCCAAGGGCATCCGTTGTTTTCAACCGGACCAGCCACTTCTGGACATTGATCGTCTTTATCTGGAACTCCGTCACCGTCAGTATCA
The DNA here is from genome assembly GCF_004916905.1 of Chryseobacterium candidae. Lineage (GTDB taxonomy): Bacteria > Bacteroidota > Bacteroidia > Flavobacteriales > Weeksellaceae > Chryseobacterium > Chryseobacterium candidae. The sequence continues at coordinate 28,792 of NZ_SDLV01000003.1, forward strand.
GGACATCCTTGGAATTCTGGTAAACCTGGAGTATCTGGACAAAGGTCATCTTTATCTAGGATACCATCCTTATCTCTGTCTCTGTTTCCGAATCTGAATAAGATAGAAGCAGAAGCCTGCCAGAAGTTAGCCACTGTAGAGTGGTCACCTGGAGTTGATACATAATCACCCTGAATACCAAGACCGAAGTTTTTAGTTACCCAGAAGTTAGCACCAGCACCTGTAGCCACAGTAAAGTGGTTAGCTTTACCGTTTTCATTACCATCCTTACCATTAACAACTGCTTCGATTGGATTACCGTTAGCGTCAACAGATGTTCTAGGGAAAGTAAGAGCTGTATAGTCATGTCTTAAGTAGTTAGCACCAACTCTTAAATATGGATCAAACCAAGATTCTTCGTTCCATAAAAGACCTGCAGCGTGAGCCTGGAAACCAAGACCTGTCATTAGGAAAAATTCTTTCCCCATGTTGAATCTTTTGTTTTCAACATTTCCAACAGAAGTTTGCCAGTCAATTACTAAACCTTTACCAATATTTCTAGCAACAGTTAGCTTAGATAGTGGAGGTGTAATAGAAAAGTTGTTCACATTGAACATACTTTTTGTCAAATTGTTAGCAGAGAACGTATTACTGAAGTTACTTCTTGCTGCTACGTGGTTTTCAGCATGAGCACCAACTCCGATTAACCACGGATTGTTGGTAGTCTGTGCGAAAACAGTAGAGGCAACAGTAAGCGCCAATGCTGAAATTCCTAATTTTAGATTTTTCATAGAATTAAATGATTAAATAATTGATAATGCAAAATAAATATAATTTTTCTTTATACACAAAGTTTTTCAAATGATTTTTAACTTTTCTTTAATATTCTGTCGAGGTTACGTTTATTTTCTCTATCTTTTATCGCCTCTCTTTTATCGAAAAGTTTTTTCCCTCTACCAAGCGCTATCAGCACCTTTGCTTTACCTCGGTCAGTGATGTATAATTTTAAAGGTACTATGGTATTCCCGGCATCCTTTAACTTTTTTTCAAGTTTTTGTAATTCTTTTTTGTGCAAGAGCAATTTCCGTTCCCTTTTTGTTTTATGATTGTAAAAAGTTCCCAATTTGTATTCATCAATCATCATGTTGATGATGTACAATTCCCCATCAATAAACTGACAGAAGGATTCTGTGATAGATGCTTTGGAAGAACGCAAAGATTTTATTTCTGTACCCGTCAAAACCATTCCGGCTTCATACTCTTCAAGAATTTCATATTCAAAACGGGCTCTTTTATTTAATATGCTAACTGTTTTCTCAATCTTCATCATTTTAAAATTTCGTTAATGGAATATATAAAAAATACCATACATTTAAAAACTTGACTACTATATTATTACAAAATACCCAAATTCTTTTCGTATTTTTGCGCCAAATTTACAAAACTATATGTTAACAGTATCTAACTTATCTTTACAATTCGGGAAAAGAGTTCTTTTTGACGAGGTAAATATTATGTTTACCAAAGGAAACTGCTACGGAATCATCGGAGCAAACGGTGCGGGAAAGTCTACATTCCTGAAAATACTAACAGGAAAGCAGGATCCTACAACAGGAAATGTATCTCTGGAACCGGGGAAAAGAATGTCAGTTTTGGAACAGGATCACTTTGCTTACGATCAGTTTACTGTTCTTGAAGCTGTTTTAAGAGGTAATAAGAAATTATTTGAGATAAAAGAGGAAATGGATGCGTTATACGCAAAAGAAGATTTCTCTGACGAAGACGGTATTAAAGCCGGGGAACTAGGTGTAATTTATGACGAAATGGGTGGATGGACTGCAGAATCTGATGCTCAGACCATGCTTTCTAACGTAGGAATCACAGATGATATGCACTGGCAGTTAATGAGTGAACTTGAGAACAAAGACAAAGTAAAAGTTCTTTTGGCTCAGGCACTTTTCGGAAATCCTGATGTATTGATTCTGGATGAGCCTACCAACGACCTTGATATTGACACCATCTCATGGCTTGAAGACTTCCTTGCTGATTATGAAAACACTGTAATCGTTGTATCTCACGACCGTCACTTCCTTGACACGGTTTGTACACACATCGGTGACCTGGATTATTCTAAGCTTAACCTATATACAGGGAACTACTCTTTCTGGTATCAGGCTTCTCAATTGGCAACAAGACAAAGAGCTCAGGCCAATAAGAAAGCAGAAGAGAAGAAAAAAGAACTTCAGGACTTCATTGCAAGATTCAGCTCTAACGTTGCTAAGGCAAAACAGGCAACTGCAAGAAAGAAAATGATCGACAAATTAAATATTGACGATATTAAGCCTTCTTCCAGAAGATATCCTGCTATTATTTTCGAGATGGAGAGAGAAGCTGGAGATCAGATTTTAGATGTAAAAGGTCTTGAAAAAACAAAAGACGGAGAATTATTATTCTCTAATATTGATTTAAATCTTAAAAAAGGAGATAAAGTAGCTGTACTTTCCAAAAACTCTTTAGCCATTACAGAATTCTTCGAAATTCTTGCCGGAAATGTTGAAGCGGACAAAGGTACGGTTGCATGGGGAGTAACGACCAACCAGTCTCACATGCCATTGGATAACACCAATTTCTTCCAGGAAGACATGAGTTTGGTTGACTGGTTGAGACAGTTTACAAAGAACGACGAAGAACGTCACGAAGAATTCGTAAGAGGATTCTTGGGAAGAATGCTATTCTCAGGGGATGAAGCGCTGAAATCCTGTAAAGTACTTTCAGGAGGTGAAAAAATGAGATGTATGTTCAGTAGAATGATGCTTCAAAAAGCAAATGTTCTTTTATTAGATGAACCTACCAACCACTTAGACCTTGAGAGTATCACTACTTTGAACAACTCTTTATCTAACTTCAAAGGAAATCTTTTACTGGCATCCCATGACCACGAAATGCTTTCAACAGTCTGTAACAGAATTATTGAACTGACTCCTACCGGAATCATCGATAGAGAAATGACTTATGACGAATACCTTGCTGATAAAAAGGTAAAAGAATTAAGAGAGAAAATGTATTCTTAATCTGAGCAACATTAAAATTTATATAAAAATACCTCAAAACAATGTTTTGAGGTATTTTCGTGTAAACAAATAAATAAAATAATTATTTCGTCAATTTTGCAGTAGGCAGAGTAACTGTTACCGGATCTTTATGTGCCAGATTTCATGACTGATTACAGCAAGCAATTCATTATTAATGACCATATTCATTAATGCAGATAACGTATTGATATCTTTATTTCTTAACTTTATAATTCAAATTTGGGTCATCCTGAAACTGGTATTTTCCAACAGTTTGTTCAGTCTTACATCGTATCGATCTTTAGTTCCTGCTACAGAATTATTTTTACCCATCCAGTCTAATGATTCTTTGGATAATTTAATTGCCATCTTCGTTGGTAAATGTAAATTTTCTACATCATTTGAAACCATTACTGCTGCTTTTCCAAGGTTAATTTTCTTTGTATTGATCGAATATGCAGCCTCCAGTAAAGAAGGCATAGAGTAATTCATTTCATAGTCATTTAAAATTTGAAACACGAAGGCAGCCCTATTTTAACAGTGATAATGTCAAAACTTCGTTTCAGTTCTTCATAGAATGCTATTTTTTTTCCTTATTTTTGTGAAATGAGTCAAAAATGGATTTACAAGCCTGAACCCGATGAGGAAGTTGTGGACAGACTAAGTTCGTCACTTGGTTTTGGTACTTTTGAATCTAAAATCCTCGTTCTAAGGGGAATTGACAATTATCAAAAGGCCAGAGAATTCTTCAAACCAAACCTCAACGATATCCACAACCCGTTTTTAATGGCAGATATGCAAAAAGCTGTAGAGCGTATAGCCACCGCCATTGAAAATGGTGAAAAAATATTGGTATATGGTGACTATGACGTGGACGGAACCACAGCGGTTGCCCTGATGTATCTTTACCTCAGCAAGATTGTTGAGAAAAAATATCTGGACTATTATATCCCGGACAGGAATTCTGAAGGGTATGGAATTTCTACTGAAGGAATTGATTTTGCCAAAGAAAATGGCTTTTCATTAATTATCGCTCTGGACTGTGGAATCAAGGCACTTGATATGATCAACTATGCCAGCAATCTTGGGATAGATTTTATTATCTGTGATCACCACCTTCCCGGTGATGAAATTCCTAACGCTGCGGCTGTGCTTGATCCTAAAAGAAGTGACTGCCGGTATCCTTTCAAAGAACTTTCAGGATGTGGTGTTGGTTTTAAGCTCTGCCAGGGACTTAATACCATTTATAAATTACCGGAAGCAGAATTATTTGAACTGACAGATCTTCTGGCAATCTCCATTGCTGCCGATATTGTTTCCATGACAGGAGAAAACAGGGTTCTGGCTAAAATGGGATTAAAAACCCTCAGAAAAACCAGAAATCTTGGTTTAAGATTATTGATTCCTGAGGATAAGCTTTCTCATTTTGAAATTTCCAATATCGTTTTTGAAATCGCTCCAAAAATTAATGCTGCCGGAAGAATTTCCCATGGTAAAGCAGCGGTGGAGCTTATGGTGTCTGACAACCTGAAGCATGCGAATCAGATTGTGAATGATATTATGAACCTCAACGATGAAAGGCGTGAGCTGGATATGAATTCCACCCTTTCCGCCCTGAATCAGATTATAGAATCCCAACAGGAAACCAAGCATACTACTATTGTTTATCATCCCGAATGGAATAAAGGAGTAATCGGGATTGTTGCCTCAAGACTTATTGAAACGTACTATAAACCTACACTGGTATTTACCGATGGTAATAATGGTGAGATGGTAGCTTCTGCAAGATCCGTTTCTGATTTTGATGTACATGAAGCTCTTGATCTGTGTTCTGAATATTTCCTTAAATTCGGAGGTCATCACGCTGCAGCGGGACTTTCAATGGAAAAGGATAAGTTTGAGGCTTTCAAAGAGAAATTTGAAAAAATAGTTTCTGAAAAAATCAAGGATCACCAGAAAGAGCCATCTATTACGATTGATACAGAGATTAAAGTGGATGAAATCAACAGAGAGTTTATCAATTTCCACAGAAAACTGGCTCCATTTGGACCTCATAATATGAAGCCTATTTTCACATTAACGAATCAGAAATTGTCGGGATATGTAAAAACGATGGGAAAAGATAATAATCATCTGAAATTTTATATCAAACAGGAATCTACGGGACGAAATATTGAATGTGTAGGGTTTAAATTGGGGCAGTTTGTTGATGATTTTAAGAATAAAAATTTCGACCTGGCTTTTACCCTGGAAGAAAACCACTGGAAAGGCAATGTCACTCACTATCTTAATATCAAGGACGTAAAATTTAGAGAGTAAGTAAGGTTACGGGATTTAGGTTGCAGATAATAAAAGCCTGAACAATATAAAGTTCTGTTCAAAAGATTGATATTCTAAACTACTGCTACCTGCTCTCCGCTACCTGTTAGCTAACAAAAAATGAAAAAAATCGGTTTATTTTTCGGATCATTTAATCCAATTCATATCGGACATCTTATTCTGGCTAATTATATCCTGGAAAACTCTGATATGGATGAGCTTTGGTTTGTGGTGAGCCCGCAAAATCCGTTTAAGGACAAAAAATCTTTACTGAATGACCATAACAGACTTGATATGGTACAGCTGGCAGTAAAGAATTATCCCAATATGAGGGCTTCCAATGTAGAGTTTTCTCTTCCGAAACCAAGCTATACCATTGATACACTCACTTATCTTCACGAGAAATATCCTGATTATTCTTTCAGCCTGATTATGGGAGAAGATAATCTGAAGAGTCTTCATAAATGGAAAAATTCTGATATCCTGATCAAAAATCATCATATTATTGTTTATCCTAGAGTATTTGAAGGTGAGAAAAAAGATTCGGATTATTTACAGCACGAAAATATATCCCTGATCAAGGCTCCGGTAATAGAGCTTTCGGCCACTGAAATCCGGAACATGGTTAAGAATGGTAAAAATGTAAGACCTATGCTGCCGCCAGAAGTTTTTGAATATTTGGATGGTAGTAGTTTTTATAAGTAATTTTGCAGTTCAGAAATGAGAGGCAAAACTTAAAAAGCCAGAGAAAGACTCTTACTTTTAACTCTCACATCATACTTTAAGAAATGGATTTCATCGAAAAATTTTTCTCAAAATATTCTCAGGAAAAAATCATCAAATGGTTTAAACAGATTTGTCTTGCTGAAGCCGTTTCCTGTCTTTTATTGTATGGTATTGCGATGATCTGGATCCGATATGATGAAAATTTATATTCTATTATCTTCATCAGTGTTATTGGCAGTTTGCACGGATTATTTTTTACGCTTTACCTTTTACTCTGCCTTCCTGCCAGAAAAATTTATAATTGGGATGATGAAGATTTTGTCTTTGCCTTATTGTCTGCATTCTTCCCCTTTGCAACGGTTTGGGTAGACAAAAAGCTCGCCAGATTCGACAGAGAATAAATAATATAAAGCAAGTGGCTGTCTCAAAAGTGTCATTCTGAACGAACTGAAATGTAGTGAAGAATCTCATATATTTGGTTATCAAGGAGATTATTCCTTCGTCAGAATGACAAAAGCCAGATTGTTTGACTTTTGAGACAGCCTCTTTTTTATTTTTACGGTTATTACAATCCCGTTTCGCATGTGTTTTTGTGTGAAGCATAATTCCTGAACTAAGGGAATACGTTCTATTACAGTTTATATTTTTAAAAAAAATCTTCATTATTTTTTTAACAAATGTAACATTTAACATCTTTCATTTGTCTTATTACACAGAAAGGTCAAGCAATCAATATTTCAACGTGAATTTTTATTAACTGATAATCAAATGATTACAATAATTCAAAAATATTTTTAAGTACTTTGTATTGCATAATACTAAATTTATTACATATCTTTGTAATGTTAAATAACAAACCATACAAGCTATTAATTAAAAAAGAATAATCATGAAGACTCAAATTCTTATTGCAGCACTATTTTTCGGTGGACTTATCACTGCCCAGCAGAAAAAAGACAGTTTGAAAGTAAATGCTATAGATGCAGTGACTCTCAAGAAGCAGGTTTTCAAAAAACAAGGTGACCGTTTGGTGTATGATGTAGCTTCTTCATCAATTGCTAAAGGAACAAACACTTTTAATCTTTTGAAACAAACACCGATGATTTCCAGTATTGACGGAAAAACGCTGAAGATTTTGGGAAAAAATGATGCAATCATCTACATCAACAATAAGAAAACCAACATGGATTCTGAAGCGTTGATTGAAATGCTGAAGTCTACTCCATCTGAGGACATCCAGAAAATTGAAGTGATTACAGTTCCGGGAAGTGAATTCCAGGTTGAATCCAAAGAAGGTGTCATCAATATTGTAATGAAAAAAAGCAAGAATAACGGTTACAACGGAACGTTGAAAATGCAGAATGAGCAGGCGTATTACAATAACCCTAATGCAGGAGCTTCTTTTAATTTCAGACAAGGTAAATGGTCTGGTAATTCCAATTTCAGAATGGGAAGCTGGACGGACAGACAAAGATATACACTTTCCAATGGAGATTCTACTTTCAAAAATGAATCATTTGGATTTAATGATGATCCTAATAAAAATTTTGGAGGAGGTTTCAATGTTGATTACGAGATCAATAAAAAACACAGTCTTGGATTCTCCTACAACATGAGATACAATAAAAGTTTCAATTCTGTACTGGATATTACCAACTGGCAAAACGAAGTATTAAATAACAGAACAGTCAATAACGAGGATGCACAAACCAGAAATCATTCTTTTAATTTGAATTATGAGATGAAAACGGATTCACTTGGAAGTAAGCTTACGTCAAACGTTTCTTACCTGTGGTTCAACAGGGATAAAGTAAGTTTCAATGAAAGTTTTCCTCTAACAAATGATACGATTAACAAATATTCTGCATTGCATCAGGCTGTTCCACAGATCATCAACAACTATGCTGCCAATATCGATTATCTGAAAAAGACGGCTAAAGGCGCAACGTGGTTAATGGGAATCAGTTACAACCACACCAATACAGATAACGATACCAAACAGGATAAATTGACAAAAGGAGAATTTATCATTGATCCCAACCAAACCAATCACTTCATTTATAAAGAAAATATATTGGGAATTTATCTGAACTATGAAAGAAAACTGACTGAGAAGATATCCGGAAAAATAGGAGCCCGTTACGAAATGACCAGAAGTACAGGTGATATTGTGGATAAAACAGGATTTGAAAGAAATTACAACAACCTTCTGCCTTATCTGAATTTAAATTACGCCATCAGTTCAGACCATAATTTGAGCTATACTTTTTCCAGCAGAATCAGAAGACCCAGATTCTGGGAGCTGAATCCTTCGAGAACGTACTTCACTCCTACCAATTATACGCAGAACAATCCATTTATACTGGCTTCCAAATATTATAATCAGGAGTTAAATTATATGTACAAGAATGCATTCTATGCCAATCTTAGTTTTAATATGGTGGAAGATGCAGCAGCTTCAGACCTGATTCCATTACAGGGAACGGTAACAGCTCCAAAAAAGGATGCTAAGGGGAAAATCATCAAGGATATCAAAGGAAATCCAATTATGGAAACTACAAGATTCTTAAGATATATCAGAACTAATTACGGTAAGAACAGGGAGATTGCTCTTACTCTTGGAATGAACAAATCCTGGTTCAAAGATATATGGACAACCAACTATTCTGTCAATTTAGGCTATGTTACCTACAAAGGCGGAGTATTTGAAGATCCTACTTCCATGCCGGTTCCGGGAGAAACTGAAGTTGTAGATCCTTATATCATTGATGTTAAAAACTATAATATGTCTGCAACCCTCAATAATGTCATCAGACTGTCTTCTAAAAAAGACTGGTTTCTGGGAGTGAATTACTTCTTTGCCAGCCAGACTGCCATGGAAGGAGGGATGATTGGGGCAAGACAAAGCTTTGATCTCAGCCTGAAAAAAATTGCAGGAGACTGGACGATTGTAGCGGAAGTAAGCGACCTGTTTAATCAAAGTTTTTACAGCATTAAAGGAGTACAGCCTAATGGAAAATTTAACAATATCACCAACTTCAATTATCCAAGGTTAATCAGCATCGGGGTTACTTACAATTTCGGAAATCAGAAACTTAAAAAAGCAAGGGAAATGAAATCAGCTAATGATGCTGTAAAATCAAGAACCTAATCTATAAAAACTTATATCACTATCCACTCTTAAATAAAACAAACATGAAACGTATAATTTTGTCAATGGCCATCATATTCGGTACTTGCGCACTCGCTCAGGAGAAAAAATCCGACACGGCAAAAACAAAAAATATAGAAGGAGTTACCATTACAAAACAGGTTTTCAAAAAACAAAGCGATCGTTTTGTATATGATGTGGCAGCTTCTCCCATAGCGAAAGGAAATACTACTTTTGATCTGCTAAAGCAGACGCCGTTATTATCTTCCACAGATGATAAAACATTGAAAATTGCTGGAAAAAATAATGCGCTGATCTATATCAACGGAAGAAAAAGCAATATGGATTCCGAATCTCTGGCTCAGTTCCTGAAAAATACTCCTGCTGAAAATATCCAGAAAATTGAAGTCATTACCGTTCCAGGAAGCGAATATCAGGTGGAATCATCTGATGGAATCATCAATATCGTTTTAAAGAAAAAAATGAGTGATGGTCTCAACGGAAACATGAGAATGTCTAATACTACCAATAAATATAACGGAAGCCAGGCGAGTTTCTCAGCCAACTACAGAAAAAACAAACTGGGAATAAGCGCCAGCCTTAGTGGTGGTGAAAATATAGAGGCACAAACGTATACGTTAAGAAATGGTACTGCCAAAACTTCTAATGAATCCGTAGGAGATGTTGACGATCCGAATAAAAACATCGGTGGTTATCTGAATATTGATTATCAAGTGAATGATAAAAGCAATCTCGCATTATCATGGAATACATGGGCCAATAAAAGTTATAATTCAACGGTAGATTTATTTAATACCATAAAAAAAACAAATACGGAATATACGTGGTCTAAAAACCGGGAAGATTCAAGATCTTATAACAATTCTGTGAATTTAAATTATGAATTAAAAACAGATTCACTGGGAAGTAAACTGAATGTAAATGCAGCCTACCTCAACTACAGAAGATTCCAGTCCACAGATAACCAGACTTTTGCTTCGGATATCAACAGAGAAGTAGGAAAAATAAAAACACAGGTATTCCAGGATCTTCCTCAGATTATTAATAATTTCTCCGGAATGGTGGATTATAATCAAAAGTTTAAAAATGATCTGACTGTATCTATAGGCGGAAATTATAATAAGACTAAGACAGATAATGATTCTAAAAACATAACTTATTCTTTTAATCCTGTAAAAGCACCGGATTCAAGACCCAACCATTTTATCTATGATGAAAACATCTACGGAATGTATCTTACCCTTGAGAAAAAGATTTCCGACAAACTTTCCGGAAAAATAGGTGCCCGATATGAGATCACCAACAGTCTTGGAACTTCTGATAACGCTCCCACAGAAGCTCTTAGAAGAATTGAAAGAAATTATAAAAACCTTCTTCCCTATCTAAGCCTGAATTATACAATTAATGATAAAAACAATATCTCCTATTCCTTCTCTAGCAGAATGAGAAGACCTAGTTTCTGGGAACTTAATCCGGTAAGGAACATTCTTACAGATGATAATTATACTCAGAATGACCCGTTTGTAAAGGCATCTTCTACCTATAATCAGGAGCTTACTTATATGTTCAAAAATTCATATTTCCTGATTTTAAACCACTCTTACATTCAGGATGTGATTACGCAGGTACCCCTTCAGGGATATCCGGTATCACCGGCTGGAAAGGAAGGCGAAAACCCGGCTTTAAGATATATCAGAACCAATTTTGGGAATAAACAGGAAATGTCCGCAATGGTAGGTATTCAAAAGTCATTTTTCAAGCAATACTGGACAACCAATTTCAATATCGGTGTACAGCATAATATTAACAATGGAAGCCTTGATACTGATCCTACTACAGGAGACCGATTTAAAGATGAAAAAGGTACTCATGGAAAATTTATTACGTACACCAATAAAACCAATTCTACCAGTCTTCTGATTCAAACCAACAACACCGTTCGTCTTGATAAAAAGAAAACATGGTTCTTCGGAGTTAATTACTTCTTTGTAGACAAGCAGCAGATTGAGCTTGGTTCTTTGAAAAACTTAATGAGTTTAGACCTTAGTCTTAAGAAAATGTGGAACGACTGGACTTTTGCAGTGAACGTAAATGATGTACTGAACACCAACATTGTTAAAATTGAAGATTTCCAGGAGAACGGAAATTACAATTACATCCATCAAAACCGCTACAACAGAAGTTTAACGGTAAGCCTTACCTACAATTTCGGAAACCAGAAAGTGAAAAAGGTAAGAGACATTGAAGGGGCGTCAGATGCCATCAAAAGCAGAACAAGATAGAGAATTTATCTTTCTTCATATTTAATTATTCTTACAGTATCCGCTGATTCTTTTCAGCGGATTTTTTATATTTAATCATTATGAAAAAAAATATAAAAATTATTTTGATCTCCCTCAGCCTCCTTTTTCTATGGACAGGCTGTAAAGAAAAAAAGATAGAATTGGGAAAAGATATCAGCTTTGATAAAGAGGAAAATATTCATTATGGAAATAATACTGAACAGGTTATGGATCTTTATATTCCACAAATCAAAACAACCAAAGAAAAAGATGTCTTTATCATGATTCATGGTGGAGGCTGGCGCAGTGGAAATAAATCACAGCTCACCTTCTTCACCCTTTCTCTAATGCAGAAGTTTCCTGATCATATTTTTGTTAATATGAACTACAGACTGGTTTCAGAAACAAATTATGGACTGCCTAATCAAATGAATGATATTAAAGAGGTTTCTGCTTTCTTAGAAAAAAAACTCAGGTACAATCCTAAGTTCATATTATTAGGAAACAGCGCCGGAGGGCATTTATCCATGCTATATGCTTATAAGTTTGACACAGATAAAAGGATAAAAGCAGTTGTTAATATTGTTGGCCCTGCTGATCTTTCCGATCCAGGTTTCAAAAATTATCAGGAATATTCTTTTGTAGAAAAAAGACTTGTAGATCCCCGTGTACAGAAAACGGGAACATCCCTAATAGATTTTGCAAGTCCTGTAAAATGGATCAGAGAAAGCTCCCCTCCTACTCTATCTTATTATGGAAATTCGGATCGTGTGATTCCTTCTACTCAAGAAAAAATCTTAGATTCAACTTTAAATAAAAACCATATTCTCCATGAGTCTTATCAATTTAATGGCGGGCATCTGGACTGGGATAAACACCCAAATGCTCAATTTCTTATTGATAAAATAGAAACATTTCTCAAAAAAGCAGATAAAAAATAACACGTTCTGATTTTTCAAAACGTGTTATTTTTTTATTTTAAAATTGAATTTTATTCTGACTTTGCAACGGCAGTCCTTTCAGAAACACCGTTGGCATTGAAGGCTTCAATCTGGAAATAGTAGGCATCTGTTCTGTCTGCTCCTGTAAAGAAATATTCATTCTTTCCGTAGACCATAATGCTTCCATACAATTTATCGGGAGTCTTTCCGAAATAGATTACATAGCCATCCGCTTCAGGGTTCTGCTGCCATTTCATCCAGATGCTTCTCCTTTCGCCGTATTTTTTCGGGTCCGCTCTTAAAGGCACAAAACCTTCCACTTTAGCAGGTTTTTTCCCGGCTCCTTTTCCAAACACTCTGAAACCGCTTAATGCGAATTTTCCTGTTGGCATTTTCAGGTTTTCCATTTTCAGGAAACGGGCTTTTGCAGGCTGTTCAAGCTCTACATAATCATGAGGAACGTCCTTTGTATTTTTGCTTTTATCCACAATTACATTCCATTTCTTGCCATCATTGGAACCGTAGATCTTGTACTGATGCATTTTCCCCAAGGTTTTCCCCATGAACTCAGCATCCTGATCCGCATAATTGATCTGAATGGCATTGATGGTGGAAACTTCCCCTAAATCCGTTTGAAACCATTCTCCGGAATTTCCGGTTTTAGCACTCCAATACGTTTTGATATCTTCATCTACTGCATAGTTGGGTTGATAACCTCCCAAAGTAGATGAAACCTGAACAGGTTTATTATAATTCAGCAGCATCCATCCTGCAAAAAGACCTTTTGTAAAATCTTTTCCCTGTGCATACTGTGGAAGATAAGTAGGATAATCTCCATAAGCTGTATTACAATACATCACGTCATCTTTATCAAACCCAGCCGGCCAGATTCCCAACCTTCTTTCAAAATTATTTTTGGTAGAAATAAAAATTGTGGAAACATGCCACCAGTTTTTATAATTGTCTTCAAATGTCGCTCCGTGGCCTGCTCCTCTGGCAAAACCGCCCGGTTTATAAGAGAACGGATTATGCTGCTGATATTCGAAGCCTTCCAAAGGGCTTTTGCTTACATATACCCCGTCAGAATATCCGCTGAACTCTGTTGCCGGAGCACCATACTGCATATAATATTTCCCGTTATGCTTTGTCATCCACGCTCCTTCTACAAAAGGCTGAAGAAAAACGTTGTCATTGTATTCCCCGAAACGTTCCCATCCATGGTCTTCCGGTTTTAATTTGATAATAGGTTTAACGAAACCTTCAGACTGAAGATTTTTCACTTTCACTTCTGTGCCCAGCAATGGCCATTCATTACTTGATCCCCAGTACAGATACAGTTTATTTTTATCTTCATCGTAGTGAAATGCCGGATCCCACGCTCCTACTTTTAAAGTATCCACTGCAATTTTCCAGTCGTCTTTGGTTGGGTTTGTACTTTTCCAGATCGGAAAATCCTGCTCCCATGTAGAACCATAGACATACAGCGTATCTCTCATGGCCCATACCGCCGGAGCATTCAGATCATGAATATATTTATTATCTCTTAAAAATTTTCTTTTCACAAATTTCCAGTCCAGCATATCATCACTGTACCAGTATCCTTCCTGATTGGTAGAAAAAAGAAACAGTTTATTCTTAAAATTAACAATTACCGGATCTGCCGTAGCACGGTGTTTCCCTTGTTTTGAAAAGACTTCGAAAGGCGTATAGCCATAATCTATGTTGATAGGATTGCAGAAAGTCTTCTGCTGGGCACCCACAATCATTCCGAGAAAAATTGCCAATGCCAGAAAATATTGTCTCATTTTTAGATTTTAAAGATTGAGACAAATTTAGGTAACTTTTTTGGGTTTTCTCCAAATAAAGCCATCCAGCAGATAATGAGTGAGCTGCGGAACAACCAACAGCGGAACCAGAAATTGAAACCATTTTTCTGAAACAATTATATTCAGGGAAAAGTGTTCGTTCCATACCAGAGTTTCCCATAAAAATTCTTCCAAGAAAGCAAAGCTTAAAAGAACGCCTATGAACAAAAGAATTCCTGAAAAAGATTTAAAAATCTGCATCCAATTCATCTGATGATTTTCTTTTTGTTGTATTTCTCTTATATAAATCAATGCGATGTAAGGAATTCCATGAGAAACTACATTCAGAAAAGTAAAAAGAAGATCGTTGTTAAAGTAGATAATTCCAAAATACCATGAAAGGAAAGTTCCGGTGATCAATGCTGTTTTCGGAATATTAATATTTTTTGTTTTAAAAGCTTCGACAACAGTTTTAATAATCCAGATGCTCAGGATTGTAAAATATAGTGCGGTAATCAGAGGAAGATAATCCGGAAGATTTTGAAGCCAGTCAAACTCATTGTTGACGAACCAGGTAAAGGCACGGGGCGTTTTAAACCAATACAGCATGGGATAAATAGTAGCAGTGTAAACAGCAACCTCATCTATTTTTTTGCTCCAGTTATTGGGTTCAAAGCGGGCGTAGATCCTCATAAATCCATATTGCTGGCGTATAAAATGAAAAACAGCAATCAAAGCCAAAACCGACCAGAACGTCAGACTTCCAAACTGGAACAGGATCATTCCCAATATCCAGCTCAGAACAGGAATTCCCAGATACAACAGCTTATTTCTCTGTACCTCTCCTTTTACAAAGTAAGTTTTGAACAGTGTGGAATATACATGAGCCACATCTACAAAAACGATCAGGAACAGCCATGTATAAAAGGAATAATGATTTTCCAGCCCCTGAATCTGTTTCTGAAAAAGAAAAATAATCAGCAGCACCAGAAAAGGTGGTGATAAAATAAACCACCAGTCTGTTTTTGCATTATGTATCCACGGCTGTTTCATTGTATTATTGTATCATTTGTCCTGCAGTCCGGATTCCCTGATAAAAGGCTTCTTCAAAAATAGATATTCCCGAAAGATCAGAATGGGCAAAGAAAATTTTTCCTTCCAAAGGTTCTTTCGCTGTTCGAGTTTCTTCTCCAAAAATCTGATTGGGAACAGGTGCAATCATGGCATGTCCTATTTTATGAAACTGCATTTCCAAAATGAAATCTTCTATCAGAGGATGCGCTTTCTTCAGATCATTTAGAACTAAATCTTTCAGTTCAGCATCTTTCATAGCGTAGAGCTTTTTTCTTGCTTTTCTACAATCTGCTGTTGAAAAACTTTTATAATGGGTAATTACTTTTTCGCCTAAGATCTGGTTCAGATTCTGGTGCTGGTCAAAGATATAACCCAATCCGGAAGTACCATAGATTACATTATCCCAGGCCAGTTCTTCATCTCCACCAAATTCATTCTTTAACGTAATGGTTGTTAAAAGCCAGGGCACGTAGTCAAATGATGATGCTTTCTGAAGATTAAAAATTCTTTCATTCACAAATTG
This sequence comes from Chryseobacterium candidae, assembly GCF_004916905.1. Taxonomy (GTDB): domain Bacteria; phylum Bacteroidota; class Bacteroidia; order Flavobacteriales; family Weeksellaceae; genus Chryseobacterium; species Chryseobacterium candidae. Next base: position 44,684 of record NZ_SDLV01000003.1, read on the forward strand.
AGGGGTTGCAAAAAGTACTTTATCCGCCATGATTTTCTTTGTTTTCTTCTGGGCATTATCAAAACTTAAGACCTCAACTTTATCATTGATTTTCACATCAAAAACCAGATTTTCAGACCTATATTTTCCTTCTGTATATTTTGAAAGATGCTTTGCCAATCGGGCATTTCCTTCCGGCCATGTGAATACCTGATCTTTATATTTCGTGCTCCAGTTATTTTTTCTGCCTGCAAAATAATGAATTCCTGCCCATGCTGAAACGTAATCAATTCCTAACCCGAAATCGTCTCTGCAGGAGTAATCCAGTAACCAAAGAAGTTCTTCGGAATGATAGTTATTTTCTTTGAGCCAGTCTTTGAAAATGATTTTCTCTAGTTTTAAAACCTCATCTTCACGGCTTGAATCATGAACGGGAATGGCAAACCAGTATTTCCCCTGTGGGTCTTTCTTTACACGCAATTCATCCATCAGCTTAAAAAAGCGGTTAAGCTCCTTCTGAGTTTCTCTTGAAATACCCCTTTGGGGAACAATATCGCTCTGCCAGGAGTTTTTATAGAAAAGTCTTTCCTGCTGTGGAAAAGTCATTTGATATTCATCAAGAACCGGCTCTCCATTATCTTCAGTTCCTAAACAGATTCCACATTCTTTTAGAAATTCGATGATTTCTGTATTTTCTTTATTGGGTAATGGCAGATAGTGTGCTCCCAAAGGGAATTTTGAAAAGGAATTCTGTCCATTGGAAGAATTTCCTCCCAGATGGTTTTCCATTTCAAGGAGCAGATAATCCTGTTCATTATTCTGACTGAAGAATCTGCATGCCGAAAGTCCGGAAATTCCACCCCCCACAACAAGATATCGGGTGTGGATAACTTCTGAAAACTGTGGAAAATCTTTGGCCCACAGTTTATGACCGAGAACATGATTAGTTCCGGTAATCTTCAGCAGCAATGATTTCACTTTCTTTCCACAATACTGCAAAAAGGGAAGCATAAGGCTACCTAAAAATATAGTTGTAAGAAAATCCTTTCTACTGTACTTTCCCCCACTCTTCATCGAAATAACGGACTAATATCTGGTTATCCAGACGGTTAACATCTACGTCTTTCAATTTCATATCTTTATTGAAATAAGACATCTGTGAAAAGTTGTAATCATAGTATTTCAAACCAGGGAGTTTTCTATAGATCCTGTTGTTGATGGGTTCAAAGGAAGCCATAGAAAATCCCCATTCCCCAAAAGACGGAACATAGGTGTGATAAGCTGCTGTGAAAGGAAAAATCTGGTTGATCGTTTTTTCGATGCACCAGAAAGATTTCGGAGCAAAATACGGAGAGGTGGTCTGAACCACAATCTTGGTATCAAGAGTTGTTAACCTCTCCAGTTCTTTATAAAATTGCAGGGAATATAATTTTCCTAAGCTGTAATTGGACGGATCCGGAAAGTCGATGATAATGACGTCAAATTTCTTTTTGCTGTCTTTTACCCAAATGTAAGCGTCTTTATTGATGATTTCCACTTTCGGATTGGAAAAAGAACTTTGGTTCAGCCTGCGCATGGTTTCATTGGTTTTGAAAAACTGGGTCATTTCACCATCCAAATCTACAAGGGTTACTTTTTTAACGTCTTTGTATTTCAATACTTCTCTGGCGGCAAAGCCATCACCTCCTCCAAGGATCAGAACATTATCAATATTTTTTGCCATAGACATTGCGGGATGTACCAAAGCTTCATGATAACGGTATTCATCCGTGGATGAAAACTGTAAGTTGTTATTTAAATATAAACGGAACTCGTGGGTATTTCTCGTTAAAACAATTCTTTGATAGGGTGAACTTTTGGTGTACACTACATTTTCTCCGTACAGTTTTTCTTCAGAGTAAGATAAAATCGTATCTGAGAAAAAGAAAAGACCTAACAGAAATGTAAATGCTGCAATAGATTTTACTTTGAGTGATAAAGGTTTTGACAATTCCTTTGTAAGGTAATAGCATAGAAATATCGCGATAGAGATATTAATCAGTCCAAAAAACAAAGGTGTTTTTACAATGCCCAGCTTTGGAATTAAAACCAACGGAAAAAGAATCGATGCCAGTAAAGCCCCGATATAATCGAATGCAAAGACGTTTGAAACTAAATCTTTAAACTGAACCCTGTCTTTCAGAATGTTCATCAGAAGCGGAATTTCCACTCCGACGAGACAGCCTGTGAAAAAGACAAAGAGATAGAGAACACTTTCAAAATGGGCAAGCGTATTAAACAGAATAAATAGCACCACAGAGCTTATTCCGCCAACGATTCCTACGAGGATTTCGATCTCAATGAATTTATCAATAAGATTTCCTTTGATGAATTTCGCAAGATAGGAACCTACTCCCATTGAAAATAGATACACCCCGATAATGAAGGAAAACTGCTTTACAGAGTCTCCTAAAAGATAGCTCGCCAGAGCCCCGGCCACCAGCTCATAAATCAGTCCACATGTAGCAATGACGAATACTGAAAACAATAAAAGCAGCTCAAGAGGAATCCTCTTCTTATCCATGAATTGCCGCGCTTATAATCATAGAAATTCCGATGATAAATGCCCCGAATACAATAGCCAATGCTATGTTTTTGTTCTGAGAGATCTCATGCCATGTTTTTTCCGGTGTAAGTTTTTCGATGATGAAATAGCAAACGAGAAGAATTGCGATTCCTAAGAATGAGTAAAGAACCGAGTTTAATATGGGTAAGAAATTGATGTTGTCCATAGTTTTTATATTTTTATTTGTGATAGTATCTGTAGAATCCTGCTCTGGAATGGCTTCTGGTAGTTCCGTCCCGGTATGTTTCCGTCTTGGCACAATCGCATACCTGATTTCCCTGATAAGTAAGGTATACAAACCAGATCATGAAAAAGCCTCCGATCAGACAGAGCATCCAGTTTTGTCTTATGTAATGTAAAATAGTAGTCATCATGATGTGGCATAAGGGGTATTTGAACTGTTTTTCCATTTATTAACATTAAAGAAATGCCTTCCTATCCACATAGCTATAAAGAGAGCAACCATTATGAATAAAATAAATCCGAAGTTCCAGAATGAAACGGGAAGCCAGGTTGCCTTGATCTTCACATCGTTATTGGATGCAATAACATCTGTAGTGAGTTTTAGCCCTTCAGCATTGATCAGAGAGTCTATTTTGGAAGTTCCGAAGGATGCTTTCACCAGTTTACCCAATTCTGTTGTATCTTTTTCTAAAGTCTTTCCGTCTATGAAAGTGGTAGATTGCGCTTTATAGATATCTGTTACATCCAAAATCCCGGATTTATCTCTGGAAATTAATACTTTTGAATCTGGCGACTGAAGACCGGAAAATGCGGGCAGTAATGATCCTTCTTTTTCTGCTGAAATAAGAAAATGATATTTTCCTGAGCTTACCCCGCAAAGGTTGAATTCTTCAGACTGGTTTCCTTCTGACCAGCTTTCGCCGTCTTCATAGCCGTGGTATTGTTCAATATCTTTGGAGGTATAAACAATTTCGTTGGTATTCTCATTCACAAGGCTTAGCTGAACATTGGCCCATGAATTGTCTACTGCTGAAAAGGCATTGACTTTTAATGGTGCTGAGCCTCCGGAAAGAGTAAAACTTTTGCTTACAAGTTCTTTATCCTTAACATCAGCAAAGTTGACCGACTGTTCAAAAACAGTTTCGTTTGTTCTTGAAATATAAACATACAGTTGAAGCAGGCAAATCATTAATGCAGCCACACAAAAGATGTTCACAGCCTGTTTCATATCAAAATAATAAGGCTGAACGATCCCGACTCCTGTATAATAGGGCATGTGAGCTATTTTAAAAGCTCTTTTTACCTCATATTTTGAAATGTGAACTCCATAAAAATACTGGCTTTTCCTACCGGTCTTCTCCTGAGAGATCATACGGGTTCCATTGACATATTCTTTGTAGGTCGCAACGCTGAAATCAAGGTGTTCATCAAAAAAACCGGAAGCAGCATAAATACTGCATGGAGTGTTTTCGTACCAGCGATAAGTTCGCCCGGCATAGGTTGGTAATTTCAAATTTTTACCTTTAAAATCATCAGGATGCATTGGGACCAGGAATATCCAATGCCCATCGCTTTCACTCAGGAAAGCATCATTTCCTTTGCTGTCTTTTAAAGAATATTCCCGCCAGAAAATACTGTTTCCGTATTTTTTGACAGTAATCGCAACAACCGTATATTCTACGCCGTCAATTTTTCCTTTCTGTCCGACATCTAACACAACGTTTTCTGTCGGTATTTTCAAATGTTTAGTCTTTTTGTTCCCGGCTACATCAATGAGATGGGAACAGGTCATACAAACGTATTCTTCAACAGGAAAGGTAAGATCTAATTTATTTTCGGCTTCGCATGCTGGGCAGACATAGTGCATTTTTATCTGTAAATTTTGTGTTTCTGAATGGTATTAGCTTTAAAATACTGAACCACTTCATCTGCAATCTGCTCTACTTTTGTAGTGTTATCCTGTGTATAATTACAGAGAAAAACATCAAAGGTAAGCTGTTTAAATTCCGGCCACGTGTGGATACAAAGGTGAGACTCTTTAAGGATCACGGCGGAAGTAAAGCTGTCATTTTCAAAAATATGATTGGTTACTCCTACAATTTCCACCTCTTTGGTTTTCAGAATTTCTTCTGTAAATGCCAGAAATCCTTTGCTGTCTAATAACAAATCTTCTGACTCAGTTTCCAAAGTCAGAAGAATATGTAAACCTTTACTTGATAATGGTTTCAATTAATTTTTTCGTAAATATATTATTTTTTTGGAAGAAAAACCTCAGCAAGCATACATCTTGCGCTTCCTCCACCATTTACTTCAATGGTATTCAGGTCTGAATAGATAATTTCGCAGTATTTTTCAATAGCTGCTACCTGTTCTGAAGACAAGGACTTGTAAGCAGTCTGGCTCATCACAAGGAATTTATTACCGTCTTTATTCTGAACCTGAAGCATATTTCCTGCAAACTGCTGCATCTGTTCTTCAGAAATTTCGATAATTTCTTTTCCTGAACCTTTAATCGTTTCCACTACTTTTTCTCTTTCCAGCTCATCATCAATACAATCAAGACAGATTACGACAAACTTGTCTGCCACACACATCATGACATTGGTGTGATAGATTGGAAGTCTTTCTGTTCCTACGGTCTGGAAAGAATGGAAAACAACGGGAGTAAATCCGTATTTTGTACAGAATTCTCTGAACAGTTTTTCATCCAGTCTCAAGGAAACCGAGCCGTAAGCAATTTTGTTATCATGATCAAAAATCATACTTCCTGTTCCTTCCAGAAAGTGTCCCTGAGTTTCGGAGAAAGACCAGTCATCTACCTCAACTACATCAAATCCCTGTTCCCGGATACTTTCAATAATATCTTCTCTTCGTTCCACTCTTCTGTTGGAAGCAAACATGGGATATAAAACCACTTTTCCATCCTTGTGAAAACTTACCCAGTTATTCGGAAAAATAGAATCCGGAGTATGGGGATCTAAAGTATCTTTTATAGTAATTACATTAATTCCTTTTTCTCTCAGCTTTCCAACAAAGGTATTGAACTCCGCCAATGCTTTTGACTGGATATCAGAACCCGTCTGTTCTACCTGAAAGTAATTATTTTTCGCTGTTTCAGCGTTGTAACCGAATGCAATCGGCTCTATCATTAATACTGTATCTGTTGTTTGCATTTTTTCTAAGTTTGAAGGTATTAGCGTATGAGTGTTTTCACAACGGTTTATAAATTATTTTCTTCCTTTCTAATCGGAGAAAATGAACACCATTTTTCAGACTGGCTCATCATATTAACTAACATTCCTATTATTTGGTTGTATTGTTTGTGCAAATTTTCATATTGCTCTTCATTCATATAATCGCAGGTAAAAGCAAACTGAAGCCATATCTGGGTTTCTCTTGCCTCTCCCTCTGAATCCGTAAGTTTAGCAACGAAGGATTTTTCATATTTTCTTTTTCCCCATACCTCACTGATATTGGCTGTTACAGATCTTGATGATCTTCTTATCTGATCTGTAAGAGAGTAAAGTTCTTCTTTCGGAAAAGATTTTGAGAGTTCATAAATCACCTGTGCTGTTTCAAATGATTGTTGATAAACTTTTAAGTCCTGATGAAATTTAATTGTCGACATACCCAAATATTTTTTTTTAAATTAAAAAAATATTTAAATCCACCAACACTATAACTTCCAGACCTTAAAAACACTTCCACTCTCAAATCCTAAAACACTTCTACCCAATTATTCTCTCACAAGCGGCATTGTAGAACATCTCAACAAGCCTCCCATTTTGGAGATTTCTCTGTAAGGAATTTCTTCAACAGTCATTCCCCACTCGTTTCTTAAATGGTTATTCATTCTGGTGAATGCTTTGTCTGAAACCACTACATCAGGGGAAATAGAGAAAATATTCGGGAACATTTCAAACATTTCTTCATCATTGATATGGAAGCAGTTTTCTTCGCCGAAAATATCGATGATTAAACGGTAATCACTTTCGTCTACGAATCCGTTTTTATAAATGATACATTTGTCTTCTCCTACCGGATTAAATGTACAATCCAGATGCAGAATACCTTCAAACGGAACTTTATCGTTTTTCTTCAGTTCCAGATCTATGATTCTTTTCTTTGGAAAATATTCTTTCAGGATTTCGATAGCATACTCGTTGGTTCTTGCCGTTTTATAGTTTCTGTAATCTTCACTGAAGCAGGTTCCTATGAAAAGAAAGTCATTCCATACAATTACATCTCCTCCTTCAATGTGTGCGGTTTCCGGAAGGTTGATAATCTTTCTCCATGCTACTTTTTCAAAAACACTTTTGTAGGCTTCCTGTTCGTCTGCTCTGTCTGCAATCACATTGGAAATGATCATCTTGTCATCAATCACAAAGGCTACATCTCTTGAAAAAACCTGATTGTAATCTTTGATGATACTAGGACGTAGAACTTCAACGCCATACTTTTTTAAAACCGCTTCAAAAGCGTTCATTTCATTGATAATATCCTCTTCTTTAGGATAAATGTTGTGTTCTATAGAGTAATATGACTTCGCGTCATAACTTTCCTCTAATGTGGGAACTGGTCCCAATGAATTAGGCTGGCCTAGAACTACTGACTTCAGCCTACCTGTTTCGTTTTTAATATTTAGTCTCATAAAGATTTATGCAATACTACAAATATAAGTAAAGGTCTCTATCTGGGAAACTTTTGGATTATTTTATGTATTAAATTTAATTTCTAAAATCAGCACTCTTCAATAAAATTTGCTTGTATATCCGGCCAACTGCAGTGAATAGTCCCAAAAACATCTACAACTTACTATTTTCCATCTACATAAGAATCAAAAAAAAGATAATTATATTATTTAATTTCCTATATTAGTGATATAATTTTCGCGAAATTATAAACAATAAAACGTAACTATTAACACCAAAAATCAAAGTCATGAACAAGAACAATCCGGTGCTGAAAAATGCACACAAATTAGGAAGAGATCAACAAAAATCTGTAATGGGAGGAGCTCCGATTTCAACTGGCAGAAGATGCTGCGAGTGGGACGATACAGGAAAATGTTATATCTGGACTTGCGACAGATGCCAATGTCCATAATAAAAAACGGAAACCTGCTTGAAAAAGCAGGTTTTCTTCTACTATTTTATAGATTTATTCACCTGATATTAAATCAAAAAAGCTAATATCAGATATTGTTTCTCTCACTATGTGACAAGTTTTCAAGCCTCCTCAATATCAATATCCGTAAGCGTTCTTCATGATCATCACCCCATTTCCCTAATGTGGCAATTACCGGAATCAATGTCTGTCCGAATTCCGTAAGCCTGTATTCTACTTTTGGTGGCACAACAGGATAAATTTTCTTAGTGACAAGATCATGTTCTTCCAGTTCTTTTAACTGAACATTCAATACTCTGCGGGAAGCATCAGGAATTTTCCGTTGTAATTCACTTGGCCTTTGAAATCCTTCATTAATAAACCATAGCAAACGGATCTTCCATTTGCCATAGAGCACTTCAGCAATCAGATCAAGACCGCAATTCAGATTGGGTGGGATTTTTCTTTCGTACATAAAACAAATGTAACACAATGAGATGAGATCACAATAGGGGATTAATTTATCCCTATGCGATTCGTAAGACCGTACTTGTAAGAGCCTGTCATACTCCTGAAATTTGTACAAAAAAGAAATCATGACAGAATCATTTCATTTTAACAACGAATTGTCAGGTAAAATTGCTTTGGTGACCGGAGGAACAAGAGGAACCGGAAAATCTATTGCCGAAAGATTACTCACTGCTGGTGCTACTGTAATTGTCACTGCAAGAAATCAGCCTGAAGAGATGAATAATCAACTTCATTTTATTTCAGGAGATCTCAGCCTGGCAAAAGGTACTGAAAAGCTGGTAAGAGAAGTGTTGTCTACTTTTGGCAAGCTTGATATTTTAATTAATACATTGGGTGGTTCAGAAACGCCAGGTGGTGGCTTCTCTGTTTTAAGTGATGAAGACTGGGAAAATACAATTCAGACCAATTTATTGGCACCCGTTCGTTTAGACAGAGGATTTCTGCCGCAAATGCTGGAACGAAAAACGGGAGTGATCATTCATATTGCCTCCATTCAGGGAAGGCTACCTTTATTTGATTCAACATTACCCTATGCTGCTGCCAAAGCCGGATTGATCAATTATAGTAAAGGTTTATCAAAAGAAGTTTCTCCAAAGGGAGTTCGTGTTCTTACCGTTTCTCCAGGCTGGATCATGACCTCATCTGCCATCCGAATGATGGAACGCATTGCTAAAAGTTCAGAAACTTCAATAGAAGAGGCTACTCAAAGTGTCATGGATGCGTTGGGTGGAATTCCCATTGGTAAACCTGCCCAGCCAGAAGATATTGCAGAGTTTGTTGGATTTTTAGTTTCTCCACGGGCACAATATCTAACCGGGACCGAATATGTAATAGATGGCGGCACTATTCCAACTGTTTAATCATTTAAAAATAACAATATGAACTTACCTAACATTTTACAGGAATTCTTGAAGGCGCAGGAACTTTTTGACAGTATTTCTTTCTCTAACTGTTTTTCTGAACAGGCATCCGTATTTGATGAAGGAAAAATATACACCGGAAAAGAGGAAATAAGACAATGGAATGAAAAATCCAATAATGAATACAAAACCTTGTTTGAGGTAAAAGATTTTTCGGTGAAGGATAATACAACCGTTTTAAGAATTAATATTTCCGGTTCTTTTGATGGAAGTCCGGCAATGCTGAATTTTCATTTCCGAACGAAGAACGATCTTATTATGGCTTTAGCTATTACTGAATAAGTTGTAAAAACAAAGAATCCCAAAGCAAGCTTTGGGATTCTTTTATATTGTAAGCAAATATTATCTGCTTGCGATGTCGATGTAGTTTCTTTCCTGAGCACCTTGGTAAACCTGTCTTGGTCTTCCGATCGGGTCTCCTTTCAGTCTCATTTCTTTCCACTGGGAAATCCATCCCGGAAGTCTTCCTAATGCAAACATTACGGTAAACATTTCTGTAGGAATTCCTAATGCTCTGTATATGATCCCTGAGTAGAAGTCTACGTTTGGATATAGTTTTCTTTCTACGAAGTATTCGTCTTCCAGCGCTACTCTTTCCAACTGCATTGCAATGTCAAGAGCTTTATCCTGGATGCCTAATGCTTTAAGGATATCGTCAGCAGCTTTCTTGATGATTTTCGCTCTTGGGTCGAAGTTTTTGTAAACTCTGTGTCCGAATCCCATTAGACGGAAGTTATCATTCTTATCTTTAGCTTTAGCAACATATTTAGATACGTCACCACCATCTTTCTCAATCATTTCAAGCATTTCGATTACAGCCTGGTTAGCACCACCGTGAAGTGGTCCCCAAAGTGCAGATACTCCGGCAGAGATAGAAGCGAAAAGGCCTGTGTGGGCAGAACCTACCATTCTTACTGTAGAAGTAGAACAGTTTTGTTCGTGGTCTGCGTGAAGGATTAATAATTTATCTAAAGCATTTACCACTACCGGATCGATTTCGAAATCAGCGTTTGGTAATCTGAAGGCCATTTTGTAGAAGTTCTCTACATAGTTCAGGTTGTTATCACCGTGGTTTAATGGTAAACCTTGAGTTTTTCTGTAAGTCCATGCACAAAGGTGAGAGAACTTAGCGATCATAAGCTCAGCAGCATGATCCATTTCTTCTTTAGAGTTTACGTTAACGGCTTTCGGGTTGAAAGCTGTCAAAGCAGAAGTTAAAGAAGACAAAACTCCCATAGGGTGAGCAGAACGAGGAAAAACATCAATGATTTTTTTCATTTCGTCTGCGATGAAGTTATATTGTTTAATATTGTTGTCGAATGAAGTAAACTGGTCCTGAGTAGGTAATTCTCCATGTAATAAAAGATACATTACTTCAGTGAAGTTAGATTTCTCAGCAATCTGCTCGATTGGATAACCTCTGTAGAATAATTCTCCTTTATCTCCGTCTAAGTAAGTGATGTCGCTAATAGTAGCCCCTGTATTTTTGTAACCTAAATCCAGAGTGATCAAACCTGTCTGGTCTCTTAATTTTGAAATATCAATCCCTCTGTCTCCGATAGTACTATCCACGATTGGATATTCATATGAATTACCGTCGTAATTCAATATTACTTTGTTGTCTGACATTATTTATTTATTTTTTTTAAATATACTACTTTCCATAAAATACGGCAAACAAAAATTATCGCTTGCCGTTATTTATAAATTCGATTATCTTTTAATTTTAAATGCTCCTAAACCCGGGAAAATTGCAGTTTCACCAAGTGCTTCTTCAATTCTTAACAGCTGGTTATATTTTGCCATTCTGTCTGATCTTGAAGCTGAACCTGTCTTGATCTGTCCACAGTTCATTGCTACTGCTAAATCAGCAATTGTAGAGTCTTCAGTTTCTCCTGATCTGTGAGACATCACTGAAGTAAACTTGTTATTCTGAGCCATCTGTACAGCAGCCATTGTTTCAGAAAGAGAACCAATCTGGTTTACTTTTACAAGGATTGAATTCGCAATGCCTTCGGTTACTCCTCTTGATAATCTGTCTACGTTGGTTACAAATAAATCATCACCTACCAGCTGTACTCTGTCACCGATTTTATCAGTTAACATTTTCCATCCTTCCCAGTCATCTTCCTGCATACCGTCTTCGATAGAGATAATAGGATATTTAGCAGCCAATTCTGCAAGGTAAGAAACCTGCTCTTCTCTTGATCTGTGAGCGCCTTTGTCTCCTTCGAATTTTCTGTAATCGTAGGTTCCGTCTTTATAGAATTCTGAAGCAGCACAGTCTAATGCCAGCATGATGTCGTCACCAGGCTTATAACCTGCTTTTTCGATCGCCTGAAGTAATGTATCCAAAGCATCTTCAGTTCCGTTGAAAGTAGGAGCAAAACCTCCTTCATCCCCTACTGCTGTAGAAAGACCTCTTCCTTTAAGGATCGATTTTAGGTTGTGGAAAATTTCAGTTCCTTTTCTCAAAGCGTGAGAGAAAGAATCTGCTTTTACCGGCATAATCATGAATTCCTGGAATGCAATAGGAGCATCTGAGTGAGATCCACCGTTAATTACATTCATCATTGGAACAGGAAGAGTGTTTGCGTTCACTCCGCCTACGTATTTATAAAGAGGCATTCCCAATTCTGCAGCTGCAGCTCTGGCTACCGCCAAAGAAACACCAAGAATAGCATTAGCACCAAGATTTCCTTTGTTAGGCGTTCCGTCAAGATCAATCATAATCTGATCGATATAGTTTTGTTCAAAAACCGGTTGCCCTACTAAATTCTCTGCAATTACTTCTTTTACATTTTCAACAGCTTTCAGGACTCCTTTTCCCTGATATTCCGAACCGCCGTCACGTAATTCTACCGCCTCGTGTTCACCTGTAGATGCTCCTGAAGGTACAGCTGCACGGCCCATTGCCCCGCTTTCTGTAAATACATCTACTTCAATGGTAGGATTTCCTCTGGAGTCTAAAATCTGTCTTGCTTCTATGTAAGAAATTGCACTCATTTTTTATTTTTTTTAGTTTAGACAAATTTAATCAAAATTTAACTTTCAGGGGTATTTCAGCGTATTTTTTTGAAATAAATCCGAGTTAAATTTTAGTTAATTTATATTATGATAATTCCCCATTTTAAAGCCAATAGGTCAGGAATTTAAAATGGGGCAATAATAAAGAAAACTCACCTTAAAAAGTGAGCTTTATTATACGTTTCATAAGTTACTTTTATTTTCTGGGAGAAGGAGATAAAAGACCTGCCAGGGCACCTATTGCTCCTGATGAAATAGTAGCAAAGATTGTTACCAACTGACTATCCGGTTTTTCTTTACTGTGAACGGAAAGAATAATAAGTCCTGCAATAATGGCGATCACCGCCAGCCCGAGCATAAGAACAATAATTCGGTAGATCCAATAATCGGTTTCTTTCGGATTTCTTATCTCTACACCTTTTATAGCTTCTACAGGGTTGGTTTTGAATTTCTCCTGAAGATCACTGTTGTTTTTTAAAGCACCTTCTAAGTCTTCGATGTCGTTAATAAGAGTTTTCATGGCTTTTAGTTTTATATATCAAATTTCCCTCTAAAAACCAGATATGTCAATTACACAAAAGGGTAATTTATACTGTTATTTTGAAAACCATACTGGTTCCGGGGTTTTCGGTTATGATGTCACATTCACCAGACAATTCGCTCATTCTTCGTTTCATATTTCTAAGACCATTACCTTGCTTATGTACCTCAGAAATCCCGATTCCATTATCTGATATTTTCATAGAGAAATTATTTCCTTCCTGTGAAAATGAAAGTTTCAAAATATTTGCATGACTGTGTTTGTACACATTATTAACAGCTTCTTTTAAACAGAGAAAAAGATTACGTCTCATTTCTGTGGAAATAGGCTTTTCTGCTATGATACCTTCATATTCTGACTGCACCACTATTTTCGTTTTCTTCAAAAAGTTTCCGGTATAAAGGATAGCATAGTCTACAAAGCTTCCCAGAGTGTCATTTCCTGAATTCAGGCTCCAAAGCATTTCTCTCATGGAGATATTCATTTCTTCAGAGGTTTTCAGAAGTTCATCGATATCGTTTTGCAGATCATCGTCTTCTGCTTTCTGTTTCAGAAATTCTGCCTGAAGTTTTAATGCTGAAATTCCGGCTCCGAGATCATCATGCATATCGTGGGAGATACGTTCTCTCTCCTGTTCCAGCATTTTTTGTTTTTCCAGTTCTTTCTGGAGGAGCTGGTTTTGGTACTCAGCTTCTTTGAGCTGTTGTTCTTTAAGATAAAGAAGTTGTTTTCGATTGTATGTTAGAACAACAAAGATGATAAACAATACAAACAGCATCACTACAATGATAGCCGTTATATATACGATCTTTATTTCTAATGGAAGATTTTTCATCGTTTGCAAAATAAACCTCGTAAGAATAATGAATATGCAATTATATTAATTATAGTAAACACATAAGATATTTCTTTTAAAAACTCAGGGTCTTTTTTATTAAATAAATACATCGGAAACATCCTAAAAATATAAAACATTGCCCAAAATAATAATGAACTGCTTATCCAAAAAAAACATAAATTCAAAATATTCTCTTCTTGATCTTTACTTGATATTTTCTTATAAAACCAAAACAAGGAAATGAAAAACAAAAAAATACAATATAAGTACCCTGTAATGATGGAATAATTAGTTTTGGAAATGAAAATAAATATTCCTCCCAATATAAAAAATAAAAGGGTGGTTACCTTAATTACGTATTTATCATTAATCTCTTTATTATAAATATATCCAAAATAAATTATACAGAACAGATCCAGATAATTATACATTCTTGCAGCTACAAAGCTTGCTTTTATTGTAAATAATATTTCAGTTATAATTGTAATTCCGAAATAAATCCAAAATAATTGTTTCCATAATTTCTTTTCAATTATGGAAACAGTAAAATTTGTAATAATTACAATATAGTATATTATATCAAGAATGATCATTTAGCACCCCGGAGGACAGAGTCCGTTTCTATCATAAGCACCTAAACCAGATATCGGGGTAAATTTATTCCCTTCGTAATAACCCAATATCATAATAAATGTTAGTCTGTGATTATAGTTTGCTTTAAAAGAAGTTCCATCATCCTTTACTACTTCAACCAAATCGTCTGAAATATGCATTGCCGGATGAAAAGAGATAACAAGATTCGGATACTTTGGTTTTAGTCTCACAAGTTCAGCATAAAAAGTATCATATAAGATAAATCTTTCGGTATTTGAAGTTGCTGGATCATGCCTACGAATAAGTGCATCTAATATTTTTTTAAGCCCATCATTATACGTCTTTTTATAGTTGTCAAATTCATCTCTAATGATTTTCTCTTTAGCTAATTTGTTATCTAAAATATAGTACTCATTTTTATTTTCATCTTCGTATAAAAAAACTAATCCATATTTATCTGCACCTATAAAAATTTTAACCTTTTTATTATTTTTAAATAAATCTGTGGCTACTTCATAGGATATGTGAAGAATTTCTTTATAAACTCCAGCAATATCATCTGACTTACTAAATGCATTTGTCATGTCCATGGCAGTTCCTGCATCAATTTCATGATTTGTACTTTGTTCTCGAATTTTATAATCATTCCAGTCAATTTCTGTACGCTCTATAAATTCACTAGAATTGAGCCTAGAAATTTCATCGTTACAGAATGATTTTATCTGACTTAACTCATCAACAGTTACAATTCCGTAATCCACGAGTTGGTGAATTCTCCCTGTTAGGTTTAATAAATCTTGTTTTTCACTCATAATTTCAGTTTTTAAAATGGTTAAACTTATTAATTGCCTCCACTTTGTTGTTTACGTGAAGTTTTCTGTAGATATTTCCGACGTGTTTTTTCACGGTATCAATGCTGATGAATTTCTGATCTGCGATTTCTTTGTAGAGAAGTCCCTGTGAAAGAAGTTCAAGAATTTCCTTTTCACGTTCGGTAAGTTCATCGAAACCCTTAATCTCAGGAAGTTTTTTCTCAAAATGCATAAGTACTCTTCGGGCAATAGAAAAACTCATAGGAGCGCCACCGTGGTATACGTCCCGGATGGAAGAAAGAATCTTGTCCATACTTTCTCCTTTTACAAGGTATCCCATAGCGCCAGCTTTTAAGGAATTAAAGATCTTTTCATCATCGTCAAAGCTGGTACACATGATGAACTGTGTATTGGGCATTTCTTTTCGCAGCTTTTCTATGATTTCGATTCCGAGCATATCCTGTAATTGGATATCCATCATCACTACATCCGGAGAAAAATCGGCTAGGTTTTTCATAGCATCATTCCCGTCAAAGAACTGAGCGATTACTCTCATGTCCTTCTGGTAATTGATGACCTTCTTCAACGCATTGTTGTAGTTTTTTTCGTCCTCTACTATGGCAATGGAAATGCTCATGACCTTTTTTGTTTGTAGCAAATTTCAACAGAAAACAATTTGAAATCAATTACACCTTTGTGTAATATTAGAGTTTGAGTTTGAAGTTATGTTCAGTCTTTTAGTTTTTACTAAATTTAATCATTTTTTCACTTTAAAAATAAGATTAATCAAAATATTTCACAATAAATTAAAATGAAAATCAAGAAGTTATAATTACAATTTTAAAATTAATTATTATTTCATAATCTGATCAAAGATAGGATGATCAATACTGCTTACGGTATTATGGAATTTGATCCACACAAAAATCTGAATCCGGTTCTTATCTTTCTTAAACCATATTCCAGGAACGTAAAGTGTCTGCTGATGACCTGCTGTAATATTCCAATATCTTCTTAAATTTTCTCATTTGATAAAAGAACCGCCTCTCTCTAATTTCAAAATTTTCTTTTTGCCTAGACCTAATGTTCAAGGAGAAAAATAAAAGAATTATGCATCAATATCGGTTAAAATTTCTCATATTGTAAGGCATGATTTTTGTAAAATTAAAGTATAAAATCATATTGAATATCAAATAATATAATCATGAAAAAAAGTCTTTTAGCACTAAGTGCTGTACTGGCACTAGTGGTAGTGAGCTGTAAAAAAAGTGAAAGCGGAAACAAAAGTGTTATCAAAACAGAAAGTTCAGAAACTGTGGTTACAGACCATAACGGAAAAATAGATTCGGTAACCCAAAGCTCCTCGACAGTGGATATCAACGGTCAGAAGACTGAGAAAACAGATTTTGTTTATAAAGCTACAGACGGAACGTTAGTAAAGGTAGTATTCAAAAATGATCCGAAGGAAAGTACAGTAGCCATTACCAGCAATAAGAAAACATTTACATTACCTAAATCAGAAACTAAAGGTGATGAAACGATTTACAAAAAAGATGATATGACTGCAAGAGTAAAAGGAGACAGTCTTCACCTTGAACAGGGTAATAATATTATTGAGTTGAAAAGAACAAAAATCTAAATAAAAAATGTCCTTCAATATTGAGGGACATTTCTATCGGGTACCTTCCCATTATTTCTCAATATACCTTTTCATCCATATTATGGAAAATAAAAAAACCATCCGAAAACGGATGGTTTTTATGTATATCTGAATGAATATTACTCTTCAGTTTTTTCTTCAGTAGTATCAGCTTTAGCTTCTTCTACTTTCTCTTCTACTGCTGGAGCTTCAGCAACTACTGCTTCAGCTTTTTTAGGTGCAGCAGATGATCTTCTGCTTCTTCTTGTAGCTTTTTTCTCCTCTGCATTCGGGTTGTAAAGCTCGTTGAAATCTACCAATTCGATAAGAGCAGTATCAGCAGCATCACCTGGTCTGAATCCTGTCTTGATGATTCTTGTATAACCACCGTTTCTTTCAGCGATTTTAGGAGCTACAGTTCTGAATAATTCAGCAACCGCAAATTTATTTTGAAGGTAAGAGAATACTACTCTTCTGTTGTGTGTAGTATCTTCTTTTGCTTTTGTTAATAGAGGCTCAACATATACTCTTAAAGCTTTAGCTTTAGCTACAGTAGTGTTGATTCTTTTATGCTCAATTAGAGAACAAGCCATATTAGAAAGTAAAGCACTTCTGTGAGAAGCTGTTCTTCCTAAGTGATTGAATTTTTTACCGTGTCTCATTATTAATTATTTATCAGCGTCTAACTTATATTTTGCAACGTCGAAACCGAAGTTAAGACCTTTTGAATGCACTAATTCTTCTAGTTCTGTCAAAGATTTTTTACCAAAATTTCTGAATTTCATCAAATCAGACTTACTGTAAGAAACCAATTCTCCAAGAGTTTCTACTTCAGCTGCTTTCAGACAGTTAAGGGCTCTTACAGAAAGATCCATATCTGCTAATTTAGACTTAAGAAGTTGTCTTGTGTGAAGAGTTTCTTCATCGTACTGGATAGATGCTTTTACAGCTTCAGTTTCAAGCGTGATTCTCTCATCAGAGAACAGCATGAAGTGATAAATTAATATCTTGGAAGCCTCAGTTAAAGCATTCTGAGGGCTGATAGACCCATCAGTTTCTATATCTAATACAAGTTTTTCGTAGTCTGTTTTTTGCTCTACACGATAATTTTCAATGCTATATTGTACTTTCTTGATCGGCGTAAAAATAGAGTCAATAGCAATAGTTCCTACAGGAGCATTGTTTGATTTATTTTGTTCAGAAGGAACATACCCTCTACCTTTTTCAATATTGAAAGTAATTTCGAAAGTTACATCACTGTTTAGGTTGCAGATCACCAAATCCGGGTTTAAAACCTCAAATCCGTTGATAGACTTTCCTAAATCACCAGCAGTAATAACCGTTTGACCTGAAACTTTAGCAACAACCTGCTCGTTAGCCTGGCCTTCTGCTGCAGCTTTTAATCTTACCTGCTTAAGGTTTAGAATAATTTCGGTAACGTCTTCGATTACTCCTGGAATAGTTGAAAATTCGTGCTCTACACCTTCTATTTTGATAGATGAAATAGCGTATCCTTCCAGAGAAGAAAGCAACACTCTTCTCAAAGCATTACCGATTGTAAGCCCGAAACCTGGTTCTAAAGGTCTGAATTCAAATTGACCTTTAAATTCATCAGAGTTAAGTAAAATTACTTTATCGGGTTTTATGAATTGTAAAATTGCCATATTATTGGGTTGAGCAAAAATTTGATTAAAAAATTATTTAGAGTAAAGTTCGACGATAAGGTTTTCCTTAATGTCCTCCGGAATCTGGATTCTTTCAGGAGCAGAAATGAAAGTTCCTTCTTTCTTCTCATCGTTGAATTGTAACCACTCATAGTTTGACTTAGAAGCCAATGCATTGGTAACAACTTCAAGAGACTTAGACTTTTCTCTTACAGTGATTACATCACCAGCTTTTACCAAGTAAGAAGGGATGTTAAGAATCTCTCCGTTCACAGTGATGTGTCTGTGAGAAACCAATTGTCTAGCACCAGATCTTGTTTTAGCAAAACCTAATCTGTATACTACGTTATCCAATCTTGATTCACAAAGTTGTAATAGAACTTCCCCTGTTACACCTTTACTTCTGTGTGCTTTGTCAAATAAGTTAGCAAACTGTCTTTCTAAAATACCGTAAGTATATTTAGCTTTTTGTTTTTCTGCCAACTGAACTGCATATTCTGATTTTTTAGCACCTCTTCTTTTGTTAGGACCGTGTTGTCCTGGCGGTTGGTTTTTTCTTTTTTCGAAGTTTTTATCATCTCCGTAGATTGCAGCACCAAACTTTCTAGCAATCTTAGTTTTAGGTCCAATATATCTTGCCATAATGGGTAAATTCTAAAAATTAAACTCTTCTTCTTTTTGGTGGTCTACATCCATTGTGTGGCATAGGAGTCACATCAATGATTTCGCTAACTTCAATTCCTGAATTGTGGATAGATCTGATAGCAGATTCTCTACCTGCACCCGGACCTTTCACAAACACCTTTACTCTTCTTAAACCAGCTTCGTGAGCTACAGCAGAGCAATTTTCAGCTGCCATCTGAGCAGCAAATGGAGTATTCTTTTTAGAACCTCTGAAACCCATTTTACCGGCAGAAGCCCAAGAGATAACCTCTCCGTTTTTATTTGTTAAAGAAATGATGATGTTATTGAAAGAAGCCTGAATATGAGCTTCACCAATAGCTTCAACTTTTACTTTTCTTTTCTTAACTACTTTAGTTTGTTTTGCCATAATTCCTAACGATTATTTACTAGCTTTTTTCTTGTTAGCAACAGTTTTTCTCTTTCCTTTTCGGGTTCTAGAGTTGTTTTTCGTTCTCTGGCCTCTTAAAGGTAATCCAAGTCTGTGACGTATTCCTCGTTGGCATCCTATGTCCATTAATCTCTTAATGTTCAATTGCACTTCAGATCTTAATTCTCCTTCTACTTTTACGTTTTCTGAGATATACGTTCTGATTGCAGCCAATTCATCGTCATTCCATTCGTTGACTTTTTTGTCTTCGCTGATACCGACAGCTTTAAGGATTTCAGAAGAAGTACTTCTTCCAACTCCATAGATGTAAGTTAAACCGATAACTCCTCTTTTGTTTTTTGGTAAATCAATACCTGCAATTCTCGCCATAATTTAATTAACCTTGTCTTTGTTTAAATTTTGGGTTCTTCTTGTTGATTACGAATAGTACACCTTTTCTGCGTACGATTTTGCAATCAGCGCTTCTTTTTTTAATTGATGCTCTTACTTTCATTTTGATAGTATTTATTTTTTAACAATAGCCAAATGAAATCCTAAGACTCCATTTGGCATTTGTTTAATATCTAAATGTGATTCTCCCTTTTGATAAATCATAAGGAGACATTTCTAGTTTCACCTTATCACCAGGTAAAAGTTTAATATAATGCATTCTCATTTTACCAGAAATATGAGCGATAAGAATATGCCCATTTTCTAGTTCTACACGGAACTGAGCGTTCGAAAGTGCTTCCGTTATAACGCCGTCTTGTTCAATATGTTTTTGTTTTGCCATAAATTAATATCCAGTCGTTCTTGATAATTTAGACTGCATTAAGCCATCATAATGATGGTTCAGCAGATATGTATTAATCTGTTGAACTGTATCTAAAATTACACCCACCATAATTAATAATGACGTTCCCCCGAAAAATAGGGCAAACGCATCTGTCTGAACAAAGGTTCCGTGCACAATTGCCGGAAGGATTGCAAAGATAGATAAAAATATTGCACCTGGCAAGGTAATTTTTGATAAAATATCATCTAAATAATCAGCCGTCTCTTTTCCTGGTCTTACTTTCGGTACTAAACCTCCATTTCTCTTCAAATCATCAGCCATTTGGTTTACCGGGATTGTAATTGCAGTATAGAAAAACGAGAAGATAATAATTAATAGCGCAAACAATACGTTGTACTGCCAGCTAAAAACATTCTTGAAACCTGCAAGAAAAGTATTAGACTCATCGAATTTTGTTAATAATCCTGGTACGAACATCAGTGCCTGAGCAAAGATAATCGGCATTACACCAGCAGCATTTACTTTCAATGGGATCCATTGTCTTGCTCCCTGCATAAGATTTCTGTTTACACCTCCTCTTGCTTGAGCTCTGCTTACATACTGAATGGGAATTTTTCTAACAGCTACTGATAAGATTACTGCTAAAAGAACTACCAACATCCAGAATAATACTTCAATAAGGATCATGATAGATCCCATTCCTCCTTTTCCGTTCTGCACGGCCATCTCCTGTACGAATGCCTCAGGTAATCTTGAAAGGATCCCCACCATAATAAGGATAGAGATACCATTTCCGATTCCTTTATCGGTAATCTTTTCACCCAGCCACATTGCGAATACTGAACCGGCAACCAAAATAACAATACTTGGCAACCAGAACATGATTGAATTTGGCTCTACATAGTATGCAGACTGGAACTGAGCATATGGTAAGAATAATTGAGTAATAGAAGTTAAGTAAGAAGGTGCCTGTACCAGACAAACTCCAATTGTTAACCATCTTGTAATTTGGTTCAATGTATTTCTACCTGACTCTCCATCTTTCTGAAGCTTCTGAAGATAAGGAATAGCCATCCCCATCAACTGAACAATAATAGAAGCAGAAATATAAGGCATGATTCCCAACGCCATTACGGAAGCGTGGCTGAAAGCTCCCCCCGTAAACGACGAAAGCAAGCCAAGGAGACCTGCTCCTTGCTTGTTACCGCCTTGATTTTTATAATGCTCTAAGAGATCTCCCACCTCTGCAAGGTTAATTGCAGGAAGCGAGATATAAGATGCGAATCTATACACAAGGATAATACCTAAAGTAAAGAGAATTTTATCTCTAAGTTCTTTAAGACTCCAAATATTTTTAAGTGTTTGTATAAATTCTTTCATTAGTAAGTATTATAAGGTAATTGCTTTTCCACCTGCTTTAGCAATAAGCTCTTCAGCAGATTTAGTGAATTTGTCAGCAGAGATTGAAACCGCAGATTTCAATTCTCCTCTACCCATAATTTTCACTAATTCGTTTTTAGAAACTATCCCGTTTGCTACTAAAACTTCTTTCGTGATATCTCCAGTGATGGATTTGTTCTCGATTAAAGTTTGAATAGTATCAAGGTTAACTCCTCTAAACTCTTTTCTGTTTACGTTTTTGAATCCGAATTTAGGTAATCTTCTTTGTAAAGGCATCTGTCCACCTTCGAAACCGATTTTTTGAGAATAACCAGCTCTAGCTTTCTGACCTTTGTGTCCTTTTGTTGAAGTACCTCCTTTTCCGCTACCCTGACCTCTACCAATTCTCTTTGAGTTGAAAGTAGATCCTGCAGCAGGTTGTATGTTATTTAAATTCATTTTAATTTCTCTTTTATAAAATTATTTTTGAACTTCAAGTAAGTGGCTTACTGCAGCGATCATTCCTAAGATTGAAGGAGTAGCTTCGTGCTCTACAACTTGGTGAAGTTTTTTTAATCCTAATGCTTCAAGCGTTCTCTTTTGGGTTTTTGTTCTACCAATAGCGCTTCTTACTTGCTTTACTTTAATTGTTGCCATTGCTTTAATTATTAACCGTTAAACACTTTACTTAGAGAAATTCCTCTCATTCTAGCGATTTCTTCAGGTCTTCTGATATCTAATAACGCTTTGAAAGTAGCTTTCACCACGTTGTGAGGGTTAGAAGATCCTTTAGATTTTGAAAGGATATCGTGAATACCAGCAGATTCCAATACCGCTCTTACCGCACCTCCGGCGATCAATCCTGTACCGTGAGAAGCAGGTCTTAGGAAGATATCTGCACCACCGTATCTGGCAGTAGTTTGGTGAGGGATAGTATGGTTCATTACAGGAACTTTAACAAGGTTTTTCTTAGCGTCTTCAACTGCTTTAGCAATTGCAGAAGCTACCTCTTTAGATTTTCCTAAACCGAAACCGATAACACCTTCTTCGTTTCCTACTACAACAATAGCAGAAAATCCGAAAGCTCTACCTCCTTTTGTTACTTTTGTTACTCTGTTAACAGCTACGAGACGATCTTTTAATTCTAATCCTCCCGGTTTTACTCTTTCTATATTATCTAGTCCTAACATATTTTCCGAAATTTAATGATTAGAATTTAAGTCCACCTTCTCTCGCTCCATCAGCAAGAGCTTTCACTCTACCATGGTAAACGAATCCGTTTCTGTCAAATACAATACTTTCAATTCCTGCAGCGATAGCTTTAGCAGCGATAGCTTTACCAACAGCAGCAGAAACTTCAGTCTTAGTACCTTTAGCGTCTACACCTTTTTCTCTAGAAGAGGCAGATACTAAAGTTTTACCATTTTTATCGTCGATTAACTGAGCGTAAATTTCCTTATTACTTTTATATACAGATAATCTTGGCAATTCAGAAGATCCAGAGATTTTCCCTCTTACTCTTCTTTTGATTCTTATTCTTTTTTCTAATTTACTTAATGCCATAATACTTATAATTTATTAAGCAGATTTACCAGCTTTACGTCTAACAATTTCTCCTACGAATCTTACACCTTTTCCTTTGTATGGCTCAGGCTTTCTGAAAGAACGGATCTTTGCAGTAACCATTCCTAGAAGTTGCTTGTCGTGAGACGCTAAAGTAATAATTGGGTTTTTACCTTTTTCAGTCAATGTATCAACTTTTACTTCACTTGGAAGTTCCAATACAATACCGTGAGAGAATCCTAAAGCTAACTCAAGTTTTTGACCTGAGTGAGAAGCTCTGTATCCTACCCCTACTAGTTCTAGTTTCTTTTCGAAACCTTCTGATACACCAACGATCATGTTAGCGATCAACGCTCTGTATAAACCGTGAAGCGCTTTGTGTTGCTTAGAATCAGATGGTCTGTTTACGTTAAGTTCACCATCTTTTTGTTCTAAAGTAATTCCTGCTGTAAGCTCCTGAGAAAGTTCTCCTTTAGCTCCTTTTACAGTTACTACACCGTTGTTTTCAGTGATTGTAACTCCTGCTGGAATTGTTATAATTGCTTTACCAATTCTTGACATTTTCCTGTGATTAAAAATTAATAAACATAGCAGATTACTTCACCGCCTACTTTCTCTTCTCTAGCTTTCTTGTCAGTCATTACTCCTTTAGAAGTAGAGATGATAGAAATACCCAAACCGTTTAGTACTCTTGGAAGCTCAGCTGAACCTTTGTACTGTCTCAAACCTGGTCTAGAAGCTCTTTGGATAGACTTGATAGCCGGTTTGTTAGTTTGCTTATCGTACTTTAAAGCGATTTTGATCACTCCCTGAACAGCGTTATCTTCAAACTTGTAGTTTAAGATATACCCTTGATCAAATAAGATCTTAGTAATCTCCTTTTTGATTTTCGATGCAGGAATTTCCACCACTTTGTGGCCTGCGCTTTGTGCGTTCCTTACTCTTGTTAGGAAATCTGAAATTGGATCTGTTACCATTTTTCTTTTATAAATTATTGGTTAAAGAACAATCAGTATTGAAAAGACTTGAAGATTAAAATATCAGACTTCAGAAATCTTCGGTCTGATATTTTTATTCTTTAGTATCCTGACAACTTAATTGTCCCGATTTTTAATTAGTAATTATTACCAACTAGCTTTTCTTACCCCTGGGATAAGACCGTTGTTTGCCATTTCTCTGAAAGTTACTCTGGAAATACCGAACGTTCTCATGTATCCTCTTGGTCTACCTGTTAGTTTACATCTGTTGTGTAATCTTACAGGAGAAGCATTTTTAGGCAATTTTTGAAGTCCTTCGTAATCACCAGCTTCTTTAAGAGCTTGTCTTTTAGCAGCGTATTTAGCAACCAGTGCTTCTCTTTTGCGCTCACGCGCTTTCATTGATTCTTTAGCCATTTCTTAGTTCTTTTTAAATGGTAAACCGAAGTGAGTTAATAATGCTTTAGCTTCTTTATCTGTTTTCGCAGTAGTAACGAAAGTGATGTCCATCCCCTGGATTTTTTTCACTTTGTCAATTACGATTTCAGGGAAGATAATCTGCTCAGTAATACCTAAGTTGTAGTTACCTCTACCATCGAAACCATCAGCTTTGATACCAGAGAAATCTCTGATACGTGGTAAAGCAGAAGCAGTAAGTCTGTCTAAGAATTCATACATCTGATTTCCTCTTAAAGTAACTTTTGCACCTACAGGCATACCTTTTCTCAATTTGAAAGCAGCTTCGTCTTTCTTAGAGATTGTACCAACAGCTTTTTGACCTGTGATATTTGTAAGCTCTTCTACAGCATAATCAATGATTTTTTTGTCTGCAGTAGCATCACCTAAACCTTGTGATACAACGATTTTCTCTAATTTAGGTACTTGCATTACTGACTTATACCCGAATTCTTCCATCATTGCAGGAACAATTGTCTCTTTATATGCTTTTTTGGGTCTTGCTATATATTCCATGTTAATTCAAATTATAAAGTTTCACCCGTTTTTTTGTTAATTCTTACTTTCTTATCTCCTTCGATTTTGTAACCGATTTTGATAGCTTTTCCGTCTTTACCAACTAAAGCTACGTTTGAGATATGAATAGAAGCTTCCTTTTCAGTAATTCCTCCCTGAGGATTAGAAGCTGAAGGCTTAACGTGTTTTTTAACGATGTTAAGTCCTGCAACGATTACTCTTGGGTCTCTACCTTCTTTCTTGATCACTTCAATAACTTCACCAGTCTTACCTTTGATATCTTTCTTACCAGTAGTAATGATGACGTTATCTCCTCTTTTTATTTTTAACTTTGACATTTCTTTTAAAAATTTTTAAAATTAAAGTACTTCAGGAGCTAATGAAATGATTTTCATATATTCTTTGTCTCTCAACTCACGAGCAACTGGTCCGAAAACACGCGTTCCTCTCATTTCTCCCGCTGCGTTTAGTAATACACAAGCATTGTCGTCGAATTTGATGTATGAACCATCTTTTCTTCTTACAGCTTTTTTAGTTCTTACTACTACAGCTTTAGATACCTGACCTTTTTTAGCGTTTCCAGATGGCGTAGAATCCTTGATCGTAACAACGATTTTATCACCAACTGAAGCATATCTTCTTCTGGTTCCTCCCAGAACTCTGATCACTAGTACTTCTTTAGCACCTGTGTTATCAGCAACTTTTAATCTTGATTCTGTTTGTAACATTATTACTTAGCTTTTTCAATGATTCTTACTAATCTCCATCTCTTGCTCTTGCTCAAAGGTCTAGTTTCCTGGATCAGAACTGTATCACCTTCTGTGCATTCGTTGTTCTCGTCGTGTGCAGTATATTTTTTCGTTTTCAAAACGAATTTACCGTACATCGGGTGCTTTACTCTTGTAGTTTCGCTAACAACAATAGTTTTTTCCATTTTATTGCTGGAAACCACTCCGATTCTTTCTTTTCTTAAATTTCTATCCATTGTAAAATGAAATTATTGTTTGTTAGTTAACTCAGTATTTAGTCTAGCGATTGTTTTTCTCAAATCTCTGATTTGAATCGGGTTTTCAATTGGGCTGATTGCATGAGCCAATTTCAATTTAGAATATTGAGCTTTTGCTTCAGTTAATTGAGCTTGAATATCACCCGCGCTTAAATTTTTAATATCAGCTTTTTTCATTGTATTCAAAGATTAAAGAGGTTTAACAAAATCGTTAGCAACGATGAATTTAGTAACTACTGGTAATTTTTGTGCAGCAAGTCTTAAAGCTTCCTTAGCGATATCGTAAGGCACACCTCCAACTTCGAACATAATTTTACCTGGTTTTACTACAGCTACCCAGTATTCAACAGCACCTTTACCTTTACCCATACGTACTTCCGCTGGTTTCTTAGTAATTGGCTTATCCGGGAAGATTTTGATCCATAGTTGACCTTCTCTCTTCATATATCTTGTCGCAGCGATACGAGCTGCTTCAATCTGTCTTGCAGTGATCCAAGCTCCTTCCGTTGCTTTGATCCCAAAAGTTCCGTATGCAAGTTGACTACCTCTTTGGGCATTCCCCTTCATCTTCATCTTATGAACTCTACGGAATTTGGTTCTTTTTGGTTGTAACATAATTTCTAAATTTTAGATTTTAGATTTTAGATTTTAGATTTTTTTTATTTTAAAAAAGTAACGGTAATTTAAAATTCAAAATTTCTAATCTAAAATTTTAATTATTATTGTTATTGTTGTTGTTTTTTCTAGGTCTTCTGTTGTCTCTGTCTCCTCCTCTGTTTCCTCTGTCTGACTGACCTCCTTTTTTCTGTTGTCCCACTAGTGGAGAAAGTTCTCTTTTACCGTAAACTTCACCTTTCATGATCCAAACTTTTACCCCTAGTCTACCGTAAGTAGTGTGAGCTTCTGCCCAGTGGTAATCGATATCAGCTCTGAAAGTTGACAATGGAATTCTTCCTTCTTTGAAAGATTCTGATCTTGCCATCTCAGCTCCGTTTAATCTACCGGAGATTTGAACTTTGATACCTTCAGCACCCATTCTCATAGTACTTGCCATTGCCATTTTAACAGCTCTTCTGTAAGAAATTCTGTTTTCAATTTGCTTAGAAATACTATCAGCAACTAATACAGCGTCTAATTCAGGTCTTTTGATTTCGAAAATGTTGATTTGAATATCCTTACCAGTCAATTTCTTCAACTCTTCTTTCAATTTATCAACTTCCTGACCTCCTTTCCCGATGATAAGTCCCGGTCTAGCAGTAGTAATAGTTACTGTAACTAATTTTAAAGTTCTTTCAATATAAATTTTTGAAATACCACCTTTAGATAATCTAGCTTCAAGGTATCTTCTGATTTTGTAGTCTTCAGCGATTCTGTCTCCATAATCGTTTCCACCAAACCAGTTAGAATCCCATCCTCTGATGATACCTAATCTGTTACCAATTGGATTTGTCTTCTGTCCCATACCTTGATTAATTTTCTTTGTTACCTAAGATTAATGTAACGTGGTTAGATCTTTTTCTGATTCTATACCCTCTACCTTGTGGAGCTGGTCTTAGTCTCTTCAATTGTCTTGCACTATCCACAAATATTTCTTTAACGATAAGGTTTGCTTCCTCAATGTCAGCACCTTCGTTTTTTACTTGCCAGTTAGCCATAGCAGAAAGAAGTAATTTCTCTAACTTGTTAGAAGCATCCTTCTTAGAATATTTTAGGATATAAAGTGCTTTGTCTACCTGCTCTCCTCTAATGATATCAGCAACTAATCTCATTTTTCTTGGAGAAGACGGGCAATTATTTAATGAAGCTTTTACAACGTCTTTGTTAGCTTCTTTTCTTGCGATTGAACTATCTTGTTTTCTTGATCCCATGATTATCTGCTTCCTTTGTTTTTGTTACCACCATGACCTCTGAAAGATCTTGTTGGAGAAAATTCGCCTAACTTGTGACCAACCATGTTTTCTGTAACATAAACAGGGATAAAAGATTTCCCGTTGTGTACAGCAATAGTTTGTCCTACGAAGTCCGGAGAGATCATAGATGCTCTAGACCAAGTTTTGATAACTGTCTTCTTACCAGACTCTATATTTGCCTGAACCTTCTTATCTAAAGTATGATGAATGAACGGTCCTTTTTTAAGTGATCTTGCCATAATTATTTTCTTTTAGATACGATGTAACGGTTAGACACTTTGTTTTTCTTTCTAGTTTTGTAACCTTTAGCCGGTTTACCGTTTCTAGATCTTGGGTGACCTCCTGAAGAACGTCCTTCACCACCACCCATTGGGTGATCTACCGGGTTCATTACAACCGCTCTTGTTCTTGGTCTTCTACCTAACCATCTGCTTCTACCAGCCTTACCTGATACAGTTAATTGGTGATCTGAGTTGGAAACAGAACCAATCATTGCCATACATTCAGTAAGGATCATTCTTGATTCTCCTGAAGGTAACTTGATGATTGCATATTTCCCATCTCTGGAAGTTAATTGAGCTGAAGAACCAGCACTTCTTGCTAAAATTGCACCTTGTCCAGGCTTCATTTCAACACAAGAGATTACAGTACCCAATGGAATATTTTTCAATTTCATTGCGTTACCTACGTTTGGTTCAACGCTTTCTCCTGATACTACTTTCTGATCAACTTTGATACCGTTTGGAGCGATGATATATCTCTTCTCTCCGTCTACGTACTCTAATAAAGCGATAAATGCAGTTCTGTTTGGATCGTATTCTACAGATTTTACAGTGGCTTCAACGTTTGCTTTGTTTCTTTTGAAGTCAATAATTCTGTATTTCTTTTTGTGTCCACCTCCGGTGTAACGCATGGTCATTTTACCTGTTTGGTTACGTCCACCTGACTTTTTAATACCAACTGTTAGAGATTTCTCTGGTTTGTTGGTAGTAATTTCCTCAAAATTGTTTACAATTCTGAATCTCTGTCCCGGGGTGATAGGTTTTAATTTTCTAACAGACATTACTATTATTTATAATTAATAATTAATTTACAGCAAAAATATCGATAACCTCACCTTCAGCAAGTTTGATTACCGCTTTTTTCAATTTATTTGTCTTTCCTACTTGAAGACCTTTTTTAGTGTATTTTGAAGAAACCTTCGGAGCATAAATCATTGTGTTAACGTCTGCTACTTTTACACCGTAAGCCGCTTCAACAGCTTTTTTGATCTCGATTTTATTCGCCTTAGGATTCACTAAGAAAGAATAAGAACCTCTTAAATCTGTAAGGTAATTAGCCTTTTCTGAAATAACTGGTTTAATAATAACTGACATGATTTATTTCTTTAAATTTTCCTGGAATTTTTCAACTGCACCTTCAAAGAAAATAATCTCACCAGCGTTTACTAAATCGTAAGAACTGATCTCGTTGAAGTTCATTACTTTAGTTTTAGGCAAGTTTCTTGAAGATAAATATACATTCTTGTTAGCTTCAGGAAGAACGAATAAAGATTTTTTACCGTTAAGTTCCAATGCATTCAATACATTGATGAAATCTTTAGTCTTAGGAGCATCAAAGCTCACATCTTCTAAAACTTTAATGCTGTTGTCTCTCATTTTCTGAGATAAAACAGATTTCTTAGCTAATCTCTTAAGAGCTTTGTTCAATTTGAATCTGTAGTCTCTTGGTTTTGGTCCGAATACTCTACCTCCACCTCTGAATACCGGAGATTTGATATCACCGTATCTAGCAGATCCTGATCCTTTTTGCTTCTTAAGCTTTTTAGTAGAAGCCGTAATTTCGCTTCTTTCTTTTGCTTTATGAGTACCTTGTCTTTGAGCAGCAAGATACTGTTTAACTTCTAAGTAAACCGCGTGCTGATTTGGCTCAATTCCGAATACTGTTTCGTCTAGAGTTACTTTTCTTCCGGTCTCTTTTCCTGATGTATTTAATACTACTAGTTCCATTTTCTGATAATTACATAAGAATTTTTAGCTCCCGGAACAGCACCTTTTACTACTAAAAGATTTTGTTCTTGATCAACTTTTAACACTTGAAGGTTTTGAACAGTTACCTGCTTACCTCCCATTCTTCCAGCCATTCTCATCCCTTTGAATACTCTTGAAGGGTCTGAACCAGCACCGATAGAACCTGGAGCTCTAAGTCTGTTGTGCTGACCATGAGTTGCCTGCATTACACCTCCAAATCCGTGTCTTTTAACAACACCCTGGAAGCCTTTACCTTTTGAAGTCCCTGTTACGTCAACATATTCACCTTCAGCGAATAAATCAACTTTTACTTCTTCTCCTACTTTTACTTCATCAACGAATTCTCTGTAGAATTCAACTAATTTAGCTTTAGGAGCAGAACCAGCCTTTTTAAAATGGCCAGCTAACGCTTTACCAACGTTCTTCTCACTCTTGTCATCGAAACCTAACTGAACAGCTTTATAACCGTCTTTTTCTAAGGTTCTGACCTGTAAAACCGAGCATGGACCAGCTTGAATAACTGTACAAGGAATGTTTTTCCCTTCTTCGTTAAACAAAGATGTCATACCGATTTTTTTACCAATAATACCTGACATTGTTTATATTATAATAAAATTTATCCTTTATTTTTCCCATTTTTCGGAGGTCTGAAGCAATTTCTACTTTTGATATAGGCATACTACGCCCCTAAAATGAGTGTGCAAATTTATGAATAATTTTGTAACTGACAAATATTTTGACTAAAATATTTTGATTTTTAATCAATTAGATGATTTTGAAAAAATTCAGAACAAAATTCCCAACAATTTATTTTGATTTTTAAAAAGAAATTAAGATGAAGACCTTACTGCGTGATCACCTTCACCCCCACTTCTTCCAGCCCAGCTCTATCCTCAGCACAAATACCACTATCTGTTATAAGATAATCCACCTGATCCAATGCCGCTATCTTTCCGAATCCTTTCTTATTCAATTTTGAAGAATCCGCAAGAATCACCGTCTGATCAGCACACTCCATCATAATCTGATTCAAATGAGCTTCTGCAGCATTAGAAGTACTGATTCCGAACTCAGGATCAATTCCATCTACTCCCAGAAAAAGTTTATTACATGAAAATTGTTTTAGAATTCCTTCTGAAATAGAACCCACTATAGAAGTAGAGCTTTTTCGCACTTCACCTCCCAGCTGTATAATATTAATGTTGGGATTATTGCAAAGTTCAATAGCAACCCGTAAAGAAGAGGTCAATACCGTAAGCGGTCCAAAATTCACCAGCATCCTGGCAAGATAATGCATGGTTGTTCCGGATGCCAGTATAATGCAGTCATTTTCCTGAATCAATGACAGCGCTGCTTTTGCTATAACCTGCTTTGCTTCTACATTGATACTCTCTTTCTCCCCAACATTTTTTTCATAAGCATATCTTACCTGCTTACTCGCTCCTCCATGATTCCTGAAAAGAAGCCCCAGACTTTCGAGATAGTTCAGATCCTTTCGGATCGTAACCGAAGAAACATTGAGCTTTTCACATAGATCCTGAACAAGCACATATCCTTTCTCATTAAGCTCTTTAAGTATTTCATCCTGCCTTGGTAATAGCTTTTCCATTTTATTCGTTTCATCAAAATTATCGATTTTTTCCGACATGCTAAAATTTCATTTATTTTCTTTTTGCTTTCATTTTTAATTTATATATTTGAAAACGAAACATAAACGAAACATTTATGAAACGAAACGAAGAACTCAATAAATTAACCCAAGTAAAAGAATGGGACTTTATAGTCATAGGAGGAGGAGCCAGTGGTTTAGGTTCAGCATTAGATGCAGTAAGCAGAGGATTCAAAACATTATTGCTAGAATCTTATGACTTTGCAAAAGCAACATCCAGCAGAAGTACCAAACTGGTACACGGCGGAGTTAGATATCTCGCTCAGGGAGATGTCGGATTGGTAAAAGAAGCATTGAAGGAAAGAGGATTACTAGCAAAGAACGCTGCTCATATCGTAAAAAATCAGTCTTTCATCATTCCAAACTATACATGGTGGGGAGGAATTTACTATAAAATAGGATTATCTGTTTATGACTTTCTTGCCGGAAAACTGAGCCTGGGTAAAACGAAATACATCAGCAAAGCGAAAACAGTTGAAAAGCTTCCCACTATTGAACAAAATCACTTAATGAGTGGTGTTGTTTACCAGGACGGACAGTTTGACGATGCCCGACTTGCAATCAACCTTACCCAAACTATTATTGAAAAAGGGGGAAGTGCTGTTAACTATGTAAAAGTAACTAACCTTTTGAAAGATGCTTCCGATAAAGTAATAGGTGTAGTTGCAGAAGACCAGTTTTCTAAGCAGCAATATCAGATACACGGTAAAGTAGTCATCAACGCTACCGGCGTATTTACGAATGACATTCTTAATATGAACAACCCTAAGCATGGTAAACTTGTAGTACCAAGCCAGGGAATTCACCTTGTGCTGGATAAATCCTTCCTGAAAAGTGATGATGCTATCATGATCCCTAAAACATCAGATGGCAGGGTTTTATTTGTTGTTCCGTGGCATGACAGGGCTTTAGTAGGAACCACAGATACTCTTTTAAAGGATGAAAGCTTTGAACCCCGTGCACTGGAAGAAGAAATCAGCTTTGTTTTAAACACAGCAAGACAATATTTAGCAAAAAAGCCCACGCGTGAAGATGTAAAATCTGTTTTCGCAGGTCTTCGTCCGCTTGCAGCTCCTAAAGACGGAAGCAAAAGCACAAAAGAGGTTTCCCGAAGCCACAAAGTCATTACTTCAGAGACAGGATTAGTTTCTATTATCGGAGGAAAATGGACTACCTACCGTAAAATGGCAGAAGACACCGTAGACGAAGCTATTAAAGTTCACAGATTGGGAAATACCCCATCAAAAACAGAACATCTTTCTATCCATGGAAATGTAAAACCCGAACAGGTAGACAGAACCAATCATCTGTACGTGTACGGCTCTGATATTCCAGCCATCAGAAAATTACAGGAAAGTAACCCGCGTTATGCTCAAAAGATCCACCCGGATCACCCTTTCACGGTAGCAGAAGTGGTATGGGCTGTAAGAGCAGAAATGGCAGAAACCATTGAAGATATTCTGGCAAGAAGAGTACGCTTACTGTTCCTCGATGCAAGAGCTGCTATAGACAGCGCTCATAATGTAGCAAGAATCATTGCTGAAGAGAAAGGTTATTCTGAAGAATGGTCTCAGCAGCAGGAAAATGAATTTATTGAACTGGCAAAAGGATATTTATTAACACCTTATTCCCCTAAAGTTATCAACCTAAATTAGCACTATATACATGAATGAAAAGCTTATCCTCGCTCTAGATCAGGGAACAACTTCCTCCAGAGCGATTCTCTTCAACCATAGTGGAGAAATTAAGTATGTATCTCAGAAAGATTTCAGACAGATATTTCCTACTCCGGGTTGGGTAGAACACGACCCCAATGAAATCTGGTCTTCACAGATATCCGTAGCCGCAGAAGTTATTGCAAAAGCAGGTATCTCCGGACTGGAAGTTGCCGCTATCGGAATTACCAACCAACGTGAAACTACCATCGTCTGGGATAAAGAAACAGGTGAACCTGTCTACAATGCTATTGTATGGCAGGACCGCAGAACTTCAAAGTATTGTGACGAACTGAAAGAACAGGGGCATACAGAAACAATCAAAGAAAAAACAGGACTTGTTCTGGATGCTTACTTTTCAGCAACCAAGTTAAAATGGATCCTGGACAATGTAGAGGGAGCAAGACAAAAAGCTGAAGAAGGAAAACTATGTTTCGGAACAGTTGATACATGGCTTGTATGGAAACTGACCCGTGGAAAAATGTTTATCACAGACGTTTCCAATGCGAGCAGAACAATGCTTCTGAATATTCATACTTTAGAATGGGATAATGATTTATTAGAATTATTCAACATCCCTAAAAACATTCTCCCCGAAGTAAAGCAAAGCAGCGAAATATACGGAGAGACTGCTACTACTCTATTCTCTACCAAAATTCCTATTGCAGGTATTGCCGGTGACCAGCAGGCTGCCTTATTCGGACAGATGTGTACCACTCCCGGAATGGTAAAAAACACTTACGGAACAGGATGTTTCTTATTAATGAATACAGGAACGGAAGCCGTTTCTTCCAAAAACAATCTTCTAACAACCGTAGCCTGGAAAATCAATGGAGAAGTCAACTATGCTCTTGAAGGAAGTGTATTCGTAGGAGGCGCTGCTATTCAATGGCTGAGAGACGGCCTTAAGCTTATTCATTCTTCTGATGAAATCAATAAACTGGCAGCTTCTGTACCAGATAACGGTGGCGTTTACTTTGTCCCTGCGCTGACAGGTCTTGGCGCTCCTTACTGGGATCAGTACGCCCGTGGAACAATTGTAGGAATCACCCGAGGAACAACTGATGCACATATTGCAAGAGCCACCCTGGAAGGAATTGCATTTCAGGTTTATGAAATTGTAAAAGCGATGGAAGCAGATTCAGGAAGAGCAAGTCTTGAATTAAGAGTAGACGGCGGTGCTTCTGCCAGCGATCTTCTGATGCAGATACAGTCTGACCTGTTCGGTTTCAAAACCACAAGACCTAAAACACTTGAAACAACAGCATTAGGAGCAGCTTATCTTGCCGGACTAGCTGTAGGATACTGGAAAAGCATTGACGAAATCCAGGAACAATGGATTGTAGACAAAGATTTCCATCCTCAATTAAACAGAGAACAAGTGGATAAAATGACCCACTTCTGGAAGAAAGCTGTAAAAAGCGCTCAAAGCTGGATAGAAGATTAACTCACTTATCAAAAAAAAACTTATATGACCCCATTTATTGCAGAAGTTATCGGAACGATGCTTCTTATACTGTTAGGCAACGGTGTTGTAGCCAATGTTGTCTTAAAAGATACGAAAGGAAATAATTCCGGATGGATTGTTATCACTACCGCATGGGCACTGGCCGTATTTGTGGGGGTAACCGTTGCAGGGCCAATAAGTGGGGCCCATCTGAATCCGGCTGTAACCATTGGTCTTGCAACTGCAGGAAAGTTTTCGTGGGATCTGGTTCCCTCTTATATTGCAGCCCAAATGATCGGCGGAATGCTGGGTGCATTTTTAGTATGGCTGTTTCATAAAGATCATTTTGCCATCACGGAAGATGAAGGCGCAAAACTGGCATGTTTCAGTACAGGCCCGGCGATCAGAAAAACATCATCCAATCTTATCAGTGAGATTATCGGAACATTTGTACTGGTATTCTGTGTCTTCTATTTTGCCAATCCAAGCATTACTTTACAGGCAGATCCAACGGCTAAAGTAGGATTAGGTTCTATTGGAGCAATCCCCGTTACATTTGTAGTCTGGGCAATAGGCTTATCTCTTGGAGGAACTACCGGATATGCCATTAACCCGGCAAGAGATCTTGCACCAAGAATTATGCATGCCATTTTACCTGTAAAAGGAAGCAGTGACTGGAGCTACGCGTGGATTCCGGTAGTAGGTCCGATTACAGGAGCTATTATCGCAGCAGTACTATATGGATTTTTAAAATAAACACATGATGAGAAAAATCTTAAAAGGGATCTTCTTTCTTGTTTTAGGAACAGGAAAGCTACTTTCACAGGAAAATACTGAACCCAAGGCAACGAAAGAAGGAAGACTTGATTTTACGGCCAACATTCAGAACAATCACTTATGGAGAGGTCTTATTATTACTGATAAACCTGTTGTAATGGGAAATCTGTCGTATGCCCTGGATGAAGAGAAAAAATGGAAGGTAGGAATCTGGGGAGCATCTGCACTGGCGGATGATAAAGACAACACCCATTATAAAGAGATCAATTATTATATTCAATATTCTGACGGTCGTTTTTATATTGGGTTATGGGATCTTTATAACTCCAGGAACATCAATACTGCAGTAGCTGCAGATGATATTTTCAGTTATTCACAGAGAAGAACTGCTCATATTATTGATTTAAGAACCAACTATACTTTCGGGCCGTCATTTCCGATCAATATTGAAGCTGATATCATGCTGTACGGAGGAGCCAATGCAGGAGAAGTTATTCTTGAAGCTGACGGAAGCTACAAAAAGAACAGATATTCTACCTATGTGCAGGCAAGCTATCCTGTTATTAAGGGACAGAAAGTAAATCTGGATGCATTTGTAGGAGCCGGATTTGCTCTCAATGACAAAACGTTTTTATACGGCAATGGCCAAAACAGCTTTGACATCGTAAATGTAGGCGTAAAAGCCGGAAAAACTGTTAAGATTACGGATCATTACAGTCTTCCGGTATCCATGATGGCCATGTGGAATCCATCCAATAAGTTTGCAAGGATTCAGCTTGCAGCCACCGTTTTTTAATCTGATTTTAACTCAATGATAAAAAGCCACTTCTTTAAGGAGTGGTTTTGTTTTGATGAAACACCTTCCAGCCAAAGAAAGTAAACCGTTTTGCAACTCCATTATCCAGGCCTTCTATTTGATAATTTACAACAACCGTGTTTTTACAGTGAATGTTTTCCTTAAAAATCTTTACTTTTGAAAAAAATATCTATGAAAAAGTTTTTCAGTGTAATGATTCTGTGCATCAGTATTTTTACATGGGCACAGCAGACAGAAGTTCCATTTATTGGATACAGAGCTTTTGATATTATGAAAGGATATAGCGGTACTGGTACTCCTCATTATTATCTGGATCTAAAAAACAATGGTGATGTGCATTTTGGATACGTCCAGGTGAATCAGGCGAGCGGAGAAGAAACAACGGAGGAAATCAATGCCGGAAAATATGCTCCGAATAAGGTAATGAAAGTGGTCTTTAAAAAATATGAGGAAACATTTTTCGTGAAATTTGATAAAGATAAAATCTACCTTACCGATGAAAAAGGAAACGTTAAGAATCTTGAAGGCTGCTGCTCATCCACTGAGAGCATCAATAAAGAAACCTGTACATGCGAAAGCGAATTTTTAAAGTAGTACAATAATATACAAAGAAAGCCATTCCATCCGGGGTGGTTTTTTTGTTGTGAGATATCATCCTGAAATTGCAAAAGGATACTATGATAATTTTCCGTCTGCAAAAACTTTATACATTTGTTACAGTTCATCTTCATATAGTCGAGTCTCATGTTCCAATCACCGGGATTTTACGGTATATATTCTGCCAAAATATCTTTAATTTTGAAAAGTCATTTTCACCGATGAAAAATTTAAAAATTTTATTTCTATTTCTTTTGTTCCTTATTGCGTCATGCAACAGGAAAGAGAATCATCCTTACACTTTTTATTACTGGAAAACCAAACTGAAGCTTGATAATGCAGAAAAGAAAGCATTGGATAAAGCAACAGTTCCTTATTTGTACACCAGATTCTTTGATGTAGATAAAGTGAACGGAAAATTTCAGCCGGTAGCAGTGATTACCAAAGACCAGAGTTTTCAGACAGGCAAGAATATCGTTCCTACGGTTTTTATTACTAATCAGACCTTGTTGGATATCTCTGCAGAAGAGATCCGATTTCTGGCAGAAAGCATTCAACTTTTAATTCAAAAGAAAGCAGAAGAATATCACCTGAAAACCAATAATGAAATTCAGATCGACTGCGACTGGACCGCCGGAACACGAAATGATTATTTTAAATTTCTGAAAGAACTCAAAAGAATTTCCGGAAAAGAAATTACCTGTACCCTTCGTCTTCATCAGGTGAAAGACAAAAAGCAGACCGGAATTCCTCCCGTCGGGAAAGTATACCTGATGTGCTACTCTACTTCGTCACCTCTTGAAAACTCTGATAAGAATTCTATTCTGGATGTTAATATTCTGAAAAGTTATCTTTCGAAAATAGAAGATTATCCTGTCAAAAATATTGAAGTGGCACTTCCGATTTATTCGTGGGGAATTGTTACCAATCATTTGGGTAAACATAAACTGATTAATGCATTATCCAAAAAAGATCTGGAAAACCCTGATTTTAAAAAAATATCTGACCAGGAAATTGAAGTGTTGAAAGATGGCTTCTATTTCGGAAGTTATTTGAATAAGGGCTTCAAAATAAAGACAGAGGAAATATCCGAAGAACAAGTTAATGACGTTATTGAGTTTTTACAGAAAAAAATCCCACGTTTTAATATTATTTATTATCAATTAGATAGTAAATTTGTGTCAGACCGGAAATTTTAATCTCTAAGAGATAGAGGCACACTTGCCAGAACACTACATCATACAATATTAAAAACTAAAAAAACACTGCACACCCTATGAAAAAGTATATTCTTTCACTTGCGGTTGTATCACTTTTCTATACACAATCTGATGCCTGCGCGTGGTCAGATCCTGATTATGATTACTTCAACCTTTTTACGCAAACCATTATCAAGGACAAGGCTTATCTTCCTTTTCTGCATAATTACTCAAGCAGGTTTTATGGAGGATATAACTCAGCACTGATTCCTGATGACAATGTGGAAACCTGGAAAAAGTTCTTCAACAATCAGCTGAGC
Source organism: Chryseobacterium candidae (assembly GCF_004916905.1). Lineage (GTDB taxonomy): Bacteria > Bacteroidota > Bacteroidia > Flavobacteriales > Weeksellaceae > Chryseobacterium > Chryseobacterium candidae. The sequence continues at coordinate 83,130 of NZ_SDLV01000003.1, forward strand.
TATTCTGAAACCCAGAATCTGGTGTATAAAATAAGCATGAACGACCTGAATGCTTTAAAGAACGGAAATCCTTCCAACCCTCTTTTACAAAAACTGGGCACCGGCTTTTACCAGAAATATAAGGAAGGAATTGATTATCTGATTGAGGCCAAGTATCTTGAGCCTTTTATGAGCATCAATTATATAGAAAGTGAAAACTCATTCTATTACGACAGAGATACGAGCAGAAAAAATGCTACAGCTCTTGATTACAATAAAACGATCGCTGCTTTAACCTCGTTATACAATGCGGCGAGAAATCCTGAAATCAAACAGCGTTACGGATATCAGCTGGTACGCCTGAATCATTATACAAGAAATTACGATTCTGCCGTGCAGGCTTTCAAGACCTATGTTGCTCCCATCAAACTAAAAGGAACAGTTTACTTCATGTCTCTGGACCAGCTGGCAGGAGCACAAAGAGGACTGGAAATGAACAGTGATGCCAACTGGAACTTCTTTCAGGTATTTATGAACAGCAAAGACCGTAAGGAATCTGCTTTTGTCTCGATGAAACTTTCAGACACCGCATCTTTCAGCAATATTCTGAAAAGAGCCAATACGAATGAAGAAAAAAATATGGCTTATTTCCTGTTAGGATACGAGGAATTCAACAATCCTGTTCCGATGATGGAAAAGATGTATGAAATTGATCCTGATTCCGAAATTCTGAAGGTAATGGCCGCCAGAAGTATCAACGAACTTGAAAGAAGTTATCTGCCTACCTATTACTATACTTCCGATGCTCAAAAAGCAGCTAAGAAAGAAAATTCAACGGATAATTCCACAAAAGATAAATCTACAGATCAAACAAAAACTGAAGTAAAGGAAGAAAAACTTTCTTTCTGGCAGAAAATTGTAAGATTCTTTAAAAATCTTTTCGGAGGTTCGAAATCTGACAAAACTGGCGATAATGCTAAAGCTGACCAGAGTGATGACGAACTGTTCAGCAACCCGGACAGAATCCCTTTCTACACCAGACCAGATTATTATTATGACGAGAAAACACAGGACTTCCTGGACAGCCTTGAAAAGTTCACAGATAAAACAAAAGAAAAGTCTAAAGACGAATACTGGCAGATTGCAGATGCTTATCTTAAGTTTTTAAAGAAAGATTATAAACAAAGTTCTGAAATTCTGAATGACATTAAAACGACCAATCCGGAATATCTGGAAGAAATCAAAAGAATGAAAGTTCTGAATGATATTGTTTCCCAGCCGAAAATTGATGCCGAATATGAAGATCATCTGATGAAAGACTATGCGGAATACTTCGTAGAGAAAAAGGTAGAAAAAGATACAACAGCTGCAGCTCAATTCGATTATTATGGCGAAGTACCTTCTACGGCAGATTTCCTTAAGGATGTTATTGCGAACCGTTACTTCCTTCAGGGTGAAGACGGAAAATCATTCCTGATGAATAATAAGCTTTCGGACCTGCAGTACAACCCGAATTCCAGTCTGGTAAAAAGCGTGGAAGAGTTTTACAGAAAGCCAAATAAAACCCAATTTGAGCAGCAGATCATCGCGAAAAACATGGACAGTGTAGGTAATATTGATGCCTTTTTCAGTACTATTTATGGAGACAGAGCGATGAGACTTGCCGATTTTGAAAAGGCGAAATCTTATTATGAAAAAGCAAAAAGCTTTGCTGGCATTCCAAGACAGAATTATGAATGGACAGAAAAGAATGGCCAGACCATCACTCCAAAACAATATACTCCTGCAGAATACAACGGATTTAAAAATATCTCCAATCTTGTCTTCGGACATAATGTGTGGGAAAGTTTCGGAAGCCCCGATACCGAAAGTATGAAAGCAGAAAATTATACAGATTTCCCTTTCATCAAAACAAGTATGGATAAACTTGAGCTGGCAGATGCATTGATTCAACTGAAAAAGATTGGAAATGGCACAGGTGAAAAGGCTGCAAAAGCCAATCAGCTTATCGGAAACTTATTGTACAATACTTCTATTTTAGGATATTACCGTCAGTTGTTCGTTATGGATATCGACAACAGCAACGGAGGCAAATATGATTTCTGGAATACGGACAGAAAGAATCCTTACAAGTATTATTATAAAAACTTCCTTGATACTTCTTATATTGAACCAGATAATTTTGACCTGTCAATCAATTATTATCAAAAAGCACTTAAGCTTTCCAATAATAAAGAGGAAAAAGCAAGAATCTTATTCCAGATGGCAAGTGCTGAACAGGGTAAATATTATCAGTATGAAGCAAAAGCACCAAAAGATTTTGATTATTCTGATCCGAAATGGTCTGAAAAAGAAGATGCCCGCCAAAAGGAAATGGACAATCTAAAAAACCAGAAGTACAGAACCTATTTTGCTCAGCTGAAAGCTCAGTATTCCGATACCGAGACAACAAAGAACTTAATGGGAAGCTGTAGTTATTTTAATTATTTTATGAGATAATCTTTTAGATATAAAAATAAAAAAGGAATCAATTAGATTCCTTTTTTTGTTTCTTTTTCTGCAGCCATTCTTCATGTTTTCTTTTGAAGAACTCATATTTATAGTCATGATTTCTTTCCGCAGCATCAATAGAATGGGAAGTATGAATATCTGCATCTTTTTTGGCAAGCTCTCCCAGCCTTTCATAGTAGATATGGAGCTGATCCAGTTCTGCTTCTGTAAGGTCTTCAATATCCACAATACGATTGCTTGCTTTTTCGTGAGCCGCAATAAGTTCATTGAGTTTAATCTGTATGGCTTTGGAGTCTTTGTTCTGAGCTTTCTGAATCAGGAATACCATCAAAAAAGTAATGATTGTAGTTCCGGTATTGATTACCAGCTGCCAGGTTTCGGAATAATCAAAAAAAGGTCCGGTTACCGCCCATAGTACTACGATAAGAAAAGCTCCTATGAAGGCATATGGGCTTCCTGTAAATTTTACAGCCCAGTTTGAAAATTTCTCAAAAAAGCTATGGTTCATTTTTCCCATCATCGTTGTTTTATAGATTGATTAAATGTATAAAATTAACAGGAATCAGGGATAATAAATACTGACAAAAAAAACATTAAAACAGAAGTCTGTCTTAATGTTTTTTAATTAAAATTGATATGAATGATTGAAGTTATGTTATTTGATTTTCCCTGGGAAACGGTATTCCAGGTTTTGTTTTTCTTCTGCTATGATACTTTTTCCGATTTGAGCAGGTGAAAAAGTTTTGGGATACAATGTATTATTCCAATGATCTTTCCAGGGAGAAATATTACCCCAAGAGTATATGCTTATGGGATTTGTATAATGTTTTTCAATATTTTCCCTGGCTGTTTTCAGTTCTTCTTCGGATAAATGTTCTTCGGAACATGAGACTAAACCGGCTAGGGCAATCAATGATAAGACTAGTGTTTTGATAATTTTCATACTATTTTTTTGTGTTAGAATTTATAGTTTACCTGTACAGCAAAGTTTCTTGGCTGAATCTGATCAATATATCCTCCTCTGAAATAAGAACTGTATCCTACACTATCAAAGATATTGTTAAAGAACACTCTTATTCCCATTCCATTTTTCAGTGAATATCCTGCCTGAGCATCCACTGTGGTATATTCCGGCATATCGAAAGGTTTATCTCCAGGTTTCACACTGTTCAGGTGACCTGCTGTAAATGTCTTCTGAGTCCATTCGTCAACCGGTCTTTTTCCAACATAATAAATTCCTGCTCCTATATCAAGTCCCGATAAAGTACCCTTATTGAATTTATAATTCAACCACCCGTTTGCGGTGTGTTTAGGAGCGTTCATGGGAGCGGATCCGTTCATATAAGCAGGGCTGTCCTGGTATTGAGCATCCAGATATGCCCATCCTGACATCACCTGAAGGTTTGGAAGAATTCTTCCGATCAATTCTACTTCCACTCCTTTTCTTCTAAGATTTCCTGCAAGGCCATACATCGTTTGTTTGTTGATGACAACAGGGTTATAGTTTTCGTCAAGAATAGTGAAAGACAGGTGATCAGTTTTAATGTCAAATACTGTAACATTAAATCTTAAACGCTCATTAAACCAGTCTGATTTAATACCAGCTTCCCACTGTTTAGTCATTGATGGGCCTACTCTTCCTCCATCTAAAAGGAAGTTATTGGAAGATCTTAAAGAGGTTGTAGTGGTATATGATCCAAATACATTAACGTTTGGAAGTGGTGAAACAATCAATCCGAAATTAGGATTCCATGTATCTACAGACTCATTGGCAGATCCGTTCAGTCTGCTGTAACGAAGTCCTAAATGTGCCTTTACATATTTCCCGATAGTCATCACATCCTGAGCCATTGCACCGATACTTGGAGTTAAAATAGCATTTGATCTTCCCAGATTTTTATAGATGACATTTACCGGAAGCTGATTTGGAATGCTTCCGTTTACTACGTCAAAAATATCAAGTGGATTAGCCGCATAGGTTATGTTTCCTATTTTTGTGGCACGTGCAGTAATTAAATTACCGGGTGCGATTGAGTTTTTATATGCTTCGTAGGTTGTAGATGAAGTTTCAGTTTCTCTCCAGTCAAAACCAACCTGGAATGTATGGTTGATAAACCCTGTTTTTATCTGTTCTCCGATGAAGTCTAACTGTAATACTCTATTGATATCTTCACCCTGTGATTTTCCAATGGTACGTTGTCTGATATTATAGTTGGTTTCACCTGCGGGTAATGATACGGATGAAGCTTCAGAGTCTGTATTACTAACAGAATTAACGAAAGCAGCTCTCACTTTTAATTTATCCGTAAGGTTACGTACAATCGTAGTGGCAAAGTTGAAAGTCTCAGCTTTTGAATAATCGGATGCATATCCTAAGAACTTACCTTTGGGCATATGATACAATGCTTCTACAGTTCCCGGAGCAAGATTTATTGTTCCTCTGTCCGGCGTCCTTTTATCATGAAGATAATCCATTTCCACATTAATGTATGTTTTATCATCCGGACGGAAAGCTATTGATGGATTTACGTAGATTCTTTCTCCCTTTACATGGCTTCTGAATGAATTGTTATTCTGATAGGCACCATTGAATCTTACAGCAACTTTGCCCTGAGAATCCAATACTCTCTGGAAATCTACCGTAGGTCTGTAAAAATCCCAGCTTCCGTAACGGAATCCTACATTGGTCTGGTCAATAAACTGTGGTCTTTTTGTTACAACATTGATAACTCCTCCTGCAGATCCCAATCCATTTCCTATTCCCTGGCCAATGGCAGCAGATCCTTTGATTACCTGAATACTTTCCACTCCCTGCATATCTGTAATCATCCCTGCAGTACGGAAATCTGAATCCAGCTGAACACCGTTTTTCAGTACGGGAACGCCACGATATCCTCTTATGGACATACTCTCGTTTCCTCCACCATAACTAGAAAATAGAGTTACTCCCGGAACGTTTTTGGCAACATCAGTGACTGTAAGTGCTCCTAATTCTTCAATTGCTTTATGGGAAATTACTGAAATACTCTGAATCTGGTCTCTGGTTTTCAAAGGCAATCTCGTGATTGCATCAAGACCTTGCGGCTGTTTCTTTTTTTCACCAAATAATTCTACTTCTTCAATTTTCTTGTGTTTAATTGAATCATTTACTGTCTGTGCATTGGCCAGAACTCCACCCAATACAAGCAGAGAAAAGGATACTACTTTATTCATCTGATAATTTTTTACAAAATTATTATTTTTATTAATTCTAAATAAATAAAGAAGTGTGACATATGTCACCATGAAAAGCCCTGTTAATATCAGATCATTAATCCAATAAGATGACTCATTACAATCATCAAACAGATCTGATCTATTATTAAGACAAATCCTTTAAAGCTTCTTTATGATTACAGAAATTTCAATTCAAAAAAGCAGATTTAATGCATTACAAACCTGCCTTTTTGCTATTGATGTAGTTATATAAAATAGCATATACATAAAAAAATCCGTTCCTAAAAAGGAACGGATTGTATAATCATTGCAAAGTATGCATTTATCACACTTTAATTTCAACGTCTACACCTGAAGGAAGTTCTAATTTCATTAGAGCATCAACAGTTTTAGAAGAAGAAGAGTAGATATCCATTAGTCTCTTGTGAGCTGAAAGTTGGAACTGCTCTCTTGCTTTCTTGTTTACGTGCGGAGATCTCAATACTGTGAAGATTCTCTTATTCGTTGGCAATGGAATTGGACCGTTTACAACAGCACCAGTAGCCTTTACCGTTTTTACGATTTTCTCAGCAGACTTGTCTACCAAGTTGTAATCGTAAGATTTTAGTTTTATTCTGATTCTTTGTGACATTTCTTTAATTTAAAAATTAACCTTTTGCTTTAGCTATGATTTCTTCAGCAACGTTTTGTGGAGTAGCCTGGTACTTCTCTAATTCCATAGAAGAAGTAGCTCTTCCTGATGAAAGTGTTCTTAGAGTCGTTACATATCCAAACATTTCAGAAAGTGGAACAGAACCTTTGATTACAACAGCACCGTTTTTCTCTTCCTGACCACTGATAGTACCTCTTCTTTTGTTAAGGTCACCAATGATGTTACCCATATATTCTTCCGGAGTTACAACTTCCAGTTTCATAATAGGCTCCATAATTACTGGCTTAGCAGCACGTCCCGCTTCTTTAAATCCTAATTTAGCAGCCATTTCAAATGAAAGAGCATCAGAATCCACTGCGTGGAAAGATCCATCTTTAAGAGTAACTTTAATACCTTCAACTTCGAAACCAGCCAATGGACCGTTCTTCATTGCAGCTTTAAATCCTTTTTCAATAGCAGGAACAAATTCTCTAGGAACGTTACCACCTTTGATCTCATTGATGAATTCTAAACCAACTTTACCTTCGTCTGCAGGTCCTAGTTCAAATACAATGTCAGCAAATTTACCTTTACCACCAGATTGTTTTTTGTAAACTTCTCTGTGTTGAGCAACTTTTGTTAAGTTTTCTTTGTACTCTACCTGAGGTTGTCCCTGGTTTACTTCAACTTTGAACTCTCTCTTCATACGGTCAACAATGATATCTAAGTGAAGCTCACCCATACCAGAGATAATCGTTTGTCCAGAAGCTTCGTCAGTTCTAACAGTAAACGTAGGATCTTCTTCTGCCAGTTTAGCTAAAGCGTTACCCATTTTATCCTGGTCAGCTTTGGTTTTAGGCTCAACAGCGATACCGATTACCGGATCAGGGAAAACCATCGATTCAAGAACGATTGGATTTTTCTCATCACACATCGTATCACCAGTTTTGATAGACTTGAATCCTACCGCTGCACCAATATCACCAGCTTCAATATATTCTACCGGGTTTTGCTTGTTAGCGTGCATCTGATAGATTCTTGAGATTCTTTCTTTATCTCCTGAACGAGAGTTCAAGATGTAAGAACCTGCATCCAGTCTTCCAGAGTAAGCTCTGAAGAATGCTAATCTTCCCACAAACGGGTCAGTAGCAATCTTAAATGCAAGAGCTGCGAAAGGCTCATCTACAGATGGCTTTCTTGTGATTTCAGCGTCTGTTCTTGGATCAGTACCTTTGATATCATCCTTATCTAATGGAGAAGGCAAGTATTTACATACTGCATCCAACATAAACTGTACTCCTTTGTTCTTGAATGAAGAACCACAAGTCATTGGGATAATAGATAAATCGATAGTAGCAGCTCTCAATGCAGCATTGATTTCTTCTTCTGTAATTGAATCCGGATCTTCAAAGAATTTCTCCATCAAAGTTTCGTCATATTCAGAAACAGCTTCTACTAGTTTCTCTCTATATTCAAGAACTTCATCTTTCATATCTTCAGGAATTGGCACTACTTCGAAAGTAGCTCCTTGTCCTGCTTCATCCCAGATGATCGCTCTGTTTTTAATTAAGTCAACAACACCTTTGAAATCTTCTTCAGCACCGATTGGTAAAACGATTGGAACTGCGTTAGATCCTAACATTTCTTTAACCTGGTTTACCACGTTAAGGAAGTCAGCACCTTGTCTGTCCATTTTGTTTACGAATCCCATTCTTGCAACTTTGTAGTTGTCAGCAAGTCTCCAGTTTGTTTCAGACTGAGGCTCTACTCCATCTACTGCAGAGAATAAGAATACCAATCCATCCAATACTCTTAAAGATCTGTTTACCTCTACTGTGAAGTCAACGTGTCCCGGTGTATCAATGATGTTGAAGTGGTAAGGTTTAGTTTCTGGTAAAGCTTTTCCTTGATCTGTTGGAAAGTTCCAAGAACAAGTGGTAGCTGCAGAAGTAATAGTAATACCTCTTTCTGCTTCCTGCTCCATCCAGTCCATTGTAGAAGCACCATCGTGAACCTCTCCAATTTTGTGGTTTACCCCTGTATAGAATAGAATCCTTTCTGTAGTGGTAGTCTTACCTGCATCAATGTGAGCAGCGATACCAATATTTCTTGTGTATTTAAGATCTCTTCCCATTTCAGATTAGAATTTGAAGTGTGAGAAAGCCTTGTTAGCTTCCGCCATTTTGTGAGTATCAGATTTCTTTTTGAAAGCAGCACCTTCTTCTCTTGAAGCAGCTACAACTTCGTTAGCTAATTTCAAAGCCATAGACTTATCATTTCTAGCTTTAGAATATTTGATTAACCATTTCATTGCCATAGAAATCTTTCTATCAGCTCTGATTGGCATAGGGATCTGGAAGTTTGCTCCACCTACTCTTCTGGAACGTACTTCTACGTGAGGCATTACATTTGTAAGTGCATCTTTCCAGATTTCAAGTGCAGTTTTTTCGTTATCTCCTTTTTTAGTTTCTACGATATCTAATGCATCATAGAAAATTTTGAATGCGATTGACTTCTTACCGTCAAGCATTAAGTTGTTTACGAATCTCGTTACCAATTGATCATTAAATTTCGGATCTGGTAACAACGGTCTTTTTTTCGCTTTTGTCTTTCTCATTGCTTTTGTACCTTATTTAATGATTATTTTTTCTTTCCTTTTGCAGGAGCAGCAGCTGCTTGTCCTGGTTTAGGTCTCTTAGCTCCGTACTTAGATCTTCTCTGTGTTCTTCCATTTACACCAGCGGTGTCTAATGCACCTCTTACGATGTGGTAACGTACTCCCGGTAGGTCTTTCACCCTTCCGCCTCTAACCAATACTATCGAGTGCTCCTGAAGATTGTGTCCTTCGCCCGGGATATAGGCATTCACTTCTTTACCGTTAGAAAGTCTTACCCTTGCTACTTTTCTAAGTGCAGAGTTAGGTTTCTTAGGTGTAGTTGTATATACTCTCGTACATACACCACGTCTTTGTGGACAAGAATCTAGGGCAGCCGATTTGCTCTTCTTGGCAAGCGTGGCTCTTCCTTTTCTTACTAATTGTTGAATAGTAGGCATTTAATTGCTTTTTATTTTAGGGTGCAAAAATAGTAATATTTTTTTAATCTACAAGCACTTATATAAAAATTAAAATCAAATACTTACATAAAAATAAAAGACGTTTCAATATAACAATCCGGAAAATATAATATACATGAGGAAAAGGGGAAAAAATATACTTTTTTCAAGCTTAAAAAAAATAGTATTAAATAATTATGAAATTTATTGATTCCTGATTTTCAATATTTTTTCCTTTAAAATAGATTCCGGAGATCAGATCAGATGTATTTAAAACTTTCTTATCCTGTAGAATTTAAACTTCAATTTTAATTCTACATAAGATAGCTTTGGATCCATTCAATCATGGTATCGTGCTGAAGATGCAAGAGAACCAATAAATAAAAAACACCGGAAAAAATAAGATACGAAGATTTTATTGCGTTATTATTAAATGATATAACTCCGGAATCATTTCTTTTTAACAGCAATGTAAAAACAATAAATAATAATGTGGAATAAATATAATTCCATCTCATCCAATCAATTCCGAGATAATATAAAGGAGTAACCCAAAGAAGACAGATCACATTACAGAAAAGATAGTTATAAAATGATTCTTTTTTAAACAGATAAACATAGAGTCCCATTTGAAATACCATGATAAGAAGCTCAATAGCATGAACCAGAAATGATAATTTATACTGAAGAACATAATTAAAATCAAAATAATATTCCATATCAAAAATATTCTCTTTCTGAAAAACTACCCCTCTGCTTTTCAAAATAGATAAACTTTCTCCTTCGTTCACATTTCCACCAAAAAAATAGATAATCCCCATAGTGGCAAAAGCAGCTACTGTAATAGACAGGAAATATTTAATATTAATTTTCTGCCACTTGGAATAATTAATCCATAATAAAAACGGAAAGAAAAAAAATCCTGCCTCGTGTATGAAAAGAAAAATGACATAAAAAATCCATAATAACGCATCATTAAGCTTAGATTTTTTTACAAAAGAATACCAAAGCATTATAAGAATCAGTATGACTTCTCTTCTGCCAGCATTTCTCACAGTCAATGCAGGAAATAAAAGAATATAAGGAGAGGCCATTATGGCCAGATAAAAAAGATCAACTTTATATTTTTTCAAATATAAAAGTGTCCCATACAGAATTCCTGAAAGACACATGATCTGAAGAATAAAGATTTGAAATTGTAATTTCAGTCCCGTTATATCCTGTATATAAAAAAACATTTCTCCCAAAAGACCTCTTCTTTTAAAACCGCCATCTGTATAGTTGATCAGCCAATCAGAAAGAGTCCAGGCTGAAAATGGTTCATCAGCCTTAAGATATAATGCTATAAAAACACCTATATAAATCAGTACAATTACAATACTGAAATATTTAACCAGTGATCTTTCTTTATTTTCAGGCATATTGATGAGAGTATCGAAAAACATAAGAGTATATAATTTCTGAGGTATATTTTAGATAAGCACAATATTAATATTTCCAAACTATATTTAAAAACTTTCTTATAGTTATGATCTATTAATAACCAAGAGAGTTCGGCACGATATTTCGTAAATTTGAAGTATACAAAATGACAAACCATCAATCACATCAACAAAGTTTCATCCTATACTGAACCGAAGCAGTGATTGTATCTAATCTTAAAAAAATAAATATATACATATGAAAAATGCTAGTATCATTGGCCTTAAAGAAGCCGATTGCAAAAAGATTTCAGAAAAATTAAACGTTTTATTGGCTAACTATTCTGTATTCTATCAGAACACAAGAGGTTCACACTGGAATATTAAAGGAGAGCAGTTCTTTACCCTTCATCCGAAGTTTGAGGAATTGTATAACAGCCTGGTTTTAAAAATTGATGAGATTGCAGAAAGAATCCTTACGTTAGGAGCTACGCCTGCACATAATTATTCAGATTACCTGAAAGTAGCAACTATTAAAGAAAGCAAAGAAGTAACGGATGGTACTAAAAGTGTTGAGCAGATTCTCAATTCATTCAAAGTGGTAATTGATCTGCAGAGAGAACTTCTGGACATTACAGATGAAGCGGGAGACGAAGGTACCAATTCGCAAATGAGCGACTATATTACCGAGCAGGAGAAAGAAGTTTGGATGTACAATTCTTATCTTGGAAAATAACTCCATCATGGAAATATTTCAAAAAAATCGCCTTACATTTAGGCGATTTTATTTTTTATTTTTATATTTGCGTTAAAATTACACATATTATGAGCGACGTAAGGTTAAACTCTATCCTTGATAATGATTTCTATAAAATAACCATGCAGAATGCTGTGGTAAAGCTATTCCCGAGTTCTATTGTAAAATATGAATTTATCAACAGAGGGAAACACCACTTTCCGGAGGGGTTTGACGTTGCTTTAAGAGAAGCTGTCAATAAAATGGCCGAACTTAAACTTTCGAAAGATGAAAAAAAGTTCATGGCAAGAACATGTCCTTATATAGATCTGCCCTACCTCGATTTTTTAGAAGGTTATCATTATGACCCCTCTGAAGTAAAAATTCATCAGGAAGGAGGTGATCTTTCCGTCATCGTGGAAGGACTATGGTACAGAACGATACTTTGGGAGGTTCCATTGCTTGCATTGATCAGCGAACTTCATTATGAAATGAACCACTTGGAAAGAGATTCCAACGAAGTGGTCATGAGTAAAACAATAGAAAAAGCGGACTCGTTGGGCAGGCTTGGAGTAACGTTTGCAGAATTCGGGACAAGAAGAAGACACTCTTACAAGGTACAGAATCTGGTAATGGAAGCTTTAACCCAGAAAAAAGAATCTACTTTTATCGGAAGCTCAAACGTTCATTTTGCGATGAAGTATGGTGTAAAACCCATCGGAACACATGCTCATGAATGGTTTATGTTCCATGCTGCCGAATATGGATTCAAAATGGCCAACGAATTGGCACTGGAACACTGGGTAGATGTATACAGAGGAGATCTTGGAGTAGCCCTGTCTGATACTTATACTACAGATGTATTCTTCCAGCAGTTTGATAAAAAATTTGCCAAGCTTTTTGACGGCGTGCGCCATGACAGTGGTGATGCTTTGGAATTTGCAGATAAAACCATTGCCCACTATCAAAATAATGGGATAAACCCAATGTTTAAATATATTATTTTTTCCGATGCTCTTAATCTTGAAAAAGTAGAGGAAATTACCAATTATTGCAGAGGAAAAATAGGCATATCGTTCGGGATCGGAACCAATCTCACCAATGATGTGGGGTTAAAACCCATGAATATCGTAATGAAACTCATCGGCGTACAGGCTCCCAATAAAGAATGGATTCCTACAGTAAAACTTTCCGATGAACATGGTAAATATACCGGAGATCCAAAGATGATCGAACTGGCGAAAGAATTTTTAAGAATAAAAGATTAACCATAAAAGCGCAAAATGATGAAAAAAATAGCAATCCTGTGCGTAGTTTCTCTTTCTGTAATTTCATGTACCATTTATACAAAAGGTGAAGATGGTAAACCTGGAGTTCCTGCAAAATCAGCTAATGCAGAAACTTCATCAAAGAAAGATGAAAAACCAAAATTCAATCAGGAACTGGCAACCTCTTTAGGAGCCGATAAATATGGGATGAAACCTTATACAATCGTTATGCTGACCTCAGGTTCCGTTAAGATTGAAGACAAAGCCAAAATGGGCGAGCTTATGAAAGGTCACATGGCTAATATCGGTAAACTGGCAGATGAAGGTAAAATTGTTGTGGCCGGGCCTTTCCTTGAAAAAAATAAGGAAAACTACCGCGGTATGTTTATTTTCAATACCAAATCTAAAGAAGAAGCAGAGCAATGGGTAAAAACAGATCCTGCACTTCAGGCTGGCGTTTTCAGTTATGAAATTTTCCCTTGGTATGGTTCTGCTGCCCTGCCTTTATACCTTAAGCATCATGATGAAATTTCGAAAGAAAATCCTTAGATAATTAATCCCCACCTATTCAAATGTAAAATTAGTAATTTCAACCAAAAAGAGCAAAATACTCAAAACTATTTAAATTAAGATCAAAAACACAATTAAATTACTTGTCAAATGTAAATAATAATAAATATTTGGTTTTATAACAAAATAGTATTATATTGGTAAATAAAACTTTTACCAATATGAAAAAATTACTATTCTTGAGCTTTACGGCGCTCTCTATAATGGGCAGCGCTCAGATTTTAGTCACAGAAAGTTTTGAAAACGGAACTTATCCTGGTTTTACAATTACTGGTGGATACACCGCAACTCCTACTACCTATATTGTAGGGAATTGTGACGGCGCAATATCCATAGGTGCTGAATCATACGGCTCCAATACTGCCAACAGAACTATAAACCTGTTATATACCAAACCGGCAAGTGTAACTGCCAATGGAAAAAAAATTGATATTTCTTTTTCATATTCAACAATTGCTTATGATACTTCAAGTTTGATCGGAGGAAATATTAACGTGGAATACTCTACAGACGGCGGTACCACATATACACCGGTTAGTACTCCTATTACATTAACTTCGGCCGCCCAAACCTGCGCTTCATATACAGGTACAATCCCTGAAAGTGCCAATGTAAACGGAAATTTTATACTCCGAATTCAAACAGTAGGTACTACGGGAACTACTTATGATTTTTACAGTTTTATAGATAATGTAAAAATTAAACAGGAGGTTACTGCCACACCTGCATGTACCACTATAAGTGCTCCTGTAAATGGTGCAACCGGAGCATCTGTACGTCAGCAGATTTCCTGGGCAGCAACAGCCGGAGCAGAATCCTATAAAATTAAAGTAGGTACTACTTCAGGTGCCTCCAATATCTATAGTGGAACCACATTTAACACATTCTATACTCCTACAGCATCAAGTGCTTTTCCTCAAAATACAACATTATATGCAACTGTAACTCCTACCAATGCTTTAGGAGATGCTACAGGATGTCCGGAAATTTCATTCACAACCGGAGCTAATCCTTTTGCTCCTTATTGTGGCCCTCTTCTTGCTAAACTTGGTGTATATCCTATATCCAATGTTGTTTTCAGTGATATGACAAACGCCTCCAGCGCTACTGCAAATACAGGTAACGGCCAGGAAAACTTCACCAATAAAATAGCCAGCGTTATAAGAGGTACTTCTTATCCTATAAGTATGACAGGTACTTCAGTTGGCACCACCAACCGATTTGGATTTACTGTATTCATAGACTGGAATCAAAACGGAAGTTTTGCTGATGCTGGTGAATCTTACTTTGTTACTTCCGATTTTGCAGGAGGTACCGGCACACCTTTAACTGTTAATAAAACTATCGCTGTTCCCGCTACTGCCACTTTAGGGAACACCAGAATGAGAATTAAATATCATTTTAACAGCTCAACAACTTCCGTAAGAACAGAATTATCTAATCCATGTGCGGATCTTAGCCAAGGCCAGGCAGAAGACTACACCATAAGTGTTCAGGACGTACTTTCTACTTCAGACATCAACCTGAACAAGAAAACAGAGATCTCTGTTTACCCTAATCCATTTAAAGATGTACTTAGAATTTCTGATACTAAAGGCGTAAAATCTATTATAGTGAGTGATGTTTCTGGCAGACAGATCAAAACCCTTAGCCCAAGCAATGAACTGAATCTTTCTGAACTGAATTCAGGACTATACCTGATCAATCTTCATATGGAAGATGGAACTGTAAAAGCGATTAAAGCAATTAAAAAGTAAAGTTCTAAGAAATTTTATAATAATAAAAAGGTTATCCCAAAATGAGATAACCTTTTTTACTTACATAATGATTAGATAAAATGATCCCTCTTGAAAAAGATTATTATAATTTAAAAGCATTATAACAAAGAGAAATATCTTGCTTCAATAAATGAATTAATTTAATGATTTTAGCACTTAAGCAGCTTATTTTAAATAAGTTAATCAGAAACCAAACTAATTAAGAATTAATCTCATGAAAAAAATGAACTTTACAAAGCTTTCAAGAACAGAACTGAAAGATGTATTCGGCGGAACATTGTATCCGGCAGAGTGTCCGGGAGGATGCCATGGTGAAGCTATGATCAGATGTCCTGACGGCACAACCAATATGACTAATTTTATATGCATGGGCGGAACCTGCCAACCTGCAGCAATGTGCAGGCCATTGATTCTTGAACCTTTTCCTTATCCGGCTATAATAACGCCGTAATCTGAACAAATAATACATAAAGTGAGCTTTCAGGCTCACTTTTTTAGTATCTTTAAATAAAACAAAACCATCATGAAAACCATTGAGGAAGTTCTTAAAAGACTGGATGAAATCATCATCTGGTGTAAAGAAAATCAAAGTCCGGCTGGATATTTTGCCTGTACCTACAGAATTATGACCGCACAGGTTCTGAAAGGTATTCAACAGAAAAAATTTGAAGACAATCCGAGGATGACTTTGCTTGACATTGCATTTGCACAGAGGTATCTTCAGGCATGGGACAGCTACAGCAAAGGAGAAAAATGCACCAATTCCTGGTATATTGCTTTTGAAGCGGCTAAAAACAAAAATCTGCTGATATTACAGCATATATTTCTGGGAATGAATGCACACATC
The DNA here is from genome assembly GCF_004916905.1 of Chryseobacterium candidae. Classification (GTDB taxonomy): domain Bacteria; phylum Bacteroidota; class Bacteroidia; order Flavobacteriales; family Weeksellaceae; genus Chryseobacterium; species Chryseobacterium candidae. The sequence goes on from NZ_SDLV01000003.1 coordinate 99,141, forward strand.
AATCTGGATCTGGGTATTTCTGCTGCTTCCATCATGCCTTACCGGAAAATAAACCCCTTGAAAAAAGATTTTGAAAATATTAATAATGTTATCGCTTCCATCAATCAGAATGTACAAAATTCACTGAATAAGATATGTTATCCTGTAGATCTTATTGACAAACTTTCCAATGGAAAGGATAATGCCGTTCTTGATTTTGCTATTTCAAAAGCAAGAGATACTTCATGGGCAACGGCAGTCATTGCCTCCAACACTCCCAATTTCTTACGGGAATCTGTGATTGGCATTGTAGATTATGCAGCAGCAAAAGTTGCTACCCAAATCCTGAATCCGAAGATCTTAGCTCCTGCTCTTTTAAAGGAACTTAAAAAATGTGAAAGCAGCGATGTGGTGAAAAATATTGAGATTCTGGAGTCTACAAAAACTTCATAAAAAAGGCCGGGATCTTCCTCACGGATCCCGGCCTCATAATGAACAAAATGAAAGAAACTATAGTGCTTCCTTATGCTTTTTGCGATAGGCATAATGGAAAATAATAGGCAGTACAGTAAATGACAGCAGCATACAGATAATTAATCCTCCAACAATCATAATGGCTAACGGTTTCTGAATTTCAGAACCCATTCCGTTGGACATCGCTGCGGGAAGAAGTCCCATAGAACCCATCAGGGCAATCATCACCACCGGGCGGATTCTGCTTTTCACTCCCAGCGCTATGGATTCTTTGAGTGACATTCTGTTTTGCAGATTCTCTTTCATAACTCCGATCAGAACGATACCGTCTATGGTAGCCACTCCAAACAGGATGATAAACCCAATTCCCGCTGAGATCCCGAAGATGGTTCCTGTAAACCACAGGGACAAGAATCCTCCAATGAAAGCAAATGCCAGGGTAATGGATGAAATCAGCGTATCTTTTATGTTTCCGAAGTTAAAGTATAGCAGCATCAGAATAAGAACTAAAGAAATCGGTACTACCATAGCCAGCTGTTTTGCGGCTCTTTCTTTACTTTCAAATTCTCCGGCCCACGTCATTTTATGCTTTTTCGGAAGCTTCACTTCCTGATCTACTTTCGCTTTGGCTTCCTGAATGGTACTTCCCAGATCACGCCCTTCAATATTAAATCCAACTCCGATATATCTGCTGTTTCCTTCACGATAAATAAATGACGGTCCGGTGTGATAATCAATGGTTGCAATTTCCTTCAACGGAACTTTTTTATTGTCCTGAGTCGGGATGAGAATATTTCCCATCTTTTCAGGTGTATCTCTGTAATCTTTTTCAAATCTGAGCATTACGTCAAACATTCTTTCCTGTTCGTAAAACTTGGTGGCAGCCTGCCCTCCGATTGTCATTTCAATGACCGCCTGTGCATCTGCTGTGGACACCCCATATTTTGCCATTTTGGAATCATGAAGTTGTATTCTCAGCTCAGGAAGTCCGATATTTTTAAAAACATTCACATCGGATATTCCCGGAACTGTTCTGATGGAATTGGCTACTTTATTGGCATAATTTTCCAGCTCAAATAAATCATTTCCAAAAATTTTAATGACCAGCGGTGCTTTTACTCCCGCTACATATTCTTCCACATTATCCTGTATCGGCTGGCTGAATCCAAAATTGATACCCGGAAATTTCTCAAGAGAGACTCTCATTTCTTCTAGGAGTTCTTCTTTGGATATTTTTTTCTTCCATTTATTTTCCGGCTTCAGCTGAATATTAAATTCGATATTAAAAAATCCGGTGGGATCTGTTCCGTCATTGGGGCGGCCTGTCTGGGTCATGACAAATTGTACTTCATCATATTTCATGAGAATCTCCTTCATTTCTTTGGTTAACCTAACAGATTCATCCAGATTGACACTGTTGGGAAGGGTTGCTCTTACATAGATGGCACCTTCGTTCAGTTTGGGTAAAAATTCAGATCCGTAATTGGAGAATCTCCAGCCACAAACGGCAAGCAAGGCAACGAAACCAATAATGAATCCTTTTTTGTGACGATCACTGAATTCGTAGATTCTATAAATATTAACTCTGAAGAATCTCGAAATAAAGTTTTCTTTCTCTTCAATATTTTTAGTCAACAGCAGTTTACACATTGCCGGAACATAGGTCAAACTTAAAATCAATGATCCCAATAATGCATATCCCAGTGTAAATGCCAAAGGAGAGAACATTTTTCCTTCCACTTTCTGGAAAGAGAAAATCGGCATCAGCGCAACGATAAGAATCAGCAGGGCAAAGAAAATATAGCTTGCTACGCTTCCTGCACTTTTCTTGATGATTCCCAGTTTTGAAATTTTATTGAATCTCCGCAGCCCTATCTTTTTCGCTTTAAGCTCGAGGGCGACAAAGACGTGTTCGACAATAACCAGTGTTCCTTCCAGAAGCAGCCCAAAGTCCAGTGCTCCCATGGAAATCAGGTTGGCCGGCAGACCCTGAATTTTCAGCATAATAATAGCAAACAGAAAAGCCAAAGGAATTACTGATGCTACGATGAAAGTAGTTCTCCAGTTGTAAAGGAAAATAAATACAATGACGGAAACCAGAATGATTCCTTCAATAAGGTTTTTGGAAACGGTATGAACGGTAGTGTTCACAAGCTCCGTACGGTCAATGATCGGAACAATCTGTACATCACCGGGAAGCTCTCCGCCATTCAGTTCTTCTATTCTGTCTTTCAGCCTTGCAATGACTTCGCTTGGATTTTCACCACGAAGCATAATCACAATTCCTTGTACAACATCATTTTCTTTGTTGTATCCTACCTGTCCTAATCTCGGTTTTGCAGAAACTTTTACTTCGGCAACGTGCTTTACCAAAATAGGCGTAGAACCTTTTACCTCGATCTGAATATTTTCTATATCTTCTTTTTTCTCCAAAAGACCGATCCCCCGCACTACATAAGCCTGATCACCTTTTGCCACTACATCTCCTCCTACATTGATATTACTCTTCGAAACCGCTTCATACACATCCAGGGGGGAAAGGTCGTAATTGTGTAATTCCGTAGGATTAATTTTTATTTCATATGTTTTTTCTTCTCCGCCAAAGCTCACCACATCTGCCACACCGGGAACGGCCAGCAATTCTCTTTCTACCACCCAATCCTGAATGGCTGTCACTTCTTTGATCGGAAGCTTACTCTTGATAATATACCGGTAAATTTCTCCTGTAGCACCAGAGGGAGGTTCAATGCTGTACTCTGCTCCGGCAGGAAGTTCTACATTTCCGAGTTTATTGGAAGCATATTGCTGGGCATAAAAATCATTGACATGGTCATCAAAAATAACCGTCACCACAGATAATCCGAATAAGGAAATAGAACGTACCGAAGTTTTATTCGGGATGGCATTCATTTCCTTTGAAATGGGTAATGTGACAAATTTTTCTATTTCCTCAGCACTTCTTCCCGGCCATTGGGTAATCACTCTTACCCTTGTATTGGTAACATCCGGAAATGCTTCAATGGGTGTATGTATGTAGGAATAGATTCCTCCAGCCAGCAATAGAAAAGTTCCCAAAAGAACAATCAATGAGTTTTTTAACGAGAAGGAAACTATATTCTGTACAAATTTTCGCATTACTTCGTGGAATTATTTAATTGGTTTTTCAGATTTTCATAGATCAGCAGTCCGTTGGAAGCAATAACATTTTCACCCGGTTTTAAATTGCCTTCTACATAGATATATTGACTGTTGGAAGCAATCTCCGTGACGGGTCTTATCTCAAGCTCACAATCCTTTTTATAAACCACGACATAGCTTTGGTTATTATCAAAGATTAAAGCTTTTGCAGGAATTGCCAATGCGCTTTTGTTTTGTGAGTTGATGGGTAATACAACATCCGCGGACATTCCCGGCCTCAGTTTCATTCCATTATTATCCATAATGATTTTGGCTTTGAGTACCCTTTCGTTTTCATTGAAAACCTGGGAAACGGTATTAATCTTACCTGAAAAACTGTCATCAGGATAAGCAAGTGTTTTTACCACAACCGGCTGATCTGCATAAACGTGTCTCATATTGGTGGCATATACATTGGCCATTACCCAGACTTTATCCAGGTTGGAAATGGTAAACAGCTGATCTCCTCCTGCGGTAACAGGCATTCCTTTGGAAATATTCTTCGAAATAACATATCCGTCTGCAGGGGCTTTGATCTGAATCGTACTTCCTCCTGCAGAATAAAGCTGCATATTTTTCTGTGTCTTGGAAATATTGGACTGTAATATCGCAACTTCGGAACGCGCTTCCTGCAAATCTTTCTGAGAGGCAATATCATCTTTATACATAGCTTCTACAGAGGAAAGTTTTCTTTTCGCAACAGCCAGCTGTGCCTGTAAGGTCTGCGTATCATCCTGCATTTCATTAACAGCTGTACTTTTTACACTGGCCAGCGTCTGTCCCTTTTTTACATAGTCACCAAGAGAAAAATAGGTATCCATCACCACTCCATCCACAAGGCTCACAAAAGGAACTGTTTTATCAGAATTACTTTCTACTTCTCCGGTAAGTGTAATACTTTCTTCTATGGGAAGCATTTCTGCCTTAGCCAGTTTAATCTCTTTTTTAAGTTCTTTGCTGATGCAATAAGCTTTTTCAGGTTCTTTATTTTCTACTTTTCCGGCACAGCCTGTAAAAATAATGAGGGCAGACAGGTAAGCTGCAGCGCTGTATTTAGTAATATTTTTGTTCATAGCTTATAAATCTTGTCCTACAACATACTGCAGGTTTTCGTAGTATTGATTCAATTCTTTTTTAGTATCCAGGATGATCATTTTATTTCCGATGTAGGTATCCAGAAAATCCATGTACTCCAGCATGCTGATATTTCTGAGTCTGAAGTTTTTTTCGTGGCTTACCAGCAAACCATCGAGTGTAGCTTCATAATTGTCATCAATTTCTTCCGAAACCTGTTGTGTTCTGATATAGTTTCTGAAGACAGAGACAATTTCATTCTCAGACTTCAGCATGTTTTTGCGGGTCTCAAGCTTGCTTTTCTCAATCTCAAGCTTCGCTTCCTGGATATTGCCTTTATTGCGGTCGAAAATGGGCAGATCAACAGAAACTCCCAACCCTATAAAGTCTTTCATAATATTTCCTCCCCGGTCATAGCCTATAGAAACTGCAACATCGGGAGTCTTCATGGCGTTTTGAATTTCCAGATTTTTAGCAGCATGTTTTTCTTTATTCTTCGAGATCATGATGTCGGGACGATTTTCTTTGGCCTTTTCCATCCATTGAGTTACTTCCAGCTCTGATAGTTGTTTTTCGGGCATAACAAATGAATCTGAAATCTCCAGATAGGTTTGGGAAGGCAGCATCAATAAGGCTTTAAGCTCTACCTGCTGATCTTCAATTTCCTGCTTCAATGAAACCAGCTTCTTTTTAAATTCAATTTCCTGTGCTTTTAAGCGGACATATTCAGCTTTACTGATATTCCCAAGGTTTAATTGATTATTATAGGATTTTGTTAATTTCTCAATGGAAGCAATCTGCCCCTGATAGATTTTCTGTTGTTCCTGATTGTAAAGAATTTCAGTAATGGTATTTCTGAGCGTCTTCTTAAGTTCACGTAAAACTTCCTGCAGTTCATACTTCTCACCTTCCACTTCTATTTTCTGAAGTTCGATATTTTTCCTTCTTTTACCTGCAGTCTGAATCACCTGTTCTATCTCGGCAGAAATCTGAGTACTTTTTCCCCAGTTTCCGATGAGCGCAGGCTGCTCTTCGATATCATAGGTTCTCCATAGATTGACTTCACTGATACTCAATGTAGGGTTAGGCCAGTATTTAGCCTGAACAGCTCTTGCCTCGGCTTGTGAAATTTCAAGCTTCTGCGCAATAAGGTCAAGGTTTTTAGCAAGAAAAATAGTTTCAGCCTCCTTTCTGCTGATTTTCATAGTGTCTGAAATCTGTGCAGAAAAGAAACTGAAACAGGGAATATAAAATAGGGTAAAAAATAGCTTCTTCAAAGTCTTTTTATTTAAGACCACAAAGCTATTTGTCTTATATTAGAGGGAATTGTAAAGAAAATTAAAATTCGGTTAGTTCAACATTAGAGTTTGATTAGAACTTTTTTAAAACACTAATAACACAAATATTTTCACTAATGACACGATTATGAATAAGCCGGAAATTCAAGAAGCACATTAGTCCCGACATGAACAGCAGAATCTATTTTCATGACAATATGATGATGATCAAAAATACTTTTAGAAAGGGATAATCCAATCCCACTGCCTTTTACCGTATCTACATTTTTTCCTCTGTAGAACGTTTCAGCTATTTTCACAAGATCATCAGCCGGAATTCCTCTTCCTTCATCTCTGACCTCAATATTCAGCTGATTGCTTTTTTCTGATAATGTGATCACTATAGGTTTGTCATAGGAATATTTGATGGCATTTTCTACAATATTATATAATGCAAGGTAGAGAAGTGTCTCGTTTCCCGGGAATTCCAATAAAGCAGGTTTTGTTACCTGAAGCTGTATTTTGATAGATGAATTGTTTTCTTTTGCTTTGGTTTCTAATTTTTCATAAATTTTCCAGATCAGCTCATCTACTCTCATGAGTTTGTGAGAAGACTCCAGTTTTGTCATTCCGGACATCAGCAAAAGATTGTTGAGAATATTTTCAATCTCATACACGTTTTCCAATGACTGCCTTGCCACTTCTTTATATTCTTCCGGTGTACGGTCTTTTTGGGCAAAGACTTCCAGGTTTCCGGATATTGCCGCTAAGGGCGTTTTGAATTCATGAGAAACATAATTGATAAAGTTCTGCTGCAGAAGCACATTTTCAGAAATTCTGCCCAGCAGTTTATTATAAGATTTAATAAGATCTTCAATCTCATCATTGGTATTCGTGGAAGTAATAATTGCCGTAGAGATATTATTATATTCCACTTTATTGATGCGTTCCACTACATTGGAAATAGGTTTATAAACCACCTTAGAAAGATATCTGCTCAGAAAATAAATCGCAAGCAGACCAATGACCAATACCGAAAGCATGATAATAGCCAGTCTCAGGATCTGCGACTGGAAAGAATCGTTGGAAGATTTCACGAAAACCACAAAATCTCCCTGATTGTCCGGATAAAAAATCCCGTAATAGAATTGATTATCAGACATAAACTGTATTCCTTTGTTGTTTCTGACAGCCTGTAAATGGGACAGTTTTATATTCTTATCGTTCAGATTATGTCCAAAAGTAACTTCATTATTCTGATTATAAACTGCTACCCTGTTATTCTGAATCAGATGGTTGTATTCTTTTTTGATCTGGGCATGTCTGTCTTTGGGAAGCTCATCTTTTTCAAGATAATAAATAGCAGAAATTAACGCCGTATTCCGCAGCTTTTCAAAATAGAAAATCTTGGTACTGTCATAATAGGCAAAAAATATCACCGCAGATGTAATGATAGAAACAATGCCGAATGAAAGGCTTGAAATAAGGGTAAATCTGTTTCTGAGCGTCATTTTCAGTCTTTGATCAAATAACCGGTTCCTTTTACCGTATGAATAATTTTATGTTCTGTCTCATCAATCTTATTACGCACATAGGAAATGTAAACATCTACTACATTCGTTGTATTATCAAAATCAATTCCCCAGACTTTATGCAAAATCTGGGTTCTGCTCAATACCTTATTTTTATTCTCCATCAGGAAAGTAAAAAGTTTGTATTCCGTAGGGGAAAATTCTATTTCTTTACCGTTCTGAGTTACTTTATGGAGATCCGTATCAATGGTGATATTGCCGCATGATAAAAGCTGATCGTCTTTCTGATAACTTAATTTATTTCTTCTGGTTAACGCTTTAATTCTTGAAATCAGTTCTTCAAAATGGAAAGGTTTTGATAAATAATCATCAGCGCCCATGTCCAGCATTTTGATTTTATCATCAGGACTGTTCAAGGCACTTAAAACCAAAATCGGAGTATAATTTCCTTTAAATCTGATAATCTGTGTAAGCTGCATTCCATCCAGTCCGGGAAGCATGATATCCATTAAAATAATATCAAAATCATAGGTATGAAGAAGTTCACGCGCCTTTTCCCCGGAATCTGCCAGGGTTGTAATATAGCCAGCCTCGGAAAGGCCTTTTATCAGGAAATTACTGATTCTTTGATCATCTTCTACCAACAAAATATTCATAAGTTTCTGAAATTTCCCATAAATATAGGTATTCTAATTAAGAAAGGAAGCTGGAGGCTGGAAGAGAGAAGTAATGAAGCTATGCCAAATAGTCTCAGACATTTCATCAATCTTTTAAAATTCTAAAACAAACAATAAGTATTGTTCATACAGCTTCCAGCCTTTTTTCATAATTTTGGAAGATGGAGATGATCTATTTAATTATTGGGTTGGTTGCCGGTGGTGTACTGGGAGCAATTATTTTATATTTTGCACTGAAATCGTCAATGGTTTCCAGAAGTTCTTATGATGCACTGAATACCTTATCTATTAAAAATCAATCTGATCTGGAAAATTCCAATCTGAAAATTCAGGAGCTTCATCAGAATATCAGTAAAGAGAAAGAAGCCAATATGCTTCAGCAGGATCTTTTGGATGATCTGAAAAATGAATTTTCTAAAATATCCGCCGAATATTCTTCTTTAAACATCCAGTTTCAGGAGTTAAAACAAATCAATCAGAGACAGACTTCTCAGATAGAAACCCACATTCTTGAAAAACAGACTCTTTTTGCTAAAAACTCTGAGCTTTCTGCTAAAAACGAAAGTCTCCAACAATCACTTGACACCCAGAAAGAAGAAATTATCAAGATTCAGGAAGAGTCTAAACTTCAGTTCGAAAACCTCGCGAATAAAATTTTAGAAGAAAAGACAGAAAAGTTTACAACTCTCAATCAAAATAACTTAAAAAATATCCTTGACCCTTTTCAGGAGAAAATTGCAGACTTAAAAAACAAAGTTAACGAAGCCTATGAAAAGGAAAATAAAGAACGTTTCTCCCTGGCAGAAAAAGTAAAAGAACTGGCAGAACTGAACCAGCAGATTTCCGAAGATGCCAAGAAACTTACCCGTGCACTGAAAGGAGAAAGTAAAACACAAGGAAACTGGGGCGAGATGATTCTGGAAAGTATTCTTGAAAAATCGGGACTGGTAAAAGGAAGAGAATATTTCCTGGAGCATGAATTACGCGATGAAGACAACAAAGCTTTATTCTCCGAATTTTCCGGAAAGAAAATGCGACCTGATGCCGTTGTAAAATATCCGGACGAAAGAAATGTCATCATTGATTCTAAAGTGTCACTGACTGCTTTTACCGAATTGGTAGACGAAACCGACGCCGATGTTTATGCCATAAAACTGAGCCAGCACCTTGGATCTATCAAGAATCATATTAATCAGTTAAGTCAAAAAGCATACGATGACTATGGAAAATCATTGGATTTTGTGATGATGTTCATTCCTAGTGAGCCTGCTTATATTGCTGCAATGCAGGCGGATCAGAATCTTTGGAACTATGCCTATGAAAGAAGAATCCTTCTCCTTAATCCAAGCAATCTGATCACCTCTCTTAAGCTGATTGCCGATCTTTGGAAACGCGAATATCAGAACCGAAATTCTATTGAAATCGCTGAACGAGGAGCCAGACTTTATGATAAATTCGTAGGCTTCGTAGAAAACCTGGAAAAGGTAGGACGAAATCTGGATCAGGCTAAAAATGTATACAATGATGCTTACAAACAGCTTCATACCGGAAATGACAACCTGGTGATCCAGACTCAGAAATTGAAATCATTAGGCATTAAAAATAAAAAAGATCTGCCTCAAAGTCTTATTGACAACAGCAGTTTCACAGAAACATCAGAAAGCTAAACCTCAGAAAAGCTATTCCCTTAGTTATTGGAAGCAGTATTCTTCTGAGCAAGCTATGTTCGGAATAAAATGGCTATTAATTGACTTTATGACCATTCTTATCTTTTTTTAAATGGAAAAATAAACTCCATTTGAGACTACTCGGAAAACCATTTTTGTTAAAACCAGAGAAGTTCAATCATAAATTTTGCATAATTTTGCAGCATGTTGATAGAAAGTTTTCAAAACGATAAAATAAAAAATGTCACTAAGCTTCTTACTGACAACAGGTTTCGTAAAAAATCAAAAGTTTTTGTAGTAGAAGGACAGCAGGAAAATGAAAGAGCCATGCAGTATGATTTTGAGCCGCTGGAGTTCTTTATCTCTGAAAATATCTTTAAAGGAACTCTTCCCGATGGAAAAATCCATTATGTAAGTGAGAAGGTATATGAAAAAATCGCTTACAGAGGAAGTTCCGAAGGAATTATCGGCATTTACCATACCAAAGAAAATTCACTTTCATCATTTGTTCCTAAAAAAGATTCTACGGTAATTATTGTTGAAGGTGTAGAAAAGCCAGGAAATCTTGGTGCTATTTTAAGAAGCTGTGAAGCTTTTGGAGTGGATGCACTGATTGTTGCTGACGGAAAAACTGATTTCTACAATCCTAATGTAATCAGATCCAGTGTTGGCTGCCTTTTCGGGATGGAAGTATATCAGGCTGAAAACGAAGAAACATTGGAATTCCTTCAAAAAAACAGTTTTAATATCTATACAACGATTATGGACGAAAGTGCTGAAGATCTTTATAAGAGAGATTTCAGACAGCGTTCTGCGGTATTATTCGGTACGGAACATTCCGGACTGAGTGATTTCTGGATCGGAAAAGGAAAAAACACGCTTATTCCTATGGCAGGAAGTATTGATTCATTAAATCTGAGTAATGCTGTGGCTATTACGTGTTATGAATCTCTGAAGCAAAAGAAGGGATAGACTATTGGTCTTATTTTTTATAGTAAAGAGATTACTTCACCTGCGGCCCGCAAATGACTAAACATAAAAAAACCGTTTCACTGGGTGAAACGGTTCTTTTATTGTTAAGCGTATGCTAGAATTATTTCTTAGCAGCATCAGCAGCTCCTTTAGCAGCATCAGCAGCACCTTTAGCAGCATCAGCAGCACCTTTAGCAGCATCTTTAGCAACTTCAGCACCAGCAGCAGTAGTAGCAGCAGCAGCATCTTTAGTAGCTTCTACAGCAGTAGTTGCAGCAGAATCAACAACTTTAGCAGCTGAATCAGAAACTACAGCAGCAGAATCAGCTACAGTAGCAGCAGCAGAATCAGTTGTACCTTCAGTAGCAGTAGCTTCAGTTTTTTTACAAGCAACTAGAGAGATTGCAGCGATAGCAGCTACGAATAATGACTTTTTCATAATAAATTAAATTTAATTTTGTTAATATTGTTTTATAAAATTTTCTTCTGTTCTGTTATTTGAACAAGACAAAGGTAGAGCAGTTAGAAAGTTTGTCTATGAAAAATAATTGTAATACCTTTGTAAAATAGTTTTACAAAAAAACATAGCTGATAATCAATAATTTAATTATTTTTTGAAAAATTGACAGATTTAGATCTATTACACTTTGAACAGCTAAAAAAGGATGTTCAGGGTCAATACTTAAAAGAATATACCCCTTCGCAGGATGACATATCCAAGTGGAAGGGTATAGATATTATATATTTTCAGGAAGACCTTCGAAAAAAAGCGAAAGGTAACATTAGTGAAAAGTCATTTTACACTTATTTTAAAACTTCACCGGTTACTAAATTACCAAGGATAGATATGCTCAATTTATTGAGTATTTATGCGGGTTATGACTCCTGGTATGAGTTCAAAAAGCAACATCTTTTTGCCGGCGAATTGCTGCAGGAAAATGAAAATTTTGATGAAGAAGATATGGATGAACTTGAAAAAACAGTTTCTTCAGCTCCCGAACTACCAAAAACTGAATTTCAGCCTAAAAAAGTTGAAATAAGCACCCAGGAAAACACTGATTTACAAAAATCAAATACTGAAAGTCAGACATTTACAAAAAACAAAGCGACAACAAATGAGATTGAAATTTCAGCTGTTCCGCCTAAGAAAAATTTCTTCAAAAAGAACGCCTGGGCACTTGTCACTTCAGTTTTGATTACCATTACCGGTCTTTTAGGATTTAAAGATGTACTTTTTTCGAAAACTTATAAATATTGTTTCATTGATAAGGACAGAGGAGTTTCTGTGATCAATACCTTAGAAATAATGGTGGTGAAAGAAAACGAATCTCCGTTGATGTATAAAATAAAGCCCGGCGAGTGCTTCTATTATTCCAGCAAAGATAAAAATCTAAAAATGCGAATCAGTGCTCCTTTCTACGAGCCTCTGGAGGTCAACAGAAGCCTTGAAAATGCCCCTGAAGAAGAAAAAATAGAACTAAAGCCGGATGATTATAAGATGGCTGTGTATTATTTCTCTATAAAAGACATCAAAGGAGGGAATCCGGATGAGCAGGTTGCTCTTATTAAGCAGAAAAGAAATCAGCTGGAAAACCTGATCAGCAGCAATGCAGTCATTTATCAGGTGTATGATAATGACACTTATGGCATTGAAAGGCTGGATAAACAGAAGTATATCACTCTGGTAACCACGCCAACAACCTCTCTGAAAAACCTGAATGTAATAGAAATGAAAAAGGATATCAAAGGTAAAATTGTATCCATCAAATTTAAAATTGCTACCACAGATGAAAAGAATAAGTAATTTTTTAATTTTCACCGTGCTTCTGACTTTAGTTATTGCCTGTAATAATAAAACCTCAGAGGTAAGCGACCTCGATAAACTACGAAACAGCAACAATGAAAAAAGCTATCCTGCCGTACAGATGGATAGCATGCAGGCTATCAACTCCATCACCAAACAAAAAGTTCAGGAGCTTCTTGACCTGTCTACCCTCTATCTTAGTGGAAACAGGAATACGGAAATAGATACTGTCATTTATTCTCAGATGGAAAGTTATTTTCACAAACCGGATTCTCTGACATTTAAAAGACTGCTGAAGGAACTGGACAGCATGAAAGCAAAAACAGCGAAAGTCAGCAATCTGAATGTATATAAAGAGTTTTATAAAAAAGATACATTAGACTACGCCAAGTTCAATGTGGAGTATTTTGATAATAAAAACAAGTCGCTGGGAAGCTTTGAAAAGAATGCACAATACATCTTATTGTCTACATCAAAGCTTAAAAAAGAATTTAAATTCTACTTTTTAGATTTTTATTCCAAGCCGCTCAAGAAAGACAGTACGTCTGTAGGAGTAACCAGATAGTCCAGAGGAATATCATTTTCCCAGACATCATCCACATATTCATCGGGGTCAAAATAATTGACTCCGATTTTTTTTGTCTCGGAAGAAATGCTTTGAAACAAGCCGTCATAGAATCCTTTACCGTATCCTACCCGATTTCCTTTTTTATCACAGTATAATAAAGGTGTAATCACATAATGAAAGTAATTTTCCCCTGAATCATCATTAGAAACAGGTTCTGAAATCCCCCAACTGTTGGTTTCAAAAACAGTATCTTCAAAAATTTCAATAGCAATCAGCTTATCAGCTACAATTTTAGGCACATAAACCCGGATATTCTGTGCTAAAAAATAATCAATGAATATTTGGGTATCAATTTCCATTCTTGCCGGAATCGGGATAAAAACATGCACTTTCTCCGATTCTTTCGGATTGAAATACTGAATGAAATTTTCAAAAATCTTTTGAGATAACAGGAAAGCCTCATCGGTAGACAAGGCCTTTCTTTTTTGGATATATTTTTTTCTAAGTTCAGCTTTCAGCATAATGATTAAGTAATTCTTACAGAAATAATTTTCACAGGACAGGCGTTTGCCGCTTTCTCCAAATGTTCAAATGCTTCCTGATCAGATGTTTTTAAAGTATAGAAGCCCTTTTTATCTACCGTCTTAAGCAATACTGATTTGCCATCTTTTTTAGACATTCTAAAATATTCCGGAGCGAATTCAACACAGTAATTACAACCAATACATTTATCTCTTTGTAGTGTAGCAATGACCATTACGCTTTAACAATTTTATATAATTTGTCACTTGCCCGTACACGGAAATTGGTAGGGAAAGTAATCACATCAGACTTTGTTGCCTTTTCAGCTCCTTCCTTCTTATCAACGATCATACTTTCGATGATCATTTCCTGTGATCCTGTAGTGGGCCCCTGTATAAGTACATTGTCTCCTACGGAAATATCATAGGCTTCAACCACAAACTCTGCAATATTGGCTTTCGGATAGAAATGCCGCCCTTTTCCTATATAAACTTTCTTTTGTGTTGCACTGGAACCTGAGTTCGAAGACCAGTCACCCAGCTCCTGGCCAAGATAATATCCACTCCAGAAACCTCTATTGTATACGGTTTCCAGAAGTTTCATCCATTCATCAACTTTTTCCTGAGAAAATGTTCCTTCAGCAATACTGTCAATTGCTTCTCTATAACATTTTGTAACTGTTGCTACATATTCAGGTGCTCTTCCTCTTCCTTCTATCTTTAAGACTTTTACGCCGGCATCTACAATCTGATTCAGAAAACCAATGGTACAAAGGTCTTTGGGAGACATCATATATTCATTATCAAGTTCAATTTCAAAACCTGATTCCTGATCAATCACAGTATATTTTTTTCGGCAGTTCTGTTTGCATGCGCCTCTGTTTGCAGAAGAATTATGAGAATGCAGGCTTAGATAACACTTCCCGGATACGGCCATACATAAGGCACCATGCCCGAAAATTTCCACTTCAACAAGATTACCGGAAGGTCCTTTCACCTGATCTTTTTCAATCTGAGTACAGATTTTTTTGATCTGGCTGATACTTAATTCACGGCTCATCACCATTGTATCAGCAAAAAGAGCATAGAATTTTACGGTTTCAATATTGGTTATATTAATCTGCGTAGAAATATGCACCTCCATGCCAATTTGTCTTGCATAAGAGATTACAGCCTGATCCATTGCAATTACAGCTGTAAGACCAGCTTCTTTAGCTTTATCTAAAAGTGTTCTGACGATAGACAGATCATGATCATATATGATGGTGTTAAGGGTAAGATAGGTTCTTACTCCTTTTTCAGCACATCTTCTGGCGATTTCCGGCAGATCATCAATGGTAAAATTCATTGTTGCTCTTGCACGCATGTTGAGTTGCTCAACACCAAAATAGACAGAGTCAGCCCCATTATCTATAGCTGCCTGAAGTGATATGAAATCTCCTGCAGGAGACATCAATTCTATTGTTCCGCTTTTTGTCATTTTGAGTCCGGAATTACTAAGTTATTAAACAGAAATAATTTATTGAAAGTTCGGAATTATGCATTTTGTACAATTCTGTACAGCTTATCAGATAAGCGAACTCTGAATGGTAATGCAAAAGTAATCTGATCTCCTATATTTGCTGTTTCACAAGGACCTCCGTTAGCATAGATTTCAGTAATAGTAACCTCCTGCTCTCCTGTTGTAGGACCTGAAATTAATACTTTATCTCCAACTGACAGATCTTTATGCTCAATTAAAAACTGCGCAATTTTTGATTTTGAATAGTAATGCTCTGCTTTACCTATCAATTCTTTTTTAACAGCAATCTTCTGGCGGATATTTTTTGTTTCGGCTTTTGCTAAAGGCTTATCAGTTAAATCTCCTGAGTTTTTAAATTTCAGGGCATCGGATTTTCCTTTTCTGAATACTTTATTTCCAACCTGTAACCCTTTTCTTAGTTTCACCTGTTCTTCCCAAGGTAAATGGATGGTATCCAGACATTCTGCAGAACAGCAGTTTTCCATCGCTGCTTTACAATCATCACATTGGATAAACAATAGATGACAGGCATCATTGGCACAATTGGTATGATTATCACAAGGTTTTCCGCACTGATGGCATTGTGCAATAATATCGTCTGTGATTCTCTCTCCTAAGCGGTGGTCAAATACGAAGTTTTTACCGATGAATTTACTTTTTATTCCTTCTTCTTTGATCTGGCGTGTATATTCAATGATACCTCCTTCCAGTTGATATACATTTTTGAATCCCTGATGTTTGAAGTAAGCACTTGCTTTTTCACAACGGATTCCTCCGGTACAATACATCAGCAGGTTTTTATCTTCTTTAAAATCCTGCAGCTGTTCGTTAATAATAGGTAAACTTTCTCTGAAGTTTTCCACATCCGGAGTAATTGCTCCTTCAAAATGCCCAACTTCACTTTCGTAGTGATTTCTGAAATCTACAACAATGGTATTGGGATCTTCCAGCATATTATTGAATTCCTGAGCTTTTAAGTGAATTCCTTTATTGGTTACGTCAAAAGTCTCGTCATTCAAACCGTCAGCAACAATTTTATTTCTGACTTTTATGGTTAATTTTAAAAATGAGTAATTGTCATGGTCTACCGCTACGTTCAAACGGATTCCTTTCATGAAGTCATAAACTTCCAGCGTATCACGAAAAGCCTCAAACTGATCTGCAGGAACACTCATCTGAGCATTAATTCCTTCTGTTGCAACATAAATACGGCCAAGTGCATCCAGTGCATTCCAGGCTATAAATAATTCGTCGCGAAATTTTTTGGGATCTTCAATTTTGGCATACGCATAGAAAGACAAAGTAAGACGGTCTTTACCGGCTTCATCAATAAGTTGAGCTCTTTCTTCTGCGCTTAAGGTGTTATACAGTTGCATGCTATAAACGTTTTAAGTGAGAATAAAATTTTTGCAAAGGTAATAATTTTTGAATTAAGTATATTTATGACACAAATCAAGAATAGTAAGTAATGACCTGTCTGCAATGAAAAAGAAATCACTTTACATCATGATTCTGCCATATTTTCTTTAATTTTTTTTTAAGTTTTGTTAACTCTGACATTAACAATTATGACATAAGACATAAAATGATATAATAGCCGTTAAATTTTAGTTAAAATTGAAACATAGCATACTAATTGCTTACTTATTTAACATTAAATTTGTTTACTCAAAAACATAAAAATGAAATTAATTAATAAAAAAGAAAGATATACAATGAAGACTACTTTTAAAAAACTATTACCATTTGCAGTGGTAGGCGTATTATCTGGAGCTACTACCGTTGGAGCTTTACAATATTTCGGACATGGCTCTAATAATGGAGATCAATCTTATTTCACAACAGCCGCACCTAATACATCATTCGCAGGAATGAATACAGGAGCTGTAGGTGATGATTTTGTAAAAGCGGCTAAAACAACCGTTCCGGCTGTAGTTACCATTAAAAACTATCAGAGCAGAACCTCAAGCAGAGCTTCAGAGCAGGATTTGTTCGACTTTTTCTTTGGAGATCCTTTCGGGGGAAGAGGCCAGCAGAGACAGAAGCAGCAACAAGCTCCTGACAATATGCCATCTGGAATGGGTTCCGGTGTTATCATCTCTCCGGACGGTTACATTATTTCCAACAACCACGTGGTAGCAGGTGCTAACAAGCTTGAAGTTGTTTTAAGCAACAAAAAATCATATATCGCTACTTTGGTAGGAACAGACCCTAATACAGATATCTCTTTATTAAAGATTGAAGAAAAAGGTCTTCCTTATCTGAATTTTGCGAACTCTGACAATATTGATGTAGGACAATGGGTACTTGCAGTAGGAAATCCATTAGGATTAAATTCTACAGTAACAGCCGGTATTGTTTCTGCAAAAGGAAGAGGTATCGGAATCTTGGGAGGCCAGGGAAAAGCTACTAATCCTATTGAAAGTTTCATTCAAACGGATGCCGCCATCAACCCGGGTAACTCAGGAGGAGCTTTGGTAAACACGAATGGAGAGCTTATCGGGATCAACTCTGCGATTCAGTCTACTACAGGATATTATCAGGGATACGGATTTGCAGTGCCTTCTAACTTAGCAAGAAAAATCGTTGAGGATATCAAGAAATTCGGAATTGTACAGAGAGGATTCCTTGGAGTTCAGTCTTTAGATCTTTCGAATGACCAACTGGTAAGTTCATACAACAAGCAGTTTAAAACAAATCTGAAGGTAGGTTCAGGAATTTATATTACAGGATTTGGTGAAAACAGTGGTGCTGAAGATGCAGGACTGAAAAAAGGAGACGTAATCACTAAAGTAGACAACTACGATATCACAGACTTTGCTGATCTTTCTATGTCTATCGGAAGCAAACGTCCTGGCGATAAAGTACAGGTTACTTATTCAAGAAATGGCAAAGAAAGTACTACCTCTGTAACGCTTAGAGACCAGAAAGGAGGCACTTCAACAAGAACGAAAGCTGACCTTAGTGTAACAGAAAAAATCGGATCTGAATTTGATCCGCTTACAGAGCGTTTCAAAACAGAATACGGACTAAATAGCGGTGTAGTGGCTAAAAACGTATCTGAGGGCAGCGAAATGGCTAAAATCGGGATCGTAGATAACTATATCATCATCGAAATCAATGGCAAGCCGGTCAATTCACAGAAAGATGTTGAAAAGATCCTTGAGAAATATCAGGGGAATGTACAGGTGAAATTCGTGGATGACTATGGAAGAATCTATACAAAAGGTTTCAAAATGCCTTAATCAGAAAAAAAATTAGTTTTTCATATCAACAAAAAGCGCTGCAAATGTCTGCAGCGCTTTTTATTATTTATTTAGACTTGTTCATTTTATCAGCGATATTCTTCTTTTTATTCCTTTCGTAGATCACTTCTACAATTTTACCCCCAATCCATGAAAACGGAAAGAATGTAAGAAAAATAGAGATCTTATAAAATGTAGGATGATAAGGAAAAATAATGACATCCAACATGGCGATAAAAAGCATAATAAAGCCAATCAGAATAGCATAGGCTACTTTAGCAAATTTAACGATAATGGCCGTTGCAACTCCTCCAATGGTCGTTCCTAATCCGGAAATAAATAAAAGGAAGCCGAAAAACGCCTTATCATCTTTCATGCTGAAAAGAAACCTTTGCCAGTGCTCAAACGGAGCAAAAGCCTCAAAAGTTACCCATTGCGGAAAAGCCCTTATACCAAGAGTAATAATAAGTCCTGCAATACCAAGGCCTATCAGAACCGCAATTGTATTTCTTATAAAGTTCATTAATCCTGATGTGCGATCATAGAAATTTCGATATCCACATTTTTAGGCAAGCATGAAACCTGTACTGTTTCTCGGGCAGGATAGCTTTCTGAATCTAAGTATGATGCATAAATATCATTCATTACAGCAAAATCATCCATGCTCTTAAGGAAGATGGTCGCTTTTACAACATTTTTGAAAGTCATGCCAGCTTCAGTAAGGATGGCTTCAAGGTTTTTCATTACCTGATGCGTTTCCTTTTCAATTCCTTCTACCAGTTTACCCGTTGCAGGATCTACAGGAATCTGTCCGGAGATATACAAAACTCCGTTTGCCATATTAGCTTGTGAATAAGGTCCGATAGCTGCAGGTGCATTAACTGTGTTGATTATTTGTTTCATATGCGGATATTTAATTTTTTCCAGATCATAGGTGATCACTATCTGTTATGTTCGCTGGTTTACGAATTTTGTCAACAGTGATTTCATTAACATTTATTCTGCTTGCAAATATAAAATTTATATTCACAAATGCCAATCTGATATTAGAAAGGTGCATTAGGCTGGGTAAAACTTCTGTCTTTGTACTTCAATGCATCACTTAAGATATTGGCTTTGATACCGATAAAGAAGTCATACACTTTATACTGTCCGAAAGGAACCCAATTGAAATTGATTGTAAAACTTCGCTGATCCCTTGAAAAACCAATCCTTGTATATGCCAATTCTTTAGTCACCATATCATAATGCGTACTTCCGTTGATATTCCAGTAAGGAGTAAGCTTGATACTACCGTCTAATCCTATGGATGCAATTTTATTGGCAAATTTGCTCAATCCTTTGGAATAAGCATAATTGGCACTGATATTTAAAGTCCAGGCCTGATCAAAGTGAGCATAATGATCATCATCAAAATAATAATTTTCATTTCGGACTTCTCCCTTCGAAGAATACTTCTTGGCATAATCTGTTTTTTCTCCAAAAATTTCGCTGCTTAAAGGATAAGATAGCTGAACGTTGAATCCTTGCACACTGAAGTGACCGAACTGCTCTGTTCTTACCCCTGTATTTTCTCCTGATGAGAAATCAATTTTATAAGGCTCCAGCGCAAGACTGGTATTTACAGTAAGTTTACTATTGAAAAAGGAAGACTGTCCGTTGATAGAGAATACAGACCAGGGATGATCTTTAGCAGCAAAGTTGTAGCTTCCTGCCAGGTTTAAAGATTCAAAAATTTTGATTTTCTTTACCCCTGTAGAATCACTCTTAGACTTTACTTTCATCTCAATATTGTTACCGATATTGAACCCTAAGGCTCCCTGCATACCACTTGACGGGCTTCCGATAATTCCTTTTTCAAAAATAGAATAGGGTGTCAGCGCTCCGGTTGCATTATAATAGTTTCTGTAATATCCGAAGCCAGGACTTGAGAAATCCGGTGAATAGGTAAAACTCATACTTGGAGTCATCATATGTCTTATCGCTTCCACTGTAGATCCTTTTTTGAATTTCATCATTCCAAAAAGTGTTGTCTGAAGACTTGCGGAAGTGGAAAAAGTAGAGTATCCTGTAAAGTTTTTATTGATTTCGTCAACCGTTACATTTTTTACCGGATCATAATATCTGTTCAGCGTTTTTGTAGTCAAAGCGTTATCGATATTCGCACTTAAACTGAAAGTGAAGTATTTCGCCAATGTTGTATTGGTAGCCAATGCGATATTGTTTTTAAGCCCTGTCTGCATTTTATCCCACATTTCTTTTTTAAATAGCTCGTTCTCCTGAGTATTCACAAAATTGGTAAGATTGAAACCGGTATTCACTGTAATATTTTCAAGTAATCCCTGTCTGATCCCTGTTCTTGATTTGAACAGATAGAACTGATTAATTGCTACGTTCATCTGTGGAAGACGAAGGTCTGCCAATCCTGTTGCAAAGTTCTGGGAATATGAAGCAGTTCCTGTGATAGTCATCGGAAGTTTCAGGAATCTTTTGGTAAGGGTTACTGTAGAGTTCTGCTGGGTATTCAATACATTCTGATTGAAAATGTAATTGTTGTTAAGCGGGTTGTTATAGAATTTGGTACTTACAATATCTACAGAGGCACTGAATGTAAGGAAAGGATTGGCTTTGGAATCCTGCGAGTGAGTCCAGTTGATTCTATAGGTACTGTTTTTAGTATAATCGTCCAAACCTTTGATCCCTCTCACCATTGTACCAATATCTGCCGTAAAGTTTCCTGAGTAGCGGTATTTCTTCTGGTAATTCACCTGAGGACGTAAGTTCCAGCTTCCTTTTGTATAAATATCTGCTAAAACCTTAAGGTCAAAATGTTCTCCAATCGGTTGATAATATCCAATTCCGTTCAGGAAGAAACCAACATCTTCTCTTTCCCCGAAACTTGGGATCAGAATACCTGCAGCCCTTTTATCTGAGAATGGCAAAATAGCAAACGGAAGGTAAAGCGGTGTAGGAACCTGTTCGATAAACATCTGAATAGGACCTGTTACGATCTGGGATTTTGTTTTGGTTTTAATCAGCTTAATATTATAGGCTCTCATAAAATAATCCGCTGCCGTATCTTTCTTCTTAATGAAATAATCATCCGTTGTATAATCCGCTTTTCTCATTGCGAATACGGAATCATTATATTTTTTAGTTTTCTGGGCTATAATTACCCCTTCGCTTTCTTCTGTTCTGGCATTGAAAGCAATGGCCTGTTTTGTTTTTGTATTATAGTTGAATTCATTGGTTTCGTATTTTTTCCCGGCCTGTGTAGTGATTACAGGCTCTATAATCTTCCCTAGAGAGTCTTGTTTTCCTCTGGCGTAGATCAGATTTTTGTTATCATCAATAGAGATATAATCCGCATCAATCTGCATATCCTGATACTTTACCTGAGCATTTTTGTTCAGGAATGTCATTTTTTTGGGAACATCTCTTCTCTGATCATCCGCTTTTGTACGAAGAACATCATTTAAAGGTTCTTTTTTTACAACTATGGTATCCTTTTTGGAAATAGTATCATTAACCGCATTTTCAGGCAATTTTTCAGGAGTTTTCTGTGCTAAAAAATTGTTAAAAATTAGGATAATTAAAATTTGTAATATATTTTTGAAGACGGTTTTGGCCAATTTTATTCTATATAATTAAGGCTCAAAATTAATATAATTTTTATAACTGTAAGATGCACAAACAAAATTTTAAAATAATTTTATCATTTCTCCTTATCCTTACCAGCAACTTTATTTTCTCACAGAAGAAGTTTACTATCGTTCTGGATGCTGGACACGGAGGAAGTGATCATGGAGCCAACAGGACTTATTCCGACATTGGAAGGGTTGCAGAAAAAGACATTACACTTGCCATTACCTTAAAAGTAGGTGCCATGTTAGAGAAAAACAGAGATTTCAAAGTAATATATACCCGTAAAATAGACGAGTACCCTTCTCTGTCTGACAGGACCAATCTGGCTAACAGAAGTAAAGCAGACCTTTTTGTATCCATTCACTGTAACTCTTCCCAAAGACCTACAGCATATGGAACTGAAACGTATGTACAGGGACCTAACCAGAATAATGAGAACCTGGAAGTAGCCAAAAGAGAAAATGATGTAATTTTCCTTGATGAGAAAGATAAGCAGATTTTTGGTTCTTATAACCCGGATTCTCCTGAATCATTAATTGCTTTGAAACTTCAGCAAAGTAAATATCTGGAATCAAGTCTTCTCTTGGGAGGACTGGTAGAAGATAACTTTGTGAATAAAGATAAAAGATTTTCAAGAGGTGTATTTCAGAAAAACCTTCACGTTCTCCGTATGAATGCCATGCCATCTGTACTGATAGAGACAGGATTCATCAATCACCCTGAAGAAAGCCACTATATTGCTTCAGACAAAGGACAGACTGAAATTGCAGAAAGTATCTACAATGCCATTATTGATTATAAAAAAGCGGTTGACAGAAAATCCGGCGGTTCTATGGCTGTCAGAAAACCAGAACCTGAAAAACCGGCAGAAGTTCCTTTGAAAAACGATTTCAGAATTCTATTGATGAGTTCTCCTACGAAATACAATGAAAATGATCCTGCCCTGAAAGGCCTGAACTATATTCTTACCCTTAAAGAAAACGGACAATACAAGTATTACTATGCTGTAACCAATATGGCTTCAGTGAAAGATATTAATCTTAAAACTGCCAAAGATGCAGGTTTCAGAAATGCGTTTGCTGTAGGATTTATGCCTAACCAGAGAATCAGTATGGGATATTATACCATAGAAGTGTATGCAGGTGATAAACTGAATGGTAATTCTTATATCCTTCAGAATTTAAAAGATGTGGAAAGAAACAAGGATAATGGAGTATTTTATTATACCTACGGAAAGGTATACACATTGGAAGATGCTGTAAAGCTTCAAAAGGAACTTGAAGCTAAAGGTGTCAAAAATACCGTGATACAAAAGGTCTACAAATAAATCAAAAAAAATAATTTTGAAGTTTAAAAGTTAATTCCTACTTTTGCAACCTCAAAATTTGGCCTATTCGTCTAGTGGTCAGGACTCAAGATTTTCATTCTTGCAACAGGGGTTCGATTCCCCTATAGGCTACCGAAAGCTATATATAGCTTTACACAAAATTAGCTAAAACCCCTTTTAAACAATGTTTATCAGGGGTTTTTATTTTTAATAATGTAAAGTGATGTAAAGTCACGTAAAGCGCTTTTTGTCCCTAAAACGTCCCCATTTTTTCTAAATTAATATTCTATCTCAAAATTATTTTTAACTTTAAATAAATATTTGATATGAACGTTAATTTCTATTTGAAAGAACCAAAATCTAAGGATGAAACATTAATTCACTTTAGTATAATAATTAATGGTTCAAGAGTAAAACGCTCAACAGGTGTAAAGGTCAAGCCAAATCAATGGAGCGGAACTAAAGTAAAACCATTAGCACCCAATTCCGAAAACAAAAATCTGAAACTAGAAAACATTCAACATATTATTAATGAAATTGAGAGGGACTATTTGAGGGACAGGAAAGATTTAACAATAGATTTATTCAGAAATGAATTTGATAGAAAAATCAATCCTACACACACAAATACAGATAATCGTTCTTTTTCAAACGTAATTGACGAGTTTATTAAATTAAAAACTCCTATTTCGTCCGAAAATACTATAAAGGCATATAACACTCTAAAAAAGACAATTTTAGAATTTGAAAAAGAAAAAAAATATAATGTTAACATGGAATCATTTAATTTGGTTTTTAATGATTACTTTCAAAATTATCTTATTGAAAAAGAGTTTTTGAACTCCACAATTAACAAATACTGTAAAAACCTGAAAGCTTTTCTAAATTGGACTTATAAAAGAGGCTATCATAACACTACTGATTACAAGCAATTTGATTTACCCAGCTATGAAACTGACAAAGTTGTATTAACGGCAGAAGTTATCGAAAAACTTAGAACAGAAGATTTTAAAAATGAGTTAAAGAATTGCATACGAGACATTTTTATTCTAAGTTGCTATACAGGTCTCCGTTATATTGATATTTCATTAATCACTAAAAACGATTATGATGATAAATTTTTGAATCTGCACATCAAGAAAACAAGGGAAAATTTAACTATCCCTTTGCTTCCACAAGCAAAGGCAATTTTAGATGCTCAATTCGAGCATTTTGGTAAAATGAATGTCCCTCCAAATCAAACATGTAATAGAATATTAAAAGATTTGTTTGAAGAGATAAAATTTACTCATACTGTAAAGTTTACAAAACACTCTGGCGGTAATAACATTATTGTAGAACAACCTGCAAATAAATTTATTACTGTGCACTATGGCAGATCATTTTTTATAACCAATTCTTTAACATTAGGAATGAATGAAGAACTCATTAGAAAAATTACAGGGCATAAAGACTATAAATCTTTTAAAAAATATGTTAATTTTTCAAAAGAAATGGTAGCCGAAAATTTACATTCACATTGGACTGTAAAGAAAGAACCTGAAAAAGTGGAATAACAAAAACAATATTTTTTAAGAATCTGATATTTGCCACCGCAGAAATCAGTTTTTTTATGAGCGGTTTACCAAACCTTTGATCGCTTTTTCAACATATACATCATTGAATAATCAATCATACATATGAAAATACTCATATAGATATTTTAAGAGCCTGACCTATTACAATTGCATAAGTCAGGCTCTTTTATAATAGTTCACAACCATAAAAATTGCGGAATCTTATTATTTTGAAAAATTAGCAAGTAACTAAATTAAGTACCATATTAGCTATATAGAATAATAAAAGCAACTCCAACGCTTCGATAGTAAAAATAGCTCGCTTTACCTTGTTTCCGATTTGTCGATAGTGATAATTATATTTTCTTTGGCTGGTCGCCCCTAATTACATCAGATGTTATTTTTCACTTTCTGAACAGTTCCAATGCTGACCGAACAGATTTTAGCCGTATCCCTGATAGAATTTCCTTTCTTTAGGCTTTTAATCACTTCTTTATACTTAGATAGAAAATCGTCTATACTCTCCGTAGAACCTTTCTCTCGCCCCTTATAGATGCCCTTAGCCTTTGCAAGTGCAATACCTTCACGCTGTCGTTCTAAAATGGTTTCACGTTCCATTTCGGCGATGTTTGCCATAACAGAGATTATAAGTTTGAATGCCTGATTTTCTTTTCCTTTAATCAAACTTTCTATTCCGAGGTTATCTACTTTGAGAATAACACCCTTTTCTTTGAAAAATTCCAGAGTCGTAAGAATGTCATACAAGTTTCTTCCGAGCCTATCAATAGAACTTACCGAGACGTAATTTATTTCTCCCCTTTCAATAGCTTTTATAAGCTCTTTTCCCTGAGTTCTATCCTTAAACGGACAAGAACCACTTACCACATCAATAAAAACCTTTTCTCCCTTTGCTTGGCGTTCCTCCTGTCTTGCAATGTTCTGCGATCCAGTTGAAACTCTAATATATCGTGCTTTCATAATTGTAAATGTTAAAGCACCCCGCATTTAAAGCAAGGTGCAAAAGATTGTTATTGTAATTAGTTTCTGAAGTAATGTCCGTTTGATTCAAAATAATCATACATGATGTTCCGTGCTGTACTTTCCCAGTCAATACAAACATAACTCGGCAGATTGAAAGGGATATCGTCCTCGTATAGATATTCCACGAACTCAATATCATCTGCAAACTCACCATAGTAAAAATTGTTTACGTAATCATAAAGGCTTTGAAAGTCCATTTTACCAAGATTATCCAAACAAGCTTCGTACACCTCTGCCTCATAATCTGATCCATCTATCTGATAGGCAATATCATAGATATCTTTGGATATATGGCACTCGCTAATCAGCCCTAGTTTTTCAAACAGGGAACAACATTCATAATCTTGTAGCATGAATTCAGGGCCAGATTCATCAGAATGAAGCTCATACATTGCTGTAAGTAGCTCATCATAATTTGAATAATCCAAAAGGTTTAACCATTTGCCATGTAGGCTTGCATTGTTGTACTTTGCGTACGTTCCGACATAGATACTTGCTGTATCCAAAGAATTTTTTAACTTTGTCATTGTAGATAAGTTTTTGATTGAACACTGAAATTTATTTTACACACTCCCCATTCAATATTAGTAGTATTGATGGGGTTTTTTGTTGCCTTTTAGTAGTCGAAAACCGTGCCAAATGTTATAAAAATAGGCTGGAATTCAGTGAAATAGCAGAAATATTTTGAATCCGTAGAAAATCTCTTCAAACCTGTACTAACTCTAGGCAGTAGTCTAAAAATGTTCAAAAAAAAGTACTGAGGTTTTTACACCTCCTGAAAACTTTGCCCAAATTTCTAAAGGTGGGGGTACTACCAAAAACTTGTCCTATGGTGGGGTGTTTTTGTTTAGATACCTCTTATACTGTCACATATAAAAAAGATCTTTTAATATTTCAAATTGAAGATTTTTAATGATATTTTTGCAAAACAATTTCAAATATGACTTTTACAGAAGCGAAACAGGATTTTGATAATAAATACGAAAATATAGCTGAGTTTGAATGCTTTATTCAAGCACATTTGTCCTTTGGAAAAAAGATAAATTTAAAAAAGAAGAATGGAACTAAAAACGAACAATATTACAAATGGCAGTTTTTATATTCTATAGTACAATCAGGACTTTATATTAAAGATTATATTGGTACAGAAATTCATTTTCCAAAAGGAAATAAGTCTTCGGCACCACTAAAACTTGATGGAGCAATTTTTGATGATACCTCTTGGTTTGATAAATATAAAGATTATCACGAAAATGGAAATAATGAAAGTTTAGAATGGTTACGAGAACACTTAATTGTTGCATTAGAATTTAAAAAAGAAGATAATAAGAATATAGGAGATGTTTGGGATAAGCAATTAAAAGCTTACTTAAATGAAAGTAGAAGACCTTTTTGTTTAGCAATTCTTTATGATACAGAAAGACTTTATTTATTTCGTAAGCACAACAATAAATTTTTAAGATATAGCGAAGAATTTAATACCAAAGGTGAAGATAGTAAAACCAAAGAATTGGCTTTACATCTTCCAGACCCATATATTAATATCCCAAGTTTTGAAGATATTTTAGAATGGACTGAAGCTAAAATGATTGATCGTTCAAAGAGAGGCATAAAAGAATTAGATATTATTTCAGGAGTACATTCTACACAAATTAATAATGCTATGAGTGCCATTTTACGTACAATGGATAAAGTAGGAAAGGTTGACCAAGAAGGTTTTAAAATTCTTATACAAATTCTTTCGCAAAAAATATTTGATGAGAAAAGAAACGAAAAACTAAACAATCGTTTTTTGGATTTCTATATTACTGAAGAAGAAAAAAATTATAAAACTCTTGCCGATAAGGCATTACAAGGATTTATTAAAAGGATTGATAATTTAAGAACTGAAGCATCAGGAGAATATTATCGTATTTTAAAAGATAATCCTTTAAATACAAAAAATGAAAATCATATAAAAGTACTGATTGAGGTTGTGTATCAATTTCAAGATTATTCTTTTGTTCGCTCTCATAAAACTGATCTTTACCAATTAGTATTTTACAAGTTTGCAACACCATTTTCAAAAGATGCAAATGCACAATTTGTAACTCCTCTACCATTAATTGACTTTTTGGTAAGCATTGTAAATCCAAGAAATGGCGAAACTGTAATTGATCCTACTGTTGGAATTGCTGATTTTCTTTCAGTTTCTTATGTAAACTCAAACAGTAAATTAGATGATAACAATATTTTTGGAATGGATATAGATGAGCAAATGGTAATGCTGGCTACATTAAATATGTTATTGAATGGTGACGGAAATGCAAAAATAAAAGCACAAGCAGGCTACGGTTCTTTACTTTCGAAATTTGACCATAAAGGTGAAGTACTAGAGTTAATACCAAGCATGAACCAAAAAGGAAATTGGGACAATCGGCCAGATGAAAAGCAACTGAAAAAATTTGATGTGGTTTTAACCAATCCTCCCTTTGGAGAAGATAGAGCCTTTGTACCAAAAGACGACAAAGATCTTGAAATGATACAATGCTATGAACTTTGGCATTTATATGGAAATAAAGTATCTGATTTCGACTTATTGGTCAATGATTTAAAAACAGATGTAAATAATTCCATAATCCAAACTAAGCATAAGAAAGGAGCAAAATCTAAATCCAAAATAGATTTGGGAGTTGTTTTCCTCGAAAATGCCTACCGCATTTTGAAAGAAAATGGAAGAATGGGCATTGTACTTTCTAATTCTATTGCTAGTATCGACAGCCATAAAATAGCAAGAAAATGGCTAATGGATAAAATGCGCATTGTTGCCATTTTTGATTTACCAGCCAATGTATTTGCCGAAACAGGTGTAAATACGTCAATAATTGTAGCATACAAACCCAATGAAAAAGAGCTTGCAAAGCTAAAAGCGCAAAATTACGAAGTCTACTTTAAAGGCATTGAAAAAGTAGGCTATGAAGTAAAGACAAGTAAACGAGTAAAATTCTTTTCTCCAAACTATAAAATAAATTATGAAAACTTTGAAATAGAAATTGACAAAGACGGTAGAGCTTTGCTTGATGAAGATTTTACTGAGACTATCGCTGACTTTAAGAAATGGTGCTTGAAACAAGAAAAATCTTTGCAAGATATTTTTATAAAAGTTAAGTAACTATGAGTAACACATACAGAAAAATACCAAATTCAATCTCTTTCAACTCTATTATTGAAAAAGACTACACTTTATCTTCTTCTCAATATATGGATTTAATAATGCCTAATAAAAATTTTCTGTATGTAAAAGACTTTTTGAAAAGAGGTTTACAAAGAAAAGATTTAGGTGTTGAAGTTGGTTCATTGAATTATATTGGACAATCGACACATTATTTTATTAAAACAAAAGCATTACAAGCACATTCATTTTTACCAGAAATTACAAGCGAAACAACTTTGCCAATTATGCCAAATTCATTTATAGAAATGAATTTAAAACAAGGCGATTTGCTGATTTCAAAAGACAGCAATATTGGAGAAGTAATAATTTTAGATAAAGACTATCCAAATTACATGCTATCAGGTGCAATCTATAAATTACCTGTAATTAAAAATAAGTATTATTTATTAGCATTTATAAAGCATGACATTTTTAGAGAACAATTGGATTCTATGGTTCCGAAGGGTGCAACTATTCGGCATGCAAAAACAATGTTTTTGGATTGTAAAATTCCAATGCCAAATAAAGATGCAGAAAATATAATCAAATTTGTTGAAGTTTTAACACAAGCCATAATAAACAAAGAAAAATTAATCAAAGAACGACACAAAGCCATTTTAAAAACTATAGAAACTGAATTGTTAGAAAACCAAAAATCAAATCAATTTAGTTTTGAATTACCAAGATTTAATGAATTAAAAGAAGTTGGAAGAATTGATACTGCAAGATATTCTTCTGATTATAAGAAATATGAACATTTAATTCAAAATTACAAAAATGGATTTTTCAAATTATCACAACTAGGATATACTGTAAGCAGAGGGCAAAACCTGCAAATCTCTAATATAGGAGAAAGTTTTTATTCCAATAGTAATATTAATGGCTTTTATAAATTAGCTGTATCTTCTAATTTTTCTGAATATTCAACAGTGGAGAAATTTAATTATTTGGGTAATCCAGGATCATTAAAAAAGATAGCAAAAGGAGAAATCATTTTTTCAGCAAGAGGAGCTCAATTTGGAAGAGTTGTTGTCTTCCCAGAAAACATCGAAAATACTATAACAAATATTGATAGCTTAGTTATTAAAAATGATGTTGCAAATATTGAGCAAAATATTTTTATTGCTATGTTTCTTAATAATTTGAGGTGGAATAAGCACATTTATAAAATAGCAATTACAGGTTCAGGTGCAAATAGTTTAACACAATACCAAAGTGATGATATTAATTTTCCAAACTTTGAAGCAAGTAAGCAAAAAGAAATTGCATTACTTTACTACAATGCTCAAATGGAGTACAAGTCCGACAGTTTTACATTAACTGATTTTTTAGATAGAGATAGTGAATATAATCAAAAAGCTGGTATCTACGAATTAGACAAAACAGCAAAACTATTAAAGACGCTCTTGAATAATGCTATTGATAATATAGTAAATGACAAAGATGTGATTATAAATTTTTCGTAAAAAATAAACAAAATAATCATGCCAGAAAAAAGCAAAATATGATCTTTCCAATATTACCGTTGTAAAAGATTTAAGCAATTATCATAAAAACGATTGGGTTAAGAAGATATAGACCTGAGAGAAATTCAATTCAAATATGATTTATTAAATTTCTTTAAGTTTGCATTGAATTAATAAGGCACAAAATTTGTAGTTTTGCGCAAAGACATCAACGAAAAATAATAAGTGTAAAGCTTATTGCTTTGTTAGAAAAATTTGGCGATTTTGAAAACACACGGAGCAAAAGTTAGACACCCACCCTACGGCGTGGGCGTTCTGCTTCTGTGTGTGGGTTACGCCAAATACCTTCTAACAAAGTGTGAATAGCTCACGCTTTGTTATTTTATAATACATTATAAAATGGGGTATCTACACAAAATCATTGAATTAGAAAAACAAAAGAACTTTCGAGAGATTGCTACAACTCTTTTCATGGAAGCCGAAATCAGCTACAACCAGACTGAATGGAGCGAGAAAAAACCAAACATGAAATACTGGGAGTTTGTAAGCAAAACAAAGCACCTTCTCAATCAAGAATTTCATAAAAACATTATGTTTGGCGACTTACAGCCTAATCCACATTTAATAAATGCTTATAAAATGATTGGCGGAAAAGGCGAAATTGCATTTTGGAGAGAAGACAAATATCCCCTTGACGGAGCAATAGCACGTCTTATGTTCACCCCGACAATTTACATTTACGCAAAAGAATGTTGCGAAGTATTTGAAGAAAAAATAGGCAATAAACCATTATTCATGAGTGGCTTAACTCCACAGGGAGTTGTTAACAAATACAATTCTGAAAAAAATACACTCAAATCCCCTACAAACTACACAAACAACAGCTCACAAAGTGGATGTATGGGAGTTCTATTGCTAATAATGGGAATTATAAGCCTACTAATATTACAAATTAACTTTTAAAACAATTATACATTATGAAAAAAATGATTTTTACTTTAATGTTCGCATTACCAACACTTTATTTTGCTCAGGAAGAAAAACCGAAAGAACCACAAACCGCTAAAGAGTGCGTCTTACCGAAAGATTTTAAAGAACCAATAAAAAACAACCGTCTTAAAAAGTTTGTAGCCATAGACAATGGAGTTAGCGAAAAGGACATAATTATAATTCGAGCGCAAAATGGTTTTGGAAGCGGGATTTATACGCTATGCGTTAAAGAGCAACCAATCCAATATCAAAAAATAGGGACAGTTTTTATGCGTGAGGGGAAAAATCCATTTAATAACGCAAAATGATACTGCAATTACAAGCGCAAACAAGTTGTTTTCCTGCAATCAAATTCAGACCATACAGCATTTGGGATGATGTATCACTTATTTTGACACTGTTTGTGTTTCTCATTCTGTATGTAGGTAGCATTTATTACCTTATGTTAGGGTTGAAACTAGTTATTAATGTACTAAAAAACATTTCAAAATAGAAAAATGTTAAATAATTTACAACCGATCGTATAATCTTGTCAGATTTTGTTGTCATATAGACATAAATTAAAAAAAAGACAATGTTAAAATTTGTTAAAAGTAAAAGCGATTATTTGGTCGATAATTCTTTTATTTATAGTTTAGCTATTCAATAAAAAACACGAGTGCACAAATGTTTTTTAGAATTAAGTAAATATTAATTTTAAAATCGAAAAAAAATGAATTTATCGAAATTAAACGTACAAGAACTTAGTACAAATGAAATGAGAGAAGTTGAAGGAGGTCTATATCCACTTTTACTTTTAGGAATCATCGGAGGAATGATGTATGCTCACTATGCTGCTGGAGGACTAGATTAGTTTTAAAAAGTATAGTAATATATTATGGATAATAAAGATAATAATGCAGATTATTTTGCACCATTGACTATTCTTTTCATTTTAGCATTTGCTGCTATTTGGCACTATATTTCTTTATAGAAGCCTCAAAATAAGCTTTTTACAACCATAATATTAAATAATATAGCTTCAATAGTTTATTGGAGCTATAGTTTTTCACAATATTAACTAAATAATTACTAATTATAATGTTTGATTTACCCATCGAAAAGGCAAAGATTTTAAAACAAAAAACAGAAGATTTTAAAACGAAATTAAATCAAGAATTTATTACCCATTCATCAAATGATAAAAGTATAGAAATAAAGATTTCTATTTTAGGAAATATTAAGGAAATTAACACTACTGCAAGTGTAGATATTAATCATATAATTCCCTTATTAAATGAAGCAATTAATGAAGCAAAGAGTATTTATGAAATTAGATTAGCAGAAATGTATCAGCAAGAAATGAAAAATTTGTGGAATGGTTAAAAACATTCTGTATATCAGTATTATTTTTTTTGTCTTTATCATAATTTTAGCATTACCAATTGTCAAAATTCCCATTTCTTCTTCCTCAAAAGGTATAGTTCGTTCTATAACAGAAAATACTAAACTTAATTCTGTTGTAAATGGTAGAATCATAGAAACCAAATTAGAAAAGAATAATCAATTTCTAAAACAAGGAGATACATTACTTGTTATAACAGCAGAACAATTAGATACTCAGAAACATCTACAAAATAGCCAGAGTGAAGATTATGCAGAACAGCTACAGGATTTAAACAGACTTACCAAAGGGCAATACAGTAGCTTACAGACAGGGCAATACCAAAGGGAACTTTCTGCCATGCAGGAAAAAATTGCACAGGTCCAAACTCAATTATCGTTAGCTCAAAAGGATTTAGACAGGGCTGTATTACTTTATAAGCAAGGGGTTATCCCCAAAGCAGAATATGACAAGTATTATTATGACCATCAGGGCTTTTCTAAACAAATTGCTAATATTAAAGAACAGCAAATTGCACAATGGCAGACACAAAAACGAGAGGTTGAGAGACAGTTACGTTCTTTCAGTTCAGAAATTCAACGTATCAATCAAGAACAAAAAAATTACATCATCACTGCTCCCATTTCTGGAAGATTGGTAAATTTTTCAGGAGTACAAAAAGGAAACTTCTTAGTTCAGGGACAAACTGTAGGAGAAATTTCACCTGAACAATCTTTAATTATAGAATGTTTAGTTTCTCCCAAAGATATAGGATTTATTCGAGTAGGACAAAAGGTAAAATTTCAGATAGATACTTATAATTATAACCAATGGGGACTATTAAATGGAAGGGTTCAGGAAATAGACCAGAATATAAAAGTAAATGAACAAACAGGAGAAGCTTACTTCAGGGTTCTTTGTGGAATGGATAAAAACTATTTGGAACTAAAAAATGGTTATAAAGGACAAATTGGAAAAGGAATGACCCTTACAGCCCGTTTCCACCTTATAGACCGTACTTTGTGGCAATTGTTATTTGATAAAGCAGATGACTGGTTTAATCCGAAATTGAAATAATGAAAAAAGATACATTGATTAAGCAACATGATTTAAAAGATTGTGGTGCAGCTTGTTTGGCTTCTGTTTCTGCTCACTATGGACTAAAAATGCCTATTGCTAAAATCAGGCAATTGAGCCATACCGATACAAGAGGAACTAATGTATTAGGGCTTGTACAAGGCTTGGAAGCAATGGGATTTAATGCGAAAGGAGTGAAAGGAGGGGCAGATGTTTTACCTGACATTCCATTACCTGCTATTGCTCACATTATAAGCAAAGAACAATATCATCATTACGTAGTTGTATATAAAGTTGCTAAAGGCAAAATTTCTGTGATGGACCCAGCTTTTGGTAAAATAGAAGAATACACCATCGAAGAATTTTCTAAAATATGGACTGGAGTTTTGGTTTTGTTAGAGCCTAATCAGTACTTTGAGCAAAAAAATGAAAAAACAAGCCTATATAAAAGATTTTGGAATCTGGTACAGCCCCATAAAAGTATCTTGATTCAGGCTTTGTTAGGGGCTTTGGTGTATACTATTTTAGGATTATCCACATCAATTTATATAGAAAAGATTACGGATTATGTTCTGATAGATGGAAACAGAAGACTTTTAAACCTACTATCTGTGGGAATGATTGTTATTTTGCTATTTCAAATTTTTATAGGAGCTATGAAAAGTATTCTTGTTCTGCAAACGGGACAAAAAATGGATAAGCACCTTATATTAGGCTACTATAAGCATTTATTGAAACTACCCCAACGTTTTTTTGATACCATGAAAGTGGGAGAAATCATTTCAAGGGTAAATGATGCAGTAAAGATTAGAACGTTCATTAATGATGCTGCTATTCAAATATTTGTAAATATTTTCATTGTCATTTTTTCATTTGTTTTAATGTTTACCTATTATTGGAAACTCGCACTTATAACAGCTTTGGTTATTCCGTTGTATTTTTTTGTTTATTATATTACAAACAAGTTAAACAAAAAGGTAGAAAGGAAACTAATGGAAGAAAATGCAGAATTAGAATCTCATTTAGTAGAATCTCTTAATTCTGTTCGAACCATCAAGCAGTTTGGTATAGAAACATTTGCCAACAACAAAACCGATAATGCATTCACAACACTATTAAAAACAATTTATAAATCTGTACTGAATGCTTTGTTTTCTGGTAATTCATCAGAGTTTTTATCCAGAATATTTACCATCATATTGCTGTGGGTAGGTTCAGGATATGTTATAGACAGGATTATTACTCCTGGGGAATTGTTATCTTTTTATGCTTTAATAGGTTATTTTACAAATCCTGTTTCCCAACTTATAGGAATGAACAAAATTGTACAAAATGCTTTGATTGCTGCTGACCGTTTGTTTGAAATTATGGATTTGGAAAGGGAAGAAACCACAGAAAAAATTGATTTGACAACTGAACAAATTGGGGATATTCAATTTATTGATGTTAATTTCAGTTATGGAAGCAGAGTTGATGTTTTTACTAATTTTAATTGTCTCATAAAAAAAGGACAAACAACTGCCATAATTGGAGAAAGTGGAAGTGGAAAAACTACCTTAGCAGCTTTAATTCAAAACTTATACTCTTTAAAATCTGGTAAAATCATTATTGGAGATTATGACATCAATTATATTTCAAATTATTCACTAAGGAACTTGGTTTCAGTAGTACCCCAACAAATAGATTTGTTTTCTGGCAATGTAATTGAAAATATTGCATTGGGAGAGGATTTTCCAGATATGCAAAGGATTTTACAAATCACTAAAAATCTAGGTATACTTAATTTTATTGAGAAGCTACCAAGTGGTTTCCAGACTTATTTAGGAGAAAACGGAGCTTTATTGTCAGGCGGTCAAAAACAAAGGATTGCTATTGCTCGGGCTTTATATAAGAATCCTGAAATCTTGATCTTAGATGAAGCTACTTCATCATTAGATACTGAAGCAGAAATTATTATACAAAGAACATTACAGGATTTTAAAAATCAAGGAAAAACAATGATTGTTATTGCTCACAGACTGAGTACGGTTGCTAATGCTGATACTATTCTTGTTATGAAAGAGGGACAAATTGTAGAACAAGGGCATCATAAAGAGCTACTTTCTAAAGATTCTATTTATAAATCTATGTGGGATAAACAAAGTCTTACACTTTGAGAAATAGATTTAGATAAAGTTGTAGCTATTACATCTAAAGATTAGAAACAGGCTCAAAACAAGCCTGTTTTTTATTGTCTTTGATTAGTTTTTCATTATATACATTGTTGAATAATCAATCATTCACATTATTCTATATCTTGTATATTATCATCCACCACCCCATAAAATAGCTGTTCATATTTCCTATCCAATAGGTCTTTGAAATATTTTTTTGTGTGCAACATATCATTATCTGCGAGTAACTTTTGAAACGCTTGTTTAACTCTATTAATGTTAGGTTTACCTTTTAAATCACGCCAAAATGAGGGTTCTAAATAATTTCCAATCGCTTGTTTTATATTTTCTGCAAGACCTTCCTTTTGGTTTCTGTTATCTGTCAAAATAAAATTATCCATTTTTTCACAAAAGTATTTGTACAAATTCTCTATACTCTCATTAGCAAATAAATCATCAAACTGAGTTATACCCAGTTCCCTTAAATGGTTAGATTTTAACACAATCTCAACCCTCATAATATTGGTATGTAAATGTTTTTGTTTCTTTTTACTGTAGACCTTAAAACCGAATTTGTTATGTAAGAATTTTACAAAACAAGTATTGGCATCATTATAATTACTTGTCGGAGCTTTATAATCATACAGCAGGAAATTATAGTTAATATAATCGTCTGGATCACGTTCCACTTTTAAATTGAAACCGAACTCAAGCTCTGTAATGGTCGCATCATTTAAATCCAGACCTTCAAAAAATTCCTGCAATGTTTCCAATGACTGTAAAACCTCCGTATAGTAGAAATCATTATAGTTATTATCCAGTAAATGACTGTAATCATTATCATCTCCCCTGCTACTTAAGTCATTATGCATTAAATGATTAAAATACTTATGTATAGAACCTTCTAAAACCGCCATTTTTTCGCTTATTCTCAATTTAAGATTCTCTATATCAGCAATTATAGGATAAGTCGTAAATGAGGCTTTATTTTCCGTTAATTGTTTTTTTTGTAAAGCAGGAATATTTTTCCTAAAAACATCTAAACATTTCTCTAATAAAGTTTTTTGTCTGGATTCTGCAACATTTGTAGTTATGTGTTTTCTCTGTACAGTAGGAAATTTATCCCCATTAGCATTTAACCACTTTTCTACAATGGTTTTATCTTTAAATTGTAGTTTTATATTATCTAACATTATAAGCGGTTTTATGGTTATACAAAAAACTTACATCACTATTTTTAATGAAAACAGGAGCATTAGCTCCCGTTTCTTTTAATTTGCTTAAATATATCTGTCTAAACATAATTGTCTAATTTTTAAGCAATAGAAACCCTATACAAAGGAATTTCCCATTGCAGATTATAGATTAACTTTAAAATTTTAGTTTTAAAGTCTGAAAGAATCTAGAATGTTCAGACTTTTTTAGATTGTAATTCTAAAACCTTATATTATATCAGGCTTTGAATAGTTTGTTAAGATTTTATTCATAATATTTCATTTGATATTAGTGCATTAATTAAAATTTGTTTGTTTAAAATATGTTAAGCGTTACAAAATTTCCCTGAATTACTAATAAAATTCAACACATCACTTTTTCTGTAAAGATAATTTCTCCCTGATTTACCAAAAGGTTTTAAAATGCCCTTTTTGCGCCAATCAATAATAGTAGGTCTCGATTTTCTCGTAAGCTTACATACTTCATTCGTTAATAAATATTCTTCTTCCGCATTTGAAGAGACTTTTTCAATACTTTCTATTTTAGAAAGAATTACATTCATTTTCTCGTCAGAAGTACTCACTGAAGAGAAAGCCGCTAAAAACTGTGTGAGCGCAGTAATAACATTTGAGTTTTCAATGTTTTTGTCCATTATCTTATATTATTTTATTAATTATTATTTTATACATAACAAATTTTTGGGTATAAAAAAAAGACCCCCTCATTCAAAAAGGTCTTTGATCTATCTTAAATTTTTATATGTCTATTGTTCTTTTTCTGCTATTATTTAATACAATTTTAAATTTAAGGACATAATTATCCTGTTAGACAATAAAAACATCAATTATTGCCTTTAAAGCAAAAAACCTATGAATGCCAATGTAACATTTATAGGTTTTTTACATTATTTTGATTTTTACTCGTCAAAATAATTAATAAGAGTCAAACTATATTATCTATTTGATAAAAATACCATTTAACTTTCTAATCAACCTATTATCAAAAACCGTGCCAAATTTATATTATTTCTGAATATCTATATTTTATTTTACAATTTCTTGAAAGCATTATACTATATGATACAACACACGTAAATAAACCATGATTGTAATATTAGAAAAAATGCTTATTTTTGCAACCACATATTTCTTTAAAGAGTTAAGATCAAATTAAGGCACATGTCCCCAAAATGTCCCTAATTCATAAAAGAAAAATGTAAGTTATTGAATATTAATTAAATGGGTTACGGGGTGATATTCCCCTATAGGCTACTCAACTACATCAATCAATCCCTGATCAATAAAGGTTAAGGGATTTTTTCATTCCAAAAATCAACAGAATCTCCACGAATTTTAAAAGAACGCCTCTACACACTTTGTACAGGGCGAATTTCGAAAATCTTTTTTGATATCTAAAATTTTTCTTTCCTTTCGTTACCTTTCTTGTTTCTTGAAATTGATTCGGGAATATTCCATGCTCTCAGGGCTGAAAACAGAATTATTATTGAAGGAAAATTGAGAAAATAAAAAACAGGCTTAAAATAGACCTGTTATTATTTTGTTAATCAAATGTTTCAAATGTATCAGTATTTTTATCATACTTCGCAAGTAATTTGAGTTCCTTTATTTTGTTGTTTGACGTATCAAAAAAGTGTACTTTATTCACATCATCAATAACAATACTACCACTATGTTCTCCATCAAAAAATGATACTGTTTGAGCCTTTATTTCTCCATTTGAAAAATTTCGATATTCTTTTGTCTGAATTTCAGGGCTAATGAATTCAAAGTTAATTTTTGCATTACAAATGAATTGATTAATTGTGATTTTCTCATCTTCATACTCAAAAAAAATCCCTTCACAATTAACAGCAAATTGAATTTTATGTTGTGGTGTATTGTCTTTAAGCCAATTATTGAAGGCTTGACCACTAACATACTTCCAATTTGGCTTAACTGCTTCTTCTAATAGATCATACAAAACAAGTTTTTTCCCTGAAGCTGAAATCAATTGTAATTCTTGAACACTTTTTATTCTGATTTCTGATAATCTTGGATTTTCTTCACAATAAATATCTAAAAGTTCAAACCCAAGAAACACTGGTTTTATACGAGAAATTGGGAATAATATATCACTTGCATTACTTTGGATGTCATCAAAAGTGTACAAACTAATTCCAAAGTTTTTGGCTGCATCAATTGCATCTTTTTGAAATCCTATTTGAGACACAAAAATTTTCTTATTAATTGATGGGATTCTCTGGCATTTAGAATTGAAAGCTTCGATTTTTTCAACCGAAACTTTCGCTTTGTATTCTTTGCATTCAATCGCAATTTTAATCTCAAAATTATTAATTGTTGACTCAATTAAAACATCAATTTCCCTCTTATTTCCACTCTCGTTTGGAATTTTATAATTACTATGGACTTTTGTGTTCGGATTGGTTTTATAGACCTCTTCAACAATTCTAACCAATTTCTCCAAATTCTTGCCGTCTTTTGCCATAACCAATGCTTTCGACTTTTTATTCTATTAATTTAAATGTATCATTTTTTTTCTTCATTCGTTATTGCTTATCATAAGGGAACGAAGGGCTTATGAATTTCATTTTTACAGGCTTACCTTGTTTATCATAAATAATTTCAAAAACTCCATGATCTACATATATTCCTTTGACTTTCATTGTTTCAGCATCTACAACAGAATAGTATGGTGTTGGAATGCCAAATACATCGTGATAAAAATCAACACTATAGTGACTCCATTCTTTTCCATCATACATTTTCTGCTTTTCATTAAATATGGCATCCATAAATTCCAATTCTTCTTCTGAATTTCCGTACTGAAATTTTAGTTGGTCTAATACTTTTAGGGTTGCCTCTATTGCTTTTTTTTGTTCTGTTGTTTTTTCCATTGTTTTTAAATCTTTTTATAATCAATCCCTGTTTCTTCTAATTTTTTTATTGCTTTATTTAAAATCATCTCTGCATGCTCTAATTCTAAATCGTTGAACAAGTGTTTTTTCTCCATTATTTTGTCAAATACATATTTTTCTCTTTTGTAGGTTCTGATTGCTCTCTCAACTTTTGTTCCATTGGCTCCAGCCAGATATACCTCTTTCCCTAAAAGTTTAAATTCCAATGCATGCTGTATTTCATGGAAAGCTTCATAAAAAGTAAACTTTTTTCTAAAAAACAACTCTCTGCTTGTTGGGCTAAAACCTGCTTGAGCTCCACTGGCATCTAAAAATTTATCTTCACCTCTTCTCATAACAACTCCTACATCCCCCAAAACTTCTGCAATATATTTTTCAAGAGCCTTCATTTGCCTGTTATTCATATATTCTCTGCCCAAGAATTTTCCACGTTTACTCGCTTCTTTTCCTTCCCAGCCTAACTCATCCAACAATTCATCAAAAACCTCTTCTTCTCTGCCTAATAATTGATTAAATTTGGTCTTTAAGTAATTGGCTAATCTTCCATTCTTTATCGCTTCTACCAATTCCAAAAATTCCCTTTCCAACCATTTATAAAGGTCTTTTGCCGAATTAGCAACTTTCTTTCCTAAACCTTTTCCAAAATTAAGAGCCTTTGCTCCTGCCTGCTCTGCTTTGGCAGTTATTCTGCTGATCTTCGCAGAAGTTTGTGCTACCAAAGAACTACCTCCTGTAAAATAAGCAATAATTGCATCTAAGATAAGTTCAAAAGCAACACCCCCAATGAAGTATGCCCAAAAATACTCATTCAGGTCTTTTATTTGGATGAATTTCTTTTTCAGCATATCAAAGAACTGAGAAATTTCTTTCCATATCTTTCCGTCACTAAAGAGATTTTTAATACCCTCAAAAAATTCTTTAGAGTTTTTTGCAAATAAATCTACAAAATCTTCTATAAATTCCAATTTTTCCTGATGCTTTGCCAATTCCAAAGGACTGCTTTTTTCTATTTCAAAAAGTGGAAATTTTTCCACTACCATAGCCAAAAGCATAATAATGGTTTGTACCAATGAGATAAGTCCATTGAGTAAACCACACAAGAAAGCATTAATTTTAGCTATCTCGCTATTGAGTTCCGCTTTAATGAAGTTTTCAATTCCTGAAACAGTATTCAGCAGCTCATTAAAAACAGCTTTTAATTTATTGTACACTACTTTAACGCTTTCAGGCATATTGTCTTCTATGGCATTTTTCACTAAAAAAGTAACAGCGAAAAGAATATCATCTGCAATAGTAGGGGTGGCTTTTACGATATTGAAAACAGCGGCAGTAGAAATTTCATCAAATGAAGTAATGAAGCCTTTAAGATTTTTCAATCCATCTGCCACAATATGTGGAGAATCGGACATATTCTTGTATTGATTGTTGGGAAATGGAACAGGAATAATAGGTTTGTATTTCATTTCCTGTTGTGGAAAACCACTTGCACCTATTTTATTTTGGAAATTGTTATACATAGGCAACACATAGTATTTTATGTAGTCGTAGTTTTCTTCTGTGAACTTCCATTTTTCAGTGGCTTCTATGCCTCCTTTTAACCAATCTGCTAATTGGTTGTTCAATGAAGATACTTTTTTGAAGGCATCATTTATCTTACTTTTATCTAAAATTTCCAAGTAAATAGCACCTTTCAAAAGGATTGCATTAATTCCATAATCTTCTGCAATCACTTTCATAAGACTATTGAAATCTGATACATTTCTGTCTAAAGTATTTCCGTCATAATTGATTGTTTTTCCCTTACTGTAATAGTGTTTTATCAATTGCTTCCTTGCATAATCTCCCATTTTTACCCGACAGGCTGTTCCAAAAAAATTACTGGTAT
The DNA here is from genome assembly GCF_004916905.1 of Chryseobacterium candidae. Lineage (GTDB taxonomy): Bacteria > Bacteroidota > Bacteroidia > Flavobacteriales > Weeksellaceae > Chryseobacterium > Chryseobacterium candidae. The sequence continues at coordinate 141,476 of NZ_SDLV01000003.1, forward strand.
TTTTGGAGGTCATTTCGTAATAAATTATAAAGTAATCAGGCTCAATAGGATCTTTTTCATACCTGTCAAAAACCTCTGTTCCACTTTCACAAAAAACAGCCTGATGATGAACCACACTGTATTTTTCTGATTGAGGATAGCTGTCTTTTAACTCTGGAGGAACAACAAATGTTTCATAAAATACACTATTTTCTCCTAAAGGACTGCCAATGTCTCTGCTTAAGACGTAATTTAATCTTTGTATCATATCATTTGAATTTATTATGAGCCAAATGTAGATTCGGGTAACGACAGAACTTGACGTATTATATTTATTTTACTTGAGACTTCACCTCATAATATTGCTATTAGCAATATTTGTATTAAGAATTATTTGAAAAAAGCATTATATTTGCAAAAATTTCACCATAGTTGGTAACACCAATATGGTCACACTGATGAAAAATATTATTGATAAATCATTGTTTGCAGTTTTCTGCAGACTATCAAATTTTATATCATGCCGGATTTAAAAATACAAGAAGCGAAATTGCTTTTTAAGAAAATCCACTCTAACCCAAAAAGTTACGATTTACAAATCAATGAAGGCGGGATTACAGGCAGAGATGATAAAATCAGTTTCAGGCTTTACAGGACTGGAGAAAGGGTTGCTTTTGAAGTAACAATTGACGGACTTACTTTCACCAATACCACTGGAGAATGGAATAATGCACTGATCATGCTGGGAAATACGATCAAAAAATTAGAGAAAGAACAAGAAAATTTAAAAATAGAACAGGCAATAAATAAACTTAGAAAGTACCTATCAGAAGAAAATTAAATTTTTTAAAAATAAATTTGGTAGTTTAAAAAAAAGTTTATAGTTTTGCACTCACATTTAAACGATATGGCAAATCATAAATCAGCACTAAAAAGAATCAGACAAAACGAAACTAGAAGACTTCGTAACAGATATTACCACAAGACTGCTAGAACAGCTTTAAAAGCTTTAAGAAATGAAGAGAACAAAGCTGCTGCTACAGAACAATTGCCAAAAGTTATCGCTTTATTGGATAAATTAGCTAAGAAAAATATTATCCACAAAAACAAGGCAGCTAACTTGAAAAGCAAATTAACAAAACACGTTAATAAATTAGCGTAACAATATAGCTGGCCCGTTCGTCTATCGGTTAGGACCTCAGATTTTCATTCTGGTAAGAGGGGTTCGATTCCCCTACGGGCTACAATAAGAGTTGATACTTACTAAAACAAAAGCTAACACATTACCTCGGTAATGGAAGATAGAGGGCCCGTTCGTCTATCGGTTAGGACCTCAGATTTTCATTCTGGTAAGAGGGGTTCGATTCCCCTACGGGCTACTTACATCTTATAAGACCACTGTAATAACGGTGGTTTTATAAAGATCAAAGTAGAAAAAGCTATATTAAAATAAATCTAACCGGCCCGTTCGTCTATCGGTTAGGACCTCAGATTTTCATTCTGGTAAGAGGGGTTCGATTCCCCTACGGGCTACAAAGGACTTTTTCGAAGGTCCTTTTTTCGTTTCTATATACAGATTTCAGGGAATCTTTTCCACACTCCCCAATAGTTTTTTATGCTATTTTTATTCTCTAAAGTAAAGTCATATTAAATTTCATTAAAAATATCACCAATAATGGAAATATTATTTCATATTTATTCTATTAATTATTAAATTTGAATAAAACTATTCATTCTAAAATATATAACATGAAATTCAATTTACTTTCGGGAAATCAATTCTCTATTAAAGCCGGATTGATGGCTTTATTTTTATTTTCTGCCAGCACAATGTCATTAGCACAAGACAGAATTTACGCGCATGCACAAAGTTCAGGCGTATTCGGAGTAGCCTGCCTGGGATGTCGTATAGATAATCCACTTAATGCTGTAGGTTTTAACGAAGACGACTATTCAACAATGGTATTGGGAACCGTGCTATTGGGAGGGATTCAGCAAACTCTTCTTTTCCCGGACCTGAGATCAGACACAAGACTGGTAGTAGGAATCGGAACAGATAATATCCCGTTATCAGTACAATTATTGAGCGGAGTAACACTGGAAACCATGAATGGCGGCACTTCTAACGATGATCGAAGAACAATCGATGTAAGCCTCCTTAAATTGGGAGCAACTCCTAACAGAGGTACAATAGAATTCAAGCCTGCAAAACCCTATGATGGAATAAGAATCGGATTAACCGGCGGTGTTCTGAGCCTTGGTGGTGGTTTCAGAATTTATTATGCTTATCAGGATCCATTAATAAATATTATGGCTCATAGTCAAAACGGACGGATTACTCTTGGCGGAAATGTTCCTGTGGAGGGTTCAGAAGTCACCCTGTTCAATACTTCAGGAAAAGAAGTATTCCGTGCAACATTGAACTCAAATACATTCGAAGCAAAACAACCGGAAGGTGTTTACATCATGAATGTACAGACCAGGGAAGGTAAAACATATTCCAGAAAAATTTTAATCAAATAATTTAATAAGCGATAATATAAATACGGCAGACTTTGTTAGCTTGCCGTTTTTTTTATATTCATTTTTCAGATCAAAAATGGCAGCAAGCCCTTTAAACAATAATAAAACTACAATTACAAATATCAATAAATCATTGACAATTCACATAATTATGAAATAAAACAAGTAACATAATTGTTTTAATTACAAAAAGCTAAAACCAAAATTTTTCTACATATGAAATCTTATTTATTACTTAGCCAACGCACCATGAAAACTTCAATTTTGGCATTATTCCTATTTTTAACCAGCACAATGTCTTTTGCTCAGATTGTAAAAACCTACGCAGACAGCCAGACCAATCAGGTATTTGGAGTATGTCTGGGTTGTGGTGTATTGAATCCTGAGAATGCGGTAGGAAGCAACGAGAATGACTACTCTACTTTACAGGTGTCAGTAGGTCTTCTTGCGAGAACGGAACAGACATTAATTTTCCCAACTACCAATATTGCAAACAATACCAACAAGCTTGTTCTTGCCATTGGTTCAAACGGAACTCCATTATCTGCTCAGGTGTTGGGTGGTGTATCTATTGAAACATTTAATGGAGATGTATCCAATAACGATTATACAAGTCTTGCTACAAAAATCATCAACATTGGAGCCGGAGATCCCAGCAAAGGTGAAATTGAGATGACGATGAACATTCCTTTTGACCGTATAAAAATTAATGTTAACTCAGGGGTATTGAATATTGGTGGTGAGCTTAGAGTATATTATGCTTACCAATACAAAGATCCATTCATTAATTTCATGACGCATAGTAATGATGGGCAATTTACTCTGGACAAAAATGTTTCTGCTGAAGGTTCGGAGGTTACTCTCACTAATACTTCAGGCAAAGAAGTATTCCGTTCCAGGCTGACATCAAATTCTTTTGAAACAAAACAGCCACAGGGAGTATATATTATGAAACTTCAGACAAAAGAAGGAAAAACATATGCTAAAAAAGTGATAATTAAATAAGAAAAAACATAACAGATTGAATCCGGCAAGCTTTCCAAGCTTGCCGGATTTTCATATCCAATTTATAATCATATTGAATGATAAATAAAAAACCTCTGGTCAAAATTGACCAGAGGTTTTATTAACAAGATTACGATCTAAACCGGTATTAGTTTTTGATTAATTTTTGTTGATATACTGCTTTATCTGTGACAGCCTTTAAAATATAAATACCTTTTGGAAGTGTTGTCACATTGATCTGTGCGTTGTTCAGCTGTGCATTCACTACTCTGCCTGAAGTGTCATAAATAGAAACATTCTGGATTTTCTCCTGTGTTTTAATGGTAAGAATATCAGTTACAGGATTCGGATAAATGCTGAATTCAAGTTTTTTCACCTCAGCGGCGGCTAAAGTTGATGTAGTACTGTTTACTGTAATGTTTTTTTCAACCAGTTTACCATTGGAGTTAAAACCAATCACAATATCAGATGTGCCTGAAACAAGTGGTGTTAAAATCAATTCATCATTGGTATTAATCACAGCAGACACCGCTGTAGGATTGCTGTTTGATTTTATCGTTTTCACAACAGATACCGCCATATTATCGGCATCAGAAACTATTGATTTCAGATCAATCGTTGTTATGTTTCCGGCAGTAACCTGAGAAGGTAAAATGTTACTTACAACAGGAACCGAGTTATTGGTAAATACCGTTAATGAAGGAAACCAATAGTAATCATTCAATGTTTTTGTATTGATAAGAGTTCCGGTCATATCATAAGTATGAATCCAGTTTTTCTGGTAGTGTGCTCCATATCCGCTTTCTGTAGTATTAAGAACTAATTCTCCGGTAACCGGGTTTACACGAAGTGCTGCTCCGTAAGGAATCTGTTTAAACTGACCTGTTTGTCCGGGAATTTCAGCAAAGTCTTCATTAAATGTTTTCGTGGTAACATCAAATCTTACAATCTTTGTTCCTGAACTCCAGCTGCTAATTGAATTGATCCAGTATAAAGCATTTTCTTTATTACTTGCTGTAAATCTGCCTGCATTCCATGCCCCCCAGTCTCCAAAATATTTAGTGGTAGGAATATTATAAACCTGTGTTGCAAAAGTAGTAGGATTAATGTTGATCAGCTTCTGATCCTGAATCCCCCAAACACTTCCGTCTTTGGCCTGAACCACTGAGTAGAAGCCTCCCGCAATAGTACTCACTATCGTATCGGTATTAGGATTAATGACTAAAATTCCTGCCCCTTGCTTTACTGCAAAAACATATTGTGAAGTTCGGATCATATTTCCAATCTGTCCGTTTCCTCCTGTCCCGGTTATTAAAGAACCTACCTGCAAATTATCAATATTGAAAGTAACAATACCAGTAGAAGTGCCAATGTAGCCTTTATGCTCGTTTACTCCCACAAATGATCTACCATCACCACCTCCAATGTTATTAAATCCAGCAATTTTCTGCATAGTTTGTGCATTGGCTACAACCAATCTTCCTCCCGGAGTATATTGCGTATCACCTCCATCAGCAGCTTGTTTTGAAACGAAATAGAATTTATCACCATAGATCGTTCCGTATTGTGTAGTTGCTCCAAAAGCCTGATTATTGTTTGCATTACTGTAGACACGGTAATTAATCTGGCCGTTATTATCAATGAAGTTTACGGAACCGTTGGTATGGCCAAACCATTCTTCGTTCACCATAAAATATCCATTGGTATAGTTTGTAGAAGCTACAAATGGAGAAACAGGAGTAATGGTAGAAGAAACAGGTGTTACATTAAATCCTACATTAAAGTTCCATACATCCCAGGAACCATTTTCCAATGCACGGGAGGAAGCACCAACACTGGAATATCCGAAATCAGCATCTGCCGGATTTTTCACCCAGTACGCCCAGTATCCGTTCACAGTCCAGCCAGACTGCCAATGATCGTTCGCGGCATCTACTATCGTGTAGCTGTCAAAATCATAAGCCGTAGTATTGACAAAACCATTCACCGGATATAAAGGATAAGTGGTATTTCCGCTTTTTATCAGAGCATTGGTCCCCTGACCGTTCAGATCAAATCCAATTCCTCCGACTGCTGATCCAAACTGTGTTCCCTGATAAAGCAGGGTATATAATCTGTGGTCTGCTTTAGCAATAGCTTTCAGCATGTCTTCCCCTGTAGCATTTCCGTTCCATTTGAATCCCCAAACCATAGCATCCGGGTTTTTACCGTCGTTCCACTGTACTACAAAAGCAGCCTGATTGGTTCCGGACCCTACCCAATACTGAATATCAGAAAAACTGATGGTAGTGGTATTAAGATTACTGATCCCTGAAATATCATTTCTGGGCACACCCTGTACTTTTATCTGCGCATTGGATAAGCATGCAAACAGAAAAAGCATCATAAAAAGATAAAACTTTTTCATTTTTTATTAATTTAAATAGATTGTATTATTAATTTATTATTTGAAATGTAAATCGTAAGCTCCCGCTACTTCTGTAGAGACTTCTCCCAGCCAGCCAGCTTCCTGATTGACTCCTGTATATATTTTCATAAAATCGATGCCCGGAAGTTTTACATATTTTCCGTTTCTGTCTACCGCCCATGAAATATCAATATTGGAGGCATCATCATTGTTCGGTGCATTATCAGCATATCCAAACTCATATGATTTTCCTACCCAATACGATCCGTCACCGTTCTGATCGTAAAAATTATTCGCAAGTCTTGTTCCCGAAAAGCTGTAATAAGGATCTGTAAACCATAAAGGATAATAGCTCTGGGTGTGAAAGGTATTTTTTGTTTTGAATCCCTGATTTCCCAGATTGTCACTCCACTTGATATATTCCACATCAGTCTGCCAGAATTCAGTTCCGGGTACAGGTGTTTTATTTTCGTTAGGCTTATGATAAGTTATACTGTAGTCTTTAAGTGTAGCATTTTTGAAATATTCACTGCCTGCAATTTCGTACCATTCATCATTATCGGGTTTTCCGTTTTTATTTCTGTCGTAGGCCACCATAATAATTCCCGGTTCACAAGATCCTGAACGCTGATCCGCGGCATCATTTCCAAAGAATGCATTTCCCAGTACTTTAAAATCACGTCCGTTTAAATTGGGAATCGTATGATCAAAACCGAACACTACATATCCGCCATATCCTCCCAGGCTGATCATCGTAGAATTACCTCCCACTAAAGATTCATTGGCTTTCTGAAGCATATTCGCTGTGGTATTTCCAGGTAGATATTCCGGGATTTCGTTCATAAACTGTCCTACGGCAGGACGGAACTCCAATACTTTAGAAATATATTTACTGTAAGGTGTTTTTTCCTTGGTTACGATTATTTTAGAATGAAAAACCTGCTCGCTTCCATTATTGTTAATCTTTAAAGTCAAAGGATAAGCATCTGCAGTAGGACTGATGAACTCAAGTTCTGAACTTTGAGAAATAATAGAATCGTTGATACTCCATGTAACCGATCCTGAAGCATTGGTAGGAATACTCAACACCTTTAAACGTTCAATGGTATAGGAATCATCAAGGCCTTTAAAGGTAAATTCCTCTTCATCATCGTGTTTACAGGCGATCACTCCTAAAAGGAAAAAGGATAAAAGTCCGGTTTTTAAATCAGTAAATGTATTTCTGTTCATGTCTTAAAGTTGGGTTATTTGTATAAAAAAGCGAAGTGGGCAGGGATATTTCCGCCTTCTGTTTTCCATTTAAAGTGTCCGTTTTTATCAAAGCAATACACAAATCCCATGGATACATAATTTCTGGCATCTGTGATGTAGATATCTTCTGTGATGGGATTTACGGCAATCCCATAAGGAGTTTTAATAGCGGTTTCATATTCTTTGTCAAAAATTCTGTTGGTGATAATCTCTTCTGTTTTTACATCAATGATCCCAAATGTTTTTTTGTAGCTGTGGGTATTGTAATTGAACTCATTTCCATAGAAATAGAGTTTATCATTCACGATTGTCATTTCACTTACGGAGAGATGAAAATCTTTTTTCACAGTTCCTGTGGCTGCATCTATCAAATAAAGGCTGGAAGGAACGTTATAATAATCTCCTCTTGAGGTTACGTACAAATCACCGTAATTGTCTTTTTTAATGTGATGAAGATTAATCGCTACATTTATTTTTTTGAGTTCTGTAAAAGTATTCAGATCAATTACCGAAACCGTATTGTCATAATCGGGAGCTTTATATCCTCCGGAGTTGGCCACAAACAACTGATTACCCACAATTTCCATTTCTTCCGGCTGATATCCTACTACCACTTCACGCTGAATGGAAAGAGAAGTGGTATCAATTTCCACTACTTTTCCTTTAGGAGCCTTGGGATTAATGGCTACAGGGCCGGCATAGCTGCTGGCATAAGCTTTCCCATTTTTAAAAGCTAGATATCTGCAGTTTTGCAATGGAATAGAAGTAATACGTTTCGCCGTTTTGGCATCCAGCACTTCAATTTTATTGGAAACATTGACAACGATATAGAGTTTGCTTCCGTACACTTTAATATCATTTCCTACATCTCCCAGTTCTTTTACCACATTGGGGTTGATTTCTGCGTAGATATTTCTAAAATAAGTTCCTTTGGTATAATCAAAAAAATCCAGGGTACATTTATTACTGCCCATATTCCCTTCATTCAGCATATAGAAGCCCTTTATGGCTGTATTTTCTGAGGGAAGTCCTTCTACCACTTCCTGACGGACAATAATATCATCTGTACGGCATGAGGTAAGAAAAGCTAATACCAGAAATAAAAAATAAAAGTTTAGTTTTCTCATAAGGTGAAGTTTAGAATAAGTTTAAAGTTTCTTCCGGGCATCGGATAATTAATGACCACATCATAGTATTGATTGAAAATATTATTCGCCTCAAGGCTTACTTTGAATTGATGATTGGCCCAGTTGAATTTTTTCCGAACAGACAGATCGTGAGTATACCAGGGCTGCACATAATTGTATTGAATATTATCCTGATTCACATCATATCTTTCTCCCACATACATTGCACTGTAATTGAAACTCCAGTCTTTATAATCTGCCATCAGGCTGAAAGATCCACTGTGCCATGGCGTGTAAGGTATCTGATTACGGTAAAAGGTATCTTCCGGATCGCTGATATCTCTTGCACTTTGGTACGTATAAGAAAGCAAAGGTCGAAGGGTTACTTTTCCCAGCTGAAGTTCAGTATGTACATTTACATCGGCTCCAATAATTTCAACCAATCCAAGGTTCATCATCAGCCAGCGGAACATACTTCCGTTTGGAGCGGCTACAATTTTATCCTGTACTTTATTGTAGTAACCGTCTACTTTAGCATAAAAAGTTTTAAAGAAACGGTTGTTATAATTCTTCTGATAAGTAAATCCTACGTCATACTGATTGGTAAATTCCGGTTTCAGGTAAGTATTTCCGATATTGGTATAATAGAGATCATTAAAGGTAGGAAGCCGGAAAATCCTTTTATAGAATGCTCTGAGGGTAAGCTCCGGAATGATCTCCGGCTGATAGCTCATAAATACGGCAGGTGTCCACTCTCTGGCATCTCCCGGTCTTTTATTTTTTCTTACTTCCTCAAATGTAAAGGTTCCTAAAAGGCTTCCCAGAATTTTAAACCTGTTCCACTGATAGGTTGTTGCCAATGCTACCAATGTTGTGTAACGCGTAGGATAAGAAAAGTTATCCAGATTGGCATCCAGATTATTGTACTGAAAATCTCCACTCAGGCTGATATCCCAATTGGGCGTAATAGAATAGATATTGGATGAGGAAAGGTAGAGTTCCCGCTGGATATAGGTATTATCGGTATGAATAATAGACTGCGAACGAACCGTATCCATAAAATGGGTATAATCATAAGCAAATTTTGCTTTCAGCTGGGTTTCAAATTTCGGGAACAGTTTTTTTCTCAGATTGGCCTGTACGAAATAATTTTCATCAGATAGTCTCGCTCCCCTTCCTCCAAAACGGCCATTCACAATAGGTGCCGGCATTCCACGGTCTGAAATATAACCGTAACCACGGATATTCCAGCTTCCGTTATTCAAAGTTCCGTTGAGAGAGGTTTCAAAACGTTTTGCTTTGATGTCTGAATCCTGTCTTTTCGCAATGGTATCATAGGCCTGCTGTCCATCAGGATATTTCTTGGCATATCGAAATCTATAAATTCCGTCACTCTGCATAAATTCTCCACTGAAGCTGGCAGAAACCCTGTCTGAAATCTTCTGTTCCAATCGGAATGAAGGGTTGAAAAGATCAATAGACGCACTTTTAGCTCTTATAACGAGATTGGTTTTCCTATTTCCTTTAAATACAGGTGTTTTAGGCTGTAAATAAATAGATCCTGAAGATCCGAAGTCTTTTGCCGGTTGGAAAATCTCACTTTTCTGTCCGTTATACAATGATATTTCTTCCAGATCATCCAAGGAATATCTTCCCAGATCTACCAGTCCGTTTTGGGCATTACCCAGTTGAATTCCATCATAGAAAACCCCTACATGCTGACTTCCCATACTTCGGATATTAATGGTTTTCAAACCACCTAATCCTCCATAATCTTTGATCTGAACTCCTGAAAAGTACCGCAGTGCATCTGCAACAGAATGACTGTTCAGTCTTTCCAGCTGCTCGCCCTGTAAGGTTTGTGCCGGAAGGATTTCTTTAAAATTCTTTTTGTATAGATTGATTCCTTTAATCGTCTCTTCCTGAAGACTGTCCTTCTTCTTGGTTTGAGAAAATAAAAGTTGAGATGTAATCACCAATATTGTGAAAACAGCTTTATGAATTGCAGAAGTAGTTAGTTTTGCCGCCATTAGCTCATTTAGGGTAATGAAGACGCTAATGGGTATAAGAATACAACGACAAAGCACAGCGGTCACTGCACAGAATCATTGATGTCCTAAGCTTTATTCCACGAAAGCGTCAAACGATTATTTTCTGGCAGGTCTTCTGACTTACTCCATTTTTGAAATCCTTCCCATTAAAAAAACAGTGGATATATTTTCCAAAAACTTTGGTGCGGAGCTTACAGCAGCGGGTCTGTTCCGGATTCTCACCGGATTCCCTTTTAAGAGCTTTTTACGGCTCACCAAATCCCGGCAAAGATAAATAATTATTCCTAATCCCCAATTAAAATCATGATTGATAAACAATTAAAGCTCCCGAAGGAGCTTTAACATGGTTTTATGGAGGGTGTTTGCCCTAAATTCCAATATTCAGGAAAATACTGAATCTTGATTTGGCTTCAATATCTCCTCCTGCCAGATGAGTATACATGGGAAGCATAATTTCACTTCCCAGGCTCAGCTTTTTATAAGAAGCTTCAAATCCCAGTTTTCCGTACAAAGCGCTCCCGGCAGTGTTAGGCAATGCTTCATCAAATTGCTTATTCTGGGCATATACTTCTCCCTGAACTCCCGTTTTTACAGAAAAAACAGACTTTTCATTTCCTGCAACCTGATAAAAACCTGTTGCAGCATAATTCCACTGGTTTCCAAAACGGTAATTTTTCTTATTCTCTGTTTTGATTGTATAATCTGTGTTAACCAATACGGCAACTTTATTTTTCTGAAATTTATAATTCAAAGCCGCCTGATAATCCCAGCTTCCGGTTCCCAGCTGAAAACTTGGATTGACACCGGATGTTCCTTTTTCATCAAATTTCCCTAAAGGAATTTTCAAGCCCAAACCTCCGCTCAGATGATGGAAATTATCTTTGGAACTCATCAGCTGGTAAATTCCCATCAGATTAAGATCCCCTATTCCATTGATTTTAATATCTCCCTGCATGGTTTTCTTTTCATGAAAGTGGAATGGCAGACTTGCGTAAACACTCAGTTTCTTAGTCAGTGGAATTTTTCCCCAAAGCTGCAGGGTATTAAAATACTGATCCTGCGTAAGATCTTTTACAAATAAGTTTTCTTTGGCTTTGTAATGCTGGGCAAAGTATTTGATTCCGACAAACTGTGGATTCAGCAAAGATTCAAAGCCGGAAGAGCCGTTTCCTGCCGCACAGCCACAGGCATCACAATCATCATCAAAATTGAATCTGCTAAAGGTTTCCGGGGCAATATATGCACTGTCTCTAATGGTCTTCGCCTGATACTGACTCAACAGGATCAAACTTATGATTACTATAATCTTCTTCATGTTTCTATAAATTATTCTGCAAATTTTGGATTGGATATAAAACTCTTATCTGATAGTGTTTTCAGAAAAGCTATAATATACTGTTTATCCTGACCCGTCATGGGAATACCAGTATGCCCATTCTGTTTTAAAAGAGGATCAAGATTTGGATGATTTTCAACATTGTCTGAATAGAAATTAAGTACCGCCTCTAAGCTGTAAAATCTTCCGTCATGCATATAAGGTGCGGTATATTCTACATTTCTTAAGCTGGGAACTCTGAATTTCATGTTGTCATTCCAATCTAAAGTAACCCTGTATCTTCCTCTGTCATCGAACTGGGCGTTATAATACATTCCTGTATTTCGGTAGCTCTCATCGGTAAATAATTCTCCTGAATGACATGATGCACATTTATTCTGGAAAAGGGACATTCCCTGTGTTTCTTCAGCGGTAAAAGATACTTTTCCTTTCATCATCTGATCATATTTGGAATCTGCCGATATCATTGTTGCCATAAACTGAGAAATAGCCTTAAGAATACGGTCTCCAGTGATCTTTTCATCACCAAATGCTGCTTTAAACATTTTTTTGTAATTCGCATCACTATTCAGTTTTCCTACTGCTTCAGGAAGAGAGCTGTCCATTTCAAAATCTGTAGTAATAGGAACCAGAGATCTTTCATCCAGATTATGACTTACCCCGTCCCATGTATAATTTTTGAGAAAAGCCATATTCTGAATAGGTGGTGCATTTCTTATTCCTAATCTATCATCTATCCCATGGCTTACATTATGGCCGTGGTGGGTAAATGCATATTCCTGAATGTGACAGAACCCGCAGGAAATAGTATTATTTCTGGACAGCTTTCCTTCATAAAACAGTTTTTTTCCAAGAGCTACTCCATTTACTGTAACAGGATTTCCGGTAATATCAAACGTCATTTTGGGAAAGCCTGAAGGATATTCTAAGCTATAAGGTTCATCTTTATCAATAGGAATTCCTTCATATTCGTCAGAACATGAAACCAAAAGGCTTGTCAGGATGATGAAAATCCAAAGAGAGCAAAACCGCTCTCTCTTGGACATCGTCAATATCTTAGTCATTATGCACATGATCTACTTTAAACATTTTTGTAATGTTGTTGGTCACATTCACAAGATGCTGGCTGGATCCCATTGCCATATTGTTGCTACTGTTCAGAGTTAAAGCAGTCTGCCCGCTCAAATACTGATTAAGATCAGCCAGAATATGTACAGAAGGCCTGATATCTTTGGTTACTCTCGCTGTAACAGGTAAATCCAGAGTAATTTCACGGTAAAGATCAGGAGTACTGTTGGCCGTAACATTCCCCATATTCCCACAATGATTCATAAAGTTGGTATCTGCAGAAGAAGTACCATACTTACCTTCAAGCTTGGTAAAAATGTATCCTGCTGCCCAGGACCATGCCATACCAGCTGTTTTAGCCTTCTGCCAGAAAACTCCCTGTCCATCCTGTCCGATAAGATAGGCTGTCTGGCTGATTCCCAAACCAATTCTTATCTTTTTATATTTATTTTGAGGGATATCCGTTAAATTAATGTAATTGATTCCTGCAACAGCTTCTGCCTGATCTACAATGAAAGCCCCTTTATCAGGATCATTATAGTGGTACTTAAATTCTCCTCCGTTCTCATCAATAAGTGCAATATTACTGATCACATATTTAAGAGTAGAAAACTGATGCTTTTGTCCGTTTGCTGAAGTCTGAGTGGTCTGGTTCAGAACAATATCTCCAAGATTATTGAATCCGTTTTCAAATTTGATCTGAAGATTTCCGGGTGTTGTATCCTGAACCTCATCATCATCGCTGCTTCTACATGATGAAAGGGTAAATAATGTAATGGCTACGAAAAATAGGGATAAGAATTTGTAAATTTTCATTTTGATTGTTATTTTAATTGTTAGTTATTATTGTTTTGTTATTTTTATTACTTCAAAGCCTTCTTTGAATTTTAGTTTTACGAAATAGATTCCCTCACAAAGGCTTGACAGATCAATGCTAATGTTTTTGTCTTTAATAGTACTTTGCTTAAGGACTATACCTCCAAGACTACTATAAATTTCATATTCAGTAATAGATTGATCTGACCAGATGTTTACAGAATTTTTCGTTGGATTGGGATAATACTGTATATTATTTATTCTTGAAGTCTCCTTCACAGACAAATTATTGTTGATCACATTCATTATATAATCACGTGTTTCACCTGATCCGAAACTGCTGCAGGCATCTGCGGCAGATATTGAACTTCCATAAGCTCTCGACCGAACTCTCATCCTTATATTTCCTGATGGTATATTATTCGGTATAGAAAGTGTATGGGTATTTTGAGAATTCATTGAATTGACTAACAGTGTGAATTCATTCTGTTCAAAAATACTGTTGCGGTTATAATCAATCCATACCCCAATCACCGCTTCGGAAGACGTAAAGGTAAACACATCATAAGACTGCCCGGCTGTAAGCTGTGCAGTGGTATTCCCGTTCGAGGGATACTCGTGATAATAAACAGTTGGCTCATCATAGGTATTATGATTTAAATCTGTTCCGTTTATTCTGAAGGTTACAAAGGAAGGCTCAAGTCCGCCTCCAAGATTGGCTGTACATACTGCCTGAGCATTTAATAAAGCATAGGACAGCAGTAAACCACTTATTAAAAATGATTTCATTCGGATATTGTAATTAAAAAAAGAGAATCAGCAAAATGCTCCAATAAATCTATCGGAAACATCAATTATGGAAATACCGTTATTTCTTCAAGCAATTTTATTGTCTTTGAAGAGCATCCGCTAATTCTCCTGGAGAAAATAGTTGTTATTTTGAGTATTTTACAGGATTCTTTTTGAACTCTGTCTTGCAGGATTTACTACAAAACCCGTAAATTTTGTTTTTGTAAACGGCAGTATCCGATAAAGACATTGAGGTCTTCATTTTACAGATAGGATCTAAAGTATTTATTACTTTAACCTTTTTACTATCCAGGGTTCCTGAAGTATGTTGTGCAGATATGCTAAGTGATGACATTGTACAGAATAATGTCATAAAAAAAAATATTTTCATTCGAAATCAGTATAAATTGTTATTCTCTATTTTGTTACAGATATAGAGTTATACTAATGGCGGATGAAAAAACTGGTTATAAAGTAAAAGATTGTAAATATTAGTATAAAATGAACTAACAGAATTTTTCAGAGCACCTGATTTTAAAATAAAGCTTTCGTCAAGGCTTTCGTTAATGATAAAATTATCAATAGAATTTAAGCTTATTTTTTGGGGACTTTTATTTCCCTGCTCCTGGGTAGTTTTTACCAATTCTTTTGAGAGGTAACATTTACCGTTACACATCAGCTCAGGTTTCATTCTATTTTCACAAAGTTCTTTTGTTATATAGTCATAATTAACTGTATAATCTATAAATGGCAATATCGGACGTATTGTCATCTGAATAATCATGAATATAGAAATGATGTATTTCACACAGCAAATTTAATAATAATTTTACCTTTTTTATATGATATTTGACATAAAAGACAACCAATAAATCAAACTATTAGCTGTCTTTTTATGATTTTAATCAATTAATGTTCATCTTCAGCAGAACACAATCCTACAATTGTATGGAAGGTATCGTGCACAGCAGTAAGAGATTTTGTAATATTTGCATCAGAATCTTTCTTCTTGATTTGTTTTTCAAGATTCTGACTATCTTTAAAAAGTTTTGCAATGGCTTCCTTTACACCTTTTTTATTAAATTCAGCAGGAATAGCCGAAGTTTGCAATGCTTTTGCTTTCGCTACCATCTCTCCTGCTCTGGTTTTTATCGGCTCAAGATTCCCTTCTTCTGCGGGATGAAAAGTCTGGGACATCACTTCATGAAAATCTTTCATTAAAGCCCAGTCATCAAACCTGCCTTTTTTTGCTTTAGTGGCTTGTTCGTATCTTTTACTGATCTCATTCCAGTTGGTAACATTCCAGATCGCGGTAAGATAATCTGCTCTTTTATTCTGATATTTTAAATAATAAGCATGCTCCCATACATCAATTCCGAAGATTGGCGTTCCTTTTTCCTCCACTACATCCATCAAAGGATTATCCTGATTAGGAGTAGAGGAAACAAATAATTTTCCATCTTTCCCTACAGAAAGCCACGCCCATCCTGAACCGAAACGGTCTGCTCCTGCCTTCGCCATTTTTTCTTTAAAAGCATCCATACTTCCGAAAGCTTCGGTGATGGCTTTTGCTAATTTTGCTGAAGGCTGAGTGTTTTTCTGAGGCGTAAGAACCGTCCAGAACAATTCGTGGTTGTAATGTCCTCCTGCATTATTTCTTACTGCAGCAGGTAATTTTGATACATTGGAAAGAATCTGAAACAACGTTTCTTTTTCCTGTGGAGTTCCTGCAATTGCTTTATTCAAATTGGCGGTGTAAGCTGCACCGTGTTTTGAGTAGTGAATTTCCATCGTTTGGGCATCAATATTCCCTTCCAGAGCATTATAAGCATATGGCAGAGGAGTCTGCTTAAACTGAGCCAGTGCAAACTGAGCCGCGAAAACTGCACTTAAAGCAGCTATTTTCATAATCTTCATAACTTTTTTGTTTATGGTTGAACAATGTTTTCTTTTAAAGATGGAAGCCGGGAGATGGAGGCTGGAAGTAATAAATGTCATAACATCAATTTTTCAACTTCTAATTACCTTTACGTCAAAAATCATCAGAACTTCATAGGCCGAAAGTACTTCCTGCTTCCCTCTCTCATCTTCTCTATTTCAATAATTTCTTAATATCCTCAATCAGAATTTCTCTGTCGGGATGGTATTTTCCTGTAAGCACAGGTGTTTTACCTTCCGGATCTCCATAATTCAATCCTGAATAATACAGAATGGGCATATTTTCTTTATTGTATCTGCATCGGATATTTCCGTCCTGATCTACCAGAGCAATCATTCCGCTATGATTCAGGCTTTCCCCTTCATCTTCTTTATCACCTACGTAGATATTAAACTGATCAGCAAGATTACCTATGTATGTACGGTCTCCTGTCAGGAAATGCCAGTTGGGAGATTTTGCACCAATTCTTTGCGCATGTTCTTTCAAAGCTGCAGGTGTATCATTTTCCGGATCAATACTGATAGAGATAATCCCGAAATCAGGATCATTAATCTGGCTCTGAATCGCTTTCATATTGGTATTCATCACCGGGCAGATGGTAGGACATTTGCTAAAGAAAAATTCTACCAGATATACCTTTCCCAACATATCCTTACTGGTGATCTTTTTACCATTCTGATCTGTAAGTTCAAAGTCCGGAACTTTCATCACCGTATAAAGGTTCTTTTTAAAATACCCCATTCCTACCCCGATTCCCAGGAAAAGCAATGCAAATACCACAATGGGTATAATCACTTTACTTTTATTATTGGTCTTCTTATTTTTGGGCATATTTCTCGGGACTTTTTTTAAATTCATCTTTGCAGTACACACTGCAAAAACCGTACGTTTTATTTTTATATACCGCAGTATCTTTAAGAGATCCGGCTGTTTTCATGTGGCAGATAGGGTCTTCTTCATTCACTACCTGTACATTTTCTATTTTCTTTCCTGAAGTGTCCATATGGCTTGCATGCTTTACCTTAGGCGTTTCTTTTGCACACGACAGCAATGATATCGACAGCAAAGCAGTCGAAATAATGAGAGATTTCATTGTAATGTTAAATTAAAATTAATACTATTAAATAAAGTTATGATATAATGCATAAGTGGAAAAAATACAGCATTTCTTAAGAAGAATTGATGCATTCTTTTTGCTTACATCAATTAATTTTAATTGCAAAATATTTCTTTAACGGCTTATTAATAAAGACTTTTGAAAACCTTCATCTATTAAACTAAAGATATAGTTTGCAATACAATTATATCAATGGAGGATGGAATATCCTTGAAAAGTATTCTGAAGAACGAAAATTAAAGTAGCCTGAATCGGGAATTTCAGTTAACAATTCCGAGTTTAGCTGAGAAAAGAAGGAGAGGATATCATGAGAAATAAAAACATCTAATCCTGCAATCTTTATGGTTTGGGAGCTGTTGGATTGTTTTTCTGTTTTTGCCAGTTCTTTTTTCACATAGCATTTTCCCTTACATGTTGATTGTGGCACATTTCTGTTCTCACAAAGGTTTTTTACAATATAATCATAATTAACAGCATAGTTTACCAATGGCAAAACGGGACGCAATGCAACGGTAAAAATGATGAATATGGAAATGAATAACCTCAACGATTCTGTTCTCTGTTACAAATATACTACTTCAAAATTGTTTTATGACAGATTTATGATGAATGTCATTGGAAAATTTTTATCTGTTACCGTCAAAATTTACAAAACTGTGGCTGTTACTATCATCCTATTATCCCGAACTTTGAGCAGGACCAAATCCGATAAATTTAGTTCTTTATATACAGTTTAATCTTGTTGATAAGAGCTTTGCTGATATTGTTGGCAGAGCTTTTTTATTTTCTGTTCGTTGGAAATCACAAAGACGCAGTTTTTTTTTAAATATTCCCTGTATCAAGGCGCGAGGATTTTATCTCTGATAAAATTGCAATACTGTTTTGATTAATCTCTCTAATTAGAGGAGATTTGTTTTTGCAGAGATTACTAATCGGAATGACAAACCGGGTGTATCATTTTTATACTAAATGCAATTATCAGTTATAGTTTATACGAAAGTAAAGGCAGTCTCTTTGTCACTCCGCAGGAGTCTCAATAGCATAATATAGAGTTTAAAACAAAAGCCCTGCTGAAAATTCAGCAGAGCTTTTATTGAATATAATTGAGTTGTGTTTATTATTTGCTTGTTAAAATTTCATTCTTTGGATTCTCACCGCATTTAAAATAGCCAGCAATGCAACTCCTACATCTGCAAACACAGCTTCCCACATGGTTGCAAGACCTCCTGCCCCAAGAATAAGAACAACAGCTTTTACAGCAAAGGCAAGTACAATATTCTGCCAAACGATCTTTTTCGTTTGTTTCCCGATATTGATTGCCATTGGGATTTTGCTTGGTTTATCATCCTGAATAACTACATCGGCCGTTTCAATAGTAGCATCACTTCCTAAGCCTCCCATTGCAATTCCTACATCACTTAAAGCCACTACGGGAGCATCATTTACTCCGTCTCCTACGAAAGCTACAGTCTGGTTTTTAGCTTTGATTTCTTTAACCTTGTTCACTTTATCTTCAGGCAGCAGATCTCCGAACGCATTGTCAATTCCCAGCTGATCTGCTACATATTTCACAACAGTACCTTTATCACCGCTCAGCATGGTTGCTTTCACATTCATTTTATGCAGGTTATCTACTGTTTCTTTGGCATCTTCTTTTATGCTGTCTGCAATCGTGATATATCCTGCAAATTTGTTGTCATAAGCCACTGCAATCACGGTGTACACTATATTGGCGTGGTTGATATCATAACTGATGTTGAATTTATCCATCAGCTTAAAGTTTCCTGCCAAAAGGTCTTTTCCGTTAACCATTGCTTTTAATCCATGGCCGGCAATTTCTTCTACATTTTCTAAAGGAATAGCGTGATTGATCTCTCCTGCATAATTATGAATAGCCGTTGCCACCGGATGGGTACTTTTACTTTCGAGGGCATTGACCAGCTGAAGGATTTCTTCTTTGTTAAATTCAGGGCTTATGCTTACTTCCTGAACTTTGAATACACCTTCTGTCATCGTTCCGGTTTTATCCATCACAACATTCTGAATTTCTGCAATGCTGTCCAGAAAGTTACTTCCCTTGAATAAAATTCCATTCCGGCTTGCCGCTCCGATTCCTCCGAAATATCCTAGAGGAATTGAGATCACCAGGGCACAAGGACAGGAAATCACAAGGAATATCAATGCTCTGTACACCCAGTCTCTGAACTGATAATCGCTCACAAAGAAATACGGCAGTAAACAGATTCCTATGGCAAGAAATACTACGATAGGCGTGTATACTTTCGCAAATTTTCTGATGAACAGTTCTGTAGGAGCTTTTTGAGCCGTAGCATTCTGAACGAGTTCCAGGATTTTACTCAGTTTACTGTCTTCATAGGCTGTATTTACTTTAACCAAAGCAATACTGTTCATATTGATCATCCCGGCAAGAACCGCTTCGCCTTTATTTTTGGTATCAGGTTTACTTTCTCCTGTTAAAGCGGCTGTATTGAATGAAGCCGAGTCTGAAAGCAATTCTCCATCCAGCGCCAGTTTTTCTCCGGGTTTCAGCTGTATAATGTCTCCAATTTTAGCCTCTTTGGCTTTCATGGTTTTTGGCTGATTATTGACCATAACCGTTACCTCATCAGGACGTTGATCCAATAAAGCTTTTATATTTCCTTTGGCTCTGGTAACTGCCATAGACTGAAATACCTCTCCTACGGCATAGAATAGCATTACTGCAACTCCTTCAGGATATTCTCCGATGGCAAAAGCACCAATGGTTGCAATACTCATCAGAAAGAATTCTGAGAATACATCTCCTTTGATGATACTTTTATACGCATCCTTTAATACAGGAAATCCCACAGGAATATATGCAGCCAGGAACCAGACTAAACGTACCCAGCCTGTAAACCATATGGGTTTTATATAGTTGTCAAAGGCAATTCCCAATAATAAAACTACAAAAGAGATAATAGCCGGAAGAAACATCTGAAAGACCGTCTGATCTCCGGAGTTGTGAGAGTGATCATGGTCATGTCCGTCTCCTTCTGCATGATGATGTTTGTGCCCTTTTGTATCTGGTTTTCCCGGGGTTGTACTACAGCATTTATCCATAACTGAATATTTTTATACAAATGTAAAGATGAGACTGATGCAATGCTATTGCAAACTTTCAAGACAGTTTTCACAGATTCCTTTGGCAAACAATCTTATTTCGTCAATCCTGAAATTGGTCTGGATATTTTCAGGGAAGGAAATATCTTCTTTGCAGGTAGTCTGCTTGCATATTTTACAGTAAAAATGCAGATGCCAGTCTTTGTGTGTCTTTTCATCACAATCATCTTCGCAGAGTTTGTATTTTGTGGTTGTATTTTCCTGGATGCTGTGAACAATTCCTTTTTCTTCAAAGGTTTTCAGTGTTCTGTAGATGGTGATTCTATCAGCATTTTCAAAATGATTTTCTATTTCAGAAAGGGATAAAGCCGCTTCCTGAGAGCTTAAGAAATCATATACCAGAATCCTCATACTGGTAGGTTTGGTATTTTTATCAATGAGTTTGTGTTCTATATCTTTTTTCATATTTACAAATTATTACATTTCATAGTACAATGTATTTTCTTTTTTGGAAGGGACATTCTGTTCGCCAATCATCTGTCTGATATTGATTTCTATGGTCTGCGCCAGAGAAGTCATTGGGGTATCTACCGGACCATTTTCAAACGGATCCTGCATGATGATGGATGTTTTCTCAATGGCAATGAATGTCACCGGAACCAGGAAAGTAATGGCAATTTCTACCATCAGCTGAGAATCATCAAGTCCAAACGGAAGAATGGCTGCAAAAACATAGATCAGAATATGTACTAAAACACTATAAGAGCGTGGAAAAACGGTATTCTTCAGTCTTTCACATTTCCCCATACTGTCGCATAATCTTGTGATGATATCATTCAGCTGCATCTGCTGGAAATCCGTCAGTCCTTTGGAGGCAGCAATTTCTTTCACCTGTCTGGAGTGTTCGTCCAGAATTGCATTGGGAATATTGGCTCCTTTAATCTGATGTTGATCCAGATATTGCTGAACTTTTTCAGAAAACGAAAGTTTTCTCAGTGATTCTCCAAGGGCATAGGTCCAGATAATCTGTCTTTCGGCAAAATCTTTTATTGCTTTATCATCTCCGGCAGGCATAAACTGAATAACCAGTCTCACAAAAGTTCTGGAATCGTTGACAACGGCTCCCCAAACGGTTCTGGCTTCCCACCATCTTTCATAGGACTGAGAGGTACGGAATGCCAGCAGCAATGATACTGCTGTTCCCAGCAATGCAGGAATATTCAATGGCAGAGAGATCTTGCGAAACCATGGTAGCTCGTCCAGAAGTCCAATGGCTATGGCAAATATTCCGATCAACAGAATTTGGGTTTTTATTTCACGGATGAAATACCAGACTGATATTTTTTTGTTTAATAACATAATCAGGTCATTTATTAAAAATTCGGTGAGATAATCTTTTCTTTTTTTCTGCCGTTTTTATTCAATAAAAATTCCGTAAACAGCTCTAATGTAAGGATAAAAATCGACATTTTACTGGTTTCAATGGCTTTCATTAATGTTCGTGTTCTCCTGAATTCACCAGTTTTGCATTCACGAAAAATGCTCCTTTTACTACTATTTTTGCATGGTCAGGAATATTTCCTACCGGAGTTACGGCAGTATATCCCATATCGGAAGTTCCTTTTACCACTTCTATTTTCTCAAAATTTAAGGTTTTCGGATGTGGTTTGCCTTTTTCTTCATGTTCTTCTTCCCCTTTTTTATCGGTCTGAACAAACACAAAATATTTCCCGTCTGCTTCTACAATAGCCTCTGTAGGCACTGCAGGTGTGGTACTTTTATCAAGGCTTACAATTCCGGTGATATTCATTCCGTCAATCAGTCCGGATTTGTTTCCAATTACTTCGCAATGCATAGAAATGGTTTTGCTTTCGTTTTCAAAAGAAGATCCGATGCTGTAAATTCTTGCATCATATTCGGTTTCCGGATTGTTGGTCAGTTTAAAATGAACAATCTGTCCTACTCTCATTTTAGGAAGATCTTTTTCAAACACCTGAAGGTCGAGATGAATGGAGCCGTTATCAATCACTGTAGCAACGGGAGAAGAGATATCCACATAACTTCCGATCTGTGCGGTAATACTGCTGATCGTTCCGCTGATAGGGGCAGTGATCACCAAACCGGATTTCATATTTCCATTGCTTACTTTTCCAGGGCTTATTCCCATCATCTGAAGCTGTTTTAAAAGGGATGCTCTTTTTGTTCTTAAGGTTTTAAGTTCCGCATCGGCACTCTGAAGATTTTTCTTCGCCCCTGCATCATTATCAAAAAGTTCTCTCTGTCTTCTGTATTCCTGCTCTGCATAAGTAATTCTGCTGTTGGTCGTCAGGTAATCTTCCTGAAGCCGGATATATTCCGGGTTGGCAATGGTAGCAATCACCTGCCCTTTCTTCACGATACTTCCTACCTGAATATTGATGGTTTTGATGATTCCTCCATACAGCGAAGTAATGGTTGCTTTATTGCTGTTCGGTACGCTCAGCAAACCATTTGCTTTTATCGTTGATGTCAGCTCTTTCATTTCCACAGTTCCTAAAGCCACTCCTACAGACTTCATCTGCACTTCCGTAAGAGAAGCTATAGTTTGTGGAGCTTCTTCATGAGTCTTCTCTTTCTGTTCTGTTTTTTCAGGAGCTTTTTCTTCCGAAGCTTCTTTTTTTCCACAGCTTGTTAATAACATTGAGAACAAGATAATGGGTATGATATTATATTTGAGTTTCATATCTGAGAATGTATTTTGTGTGATGCTGTATTTCAACACTTTCATATTATTTATTAATGATTGAATTAATGGTTACAACAGATTGGTTCACCTGCTGGATAGATTCCAGATATTTCAACTGGATATTCGTGGCTGTCTGCAGGGCAAAAAGATATTCTACATAAGAGATTTCTCCTGTTTTATATCCCAACTGAGCTGCTTTTACAATTTTCTCTGCGTTAGGCAATGCCTGGCCTGTATAGTAGTCATACTGCTGTAAATCCTGATGATACTGACTGAAGGCGTTATCCAACTGAGCAGAAAGCTGTTTCTGCTGCATTTTAGCATTGGTTTCAGCGACCTGTTTTTCATATTCCAACGCCTGAATTCTTGCTTTCGTCGTCCCAAATGTTAATGGAATTGCTACGCCTACTGTTGCCGACTGAAAACGCTTTCCTGAGTTATAAAAATTCTCCTGCCCGTTGATGGTATGAAAACCTATCAAAGACTGGTTGGTATATCCTAAGCTGAAATCAGGAAGCCCAAGGGATTTTTCAACTTTTTTGTTTTTCTCGGCGATCTCCATTTCCTGGTAAAAAGCTTTTACCGTAGGATTATTGGCAACCACAGCGCTATCGAGCACATTTTCTGCTTTTAAAGGTGCATAATCTCTGTTAAACGGAACTTCAAGATCTTCTGACGTGTTCATCAGCGTTTTTAAATTCTTGTAGGCGTTATTCAGAAAAACTTCATTTTGTCTGAGCAGCAGATCAATTTCCCCTTTCTGGGTTTCCGCTGTACTGATCTCGATCTTTTTGATATCACCCGCTTTGAATCTTACGTTTGCAATTCTGATGAATTCCTCATAATATTTATCAAGACTGGTCAGCTGGGCTTTATTATACTGAAGATATTCAATCTGATAGTAATAGGTACGAACCTGCTTTATCAGTTCATTGGCCGTAATTTCTTTATCAATCTGTCTGCTTTTAATATTCTCATTGATTAATTCTTTTCTTGCTTTAAATAATGTTGGAAAAGGGATACTTTGTGATATAGCAAATGATTGGTCAAACTTCGGACTGTTGTATTGTCCGAGCTGCGCTTCAAAGCTCAACTTAGGGAGTTCTTTTGCAGTTGCCCTCAATGCTTCAGCGGATTTAATACTTAGGTCTTTTGACTGCAGGGTTAAGTTATTATTCACAGCCTGCTCTACCGCCTGTTCCACAGAAATAGATCTGGACTGTGCTTTAAAAGTCTGTCCCAGCATCATGAAACCTACAACAAGAACCGTTGTAAACATTCCTGTATTACTATTTTTTCTTTTCAAAATCTTTGTGTTAAAAATGATATACAACATTGGCAAAACAAATAGTGTTAGGAATGTTGCGGTTACCAGACCACCAATCACTACTGTAGCCAAAGGTTTCTGTACTTCTGCTCCTGCTCCGGTGGAAATAGCCATAGGTAAAAATCCTAAAGAAGCTACCGTAGCCGTCATCAGTACAGGTCTTAATCTGGTTTTTGTTCCTTCAAATACTCTTTTCAGAATATCGGTTTCGCCTTCTTTTTCCAATTGGTTAAATGTTCCAATCAAAACTATTCCATTCAATACCGCTACTCCAAAAAGGGCAATAAATCCAATTCCGGCACTGATACTGAAAGGCATGTCTCTTACTAAAAGCGCAAAGACACCACCAATAGCACTCATAGGAATCGCTGTAAAGATCAATGCAGCCTGTTTAAACGAGCGGAAAGTAAAATACAACAGCATAAAAATCAGAAGCAATGATACCGGAACAGCGATCATCAGACGTTTGCTTGCTTCCTGTAGGTTTTCAAACTGCCCACCATAGGTAAAGTAGTATCCGGAAGGAAGTTTCACTTTATCCAGTTTTGCCTGAATATCTTTCACCACACTTTCCACATCACGGTCTTTCACATTGAATCCGATCACAATTCTACGTTTTCCCTGCTCACGACTGATTTGTGCAGGTCCTAATTTGTAACTGATATTAGCGACCTGCGATAATGGAATCTGTGCTCCGGCAGCAGAAGTGATCATCAGATTATTCACATCTGAAATATCGGTTCTGTGAAGACTGTCCAGGCGGACAACCAGATCAAAACGTCTTTCATTTTCAAACACCTGTCCGGCAGCTTTTCCTGCAAAGGCTGTACTTACAGCATTGTTGACATCTTCAATATTCAATCCGTAATTAGCGATTCTTGTTCTGTCATACTGAACATTGATCTGCGGGAGACCACTCACTCTTTCAACCTGAGGAGCTGTAGCTCCATCGACTGTCTGAATGATTTTCCCTACTTTATCCGCATACAAGGCTAAAGAATCAAGATTTTCTCCGAAGATTTTTACGGCAACATCCTGCCTGATTCCTGTCATCAGCTCATTGAAACGCATCTGAATAGGCTGGTTTTTCTCAAAAAATACCCCAGGAATTGTTTCCAGCTTTTCACTGATCTCATCCGCGAGTTCGTTGTAGGATTTCTTGGTTTTCCATTCGCTTTGTGGTTTTAAAACTACAATCATATCGGTTGCTTCAGGTGGCATCGGGTCTGTAGGAACCTCAGCAGAACCGGTTTTGCCAACGACCATTTTCACCTCATCAAATTGCCTGATCAATCTTGAGGCCTGCATAGAGGTTTCTATACTCTGGCTCAATGAACTTCCCTGTGGTAAAATACAGTGGAATGCAAAATCGCCTTCCTGCAGCTGCGGAATAAATTCGCCTCCCATATTTTTGAAAATAAAAGCGGAAATAAGAAACACAACAGCCGTTGCTGACACAATGATATATTTTACTTTGATTGCTTTCTGTAATAATGGCTGATATACCTTTTGAAGACGGTTCATCATTTTATCAGAGAAGGTTTCCTTGTGGGATATTTTCTTAGATAAAAAGAGAGCACTCATCATCGGAATGTAGGTCAGTGAAAGAATCAAAGCTCCCAGAATGGCAAATCCTACTGTTTTGGCCATTGGGGTAAACATTTTTCCTTCTACTCCAGCCAACGTAAGAATTGGAATGTAGACAATAAGGATGATGATTTCTCCAAAGGCGGCACTGCTCCGAATTTTTGATGCAGAAAGGAAAACTTCTTCATCCATTTCAGACTGTGTCAAAGCACGAGTAGATTTTCTTACGCCTAAATGATGTAAAGTGGCTTCTACAATAATTACGGCACCATCTACAATCAACCCGAAATCTATGGCTCCAAGGCTCATCAGGTTGGCGCTTACCCCGAAAACATTCATCATTCCCAATGCAAACAGCAAGGAAAGCGGAATGGCTGAAGCTACGATAAGTCCGGCTCTCAGATTTCCTAAGAAAACTACAAGAACGAAAATAACGATCAGCGCTCCTTCAATGAGGTTTTTCTGTACAGTATTGATCGCTCTGTCTACAAGATCTGTTCTGTCCAGAAAGGGTTCTATAATGACATCATCGGGAAGAGATTTCTGAATGGTCGGGATTTTTGCTTTGATATTGCTGACTACTTCATTACTATTGGCTCCTTTCAGCATCATCACGACTCCACCCACAGCATCTACTTTTCCATCATAGGTTAATGCTCCGTAACGAACGGCACTTCCTAAACGAACATCGGCAACGTCTTTTATAAAGATCGGAACGCTTCCCGTTTCATTTTTAACAGCAATATTTTTGATATCCTCAAGTGAAGTTACCAAACCAATTCCACGGATGAAATAGGCGTTGGGCTTTTTATCAATATAAGCTCCTCCGGTATTCTGATTGTTTTTTTCAAGGGCTGTAAAAATTTCGGTGATGCTTGTTCCCATTGCTTTTAACCGATTGGGATCAATAGCGACTTCATATTGCTTTAATTCACCACCAAAACTGTTGATCTCCGCCACTCCCGGTGTTCCGTTCAGCTGTCTTCGAACGATCCAGTCCTGCATGCTGCGGAGTTCTTTAGCATTGTATTTATTTTCGCTTCCTTTTTTAGGGTGAAGAATATACTGATAGACTTCTCCAAGCCCTGTACTTACAGGAGCCAGCTCGGGAGTCCCTACTCCTTTCGGAATTTCTTCCACTGCGTTTTTCAGCTGTTCATTAATGAGCTGTCTGGCAAAGTACACATCTACATTTTCTTTGAACACCACAGTAATCACAGAAAGCCCGAATCTTGAAATACTTCTTGTCTCCTGAATATCGGGAACATTGGCAATACTCTGCTCAATGGGAAAGGTAACCAGCTGTTCCACTTCCTGCCCCGCCAATGTAGGACACACGGTAATGATCTGCACCTGATTGTTGGTAATATCCGGTACAGCATCTATTGGCAATCTGGTGGCACTCCATGTTCCCCAGATAATCAGCACCAATGTCATCAAACCAATGATCACCTTATTTTTGATACTGAATTTTATGATTTTATCTAACACAATTTGTATTTAATTTTTATTGAAAAATGAATGCATACAGCATAAAATACTGCAGCAAAAATATCCTGAAACCCTCTGCAATGGTATTGCAAAGTTTCAAGCACAGTTTATCATTAGAAAGCATTACTTTCTAAAAATCAATAAAAATTAAATTTTAGGAGGCTGCCAGATAGGATCGTAAACCTGGTAAGCAAAGTCGTTTTTGTGGAATAAAATCTTCTTTGAAAAATAAGCCGGAATCTGATCCGGAATTTCCAATAAAGGATTCATTTTAAATGCCGAAACTGTCATCTGGCAGCAGCTGCAGGCACACAGCGGAGAACAGATATCTCCTCTTTCTGTAGAATGATTTTCCTGAACACTAAGAGAAATCATTTTATTCCCCGAATTCTGCGGATGAGACACATCAGCACATGGCATTAATGATAGCGCCATGAAATACATTGCCAGTATCCATCTTAAGAGGTTCATGGTACAAAGGTAGAGATTTTTTCTAAAATGGGTAAAAGTTCATGATATTAGCTTTCCAATAAAAAAATAATTTTAGCAGTAACTTATATTAATTGTAATAAATTTTATCAAAAAACATTATATAAACAATTACGTATGGAAAAAATTAAATACTCATTAAAAAAACACAAAACTGATTATTATCTATTAAAAAATATTAATATCTAATTAAAAAAAAATCAAAAACGTATTTTTTTTGTAAATTCACAAACAAAGACCAATCGAGACAGTGACCCCAATTATTAGTAATAAAATTCTCATGAAACACGACGTCATTTGTCGCATTGCGGTTATAGTTTTACAAAAATAAATTTTAATTAATAATTATGAAAACACAATTATTTTCGATTGCACTTTTAGTGTCATCATTTACATTCGCACAAAGCTGGAATATCACAGGAAATTCAGGGACAAACTCATCCAATAATTTTATTGGAACTACAGATAATCAACCTTTGGTTCTGAAGTCTAATAATATTGAGAGCCTTCGAATTAAGCCTAATGGGAATATTGGAATTGGAACCGTAAGTCCTAACAGCAAACTACATATCGCTCAGGACAATATAAACAACCAAAATTTGTCTCTGGGAAAGTTTACATCTGTAGGACAAACCGGGGGTAGTGCTATAGTCAGTTTAGCATATAATAGCACTACCGCTAATCTGGAAGTAAATTCTACCTACTCAGGCAGTGGCTTCAGGTATGGAACTTATGGTGACTTTAATATTGAAAATGAGATTACTGCCCCAGATTTTGGAGCGATTAATTTTATTACAAACAAGAAAGTACAACTTGCCATTAAGCCCAATGGAAATGCTTCATTACAGGGAAAATTTGAAGCTAAAGAAGTAAAGGTCACTCTAACTCCTACTGCTGATTTTGTATTTGATGAAAAATACGATCTTCCAAAATTAGAAGAAGTTGAAAAACACATTAAAGAAAAAAAGCACCTTCCTGAAATTGCTTCTGCTAAAGTTATGGAAAAAGAGGGGGTGAATGTGGGTGAGTTTCAGATTAAACTTTTACAAAAAATAGAAGAGCTTACACTATATTCAATTGACCAGAATAAACAGATAAAACAACAGTCAGAACAGCTTAAACAGCTTCAGAATGAAAATGAGGTTTTAAAAGCACAATCAGCCAAAATTGAAAAGCTGGAACAACAGGTTCAACAACTCTTATCCACACAAAAATAAACACCAATGAAAAGAAAATTACTCTCACTGTCATCGCTGATGATAGGATTCTTAGGTTTTTCCCAAACCGAAGTCTATTTCAAATATGATGAGGCCGGAAACCAGCGATACAGGGGAATCGACGCTGCTGGTAAACAAGCCGAAGGAATGGTTTCAAAAGAATCAAAGGTAGCAGCTGTTACCAGACAAGCTCCTGTTATTGATGAAAAAACATTCCTGAAACAAATACGTCTGTACCCGGTTCCTGTTAATGACTATCTTACGATAGACTGGACAGAGGAAGTAGATGGATTAATAGAATCTGTTTCACTCTATCAACACAGTACAGTTCACTGGAAATTCCAGCAGCAGAATATCCCAGATTTAAACCGCCAGGTCAAAATCAATATGACAGGTTATGACTGGGGTGTATATGTTGTGCGCTTTACATTAAAAGATGGCAGGATTTTCAGTAAAAACATCACCAAACGATAGATAACCATGAAATTTTACGTTAAGAAAATACAAGTATTTTCATCATTCATACTGTCCTTATGTTCGGTATTGGGCTTTTCGCAGACCATACTGTATCAGGCAGAGACTAGCTCGCGGACAGTACAGGATCCGCAAACAGTGGTACTGGCACCAGGATTTCGTGCATCTTCCAGCTCATCGAATCCATTCGTAGCTAAAATTGGTCCAGCAACGGAGAATCCTGGCGGCGGACCAACCGATTCAAATGCAGGAGCAACTAACCCCTATGGAACAACAGCTCCAGATGGGAAAAGTTTTCATGATACCAAGGGTAATATTGAGGTTAACGGAGCAGGACAATTACAGTTTACTTTACCTATTGCTTTGCCACCGGGGGTGAAAAGTGTAGCACCTCAAACCAATCTTATTTATACAAGTGGAACAGGAAACAGTATAGCTGGATATGGCTGGAACCTGTCAGGAATTACATCTATTTCAAGAACTGGAAGAACAATTGAAAAAGACGGAAGACTAACAGGAATTCAATTAGACTTTTCGGACTATTATAGTTTTAACGGGGAAAGACTAATCTTAAAATCAGGAGAATATGGAAAGTCAGGAGCAGAATATACAACAGAGAAATATTCCAATATAAAAATAAAATCTATTGGAACAATTACCAACCAATCCTGGCAAGGACCAGAATATTGGGAAGTTAATTTTGAAGATGGATCACAAGCCTGGTATGGTGCTATTGCATCTGGCAATAGCACAGCAAGAACACCTCTAGAATACAATATTGTAAAATGGAAAGATACGCAAGGAAATTATATTGCTTACAACTACATCCAATCTGACAATGTAGCTATAATATCACAAATTGAATGGGGAGGAAATGAAACAAATGGGAAACCTCATTTAAATAAACTTCAATTTAATTATAATAACAGAAGTTTAAATGAAACTGCCTATTTTAAAGATAATAAATTCATCCAATCTAAAATCCTTAAAAACATTGAAATATATACAAACAATAATTTACTAAGAAAATACGAAATAGAATATGAGAACCCGATCATAAATAATAATTCTCAGAGAAGAACTAATTATCAATTTGTAAAAAAAATATGGGAATCCAATGCTAATGGAGAAAAAGCGAATCCAATTATTTTTTCAACAAAGCCTTTACTAACAAGCGTCAACGAACAAAACTTTATTAGTTTCGATAACATTATTACAACCGGAGATTATAATGGAGATGGCCTGATTGATTTCATTGTAAGGCAACCTGCACAAAATGCCAAACCAGAAGGTTACTATATCTATTTTGACGCAGTGAACAATGGTAACCCTTCTTTTGTTTATCTAGGAACAACCAGTACATTCTGGCCAAGCAGTGATTTTACCACATTCAATATAAAACCTACCGATAACTATATAAAACCTAAGCAGGGGATTATTATTTCAAAGAAAAATGCAGGATACAACCCTCCTTCCTCTGGAAATATAGAATTGAAATACTATTCAATTAAAAGCGATGCATCAGTACTCAATACGTATAATAATCCTCTTGTTTTAGAACATTCAAAAACAATACAGTCTACAAGCTATATATATGCTGATTCTTTATACCCGCCAGAGACTGACCCTAGCTATATGGGGGGATTGAATGTTTCCCATCCTATAGATATAAAAGAAGTAGATATTGATTCTGATGGCATGTCTGAATTAGTAATGTCATTAGAAGATAAGAAATGTAAGTATGTAATCATTGTTCCTGATCCCCCAAAAGGAAGATGGCAATGCAAAACACAAGGTAACAGATATTTGATTGTAGATAACAATGACTTACAAAATAATACAATCCATATCCCACAAATTACAACACCAAAGAATATTTTAGGTAATGGAGGCATTATGGATTTTGATAAAGACGGAAAACAGGATATTTTATTCATTGAGCCAACGGGATCCAATACCCAGGTAACCTATCTTACAAAAAATAATACAGGAGGATTCAATGGAATACCACACTATGAATATGGTTCAAAAACCATAAACACACCTTTAAATACTCTTAAACAATATAATCTAACAAAAGAAGGTAATGATTATAATATAAATTTAGCAAAAAGCCACACCGTAAAAGGACTTAGTGAAGGAGTGCAGTTTGCAGACTTCAATGGAGATGGGAATATTGAAGTTCTCCTACCTCTTGCTCTTCGTTTAGATTCTGGTTCAAGTGGAGGATTTAATGGAACTATAGACCCCAATAATTAAGGAAATGACGGATGGTCAATATATTTGAATAAAGGAAACAATTTAGATGAAAGTTTCAGAAGCCTTGTTCCTTATAATCCTAATGGAGTTGAGGAAAGCGGTTCTATGACAAATTATTATAAGAATGGATTTATTGATATCAATGGAGATGGAAAAACCGATATTATCAAAACATTATCGAAAGTGAACTATGTTCCAAACATGGGTGTATATAAAACATTTTTCTATTTTTCAATACTATCGGAATTTCAGTATAACGAAAATGCAACTGGCTATAAATGGGAAAACGAAAAGCTTTTTGATGCTTTTTCCAAAGAATACGACAGACTTCAGGTCACTCCTATATTTGGAAATTTCAGAATTAACAACAGAGTTAATAAATTAGTCCTTCTTACCGGTAATGTTGACAACCAAAATGATAGAAAAATAATCTACTATAATAACTTCAATCTGCAAAGCGATCAATATATTACTAAAATAGACCAAGGTGATAATTTATATGAAATAACTTATCAGGAACTCGATCCTGTAATCAACCCGAATGTATACGCTCCTGTTAAACAGGAAAAATATCCTTATATGGAGATGGAGAGGTTGTCACAGGTATATGCTGTAACCCAACTAAAAGCATTTGGAAAAAAACAGGATTTCAGATATAGAGGGTATCTAGCACATTTACAAGGAAGAGGGGCAATTGGTTTCCGCCAAACAGCACGCTCTTCATGGTATGCAGATGGAATGGAAAATACCAAAATATGGAATGGAACAGAAATAGATCCACTCAATGAAGGAGTTCCTATTAAGGAGTGGTCTATAAGGACAAATAATGAATCCAATATTTTCCCGGCAGACCTTTCTGAAAACAACACTCAGCTATTGAGTTTCAAATCTACCATATATCAAACCGACAAATTGTTAAACGGGCAGATTGTTAATTCAGTTTCTTATGCTGACAGACCTAATATTGTAACAGCAGTAATACCAAAAAGCACTAAAATTAAAGACTTTTTAACGAATACTACTACCGAAGGAACTGTTACTTATGGAAACTATTATCTTCCGGTTCAAAGTGAATCGAAAATCAATAATGGATATGGAATAACAACCTCTACTTTTGAATATATAAACAATCCAAATGGTACAGGAGTCGATTATTATATTGGTCGCCCTAAGTCTAAGACAGATATAGTGCAAGCTTATGGTGATACAAAATCAGCCAAAGAAGAATATACCTATGAAAACAATTTGCTAAAAAACCAAAAAACATGGAATAGAGACAATACAGGATGGTTGCAAACCAATTATAATTACGATAGTTTTGGAAATATTGTCCAAAAAACAACATTAAATAGTATAGATTCTCAGACACAGACTCAAAGTTCACAATATGATCCACAAGGAAAGTCTGTTATTAAAACAATAGACAACTTAGGTCTAGAAACCAACGTCATCTATAATGATCAGGGACAAATTATAAAACAAACTGATCCTTTAGGAAATACTTTGGACAATGTGTATGATAATTGGGGTAAATTACTGAAATCAAAAACTAATTTAGGAGGAACTACAACCTACCAATACGAGAAGGATAGTAATTCTAATATAATTATTACCCAGTATGATCCAGATGGTAATATTTCAAAAAAATATACCAATAAATGGGGACAAGAATACAAAACGAGTACAAAAGCATTCGGACAGGGACAATATCTTTCTAAAGACATTCAGTATGATGCTTTAGGAAGAAAAAAGACAGAAAGTGAACCCTATTTTGAAGGACTAAATGCTTATCAATGGAATTCTCTCATCTATGATGACTCTGTATTTCCAGCTAAAATTTCTTCTTTATCATTTAACGGAAAGGAAATAGAAACCACTATTTCTGGTTTTACTACAACAGTGAAAGAAACAAATGGAAATGGAAGAACAACCTCTAAAACCACTGATGCTTTAGGCAATACTGTATCTACAACTGATAAAGGCGGTACAATTGTATTCTCCTACAACGCAGCCGGAGAACAGATCAAGGCACAGTATGCTGAAAATATCGTAACTACAAAATATGATGTTTGGGGAAGAAAAACTGAGTTTAATGATCCCTCAAATGGAATTTATAAATATGAATATGAAGGATTCGGACAACCAAAAAAGACCACAAGTCCAAAAGGCACTAAGGAATACACTTATAATAACTTAGGCCAACTTATTTCTCAAAAAGAAAAATCTATAACAGATGGAGGACAATCAACTGATAAGTTTATATCCTACACTTATGATAGTAAAGGAAGAATAATTTCAAGATCAGGAACATCTAAAGGAAAATCTTTTAGTTCGAATATATCGTATGATCCTCAAGGAAGAATTCTATCCTCTTCTGAAAGTAGTTATGGTAAATATTTTATACAGAAAGGAATGACTTATGATGATAAAGCAAGGGTTATTTCTTATGAAAAACAGTTATACTCTTCCGGGATTATGACTAAAGTAAATATTGAAAATATTTACAGCAGCTGGAATGGAGACTTGTATCAGGTAAAAGATAAAACTTCAGGAAAAATATTATGGCAACTTAAAGAAACCAATGATAAAGGACAAATACTGAGAGCACAATTAGGAGCCTCAGAAATTTATCAAAGTTTTGAGACTGATGGTTCATTAAGCCAGTTAGCTCATTCTTCAGCTATTAAACAAAATATTTTACGCCTTTCCTACAATTTTAATGTTATTAAAAATGAATTAAAGAACAGGACAACGGGAGGTGATTTTCAAATTTCGGAATCATTTGATTATGACACCAATAATAGGCTTGTAAACTGGACCAATCCTGTAACAGGAATAAAACCTAATGACCATCGTAATGTTTATGATACCAAAGGAAGAATTCTAAAAAATGACCAGGTTGGGGATATTAAATTTGATAATGCTTCTAAAATTTATCAACCTACAGGAATGACCCTAAATACCTCAGGAGAACAGAATTATAACAATGATCTTATCCAAAGTATAACTTTCAACGAGAACAATGATCCCGTATTTATTGATGGAGAAAAGGGAGATGTTGGCTTCCAATATGGGCTGACAGCCATGAGACAAACCGTAACATTTGGAGGAAATTTCAGCACGGATGGAGAAGGTAAGTTCACCAAATTTTACAGTGAAGATGGAAGTTTTGAAATAGTGAAGGACAATATTACCCAACAGGAGAAGCATATTATTTATATTGGCGGCAGTCCTTATGAAAGTAATATCGTATATTTAAAAAACTATACAGAGAGCAGTGGTTCTTACAATTTTTTGCATAAAGATTATTTGGGAAGCATATTGGCCATTAGTGATGAAGCAGGAAATAAACTTGAGCAAAGGCATTATGATGCATGGGGTAATTTAACCCATTTACAAATTGGAAACGGCCCAATTATTACCGATAAAAGTATTATAAATCAATCTTCATTACTTATTGACAGGGGATATACCGGACATGAACATTTTGCTGAAGTTGGAATCATTCATATGAACGGAAGGTTATATGATCCTTTATTAAGAAGATTCTTAAATGCCGATGAAAATATACAGGATCCATATAATACACAGAATTATAATAAATATGGATATGTAATGAATAATCCACTGATGTACAATGATCCTAGTGGAGAATTTATCTGGACAGCAGGATTTTTCTTAACTTATGTAGCTCCAGTTATCTGGGGTGCGATTATAGGTACGGCAATTAGTGTCGGTATATATGCTATCCAGTCCGCTATTAATAATAACTGGACAATGGGAGGATTCGGAAAGGCTGTTTTATTAGGATCAGCCACCGGAGCCGTCTCTGGAGGCCTTGGTCAGATTTTCAGTGCCAGTGGTTTCTGGGGGACAGTAGGAAATGCCACATTAGCTGGTGGAGGAAGCGGGGGAATTGCTTCCTTGCTTACCGGACAAAAT
Source organism: Chryseobacterium candidae (assembly GCF_004916905.1). GTDB lineage: Bacteria > Bacteroidota > Bacteroidia > Flavobacteriales > Weeksellaceae > Chryseobacterium > Chryseobacterium candidae. Next base: position 177,497 of record NZ_SDLV01000003.1, read on the forward strand.
TTCCTTGAAGGAGTGATTAAAGGCGCTGTAATTGGCAGTGCAGTAGCAGCAATGAGTTACACTGCAAATTATTTTTTAAAATATGCAGGTATGAAAGATGAATTCAAATATTACGACGGTGAAGAGCCTCTTACAGAAAATGAAAAAAATGTAGAGTACTCTGAAAAAAGCATCCAAAAAATGAGAAAAGATAATTTCACCCCTGGGGAAATTCGAATATTTAAGGTTGGAAAAGATATAATTGGATCTGAAAAATATTCACAAACATCAAACGGGTTTTTCCAGACATCTAATGGTAGGGCATATGCTTATACAACCAAACCCAATTTCTTTTCTGGAACTTCTAATATTCATTACGCCAAAGCAGCTTTTGCGTCCAAAGAATTACTTTTCACAACCATGGTTCACGAAACAGGTCATGCTTATATAATGAATGCAGGAAACTTTTTTATTAAACAATATGATAAAACAAAATTATTTAATAGAGGATATGCATCAACTATAGATGATTTGGGACACGCAGCAATTTTTGATGGAGAAAATTATTTATCCACAATAAATAGATTTAAATTTAATCCAGCAATAGGTGTAGACAGTGATGTAATAAGTGATGCTATCAATAATAACATCACGGGGAACAACAAACAAGGGTTGAATTTACTTAGGCAATTTTTATTACCTGTTTTTAATCGTATAATGAAATGAAAAGAATAATTATATTAACAATGATTACATTAGGAATGTACTCTTGTTCAGATGTGCATAAGAATGAGTGTAAGCTTATTAGCTTAGAAAAAAAATATAATAAGAATCAAGAAAATCCTATTATAGATTTAAGTTACAATATTAATAAAAAAACAATAGAATTATCAGTTTTAAATTTAAGAAAAGACTCTGTTGTTTTCACACTTCCAAAATTAAACTTCGTTTTAATGGAACCTAATAATAAAGCAAGTAATGATAATATTGTAATAAAACCATATATATCGTATGTCTATATTAACAAATCAATTTCATATATAAGAAATAATTCTAATACTAAAGTTATTAGTACTGATTTTACTATGCAAAGAAATGAAAAATATCTTCCCGTCAAAATTGGATTTAAAGAAAAGTTTATAAAAGAACTTTATATAGATTGTAAAAAATCTGATATAGGAAATTATATGATTTATTTCTTAACAAAAAAGGATCCAAAGAATGATAAGGTTATTCAAATCCAATATCCACAAAATGCTATTTTAAGAATAAAAAATTAGTGCTAAATATTTATAATTATTTAGAGATGATAAAATTATAATATGGATATACAGACAGAAATCTTATATCTAGAACTAAAAGATTATATAGGAGACCTCCCAATAGATTTTATAATAATTTAGACCAGATTTCTCAAAGTATAGTTAATAATGCATATAATAAGCTTATGCCAGTATTTAACAGATTTATGTTTTATACCAAATAAATAATATATGAAAAATTATAAAATAGCCACTTTATTTTTGCTTATTTTAAGTGTACAAAGTTGTTTCGCTCAAGAAAAAAACAGTGATTTAAATCTTAGTTATAAGAAGATATTTGTTAGAGATAATAAAATAACCAGGTCGTTTATTTACAATAGTAAAACCGCAATCTATGAAGTAAAACAATTATTTCCCGATGGAAATTTTAAGAAAAAAACTGTCACTGTAAATCTGACACCAAAAAACATTAATGAAATTCATGATTTATATTTAAAGCTACAACCTAAAAATATGCGCAATTGTACATTTAATGATATTAATGAACTCTTTTCCAGTTCAACAATCAGTTTTAACAGAAATGAAAATGTGGATAATTTACCATGTAATACAAATTGGGAGGATAAAGAGAAGTATAATCAGATTGAAGCAAAATTATATGAATTCATTTTACCTACATATAAGTTACAATTTCCGGATGAATCTGTACAGAAGTAATAGCAATACTTCAGATATGTTAGCAAAACAATGAATAAAATCTATCCCCCAATCATTTGGGGGATTTTTATTTCACAAAAAAACCACCGCAAAAGCAGTGGCTTAAAAAAATCAATCTAATTATGGACTATATCTTATAAATTCGGGTTGTTTTCAAATTCCCTTTGTGGAATGCTGAATAAATAATAGTTACTGTTGGATACAAAAGCAGATTTATCCGGGAAGTTAAGAACAGAAATATTCTGCAACCCTCCTACTCATTCGATGCAATCAGAAATGAACTAAAGAGCAGAACAACAGGAGGAGATTTTAACATTAATGAGTCTTTTGATTATGATGACAATAACCGTTTGGTCAACTGGACGAATCCGGTAACCGGAATCAAGCCAACAACGAACAGAAATGTCTATGACATCAAAGGAAGAATTACCCAAAACGATCAGGTAGGAACGATCAAGTTTGAAAATTCTGCTAAGATTTATCAAGCTACGGGAATGACATTAAATGCTGCCGGAGAACAGAATTATAATAATGATTTAATACAAAGCATCACTTACAATGAGAACAATGACCCTGTATTCATTGATGGAATGAAAGGAGATGTTGCCTTCCAGTATGGATTAACTTCAATGAGACAGAGAGTAACTTATGGAGGTAATTTTAGTGCCGATAGTGATGGTAAGTTTACTAATTTTTATAGTGAAGATGGAAGCTTTGAAGTCGTGAAAGATAATACAACAGGAAAGGAAAAGCACATTCTTTATATTGGAGGGAATCCTTATGAATCAAATATTGTATATTTAAAAAACTTTACAGAGAATAGTGGTTCTTACAAATTCTTACATAAAGATTATATCGGAAGTATCCTGACGATCAGTGATGAAGCCGGAAACAAATTGGAACAAAGGCATTTTGATGCATGGGGTAATTTTACTCACCTTCAGATTGGGAGCGGGACAATTATTACAGATAAAAGTATAATTGAAAATGCTTCATTACTTATAGAAAGAGGTTATACCAGCCACGAACATTTTGCAGAGATAGGAATTATCCATATGAATGGAAGATTATACGATCCTATATTAAGGAGATTCCTAAATGCAGACGAAAATATACAAGATATATTCAATACACAAAACTATAATAAGTATGGGTATGTTTTGAATAATCCATTAATGTATAATGACCCAAACGGAGAGTTTATCTGGTGGCTGCCATTGGCAATAGCTGTGGTTTCAGAAGGAATTAATATGTATGTTACCCAGACCCCGTTCAGTTTTGACAGACTGTATATGGGATTAATTACCTCATACGTTAGTGCTTCAGTGGCTTCAGGAATTGGGGCTGTATTTCAGGCCGGAGGTGCTATTGCCAATTCACTGGGAAACATCTGGACCATTATAGCGAGAGCCGGGGCTCATGCTATAACCCAGGGAACGCTTTTCTACATGCAGGGAGGAAACTTCTGGAGTGGAGCTTTAAGCGGAGCCTTTACAAGTGCTTCTAATGATTTGTTAGATTTGGCCGTAAAAAATGTAGGTGAAAATAATATACTTAGAAGCGATGGTTTTGCTCTATTCAACGGAGCTGTGAGTGGTGGCGTTGGTTCTGTCCTTGGAGGAGGAAACTTCTGGATGGGTGCAGGACAGGGATTGATTGTAACTGCTTTTAATTTCTTAGCACATAAGGAAACATTCCGAACTAATCTAAAAGAACAATTAGATAAAGCCGGATATGAACTAGATGGTAAACCAGATTTTTCTGATGAAGCAATAAAGAAAATGATTGATACAGTTCCTGAGTTAAGAAGACTATTCGAACTTGGTGGCAAAACAGCTGTAATAAGAGCTATTGAATATATTCCCGGAGAAAATCTGAATACTCGAAGTCGAGACATGGGATTAACTAAAGGCAATAATGTACTTATATCTAAAAGTTTAAATTTAACTAATTGGGATTTAGCCATCACATTAGGACACGAAATGATTCATGTTTATCACAATGTTTATCTGACCTCAAAAATAAGAGAGTTTACAAAAAAAAGCTGGAGAGCCGGATTTGACATTTCTGAAATTGAAGCATATAGTTGGGAAATTGAAATGGGAAATACTATTCATGGTAAGGCAGGATTAGCTAAATATCAAAGCATACTCAAAAGCACTTATAATATTGAATATAAACCTAATAGATTTTACTAAAATACTTATGAAAAATACATTCATCATATTACTCTCCATCGCTTCAAATTATTGTTTGGGACAAAATGACCTCGAAATAAGAATTGTAAATGATACTATAAAAAAAGTCTCCTATTTTGATCAAAATAATATCGTTTATAACATAACTAATAATTCAGAAAAAAATTATTTATTAATTTTGGATGCTGCAGAATTCAATGAAGACCCTGAATATGCAGTAGAACCCTTTTTCATTGGATTACCAGACTATTATCTTTACGAAAAAAACACACTTCTATCCCCTATGTTTTCTTTTGGAGCGCGCAGTACCAATAGCCATCATCAATTCGACCTAAGCTCAAAAGAATTTCAAAAATTTAGAAAGCAGTTTTTAAAAGAGTTTGACGAATTCGAGATGAAGATTGCGTATAGAATTTCAAAAAAAATTATCATAATAAAATCCAAAGAAAAGAAAATCTTCAGTACTAAAGTTAATTTTCCAAGTTATATGGGAAGATATTTTAACATGGAGAATTCCAAAGATTATTATTTCCAAGTAAGCTTACAAAGCCCACAGGAACTTATTTCTAAATATTACAAAGTACTACAAAACAAAAATAAAGAACTGGAGCCCATAATATTTACTGGTCAGATATTTTCAAATAAGATCCCTTTAATATATGAAGTATATAATAATCAATAATTCAATCCCCTGAAAAATCGGGGGATTTTTATTAAATAACATTCACAAAAAACCACCGCAAAAGCAGTGGCTTAAAAAAATCAATCTAATTATGGACTATATCTTATAAATTCGGATTATTCTCAAACTCCCTCTGTGGAATGCTGAACAAGTAATAATTACTATTCGGTACAAAAGCAGATTTATCCGGGAAATCAAGCACAGAATGTCCTTTACCGTCTACGGTTTTCACGGTACCGTCCGGCGTGGTTATCTGAACTTTTATCGGTTTGCCATCTGCATCTACAAACGGTTTTCTTACTACTGTACCCTGCGTTCTGATAATATCTGAAAGCGAAAATCCTTCTCCAAACAATTCTTTTCTTCTTTCAATCAAAATGGCATCTACTACTGCATTCTGTGACAATGATCCAGAATAAATATTAGCATTTCTCGCTGATTTCAATTGATTCAAAACAGCTACAGCCTGAGAGACATTTCCGTTTCTCGCTTCAGCTTCGGCTTCAATTAAATACATTTCTGCAGCTCTCATATACACAATGTCTGCAATAAGAGTAGGTTTAAATTTAAACTTAGCATACCTCAGCAATCCCTCTCTACCTTTCTGCCCATCCCATGAAAACAACTGGGATCTGATGTCATTAGTATCAAAAAGATCCTTAAAATAAGGGTCTGCCATAAAACTGTAATAATAACTTCCCGATGAAGACACATCCAGATAATGGAAAGCATAACTCGCATCCGACTGCTCCTGTGTCTGTGCATGTCCCCAGATCCATTCTGCATTGTTGATATCATTGAAGCCATCCTTATATTTTTCCGAAGCCATCAATGGGAATCCTTCTCTTGCAATTTTCGCAGATGCTGAAGCTTTGCTCCATTCACCTGTATTCAGGTAAGTTCTTGCTAAAAGCCCGTTCACTACAGCACGGTTGATCTTGTCTTTATTATTTCTTGTATAACTTTTTAACAGGTTATCAGCATCCATAAGATCGCTTTTAATCAAGGTATAAATATCCTCAAGGCTTGCTCTTTTCTTCCCTACCGTACTTGTTGTAGAAGGTTCAGTATAAATAGGAGCCGTCAAAGCCGACTTATCTTTAAGATAGCTGAACTGATAAAAACTCGCCAGATTAAGGTAGCAGAAAGCACGTAATGCTTTTGCCTGTCCTTTCACCTGATTCTTTTTCTCCTGACTTCCTTCCGTTCCATCAATTCTTGTAATCACATTATTCATATTATTGATGGTGGAATATAACATCGTCCAGATAAATAAAGGTCTGCTTGCCGTACTGTTCACCATTTCGGTGAAAGCATAAGTAGAAGCAAATCCATATTTATTGGTAAGTACCGCCACATCACTTCCCATCGCATCACTGGCTCTTAAAACTGTGGAATAACCGATATTGGCATAGGTTGTTCCATCGTTATTAAACTTTGCCCAGGTACCATTTACAACAGTTTCTGCACTTTCAGCTGTTTTGAAAACCTCCACGCTGTTGGCCTGATCAGTCGGAGCTGTGTCCAGATCATTTTCACAGCTTGTCAATGACAAAAACCCGATAAGTGCAAATGATATGTATTTTAATTTTTTCATTGTTTCAATTTTTAAAGGTTAAAGAGTTGCCTGAAGGCCAAAAGTGATTGTTCTCATTGCAGGATATCTGTAATACGTCGTTCCATCCAAAGCCTGTTCAGGATCCATTCCTTTATGTTTATAGAAAGTCAGAAGGTTTTCTGCCTGAATATAAATTCTGAACTTTTTCAATCCTATTTTCTCAAAATAATCCTCAGGAAGTGTGTATCCTAAGCTTAGATTTTTAAGTCTTGCATACGTCCCGGAATACAGGAATCTTGAAGAAGTTGAGGTCCAGTTATTCGTTGTTGTACTCAATCCGGGAACGTCTGTATAAGGATTTTCCGGTGTCCATCTGTTCAATATTTCAGCACTCCATGCGCGTCCTCCGGCACTTCCGTTATGCATAATGGAAGTATAATCGGTATCTAAAATTTTTCCTCCGATTTTAAATGTCAGCAATCCTGAAAAATCAAAATTCTTATAGGTGATGCTTGTACTTATTCCACCTGTCAGCTTAGGTAATGCAGAACCTTGCAATAGTTTTGTAGCTTTTGAATATTCCGAAGTCGTTCCTTCCACTGAGTTTCCGCTGGAATCGGTAGTAACCGTCTTCCATAAAGGTTTTCCATTGCCTGGATCTACACCTATCCATTCCGGAATAAAGAAATCATATACTGAACCTCCCACTGTTAATAACTTCGTTCCTACCACAAGAGAACCTCCTGGTAATTTGGTTACTTTGTTGTTTAAAGTACTTAGGTTAACATCCACATTCCACTGGAAATCATCAGTTTTAACAGGGGTTGTAAATAATGAAAATTCAAATCCTGTATTCTGGATGGTTCCGATATTCGCAGGATAATCACTGATTCCCAATGATGGTGCAACCGGCATATTAAACAGAAGATCCTGGCTTTTTCTTTTAAAATATTCGATATTCCCTTTAATCCTGTTATTCAGAATCGCGAATTCCAATCCAACATTTAAATTAAGGTTGGTTTCCCATTTCACATTATTGGTAGAAGTCTTTTCAAGGGTTGTTCCCGGCTCTCCGCCAAGGCTTATAAATCTATAAAGCTCCTGATACGCATAATAAAGCGGCTGCCCATTAGGTCTAAGTAATTTATCATTCCCCTGACCTCCGTAGCTGGCACGCAATGTCAACTGATTGAAAACATTCAGGCTTTTAATAAATTCCTCGTTCGAAATTTTCCACGAACCTCCTACTGACCAGAATCTCCCCCATCTGTTATCCTTCGCAAATCTCGAAGAACTGTCTGCCCTTCCTGAAGCTGACAGGAAATAGGTATTATTATAGTCATACTCTACTTTTCCAAGGAAACTTAATAAACTCAATTTATTGCTGTTTCCACTGAAACTTCCCAGCAGAGAAGCAGCATCCGGTTCATAGTAATAAGGAAGTGAAAACTGGCTTCTCGTTCCTGAAATGGTCTGATAATCGTATTTATAAAACTCGTGTCCTGCTAAAGCATTTACATGGTGCTTTCCAAACTTTTTATCATACGTCAGAATATTGCTGGTTGTATAAGAAAGTGTTCTGGTATTGGTTTTCGTTACCGAACCTCCTATTTCAGCACCTTGCCCCAATAATGGATTTGAGTAATAATGTCCGTTATAATTCACTAAATCCACAGAGAAGCTGGTCTTGAATTTCAACTCCGGCAAGAAAGTGAATTCCATGAATCCTTTTCCGGAGAAGTTATCTTCTTTGTTTTCGTTTTTGTCTAAAGGCAGTGTTGCAGCGGCATTCTGATTCTGAAGCGCATTTGTAGGCCTGTATTTTCCAAAATCATAAACCGGGTTTCCATCAGCATCCAAAATATAAGTACCATCTGCATTTCTTTCATAATAAGGATAGAATGAAGGAATAAATCTTGCTGCGTTGATGATGTTACTCGCCTTGGAATCCGAAGAAGTAGGCGCCTGCTGAATACTGTTTGTATAATTCAGGTTTACTCCAACATTAAGCCATTTTTTCACTTCGGAATTGATTTTTAATCGGGTATTATATCTTTTAAAACCGGATTCAATCGCCATCCCTTTATCATCCAGATATCCCAGTGAAAAGAAGTAATTGCTTTTATCACTTCCTCCGCTGATATCAAGATCCACCTGATTTCTTGAAGCTACTCTCTGTAAAATATCTCTCCAGTCATCATTCCAAAGCGGCGATGCACCAGGTAATAATTTCCCATCTGTTCCTACCGGTTTTGGATAAGCAGTGCCATATGGATTAATTCCAAGGGTCGAAACAAGATTATCTGTTGCCATTTGTGCAGCCTGCTGAGAAGAAACTTTGCCAGACTGATATCCGTTTTTTAATGCTTCCCAATATAATTGAAAGTATTGATCTGTGTTTACCTGTTCATAATCTTTGACAGCTCTTCCTGAGAATCCCTGACTGATATTAAAATTAACTCTGGCTTCTCCTTTTTTCCCTGATTTTGTAGTGATGATAATAATCCCGTTTGCTCCTCTTGAACCATACAAAGCACTTGCTGTAGCGTCTTTCAAAACACTTATAGATTCAATATCGCTTGGGCTAATGGAGTTCAGGTTTCCGTCAAAAGGAATCCCGTCCACTACGTATAAAGGATCACTGGAAGCACTGATTGAGCCAATTCCTCTGATACGGATGGTAGAAACTGCTCCGGGCTGTCCCGATGCACTGGTAGTTTGAATTCCGGCAACCTGTCCTTCCAGTGCTTTGGTAATATTCGTAACTGGTCTGTTATTGATTTTATCGCTGGAAATTGTAGCTACAGAACCGGTATAGCTGTTTCTTTTTGCTTTTCCGTACGCTACCACTACTACCTCATCAAGTTCCTTTTCATGAAGGCTATCTTTTTTCGGCATGGAATTCTGTGCATTGATGCTGGTTATTCCCAGAAAAAAAGCAGCAACCGGAGGTATCCATGCTTTAGAATTGAATAAATTTTTGCTAATCATAATCAATTTTATTTATCATATATTAAAATTTTACCCTTTGCAGAAAAGTCAGCAAAGGGCATCGATAAATACGACAAACCAAATGCTTATTTTTCCTTAAAAGGCTGAATGTAACACCTTGCCCCACGAGGTAGGTTGTTAAGATTTCACAGGGTCAGTTCCCTCCATCTTTCTTTATAAGCCGATCGAAATATGATTGCAAAGCTAAAAACTTTTAGTCTACAAAACAAGTAGACTTATTTATTTTTCATGATAATTTTTTAATAATTAACATAAATTTTTAATAAAACCCACTACAATAAGAAGTTGCAGACCTTATCATTTATTCAAACATGACAAATATCATTGTCAATAATTCAATAGCATGAAAATTCAGTATACCTTAATTTTTGTGTGATTTATTGAAAAAACTTTTTAATTTTATGCTATGAAAGTTTTGATCATCAATGGCCCTAACCTCAATCTGTTAGGCACAAGAGAACCGGAAATCTATGGAAATGTTTCTATGGAAAGTTATTTGGAAAATTTAAGATCCGAGTTTCAGGCTTATGAATTACAATATTACCAGTCTAATATTGAAGGTGAGCTTATCAACAGGCTTCAAGAAGATGATTTTGATGCGGTGGTAATTAACCCGGGAGCTTTCACCCACTATTCTTATGCAATTGCTGATTGCTTGAAGAATATCCGCAAGCCGAAAGTAGAAGTTCACATCAGCAATATCTACAAAAGAGAAGAATTCCGACAGAAATCTGTAACAGCCGCTAATACGGATGCCGTTTTATCTGGCTTTGGAATGGATGGGTATAGATTGGCTTTATTGAGTCTGAAATAATTCAGTCGTTTATTTTCCCACAGATGGCACAGATTTTCACAGATAATTATAGAAAAAAAATACATATGTCAGTAGTTACACTGCTGCAAAAATCTATTAAATTTTGAGAAATAAAATACAAAAGCCTCATCAATGATGAGGCTTTTGTACGTTTATGGTTAACTATTAAATAGTTTGTTCATGTAATTGAGGTCCTGAAGCTACTAACTTCTTACCTTCTTCAGTATCACAGTACTGTTCAAAATTCTTGATATATCTTGAAGCAAGATCTTTTGCTTTTTCTTCCCATACCGAAGTATTTTCATAGGTATCTCTAGGATCTAAAATACCTGCAGAAACGTTTGGTAATTCAGTAGGAATTTCAAGATTCATAATTGGAACCTGAGCTTTAGGAGCATTATCAATAGATCCATCAATGATTGCGTCAATGATTGCTCTGGTATCTTTAAGCGAAATTCTCTTTCCTGTACCGTTCCAGCCTGTATTTACCAAATAAGCTTTTGCACCGTGTTCCTGCATTTTACCGATCAATGTTTTAGAATACATTGTTGGGTGCAATGTAAGGAATGCTTCCCCAAATGCAGGGGAGAAAGATGGTTCAGGTTCTGTAATACCTCTTTCCGTTCCGGCTAATTTTGATGTATACCCGCAAAGGAAGTGGTACTGAGCCTGATCTTCATTCAGGATAGAAACCGGAGGAAGTACTCCGAATGCATCTGCTGAAAGGTATACAATCTTCTTGGCATGACCTGCTTTAGAAGGCAATACAATTTTGTTGATATGATATATTGGATAAGAAACTCTTGTGTTCTCAGTGATTGAACCGTCTGTATAATCTGCTACTCCATTGTTAATAACAACGTTTTCAAGAAGTGCATCTCTTTTGATGGCAGCGAAGATATCCGGTTCTTTTTCTTCAGATAAGTCAATCACTTTAGCATAGCATCCTCCCTCATAGTTGAATACTCCGTTGTTATCCCATCCGTGCTCATCGTCACCGATAAGGTATCTTTTAGGATCTGCTGATAAAGTAGTTTTACCTGTTCCAGAAAGACCAAAGAATAAAGCAACATCACCTTTCTCTCCAACGTTCGCAGAACAATGCATGGAAGCCATACCTTTTAACGGAAGGTAATAGTTCATCATGGCAAACATTCCTTTTTTCATTTCACCTCCGTACCAGGTACCTCCGATGATCTGTAGTTTTTCAGTAAGGTTGAACATAATGAAGTTTTCAGAGTTTAATCCCTGAGCTTCCCAGTTCGGGTTTGTTGTTTTTGATCCGTTGATTACGGTGAAATCCGGCTCACCGTAGTTTTCAAGTTCGTAGTGAGAAGGACGAATGAACATATTAGTAACAAAATGCGCCTGCCATGCTACTTCAACGATAAATCTTACTTTAAGTCTCGTATCTGCATTCGTTCCGCAGAATGTATCTACTACATAAATCTTTTTAGATTCAGCAAGCTGGTTCAGCACTAGTTCTTTACAAGACCCGAAAATTTCTGCTGTTGTAGGTAGGTTTACTTTACCATCCCAGAAAATTGTATCTCTTGTAACATCATCCTGAACAATATATCTGTCTTTAGGTGAACGACCTGTGAAAATTCCTGTTTTTACCGATACTGCGCCAGATTCCGTAAGCTCAGCTTGCTCAAACCCCTGATTTTCAGGAGAAACTTCAGCCTGATATAATTCTTCATAAGAAGGATTATACACTACTTCATAGTTTCCTTTAATCCCTAATTTCTCTAAATCCTGGATGATTTTAGTGTTTTTCATTTTACTTATATTTTCTATTTCTTTATTGACTTCAACAAAAATAATATTAATTATTTGTTAAAGGTGGTTTAAATATACTGATATAAGTCAGAATGACAAATAAAAAAAAAGGATTGCAATTGCTTGATTATAAGCTGATTATATTTTCCCATTCTAAAACAGTGGAAAAACCTTTCTCCCAAAAATAGTTCTTATAGTCCCCAAATTTGGCACTCATTACAAAATCTCCACCCCATGCACCTAAACTTTTGACAAATAAAGGGCAATCTGAGAATAATTTTTCTTTAACTGTGAGAATTTCAAGAAAATTTGCAATTTTATGCTCATGAATCATCATTAATTCGGAAAATTTTTCCAATTCATTGCATAACAATATTTTTTTTGTGAGATCTGAAAATTCATTCACCAATTCCGGAGACTTCTTTTTGGACTTGTATAAGTTGATTCCCTCTCTACTATCCTGCTTCTGATTTAAATGGATAAAAATCAGTTCATTTTTAAAGGATGGACTGAAATCTACCTTCTCATATTTTATCTCAGGTTTACTCTGGAACAGAACTGCAGATTTTTCTTTAGCTACAGCGATATCGTATCCACTGCCACCTAAGCTGATAGTATTAAGATAAAAAGGATCAACCTCTGCCCATTCTGCCAGATTGTTCATCAGGGTGGAACTGCTACCAAGCCCATAATCCGCCGGAAACTGAAGATTGGTTTTTAAATGATAAGTAAGGTCTGCTTTGAATTTACTGCTAGAAAGCTGCTGAACATTTTGTAGTGTTTTGGTAATGAATTCAGCACTTGATGGAATATTGGTTTCCAGAATCTGCCAGTTTTTATAATCTATGACAGCTTTTAACCATAATGTATTCTGATGATAAGCTTCCCAAAAAATAAGAGATTTTCCATCTTCTTTTTCTTCAAAGAAAAACTCTTGTCCTAGCCTGGTAGGTACCGCTAAGACAAGAGCTCCATCTATTGCGAAATATTCTGAAGTAAGCATAAGCTTGCCCGGTGAAAATATCGCGTTCATATTTTTATTAGATTGCAGAAGTTGCTTCTACAGATCCGTCAATTTTTTTGATCAATCCCTGAAGGGTTTTTCCTGGCCCTACTTCTACAAAGTTTGATGCACCGTCTTTAATCATATTCTGAACAGACTGTGTCCATTTTACAGGACCGGTAAGCTGAGCGATCAGGTTTTGTTTGATCTCATCGGGATTTGTTACCGCTGTAGTCGTGATATTCTGGTATACAGGAATTGTTGCTTTTCTGAATTTTGTTTTTTCGATAGCTGCGGCCAGTCTTTCCTGTGCAGGCTGCATCAATGGTGAATGGAAAGCTCCGTTTACTGGCAATAACAATGCTCTTTTAGCTCCTGCTTCTTTCAGTTTTGCGCAAGCTTCTTCTACTGCGGGTGTTTCTCCGGAAATTACCAATTGTCCCGGACAGTTATAGTTGGCAGGAACAACAATTCCGTTGATCTGTGCACAGATTTCTTCAACCTTAGCATCTTCTAAACCTAAGATAGCTGCCATAGAACTTGGATTGGCATTGCAAGCTTCCTGCATAGCCTTTGCTCTTTCAGAAACTAATTTCAAACCGTCATCAAAGGATAAGACTCCGTTGGCAACCAAAGCTGAAAACTCTCCTAAAGAGTGTCCTGCAACCATTTCAGCACCAAGACCATTTACGGCTTTTAACGCTGCTACTGAATGTATAAATATTGAAGGCTGGGTAACCTCTGTTTTCTTAAGATCCGCATCCGTACCGTTAAACATAATGGAAAGAATGTCGAAACCTAAAATTTCATTGGCAGATTCCATCAGATCTTTAATATCTTTTCTAGAATCATACAATTCTTTTCCCATTCCTACGAACTGAGATCCCTGCCCTGGAAATACAAGTGCTTTCATGTATTGAATTAAATATTATGCAAATATAACTATAATGTTAATAATATTCTTTTAAACAGCTATAAATCATTTAAGGTACTAACCTGATTACTCTATAACCGGTATTTACATAAGCACCATTAGCTTTAGATTTTACAAACTCAAATTTGGTAGCAAGCTGAGTCTGAACTTTATTCATCTGTTTAAAGATCTCTCCTTTTTTATTTTCTCTGGTTAACATGTCATTAACAACATCAAAACCTACGATTGCATATTTTGGTGGAGTTTTACAGTATTTGCTTTTATAAGCAGCCAGAATTTCTTTTTCAAAATTTCCGTCCGTATTAATCTTTCTATCCATCAGATATACCAGACTTGCCTGGCTCAGTTCGTCTACTCTCTTCTCAAAAACCGGAGAATAGAACATACTGAATGCTTTTATTCCCTGAACTTCTTTAGAAATAGCGATCATTCTGTTGGCAAAAGAATCTCCAGCAGCATTATCATCATTTGCTAAAATGGCAATAACCGGTGCAGACTGTCCTGTCATCATATTCTGATCCGGCTGAATATCTGCCGGGGAATTAACAATAATGATATTAGGATTTTTCACCGCTTTTTCAAGTCCGGCTTTGATATAATTGGCATTTTCTTTTTTAGCATCTGCCACTATATATATTTTCTGATCTGAATAAATTCCTTTTACCTCTTCTACAATCTTATCAGCATAGGTCTGATTGTTGGTCTCAACAATAATAAGATTACTGTAGTTATAGAGTTCCGGAGAGTTGGCAAATGGTGCTACAACCGGAATTTTCTGATTTTTGGTAAAATCAAGAACATCAATTACATTGGATTTAAAGAAAGGCCCTATGATAAGGTCTGTATTATCAGGATTGATCTGTGTTAAAGAGTTTTTGAATGAAGCTTCATTTCCAGAATCTACCACTTTAATATCCAGTTTTTGTCCTCCTCTTGCATTTCTTTCAATGGCAAGTTTAGCTCCTGTCAAAAAATCAAGAGCCATTGCTCTATACTGAGTTTCGTTGGTACTGTATCCGAAAGGAAGCATTAAGATAACACTTAAAGCATCACCGTTTTTCTTTACGTATGCAGCATCCTGCTTTTTAATTTTTAAAACCATTCCGGTTTTCAAACCATGTGAAAGATCCGGGTTAAGAGCAATAAGCTCATCAATAGAAACACCGAATTTGTTAACGATAGAGAATACTGTATCACCCTGCTGAACTGTATAGGTTACATAATCATCACCTGCGGCAACATTGGAAATAGTTGTTGATTTTTCGTTCCCGGAATCCATTTTTGCTTTTGGATTGGCAGTTTCTGCAACAGTATCAGTATGAGTCGTTGTATTTATTCTTTTTATTTTAATGGTATCACCTGGTTTCAGTCCTTTTTCTTCCAATCCCGGATTTAAAGCATAAAGGTCCTGCTGGCTGATGCCAAACTGTTTTGTAATTCTGTAATAATTATCTTTAGCCTGGATAACATAAGACTCTCCTTCTACAGCAGCAGTAGCGGTTGTAGGGGTAATCGTCGTTATATTTTTTTCTACAGCGGGTTCAGCATGTTTTTCTGCTGTTACAGCCTGCTGCTCACCACCATATTTTTTAATGCTGGCAAGAGGTAAGGTGATTTCGTCCCCTATTTTCATGTGAGAATCCAGTTCAGGATTCAGTTTTCTCAAATCAGTTTCGGAAATTCTGTATTGTTTTGTAATACCATATATTGTTTGCTTTGGCAGTAAAACAATTTTACCCAGAGAAGAAGCACTTGTGTTTGAAGTTACTTTTTCTGCCGGAGCAGTTTTTGTTACAGCCGGAGTGGCTGCTTTGTCTGATTTTATGGTTAAAACATCTCCAATCGCCAGTTTGCCATCTTTATGTTTGGGGTTTAGCTTCAGCAATTCATCTACAGTCATTCCATACTTTTTGGCAATGTTGTAAGGATTGTCACCTTGCACAACCGTATGTGATTTCTGGGCTGAAACTCCCAAAACCATACATAAACTGGATAGAATAAAAAACCTCTTTATCATATTCGATAATTATAATTTACAAAAATACTTCTTTAAAATTAAATGGCAATAATTATTAATTTGGAATCATCAACCACCATCTCTTCCAAACAATTTTCAAGCCACGAGTAGCCGTAATCTGAAAAGAATACACTAAAGTTATAGACTCTTTCCTGCCATGTTTTTGCGGGATGAACATCTAAAAACAGATTTTCAAGCCGTTCCAGCAATTCGTTCTGTTTTATTTTTTCAGCATGAAGCAGACGTTTTTTCATTCTTTTAAAAGATTTCAACTGTCGTACTTCTTCTGCCTTTACCATATTTCCAAAAGATTTTTCAGTGGTTTCCGCCGAAGCTTTCAATGCAGAAAAATTACTCATCAATAATTCTTCTTTTTCTTCAAGTAATTGTAAAATCGGATTATCTTTTAACATCTTCTGATGGGTAAGTACCGAGAAGTTATGGAAAAAATCTTCAATTTTAAGATCAAGTTTCTCAATTTTCCCCAATGTTTTTTCTTTCAGGAATAGCATCGAGTTTCTTGGAATAAGGATAGGGAAAGGTGTATTAATTTTTGAGAAATAATCTTTCAGTTCCAGCCAGTACATGATTTCGGCATTTCCACCGATGTAGGCCAGATTTGGCAGTACATTTTCCTGATACACCGGACGCATCAATGCATTCGGACTGAATTTTTCAGGATGATTTTCCAATTCTTCAAGAATTTCTTCTTCTGTAAACTGAATAGGTTTATCTACAATACTATATTTCTGTCCGTTAAATTCTATTCTGTCTCTGGTTTCAGAAAGGTAGAAAAGGTTTATTTCACGAGGGTTCACCTGAACCTTTCCGTATTTCTCTGTCAGAAACTTTACTTTATCTTCAGAAGTTTTCTGTAAGCTAAAATGAAGAAGCTCATCTTTAAAAATGGTCTTCATCTGATTTTTAAGTTCCTTAGAATCTCCGTCTACAATCAAAAGCCCAAATTCTGAGAAAAGACGATTGACAAGAATCTTAATAGCTTCCGTTAAAGTGTTTCCTGCCTTATAAGCTTCTTTCATCATTAAGATCAGCTCTGTACCGAAAATAGAATCTTTGAATTCTTTTTCAAATTCCGAAATAAAATAGGTATCAGTGATTTCAATTCTCCCTACCGGACCTCCGGATTTCTCATGGGTTTCGTAATAATTATTCTCGGTTTTAAAATGATTGATCTCCGCAAAGTCATGGTCTTCCGAAGCCATCCAATACACCGGAACGAAATTAAAATCCGGGAAATTTTCTTTCAGATAAGTACATGTCTTTATCGTCTGAAGAATTTTATATACGAAGAAAACAGGTCCTGAAAACAAGTTTAGCTGATGCCCTGTCGTAATGGTGAACGTGTTGGGCAGTTTAATATTCTCAAGATTTTCTTTCTGCCTTGAAGATAGGGAAAGAGTTTCTAACTGACCTTCTAACACATCAGCTAAAATATTTCTTTTTTCTGAAGCAAAAGAATCTTTTTTCAGATGAATCTGCTGTCTGAAATGCTCTAAGGAAAATGTATAATTTTCAAAACCTTCAATTTTCTGATGTAAAAAATCTTTTACCAATTGAGGAATGCTTTCTATATCGTTAAATGATATTTTATTAATTGTTTTCAACCTGTAAAGTTTTTAGTTGAACAAATACCACACGATTCCGATATTCAATCTGAAATCATACACCGGGTAATGTGGAAATGCATATGCTTTGTTATTGGAAATCACTGTTCCTATCTGCTGTCCTTCTATGAAAAAGAACATTTTCTTCACCTTCATATTAATATAAACATCAGCGATAGGCTGTCCTCCAATGGAGAATGAATCTGCTCTTGGAAGGATATATTCATTAAGAACAGGGAAGTATTCTCTTGAAGCGAATTTAGAAAAGTAATATACTTTAACACCTGCCTGAATTTCTGCTGCTTTTTTGAAGGCCTGAGTCTGGTAGAAGAAATTGGCTCTACCAATGAAGCCCGGCATTGGAAGCAGATCTTTGTTCGTTAAGGTATTCTGGAAATGCACTCTTGTATTCAGATGGAATTTGTTGAAGCTGAATGTAGCATCTCCTCCGATCTGAGAGATATTGACTGAATTGTCACTTTGCTTCGGACTTCCATTGCTGTCAAAGTACGTATAGTTATCAACTCTGAAGTAATTGGCGAAAATTTCAGTTTTAAACCATTTCAGATTGATACTTCCTCCCACTTCCATTACAGACTGGTTCTTTGCATCTTCAAGATAATAATTGAAATTATTATAAACGGAGGTATTCAATAAGTAATTGAATGAAGGATAGGCACTTTGGAAGTTCACTTTTGCATTAACAAAATAATCTTTGATGGGTTCAAATTTCAGATTATTGGTTGTTTTAAGGTAGCTTTTAAACTGGCTACCGTTTGAAAATTCCAGGAATGAATTCAGTTGAATTTTATCCCAAAGTTTTACCTGCAGATTTCCTACGGCTCCTATTCTGTTTTCTTTGAGTTCACCAGGAAAAGGCACATTGTTGAGTGCAACAATATCTCTTATCCCGAATTTAATCATCTGATAACGTACACCAGCATCCAGCTTGAATTTTTCATTATTAAAGATAAGGCTTACTGTATTGCTGAAATTTTCAGAATATTTCTTGGTTGTGAGTGGAAAACCATTGACTAAATCTGTAGGATCATCATACCAATAAGATTCCAAAGCGGTTTGGTTATAATAGTATTTATTTCCCTGATGAGAAAGAATATGTCTTATGCTGAAAGGAAATTTCTCAGAATTGAATGGAGTAAACTGATGACTCAGATAATATCTTCTGTAAGAAAACTGCGAGCTTGAAGAAGCCAGATTTACCTGTGCGTTTTGTCTGTTGCTATAATTACTGTCTCCACTCTGAAACAGATTATCTTCGGTAATCCCTCCACTTTCCTGATTATTTACATTCTGATGAAGATAATGGGCAAAAAGCTCATAGTTTCCGCTTTTCGAAATATAATGCCCCGAGAATAACGTATTGTTGTTTGCTGACAATGAGTTTCTGTAAAGCCCCTGAGAACGAAGTCCCATATATTCAAGAGCGAAGTTGAATCTCTTTCCGATATTCTGGGTATAGGTTGATTTCAGAGCAGCTCCGTTACGCATTGCATTATGATAAATAAATGATGCGGTAGGTGTTTTTACATCATAGTATTTCACATCATTGGCTCCAATGATCATGTAAGATTTATTGGAAGGCAGTAAGGAAAGGTTTTCTTCCGGGTTTACCTCAAATACAAGTGGATTGAATCCTGAACCAATGTTGGCAGGCTGTACTCTTCCGAAGTTATCTTTATTATTTTGCTGTGAAAAGATATAGGTTTTATCAAAAGTCATTACGGTATCAAAAACTTTCTTTTCAGAAAACTGAGTCTGATACTGGTAATCATTAATGGTAGGCTTAAAAATTTTCAGGGAATCTTTTTTCCCGGAATCTATCACAAGGGTATCTTCTTTTTTGGACCGAGGCTTTGTCTCTGCTTTATTAACGACCTGAGCCCTGGCTACAAAACTTAAAGAGAAGAGTATGAAAAGGATGTACTTCATTATTCATTATTGTACAGCAAAAATAAGAAATAAAAGGACATAAAAAACCCCTGCTTTGAGCAGGGGTTCTATATAAAATGATTATTGTATGATTAATAACCAGGATTTTGCTGAATCTGAGGGTTATTATCAATTGCTCCTTGAGGAATTGGTAATTGCCACTTATGACTTGCAACAGGAAGCGACAATACAGTCGCAGGGTTTCCTGTTCCATTAGATTCAGGACCAAAGTTAGATCTTTGAATTGGCAACGCAAGTCTTTTTAAAGTAAAGAATCTGTCTGTTTCAAATGCTAATTCCAGTCTTCTTTCTAACATAATTGCGTTCCAAAGAGTTTGCCCAGTTTCTGTTCCAGAAACAAAGCCAGTATATCTTTGTGCCCTTAACGTATTTAATAAACCTAGAGCTCCAGCTTCATTTCCTTTCTTATACATTGCTTCAGCAACATTTAATAGTACTTCCGAAGTTCTTAAATACTTAACATCAACAGCTTCAATAGGTTTATCTGTAGCTTGTTTGTATTTAATTACATTATTATAATTTTTACCATTAAAAGGAGAAGTTACAATGTAAGAAGACTTTCTAATATCTATGTCCTTAAATTTAGTATATAAATCATAGTCTACAACATATTCTGATTTAATCTGGCCTCCTACAGTCTGGTTATAAGCAGAGCCAGTTTTAATGTTTTCAATACTTGAATTCAATACTTTAAATAAAACTCCATCAACTGAAGTATCATTCCAGATATTTTTGAAAGTTCCAATTGTACCTACACTTGGTTTTAGAGCAAGAGCTTTTTGTCCCCAAGTAATAGTATTATCATAATCACCCTTGTATAGATATACTCTTGATAGCATTCCTTGTACAGCAGCCTTTGTAAGTTTGCCTACATTCGCAGATTGTGTAATGTTTTGTTCCGCAAAAAGTAAATCACCAATAATTTTGTCATAAACCTGGTTTACGTTCAAATTTCTTGTAGTCATTAAGAACGGATCAAATTTATCTACATATGCTATCCCCATTGACCCACCAGCATCCGCAGACTGAGTAGGTATTTTACAATATCTTCTTACGATATCAAAGTGAGCAATCGCACGAATTCCCCTTGCTTCAGCCTCTATATTAGTTCTAAATGCTCCTGATGGTAAATTATTAATCTTATCAAGAACCGCATTAGCTCTGGCTGCTACAGCATAACCTCCTCCATAAACAGAAGTTATTTCTCCTACGTTTCCAGCAAAATTTAAATTGTAACCATCGTTATTTGATCTTCTTCCCTGAGGATTCTGGATTAAGTTATCTGAAAGAATATCTGGAATTATTAATTGGCTATTATCACCAGCATAATATCCTCCAATCTTAAACGCGTCATAAGCATAATCTACTCCTCTTCTGAAGTCTCCCTCGGTTGTATAATAGTTATCTACAATCAGTCTATCATTTGGCACTACACTTAAATCATCAGTACAAGACGCAACAGTGAAAGCCATTGATGCAAATAATACTATTCTTACTATATTTTTTTTCATGATAAAATTGAATTAGAAGTTAACTTGCACTCCCATTAGGAATGTTCTTGTATTTGGATAATTGTATAAACTTAAAGCTCCTGGAATAAATGCTCCATTATTAATTTGAGTTTCAGAAGCTACAGCAATTTCTGGATCTCCTGTGAAGTTTGTCCAAAGAGCTAAGTTCTGACCTGAACCATAAACTCTAATACTATTTACAGGAAGTTTTTCACCTAAAAATTTCTTATCAAATGTATATCCGATTTCTACTGATCTTAATCTTACAAAATCTGTTTTTTGTAAGAACTGATCTGTAGTTTGAAGACCATTTACATTTGGTTTTGGTAATACACCTGAATCACCTGGATTTTTCCAATAGTTGAACGCATCAGTACTTAAGTTTTGGTTATAAGCAGAGAAGTCAACAAGGTTTTGTGCTACAATATTATAACTATATCCACCTGTTTGGAATGAGAAATCTGCGTTTAAGTCAAAGCCTTTATATCTGAACGTTGTCCCAAAACCTCCATAAGCACTTGGCAATGTAGATTTTCCTGGCAGGAACTGAGCATCACCTGAACTATATACATTAGTGATAGAACCATCAAGTTTGTAATACAATGCATCTCCAGTTGTAGGATCTACACCTGCACTTTTAACCATTTTAAATACAGTTGGTTCATTTCCAATGCTCATGAATGTATAACCATCTAAACTAAGCTGAGTATTAGTTCCATACAAGCTCTTCACATTATATTTAAGCATTGAAATATTTCCTCTTACAGACCAGTCAATATCTTTACTTCTAATAATATCAATGTTTAATTCAGATTCTAAACCTTTAATTTCGATGTTACCTGCATTAGTAACACTCGAGAATAGATATCCACCTCCTTCATATTGTGTACTTGGAATTGCATAAAGGAAGTCCTTTCTATCATCCTTAAATACTTCCGCACTTAATTTCACTCTGTTGTTCCACATTACGAAATCAACCCCTAAGTTTTGAGATGTTTTAGATTCCCATTTAAGGTTTTTATTTCCAACGTTGTTAGATGGACCAGAAGTAGGATCTAAACCATAGTCACCAGATACGATCGAAACAAGGTTTTGGTAATCAGCAAGAGCAGAGATATTACCTGTTGTACCAATACTATATCTGAATTTAATATCATTGAAGAAAGGAACATCAAAGAAAGATTCTTTTGCTAAATTCCATGCTGCTGAAGCAGACCAGAAATTACCATATTTATTACCTTCCCCTAGTCTGGAGTTACCATCTCTTCTGATTGATCCGGATACTATATATCTGTTAGCATAATTATAGTCAACAACTCCTAATAAACTCACATAGTTTGTTGTAGTTGTGTTACCTGTAATAGCGAATGGAGTAGCTGCCGAACCTACGTCAGTAATATCTGGTCCTAGCATAACTCTTTTTGTACCAGATAAACTTCCAAATTGTTCCTGGCTATATTCGAATGCTGCAACTGCAGATACTTTATGTTGTCCGAAAGATCTTGAGAAGTCAAATCTGTTATTGAATACATATGTCCAGAAATCTGATCTTGTATCTCTGATACTTCCATCCGGATATCCATATACTTTAGCAATATCTGAACCTTTTCTTACAACATATTTGTTTTTTCTAAGGTCATAAATTGTACCGAAAGTAGACTTAAATGATAATCCTTTAAAGAATTCATAGGTACCGAATACCTGCCCTGACAATCTTGTTCTCCAATCTGTTGTCACCTCATTTCTTCTAAGATCAATTGGGTTAATAGAGTTTGTTGTAGGGTTGAATGAACCATTTGAATTATAAATAGGTTCATATGGATTCAGTGAATATACTGAATAGAATGGGCTTAATGCATTGTATGAGAATCGCTGATCCTGTGTCTTAACATTTACGACACCAAAATCAAAACCTAGCTTCATTTTATCCGTAATCTTCTGATCGAAGTTAAATCTTGCATTGTATCTTTTGAAACCTTCTAATTCCTGTAAGATCCCTGAGTCAGAATCATAACCAATAGAAGCATAATATGAATTTTTATCACCTCCACCTCTTACAGACAAGTTATGGTACTGAATACTTGAGTTTCTTAAAATTTCTTTTGACCAATCATGATCCTGCGCTAGCAATGCTGCTTTTTCTTGGTCTGTATAAAGCGGGTTTGGATTGATTCCAATTGTAGACATTTCATCTTCAAACTGAATCTTTTGTGCAGTATTCATCATTTTAAAGTTGATATCCTTTGGCTTATAAGCAAAACCAAATCTTGTATCATATGTAATGGCAGGTTTTCCTAATTTACCCCTTTTAGTAGTAACTACGATAACCCCATTTGCAGCCCTAGCTCCATATACAGCAGTAGAAGCAGCATCTTTCAATTCGGTAACACTTTCAATATCTGTTGGAGGAATCGAGTTAAACTGACGCTGTGTCATATAAATACCATCAACCACGAATAATGGATCAGATGCTCCTAGAGTAGAAGACACATTGATAGCTCCTCTGATTCTAATTGATCCTGGTTCTCCTGGTTTACCAGAGTTTGTAGATACCTGCAAACCTGACATTTTACCTTGAAGCATGTTTGTAATACCGGTACTTGAAGCAGCCATCCTAGTTAGCTCATCTCCATTTACTACAGAAACAGCTTGGGTAACTTCTTCTTTTTTCTTTTTTTGTACCCCAACTACAACAATCTCATCAATTACTTTAGTATTTGCTGTATCTTTTTTAGTTGTTTGCGCAAAAGCGGATTGTCCTAAAAAGAACATAACTCCTGCACTCAATACACATAATTTAACATTCATATTAACAAATTTTAATATATTTTAGGAGCAAATATGTTAATAAATATTAACACTAGCAAATTTTTCACATTCACAAATCATAGATATATTCATTACAAACCAATATAATATCACAAAGAACATTAAAATTCATAATATTACATGTAAAAAAATATTAAAATTTAAATTAGAAACTTAAATTATTTACTTTTTAACACTTTGAAACCAAAAGAAAAATAATTATTTATAATGAATCTAAATTAAAACAATACTAATATTCAGCCTTATAGCCGTTTTTTTTTATTTATATGATTATTATTTTTTATTTTTTTCAACACAAATACTTTATCCAATTAAACAGATAAAAATTATCTAGTTTCTTTTCATTAATAACCAAAAAAAAACATGAGAAAAATAGTGTTAACAGCTTTAGCCATATGCTTCAGTTTTAGCTTTGCACAAAATACACTTTCGGTAAATGGTGCGACAGGAGCACAATCCGTATTTGATGGCATCAACTCAACTACAGGTAAAACATTTAAATATGATGAGATTGCAGGAGATTCCCCATATATTGGGAAAGAATTTTCTGATGCAAAGATTGCTGTTAATTATGAGCAGATTCCTATACGCTATAACAGCTACACTGATGAAATAGAATTTAAGAAAAACGGAAATGTTCAGGTTCTTCCAAAAACCACAGATTTTTCAAGAATTGAAGTTCTGTCTCCTAGACAAGTAATCGTTTTACTTGATACTTCAGATAATTTAAACGGATATTTTTTTGAATTGATCAACGGAAAAAACAATCTGTACAAAAAAATCAAAACTAAATTTACTGATGTTGTACCAGCCGCAAATTCTTATGCAAGTGAAAGACCTGCTAACTTCAGAACATTGCCTCCAGTGTACTACATCAAAACACAAAACGGCTTTATCAAGAAGCCTAAAAATCAAAAGGATATTATTAATCAGTTTCCAGATAAAAAAGACAGCTTAACCACCTTCTTTAAATCCAATAAAATAAAGTTTGATAAGGATGAGGATTTAATAAAGCTTGTTACCTTTTTGAATGAAAATTAACGAAATATTTATAAACAATCATAAAAAAAAGCAGGCATCTGAGATGCCTGCTTTTCTTTTCTTAAATTATTATTTCAATTTCTTCTTGACTGCTACTTCTTCGTAAACTTCAAGAATATCTCCGATTTCAATGTCATTGTAACCTTTAAGGTTTAGACCACATTCATAACCCTTAGTGACTTCCTTCACATCATCTTTGAAACGTTTTAAACTTTCAAGCTCTCCGTCGAATTTAACAATACCGTCTCTTAATAAACGTACTTTGGATTGTCTTGTCACTTTTCCGGTAAGAACCATACAACCTGCAATTGTTCCCACTTTAGAAATCTTGAATACCTCACGGATTTCAACATTACCAATCACCTGCTCCTGAATCTCCGGAGAAAGCATTCCTTCCATAGCTTCTTTTACCTCATCAATTGCCTTATAGATTACAGAATAGGTTCTGATCTCAATTTCTTCACGATCTGCAAGCTCTTTCGCATTAGCACCCGCTCTTACGTTGAATCCGATGATAATTGCATCTGATGCAGCCGCTAAGTTGATATCAGATTCTGTGATCTGTCCAACCCCTGAGTGAAGAATTTTAACGCTGATTTCTTCTGTTGATAATCTTTGTAACTGATCAGAAAGAGCTTCTACTGAACCATCCACGTCACCTTTAAGGATAATATTCAATTCTTTGAATTCTCCTAAAGCAATACGTCTACCTAATTCTTCAAGTGTCGTATGCTTCTTAGTTCTGATTGACAATTCTCTCTGCAGCTGTTCTCTCTTATTGGCAATAGCTTTACCTTCACTTTCATCAGCATATACCCGGAATTTATCACCTGCAGTAGGTGCCCCATCCAAACCTAAGATTGTAGCAGGAATTGATGGACCGGCTTCATTAAGATTTTTACCTCTTTCATCAAGCAAAGCTTTTACTTTACCATGATTTTTACCTGCTACCACATAATCTCCAACTCTTAAAGTTCCGGTCTGTACCAGCATTGTTGCTACATAACCTCTACCTTTATCTAAAGATGCTTCAATAACAACTCCGTTTGCTGCACGTTCAGGATTTGCTTTTAATTCAAGCATTTCAGCCTGTAGTAAAACTTTCTCCAACAATACATCTACGTTATTACCGAATTTGGCTGAGATTTCTTGTGCCTGTACATTTCCACCCCACTCTTCTACCAAAACAGGAGGGTTTAAACCTGAAAGTTGCTGACGGATGTTATCAGGGTTGGCATTTGGCTTATCCACTTTATTGATTGCAATAATCATTGGTACCTGCGCGGCCTGAGCGTGAGCAATTGCTTCTTTCGTTTGTGGCATCACATCATCATCGGCAGCAATTACGATAATTGCAATATCCGTGATCTGAGCACCTCTTGCTCTCATCGCTGTAAAGGCTTCGTGACCTGGTGTATCTAAGAAGGTAATTCTCTGACCGTTTTCCAGTTTCACGTTATAAGCACCGATGTGCTGAGTAATTCCTCCTGATTCACCAGCGATTACGTTGGTTTTTCTGATGTAATCCAATAATGAAGTTTTACCGTGGTCAACGTGTCCCATTACAGTAACTACCGGAGCTCTCTGTAATAAGCTTTCTTCAGTATCCACTTCATCTTCAGCATCTGTATCTTCAAGATCAGCATCTGAGAATTCGATTTTATAACCGAATTCATCTGCTACTAATAATAAGGTATCCGCTTCAAGTCTCTGGTTCATGGTAACCATTACCCCTAATGAGAAACAAGCAGAGATTACTTCCGTTGGAGAAACATTCATCAAACTTGCCAATTCACCTACTGTGATGAATTCTGTTACTTTCAGCGTTCTGTCTTGTGCTTCAAGCTCCTGCTGACGCTCATCCTGCTCTCTACGGAAAGTTCTCTTGTCTTTTCTGTGTTTTGCAGATTTAGACTTACCTCCTTTGTTAGTAAGTTTTTCTAATGTTTCCTTGATCTGGTTTTTAACTTGTTCGTCAGTTAATTCAACTGGCATAACTCTTTGTCCGGGTCTGTTGTTCTGGCCTCCTTTTTTGAAGCCACCACCTTGCCCCTGACGGTTTCCACCCCCTTGGTTATTTCCAAAACGGTTTCCACCCTGGCCACCCTGACCTGGAGGACGATTTCCTTGTACTCCCTGACCTTGGCGGTTTCCACCTTGTCCACCGTTATTATTCTGACGGTTTCCCTGGCCCTGACCACCCTGGTTGTTATTATTTCCTGAGTTTTGATTATTCCCCTGACCTTGTTGGTTATTCTGGCCACCTGGTTTTTCAATTCTCTTTCTTTTCTTTTTTGCTCCTGCACCCGGCTTTGGCGCAAACTGAGTTAAGTCTATCTTTTCACCAACGATCTTAGGACCGTCAAGTTTCTGATACACTGTCTCAATTTTCTGTGGTTCCTGAGATTCAGGCTCAGCCTCAGCTTTCGGAGTTTCCACTTTTTTCTCTTCTACAATAACTGGTTTTGGAGTTTCTTTTACTGGTTCCACAGGTTTAACTTCTTCTTTTTTCTCCTCCATTTTTGGTTTGTCTTTTTTCACAGGTCTGTTTCTAGATTCTATTTGAGACAAATCAATTTTATCCAAAACTTTAAATTCCTGCTTTTCTGGTACTGTTTTAACTTCCGGTTGCTGTTCTTCTTTCACGATTTCTTCTTTCTTTTCTTCAACCGGTGTTGCAACAGGAGCCACAGGAGCCGCAGGAGCTTCTTCAACTTCAGGCTTCTTAGGCTCTAAGTCTATTTTACCTAAAATTCTGGTTTCTGGTTTATTTGCTTTAGCTCTTATCACTTCAGGGGTTTTCTTTTCTTCAATTTCCAGCTTTTCTTCCGGAACTTTAGTGATCACCACCTCATGGGAAGCCTTTCTTTGTTCGCCGTCTTTAGCAAACTCAGCCTCCAATGCAGAATATGCCGCTTCTTCCAATTGAGCGTTAGGATTGCTTTCAACCTCGAACCCCCTTGACTGTAAAAACTCTACTAATCTGGACATCGAAATGTTGAATTCCTTAACCGCTTTATTTAATCTAATTTTTGGCATTTATATTATTTACTGTTTTTAATTTTTAAAATTAAAGTATTTCTTTTTTACTGTTTATTAAGATTTATTTACAATCTTAATCTTCAAATTCTTCTCTCAGAATACGTTTAACCTCTTCGATTGTTTCTTCTTCAAGGTCAACCATATTTAAAAGACTTTCAGTTTCTTTATCCAATACTGATTTTGCAGTTGTAAGTCCTACTTTCTTAAACTCATCCAAAATCCACTGCTCGATATCATCGTTAAATTCTCTCAATTCAACATCGTCATCCTCGCTGGATTCTCTGTATACATCAATTTCATATCCTGACAACCAAGAAGCCAGTCTGATATTCTGTCCTTGCTTTCCAATCACTTTAGAAATCTCTTCAACAGGGGTGTAAACCAATGCATAGTTTTGATCCTCGTTGATGTCAATTTTATTGACGGTCACATTTCCTAATGCTCTCTTCACCAAAATCTCAGGGTTTTTAGACCACTGAATAACATCGATGTTTTCATTTCTCAACTCTCTTACAACGCCATGAATTCTGGATCCTTTAACTCCAACACAAGCTCCTACCGGATCAATTCTGTCATCATAAGCATCTACTGCAATCTTTGCCTTTTCACCAGGAATTCTCACTACCTTTTTCAGGATAATTGTTCCGTCCTGGATTTCAGGAATTTCCAGCTCTAATAACTTCTCAAGGAACTTAGGTGCAGTTCTGGAAATAATAATCTGTGGTTTAGAACCTTTAAAATCTACTGTCTCAACAATAGCTCTGATATTCTCACCCTTTTTAAAGAAATCGGATGGGATCTGGTTTTCTTTTGGTAAAATAAATTCATTTCCTTCATCATCCAGCAGAATCACGTGCTTATGACGGATATGATGGATTTCACCAACAACGATTTCACCAATTTTATCTCTAAACTGTTCGTACAGCATTGCATTATTGTGCTCCTGAAGTTTTGTAGCCAGAATCTGCTTAAGGGTAAGAATATTTCTTCTTCCCAATTGTGCAACAGGAATTTCCATTGTAAAGTCTTCTCCTACTTCGAAGGTAGGATCAATCTTCTTAGCTTCAGAAATTTCAATTTCCAAATCATCATCTTCAGACATTTCGTCCTCTACAATTGTTTTATTTAAAAATATCTGAAAATCTCCTTTATCCGGGTTTACAATCACATCAAAATGATCATCTGAATCAAATCTCTTTCTTAAAAGAGTCTTCAGTGAATCTTCAATAATTGCCATAAGATCAATCTTACTGATCCCTTTTTCGTCTTTAAAATCACCAAAGGATTCAATCAACGCTATATTATCCATCTATTCTTTTTTCTTTTTAAAATTTAATTACTACTAATGCTTTTTTGATCTCAGGATAAGAAATCTCTTTCTCCTCCTCCACATCTACTTTTCCTTTTCCGATATCTTTTGGCTTACGGTAACGTAAAACAAGTGTGATCTTCTCATCGTCTACTTTTGACAATTCTCCTTCAATTTTGGAAGAATCCTCCAGCATCACCTCAATCTCTCTTCCAATGTTTTTATTGAACTGTCTTGGTGTGGATAATGGCTCGCTCAGTCCTGCAGACATCACCTGAAGGCTGAAGTCATGCTCTTCACGATCCATATTAAATTCAATGGCACGGCTTGCATCAAGACAATCCTGCAAAGAAACTCCGTTATCACCATCCAAAATCACTGTAATATCATCCCCTGCAGAAATTTTAAGATCGATAAGAAACAGATCTTTTCTGGTCTCAAGGAATTCATTTAATAATTCTTCAATTCTTTTTCTAAACTCCATATTTATTTATCTTGATTTACAGTACGAAAAAAGGCTTTCTTCCGAAGCCTTCCCATTTTTTCCGTAAATCCATTGCAAATATAAGCTTTTTTTCTAAAAATGCAAAATTATCTTAAGTATCAAGTAAATAGCGCAAGATTCATTTACAATAAATTAAAAGAATATGTCACAGGATTTTTATTACTTTTGTGTTTAGAATTTTAAAACAAACATTTTGAATATAACGATTGTAGGAACAGGTTATGTAGGATTAGTTACAGGAACTACTCTGGCAGAACTTGGCAATTCAGTATACTGTGTTGATATTGATGAAAAAAAAGTAGAAGGTATGAAAAGCGGCATTGTTCCCATCTATGAGCCGAACCTTGAAGAAATGTTTTTAAGAAACATCCAGTCTGAAAGATTATTTTTCACTACCAATCTTAAAGAAGCGCTGGACAAAAGCGAAGTTATATACCTGGCATTACCTACTCCTCCGGGAGAAGATGGATCTGCGGATCTGTCTTATGTACTTCAGGTAGCTAATAATATTGGTGAACTGATGACTGAATACAAAGTCATTGTCAATAAAAGTACGGTTCCCGTAGGAACTGCGGACAGAGTGAGAGAAGCAATTGCTTCCAAAACAGATATCGCTTTTGATGTAGTTTCAAACCCTGAATTCTTAAGAGAGGGCTTTGCTGTTGAAGATTCAATGAATCCCTCAAGAGTGGTGGTTGGCGCAAGTTCAGAAAGAGCTAAAGACATTATGTCTAAAATATACCAGCCTTTTACCAATACAGGAATTCCAATTATCTTCATGGATGAGAAGTCTTCAGAACTTACCAAATATGCAGCAAATTCATTTTTAGCGGTAAAAATTACCTTTATGAATGAAATTGCCAACTATTGTGAAAAGGTAGGTGCAGATGTGGATAAGGTAAGACTGGGAATGGGTAGTGACGACAGAATCGGGCACAGATTCTTATTCCCGGGAATCGGATATGGAGGAAGCTGCTTTCCTAAAGATGTAAAAGCGCTTATAAAATCCGGAAAACAGGAAGATTTTAATTTCCAGATTCTGGAAGCTACTGAAAATGTGAATACCACCCAGAAAGTTATTTTAGTTTCTGAAATTGAAAAATATTTTGGCGGAAGCATTGAAGGAAAGAAAATTGCCATGTGGGGGCTTGCCTTTAAAGCAAACACAGATGACATCAGAGAAGCTTCCTCTTTAGATAATATTGCTCTTCTGCTGGAGAAAGGAGCTGAAATCATAGCCTATGATGCGGTTGCAGAAAATAATGTACAGAAACTCTTAGGCAATAAAATACAGTATGCCAAAGGGATGTATGACGCACTGGAAAACGCAGACGCACTATTTATTGCTACAGAATGGCCGGAATTCAAAAACCCTAATTTTGAACTGATGGCTAAAAAAATGAAAAACAAAGTCATTTTTGACGGTAGAAATATGTACCCGCTGGAAATCCCTGAACAAAACGGATTTCATTATAAAAGTATAGGAAGAAAGACCATCACAAAATAAATCAATGAAAAACATTATCATCACAGGAGGTGCCGGATTTATCGGTTCTCATGTTGTAAGAGAGTTTGTAAAAAACAATCCGGATACTACAATCATCAATCTTGATGCTCTTACCTACGCCGGAAATCTGGAAAACTTAAAGGACATCGAAAATGAGCCTAATTATGTTTTCGAAAAAGCAGATATCACAAAACCGGAAGAACTTAGAAAAGTTTTCGAAAAATATAACCCGGATGCTGTTGTACATTTGGCAGCAGAAAGCCACGTAGACAGAAGTATTACAGATCCAATGGCATTTATCAATACGAATGTAAACGGAACTGCTAATCTTCTGAACCTTTGTAAAGAATTCTGGACATTAAATCCTGATCATACTCACGGCAGATTCCCGGATGAAAAAAGAAAGAATCTTTTCTATCACATTTCTACTGACGAAGTATATGGAAGCTTAGGCGAAACCGGGTTCTTTTTAGAAACAACGTCTTACGACCCTCAATCTCCATATTCTGCTTCAAAGGCTGCTTCCGATCATTTGGTGAGAGCTTACGGAAATACCTATGGAATGCCTTTCATCGTATCAAACTGTTCCAACAACTACGGTCCGAATCATTTCCCTGAAAAGCTGATTCCTCTTTGTATTTCTAATATTATCAATGAAAAACCGCTTCCCATTTATGGCGACGGAAAATACACCAGAGACTGGTTATTCGTCATTGACCATGCCAAAGCGATTCATCAGATCTTTAAGGAAGCAAAAACCGGAGAAACTTATAATATAGGAGGTTTCAACGAATGGCAGAATATTGACCTTGTAAAAGAACTGATCAAACAAATGGATGCCAAACTGGAAAGACCCGAAGGCTATTCTGAAAAACTGATCTCTTTTGTAAAAGACAGACCGGGCCACGATAAACGCTACGCCATTGATGCAACAAAACTGAATAAAGATTTAGGCTGGAAACCTTCAGTAACTTTTGAAGAAGGGCTGGCAAAAACTATCGACTGGTATCTTGAAAATAAAGAGTGGCTTGAGAATGTAACTTCAGGCAACTATCAGGATTACTACAGCAAGCAATACAGCTAAATTTCCTGCTATTAAGGAAGAATTATAGAATCTGGGATAATTAATTACATTTCAGTTTTTATCATCAACCAGAAATAGCTAAATAAATGCATTTACAACACAAAAGAAATACGCGTAATACGTACCAAAACATGAAAGGAATAATACTAGCCGGAGGTTCCGGAACAAGACTTTACCCTCTTACCATTGCAGTAAGCAAGCAGCTGATGCCTGTTTACGACAAACCCATGATTTACTATCCGCTTTCCACACTACTTTTAGCAGGAATCAAGGATATTCTCATCATCACTACTCCACATGACCAGGAAGGTTTCATCAAGCTTTTGGGTGATGGCTCACAAATTGGCTGTAATATAGAATATGTTGTACAGCCTAGCCCGGACGGTTTAGCACAAGCTTTTATTCTGGGCGAACAGTTTATTGGGAATGACGCCGCTGCACTGGTATTGGGAGATAATATTTTCTACGGTTCAGAAATGGGAACTTTATTGAAAAACAAAACCAATCCGGAAGGAGGAGTTGTTTTCGCTTATCACGTAGCGGATCCGGAAAGATATGGTGTAGTGGAATTTGACAAAAATCTGAAAGCTGTTTCTATTGAAGAAAAGCCTTTAAATCCTAAGTCAAACTATGCTGTCCCTGGCCTTTATTTTTATGATAACAGCGTAGTGGAAATCGCTAAAAACATCAAGCCTTCTGCAAGAGGCGAGCTGGAAATCACAGATATCAACAATGTTTATTTAAACAATGGAAAACTTGAAGTAGCTGTTCTTAACAGAGGAACCGCATGGCTGGATACAGGAACTTTTGATTCTCTTCATGACGCTTCAGAATTTGTGAGTGTTATTGAAAAAAGACAAGGATTTAAAATTGGCTGTATTGAAGAAATTGCCTTCAGAAACAAATTCATTGATGAAGAGAAGCTGCTTGAAACTGCGACTAAATATGGCAAAAGCGGATACGGTGAATACCTGAAACAACTTATCGGAAAATAACACATATAATTTATAAAATTCATAGACTATTGGCTTTATGGTCAATAGTTTTTGCTCATACCAACAAATATCAATATATTAGTTGTTGATTTTTAGTTTTATTGACAATGAAAATTCATAAACTAATACATAAGGTAAGAATTAATTATTATAAATTTGCAAAAACTTACACAGATGAATGAACCACAACAGAAGTGGACAGAAACGATTGATGCAGATCATTCGCTATTTGACTTGAAGCTAAAAGAAGTCTGGAGATACAAAGACCTTGTTTATATGTTTGTAAAAAGAGATTTTGTATCCAGCTTTAAACAGACTATTTTAGGCCCGATATGGTTTTTTATCAATCCCATTTTAACGACTATCGTTTATCTGGTTATTTTTGGAAGAATTGCCAAATTGCCTACAGACGGAGCTCCGCCACTGCTTTTTTATCTGGCTGGTGTTACCCTTTGGAATTACTTTTCTTCCTCATTAATGGCCACCTCCTCTACTTTCACCGGAAATGCCGGAATCTTTGGAAAAGTATATTTCCCAAGACTGGTTACTCCGTTATCTATCGTTATTTCAAACCTGATGCGGTTTGGAGTACAGTTTGTCTTATTTATTCTTGTGTGGGCATATTACCTGAACGAAGGAAAGGTTCATCCTAACATCTGGATTCTTGCGACTCCGTTCCTTATATTCTTAATGGCACTTTTTGCCTTAGGAGTTGGGATGATCTTTTCGTCACTGACTACAAAGTATAAAGATCTTGCTATGTTACTGGGTTTTGGAGTAAGCTTATATATGTATGCAACTCCCGTAATCTATCCTGTTTCTTCACTACCAGGATTCTTTAAAAAACTGGCTTATTATAATCCTTTAACCGGTATTTTTGAATGTTTTAAATATGCTTGGATAGGTGCTGGAGACTTTTCTCCCGCCATGCTTGGAATCAGTACGGTGATTATTCTCATTCTTTTAATGACAGGAATCGTCGTATTCAATAAGGTTGAAAAAAGCTTTATGGATACTGTATAGCATCTATTGAGAAACTTTCGTATTAATTTTTAAATCATTTAAATATGCTGGCTTTAAAAGCAGAAAATATATCAAAACAATACCGTCTGGGACAAGTCGGGACAGGTACTCTTTCCCATGACCTTAACAGGTTCTGGCATAAAGTAAGAGGAAAAGAAGATCCTTATCTGAAAATTGGAGAAGCCAATGACAGAACGACAAAAGGAGATTCAGAATACGTATGGTCTCTTCGGGATATCGATTTTGAAATCGCACAGGGAGATGCTGTTGGAATTATCGGAAGAAACGGTGCAGGAAAATCTACACTGTTAAAGGTTTTAAGTAAAGTTACAAAACCTACTACAGGTAAAATTTATACCCATGGAAGAATTGCATCATTGCTGGAAGTAGGAACAGGTTTCCATCCTGAAATGACGGGACGGGAAAATGTCTTTCTGAATGGAGCTATTCTGGGAATGACAAGAAAAGAAATTACCAGGAAATTTGATGAAATTGTAGACTTTTCCGGTGTTGAAAGATATATTGATACTCCTGTAAAAAGATATTCTTCCGGAATGTACGTCCGTCTTGCTTTTGCTGTAGCAGCGCATTTAGAGTCTGAGATCCTTATCGTAGATGAAGTTTTGGCCGTAGGCGATGCCGAGTTTCAGAAAAAATGTTTGGGTAAGATGAATGATGTGACCAGAGGTGAAGGCCGAACTATTCTTTTTGTAAGCCACAATATGACTGCCATAAAAGAGTTATGTTCAAAAGGAATTCTTTTAAACCAGGGAAAAATTGATTACCAAGGAGATATTCTTAATACCATTATAGAATATCAAAAAAGCAGCACAAAAGAAAGTTCCTATATCTATAATGGGAATCTTGATGAGGCTCTGGGAAATGAAAATATCAGAATAAAAGAATTTTCAGTATCTCCTATTAAAGGAGATTTACTGGATATTGATTCCGGGGTACATGTAAAACTTGTTTTCCATAATTACTGCCCGGATATTACACTTGACACAACATTTGAGTTAAAAAATTATGAAGAACTGGTGATTTTCCATGTTGGAAAATTTGTTTCTGAGAACAATGATTCAAAAATTGGAGAATATACTGTAGAATTTGATATCCCTGCCGGACTTTTGAATGCCGGAAACTATTATTTCAGACTCTATTTTGGAAAAGATCAAAAAATTCTGCTCTATGGAATTGATGAATTTATCGGTTTTGAGGTAGAAAACGTAAAAGTGGGAACAATGATGCACATCTATCCGGGAATCACCAGGCCGTTTTTTGAATATAAAGTACAAACACCATGAGTCCTAAGATAATAGAATTGCCTAAAATATATGATAAAAGAGGGAATTTATCCTTTTTTGAACATCCCAATCAACTGCCATTTGAGATACAAAGGACATATTGGGTATATGATGTGCCAGGAGGAGAAGTAAGAGGAAGCCATGCATTCAAGGAACAGCAGGAATTTATCATTGCTCTTTCAGGTAGCTTTGATGTGGTAATAGATAATGGAAAATCAGAGCAGAGATTTTCACTGAACAGATCTTACTATGGCTTATATATTCCTAAAATGTTTTGGCGAAGATTGGAAAACTTTTCGACTAACTCATTAGCACTTATTGTTTCCGACAAAGAGTACAATGAAAATGACTACATAAGAAATTTTGAAGAATTTAAAATACTGACTAATGAAGAATAATATTTCTGTATTTGACTGTAATGTTATTGATTTAGGTAAAATCAGTTTTGATGAAGGTAATCTTACAGTAGTTGAAAACAATTCATCTTTTCCTTTTAATGTAAAAAGAGTTTTCTATTTATATGATATTGCCGGAGGTGAAAGCAGAGGGGCTCATTCTCATAAAGAATGTCACCAATTTCTCATTGCAGCAAGTGGTAGTTTTGAAGTTTCTTTAGATGATGGAAAATTTAAGCGACAGGTTTTCCTTAACCGTCCTGATTTAGGATTACATATTCCTCCCGGGATATGGGCTTCTGAAATTAATTTTTCTTCAGGAGCAATTTGTCTGGTACTTGCCTCTCATTCTTACAATGAAGCAGATTATATAAGAAATTATGAGGATTTCAAAAAATTAAGAAATGATCTTTTATAAAGGGCAAATCATAAATCCTGAAAATTTCAGACAACCGTCTTTTTTCATTAGTCCATTCAGAACATCTGATTTAGGAAAGAATGATTCAATTATAAAGGACGAATACCCTTCTGATGAAGAATTATTAAAAAAATTTCATTCATTTTTTGGAGAAACGCATGAATACTTTTTGAGCGGCAAGGAAGCAATAAACCAAGCATTAAGTCTCTATAATCTTGAAAGTGATGATGAAGTTCTCATCATCACTACAACTTCCAATTCTTACATAAGCAGCTGTGTTACTAAAGAAATTGAAAAATTTTGTCAGTGGTCCAGAGAAAAGACAAATAAAACGAAATTAATTTTTGTTATTCACGAGTTTGGAAAGGTTTACCCTGATATGGAAAGAATAAAAAGTTATAATATTCCTATTATTGAAGACTGTGCCATGAGTATGCTGTCCAACAACTCGCAACATCAAATAGGTCAATATGGAGACTTTACTATTTATAGCATTCCGAAATTTTTCCCAGTACAATTTGGTGGAATATTAAGGATTAATAATAACTATAAATTAGAAACTCAAAAACCATATCAGAATTATTTGCAGAAGATATGCCTATATTATCTAAAAGATATTGAAAATATTACTATACAAAGAAGAGCAAATAATCAATATTTAATTTCAAAATTAGAAAAAATAGGTTTCAAATCATTCTTTGATTATAATGAGCATGAAACTCCTTCTGTTTGTATGTTTGAAAATAACGGCTGTGATCTATCTGAATTAAAAATATTCCTTCAGCAGAATGGAATAGAGTGTAGTATATTTTACGGTAAAGATGTATTCTTCATACCAGTTCATCAAAACCTGGGAACTTTTGAAATGGATTATATTGTTAACCTTATAGAATATTTTGTGTATGAAACTAAGTAATATTTCATTAGGTGAAAATGTTGTTATTGATCCTACTACATCAATAAACAACGTGAAAATTGCAGATAATGTTAAAATTGCAAAGCTATGCAGTATTTATGGATCCGAAAAGAACCAGCTGGAAATCGGGCAATCATCTTATGTAGGTATGTTCAGCATCCTTAACGGATTTAGCAGAAAACTTACAGTAGGTAAACATGTTTCTATAGCGCAAAATGTAAACATTATGACAGATTCCGGTCCTAATGCAAGTGAAGAAATGCAAAAAATATTTCCTCTTATCTCAGGAGAAGTACAAATTGGTGATCACAGCTGGATTGGTGCCAATGCGATTATTATGCCGGGCGTACACTTAGGAAAATTCTGTGTAGTAGCAGCAAACAGTTTTGTCAACAAAAGTTTTCCGGATTATTCGATGATTGGAGGAAACCCTGCAAAACTTATAAAAACATTACTATCACCTGATGAAATTTGAAATAATCAAATATAATAATTCGTATAAAGAAATTTGGAATTCTTTTATCTCAACATCAAAAAACGGGCTTTTCTTTTTTGAGAGAGATTTTATGGAATATCACTCTGATCGATTCAAAGACCATTCTCTTATAATTCTTAAAAATAATAAAATTACAGCATTATTTCCTGCTAATGAATCTGAAAAGCAGATTATTTCTCATGGCGGATTAACTTTTGGGGCTTTAATTATATCTCATACTGTAAAAACAAGTGAAGTTCTGGAGATTTTTAGTGAAATAAAGCAATACTATTCTGAGCTTTCTTTCGATGAAATAATATACAAAGCGATTCCCCATATTTTTCATAAGTATCCTGCAGAAGAAGATTTATATGCACTTTTCCGTAATGATGCCAATCTGTACAGAAGAGATATTTCATCAGTTATCGATCTTTCACAGCCTATCCGATTTTCAGAGACCAAAAGGCAATTGGTAAGAAAGTGTAAAGAAAATAATGTAACTGTTACAGAAAATACAAACTTTGAAGAATACTGGGGCTTACTTACTTCTGTTCTTCAGAAGTTTGATGCAAAACCAGTACATACAATAGAAGAAATTACATTATTAAAAGAAAAATTTCCAGAAAATATAAGACTGTATGAAGCTCAAAAAGATGGCAACATCTTAGCTGGTATTGTTATTTTTGATTTCGGAAATGTCATTCATACTCAATATATGGCAGCATCTCCAGAAGGAAGAAAAGCAGGAGCATTAGATTTCATCAATCATTTTCTCTTGGATACATTCAAAGACAGAAAATATTACAGTTTTGGAATTTCCACAGAGAAACAAGGTACATACTTAAATGAAGGGTTAATTCAGCAGAAAGAAAATATGGGAGCAAGAGGAATTACCTTAGATTTTTATTCAATTAAACTTTAAATTATGATTAAATTTCTTGATTTACAAAAGGTAAACTTACAATATCAAAATGAAATAGAGGCTAAACTTTTAGAAGTTTTCCGCTCCGGATGGTATCTCATGGGTAGCCAGCTTTCAAGCTTTGAAAAAAATCTTTCGGATTATATCGGGACCAAGCACTCTATTGGTGTCGCCAATGGTTTGGATGCTTTAAGACTCATTTTAAGAGCCTATATAGAATTAGGAGTAATGAATATCGGGGATGAAATCATCGTTCCTTCCAATACTTATATTGCTTCTATTCTAGCTATTTCAGACAATGGCTTAGTTCCTGTTTTAGTAGAACCAGAAATTAACACTTATAATATTAACATCTCTAAAATTGAAGAAAAGATAACTTCCAAAACCAAAGGTATTCTTATTGTACATCTTCAGGGAAGAGTTGTTTTTTCTGATTCACTTAAAGAAATTGCAAGAAAGCACAATCTGAAAATTATAGAGGACAATGCCCAGGCAATTGGAGCAGAATGGAATGGAATAAAATCCGGAAATCTTGGGGATGCTGCGGGTTTTAGCTTTTATCCGGGCAAAAACCTAGGAGCTTTAGGGGATGCAGGCGCTGTCACCACAAATGATGATGATTTAATGAAAGTAATTAGAGCATTAGCCAATTATGGCTCTAATCAAAAATATGTCAATATATATAAAGGATTAAATTCAAGGCTTGATGAAATTCAGGCTGCGGTTTTGGATATTAAACTAAAATATATCGATAACGAAAATAAAATCAGACGAAAGATTTCAAAGCGTTTTATAGACGAAATAAAAAACCCGGCAATTATTCTTCCTGAATATCCTGCTGATGAAAATGAACATGTTTGGCATGTATTTGTTATCCGCTCTGAAAAAAGAGATGAGTTACAGACATATCTTACAGAAAATGGGGTGCAGACTTTAATCCACTATCCTATTCCTCCTCATAAACAAGAAGCTTACAAAGATTGGAATAATCTTTCATTTCCAATCAGTGAAAAGATTCATGCTGAAGTATTGAGTCTTCCAATTTCTCCTGTTATGGAGGATGAAGAAATAAATAAAATTATTGAGATTATAAATAAGTTTTAGTCCATGTCAAGACTATTAGAGAATAAGAAATTTTTCCTTAAAACATTAAAAATCGCTAAACTTCTTTTTGACGAAAAGAAGTTTAATGACTGTTTGATGTATATAGAGAAAATATCATATTCAGCATGGTATAATTTTCCGGGATATTACACCTCTAATTGTTTTGAATCAATTATCAGAAACATTGCTCTTGAAAGTTTAGATTTTGAGAACGTAAGTATTCAAGATACCACAGAAGATAAAACATTACACATTTTTTCTGAAATAAGCAGCATTGGAGGACATTCAAAGCTTATCTTCAGCTGGATAGAAAATGATAAAAAAAGTAAACATTATCTAATGAGCACCTGGCAAAATTTTCAGGAGATTTCTGAAATAGCCGGATCCTATCAATATAAAATAGATAATAATGTTTTTACTTATGATCAGAAGCTGAGCATTATTGAAAAATCTCAAAAAATAGTAGATACTTTAAAGGAAAATAATTTTAGTAGAATTATCCTGCATATTCACCCACATGATGTAATTCCGTCAATGATTTTTTCTTCCAATAAATTAAAAAGTCCTGTATTTTTTCTTAATCATGCTGAGCATACTTATTGGCTGGGTG
Source organism: Chryseobacterium candidae (assembly GCF_004916905.1). Taxonomy (GTDB): domain Bacteria; phylum Bacteroidota; class Bacteroidia; order Flavobacteriales; family Weeksellaceae; genus Chryseobacterium; species Chryseobacterium candidae. The sequence continues at coordinate 218,041 of NZ_SDLV01000003.1, forward strand.
TACCTGTTACAGATTTTCTGCTTCAGATAAGAGAATCAAATATTTTAAAAGATTCTAAAAACAGAAATATTCCTGTACAAGATCAGTTCTTCTTGCCAATACCTGTAGATGAGTCATATTCATTAAAAAAGACAGAAAAAAATACATTCAATATTATTTCGATTGGCAGAGAATCAAAGTATGAACCCAATCAGGAATATAATTTCTATCAGGAAGCGTTAAAAATTGTAAAAAAATTTGAACATGTCGTCTTTACTATCATAGGTATTGAACTAAATAATCCCAACAGGAAGATTTATTCTCATGAACGATTAATTTTCATTCATCCTACAAGAGATATTAACCAATACATTGAAAATGCAGACTTATATCTGGAAGGGTTTCCTATACCATCTTTCACATCACTTCTGGAACCGGCAATGGCTGGAGTTCCTTTTATAATGCACTACAATCCCGCAAGTGTCTATAAAGTTTTTGAAGATAATAAAGAAAAAGGGATATTTTATCCGAAAGATCTGAAAAGCTGGGAGCGTGAAGTAGAAAAGATGATCACAGATGAAAATTATAGAAACCTCGTCAATAATTTACAAGTAAAATATTTACGTGAAAAATATTCCTCACAAGGCTGGAGTATGAAGCTAGAAGAGATTAAAAGTTTTTCTAAAGATAAAAATCATATAGTTAGGCCTATTCCTAGCAAAGAAAAATATAGAGATGGAAGAGATGAGGAATTAGTGTCTGTTATTGAAACAAAAACAACCAATCATTATTCTTATACAAAAAGTTTAGGATTTTTTTCAAAATTAAAAGTTATAGTATTATCTTTTGATAATCCTTCATGGGTAGAAATTTTACCTTGGAAACAAACGATCAAATATTTATTTAATAGATAATTTAAGCACATAAATATGAAATTAAGACCAATCGCCATACATTTACCACAGTTTCATCCGTTCCCGGAAAATGATGAATGGTGGGGAAAAGGTTTTACAGAGTGGACTAACGTCACAAAAGCAAAACCATTATTTGAAAACCATTATCAACCACACTTGCCCTCAGATCTTGGTTTCTATGACCTAAGGCTGGAAGAAGCAAGAATTGCCCAGGAACTTCTGGCCAAACAATATGGAATCTATGGGTTCTGTTATTATCATTACTGGTTTAATGGTAAAAGATTAATGCACGAACCTATTGACAGAAAATTGAAAAATCCTAAAGAGGATCTTCCTTTCATGCTCTGCTGGGCAAATGAAAACTGGACCAGACGTTGGGATGGTAATGATCAGGAAGTATTAATTGAGCAAAAATACTCTGATCAGGATAATGAAGATCATATCGATTTCTTACTTCCCATCTTGATGGATGATAGATATATTAGGGTAAATAATAAACCTGTTATTGTTATTTATAAACCCAATATTTTGCCTAATATGCAGGAGACAATCAAATGCTGGCGAGAGAAAGCAAAAGCAGCTGGCTTAGAACTGTACATATGCCATATGGTTTTCTCCTATCAAAAAGGTTGGGATCATTTGGTAGAAGGTTTTGATGCCGCAATTGATTTTGAACCTTTTGGAATACGCAGAAAAAGTGTCTTTCAGGAAATTCGGGAAAGCAATAAAAAAAATAAAAGTGGTATTCTAAACAAAGTCAAAAATATTTTCTCTGAAAAAGAGACAGACAATAGATATAACAGGATTCCATATAAATGGATGGGGGAAGGTTTAGCTCATCAAAAACAATTTGATTTTAAGCTTTACCCCTCTCTTGTACCCGGATGGGACAATACATCCAGACGGGGCACAAACCCCACTCTGATACTTGAAGACTCTACGCCTGAGTATTTTGGAGACTGGCTTTCAAAAATTAAGTCAGATTTCACTCCCTATTCTGAGGAAGAAAATTTCATTTTTATTAATGCCTGGAATGAATGGGCGGAAGGGAACCACTTAGAACCTGACCACAAATTTGGAACACAATATCTGGAATCCGTTAAAAAACTGTTTTTAAATCAATTATGAAAAAAATAAAGCCCCTTGCATTTTATCTCCCTCAATATCACCCTGTTCCTGAAAATGACGAATGGTGGGGAAAAGGTTTTACAGAATGGACCAATGTAGGAAAAGCTAAACCTTTATTTGAAGGACACGAACAACCTATATATCCTGGAGATCTGGGGTATTATGACCTGCGTGTTCCTGAAGTAAGAGAACAGCAGGCTCAGATGGCAAAAGACTATGGGGTACATGGATTTATTTATTATCACTACTGGTTTGGTAACGGCAAACAACTGCTGGAACGCGTGGCAAATGATGTATTACAATCAGGAGAACCAGATTTCCCTTTTTGCTTCTGCTGGGCCAATGAAACCTGGTCAGGAATATGGCACGGGTTATCAGAAAAAATACTTGCTGAACAAGTCTATCCTGATGAGCAGGACTTAATTGCCCATTTCGAATATCTTCTGCCTTTCTTCAAAGACGAGAGGTATATCAAAATAGACAACAAACCTCTTTTCATTATCTATGATCCGAATCATTTAAATGAAGGTGATCCGCAATATATTACAAAATTCAAAGAGCTCGCCAGAAAAAACGGATTTAATGATCTTTACATTATGGCATCCAATAAACTCCGTGATGACCTGGATTTTAAATCTATGGGATATGACAGTAAGATCTCCAATGCATTTCAAAAGGCCTGGATCCCTCATATTGCGAAGAAAGAATATATCTCTCACTCTCAATATTATAAAAACAGGATAAAAGGATTAATAGGAATTAAGAAAAAAGAACAGCCTAAAGTTAAAATTCAGGATGCCAAGGCAGTAGTAAATGACTTAAAGTTTGAAGAAAGCAATATTCCTACCTATCCATGTATACTGCCCAATTGGGACAATACTCCAAGAAGCGGCTACAGAGGAATCATTCTGGCTAACAATTCCCCGGAACTGTTCGAACAGCAAGTAGAAAAGGCTGTAGAATATCTTGAAGATAAAAAGGAGTATCCGGAACAGTTTTTAATTATAAAATCCTGGAACGAATGGGCAGAAGGAAACATCCTGGAACCAGATAGAAAACATGGTTTTGGATATTTGAATGCATTAAAAAAAATCTTGAACAAACACAGTCGAAATGAGTAAAATCAGTGTACTTATCGCCAACTATAATAATGGCCATTTTTTTGAAAAATGCTACCAAAGTTTAGTTGCTCAGACAGAAACAGACTGGGAAGCGGTAATTTTGGATGATGGCTCTACTGATGATTCTCTTGAAGTCATAAAAAAAATCATAGGTAACGATTCCCGGTTTAAAATCAATCAGAGTGATAAAAACAGGGGAATCGGATATACAAAAAGAAGATTAATAGAGCTTGCTGAAGCAGAAATATGTGGTTTTTTAGATCCTGATGACGGGTTAACAACTCATGCTTTGGAAGTTGTTTTAAAGGCACATTCTGAATATCCCGAAGTGGGTTTGGTGTATTCAAACTTTATCCGTTGTGATCAGTACCTCAACCCTCAGTCTGTACACAAAGCAAAACAAATTACAGAACTGGATCAATCCTACTATAATTTCAATGCAGAAATTTCACATTTTGTAACCTTTAAAAAGAAAATATACGAGAAGACATCAGGCATTGATCCTTTTTTGAAAATTGCTGAAGATAAAGACTGGTATATGAAAATGTGTGAGATAGCTCCTGTTAAATATATTGATGAAGATCTATATTTATACAGAATTCATGATACTGGTATTTCTACTACTAAAAATGCTGAGAAAGCACTGTTCTGGCACTGGGTAGCACTGATAAAAATGGCAGAAAGAAGAAACATCAGTGTCGAAGATCTTTTTCTTCAAAGCTATGTTCCAAAAAATAAATATGAACATGCGCTCAACCAATTGAATCATGTAAAAAATTCAAGATGGGCAAAACTGGGAAATAAAATTGGGTTATTTAAAATCTTTAAAAAACTCTAAAATCTATTGATCCCGTTGAAAGATTTAAAAGATATACAACTAACATCTTAAGTATACAAGAAGCATATGATTATTGGTAATGGAATTCTGGCAAACGCCGTAAGACTTTATGATAAAGAAGATGTTATTTTTTTTGCATCAGGAGTTTCCAATTCGTTGGAAAAAAATCCAGCTGAATTTGAAAGAGAAATATCTCTCATGAAATTGATGATCAGCCAGTATCCAGATAAAAAGATGATCTATTTCTCCACATGCAGTATTTACGATCCCAGTAAAACTGACAGCCCTTACGTATTGCATAAACTCGCTATTGAAAACGTAATTACTGAGCACTGTGCGAGCTATATCATTTTCAGGGTAGGAAATGCTGTAGGCCGGGGAGGAAATCCCAATACACTGATCAATTTTCTCAAAAATTCAATTTTGTCTGAAAATAAACTGACAATCCACAGTAATGCAAGAAGGATTCTGATTGGAACAGATGACATTGCCTCATTTGTTGGAAAATACATGAAAAATTTCAACAATGAGATTGTTAATCTCGCCTATCCCTACCAATATGCGCTACCTGAGATCTTAACTCAGCTGGAAGATCATCTAGCCAAAAATGCGACTTATGAAAGTATAAATGAAGGTTCTTTTTATAATATAGAATTCAACAGCCTTACAAAAGATTTTTTCGCTGGCTGGTCACCTGATGAATATTTAAAAAAGCTTTATACATCCTATTTGTAAGTGATAATACCATAAAATATGATGTATCCCGTTCTGTATCCGAAAAAATAATGTTGTACCTTCGGCCAGAAAAATTCAGTGATCATCAGCCTAACAAAAGCAGTGTATATGACTGCCAGTTTATGATCAATTGAAGTATAAAAAACACATTAAACCTACTGAATAAAAATGAAAATGAATCCCAAAATATCCGTAATTGTTCCCTGCTATAAACAGGCTCGTTTTTTAGATGAGTCTTTGCAGTCTGTACTGGACCAAACCTATAAAAATTGGGAATGCATTATTGTCAATGACGGATCGCCTGATAATACTGACGAAGTAGCTGATAAATGGGTAAAAAAAGACAACCGCTTCAAATACCTCTATAAAGAAAATGGTGGATTATCTTCTGCAAGAAATGCAGCTTTGAAAATCGTTACCGGAGATTATATCCAGTTTTTAGATTCTGATGATATCTTAGTTGAAACCAAGTTTTCAGATTCATTAAATTTGATACAAGACCAAGAAGCAATAGTAGTGTCAGACTTTTGTTTATTTGATGATTCCGATAAACAAAAATTATTACCTCCTTTTTGCAAGCTGTCTCAAGATTTGCTGAATTTCGAATCTATTTTATATCAATGGGATTTTACATTCACAATTCCTATTCATTGTGGAATTTTTCCAAAATCTCTTTTTGAAACTATTCATTTTAATGAAAATTTAAAAGCAAAAGAAGACTGGCTTTTATGGATTCAAATTGCACAAAAAAATATTAATTTTATTTATTTAAATGCTCCTCTGGCTTTGTATAGAAAACATGCAAGGAGTATGTCCCGAGATAGAAAACATATGATTTTATATCAAATGCTGTTCTATAATGAAGCTGAAAAAGTGATTTCAAATTCTGATTTCAATAAATTACTCCTAAAGCATTTAGATGTTAATTATAATAAAGTCAACGAACTGACCATTGAGATAAGAAATCTAAAAGAATCAAAAACTTTTAAACTCTTTTTATTTTTAAAAAAAGTGATTAAAAATATGGGGTTATTAAATTTGTCTAAAACATTATTAAATTTAACATTGAAGTTTAGGAGATAAATTTCATTTATAAAAGATACAACACAGTTAAATTAGTATTGAGCGCAATTTGACTCTATGGAGAATTTTGTTATGATTCTAGTTTTGAAATTATTGTTGCAGGTAATTCTGAAGAATTCTTACAAAGTAATACAAGACTAAGAAAATAAAAATTATCAATCTCCGGAAAGTACATTATTTTTTACAATATACTAAGACATTTCAACAACTTTTACTTCCAAAATCCTATGAATATAGCCTTCACAATCTGCTCCAATAACTATTTAGCACAAGCTAAAGTTTTAAGAAATTCTATTAATAAATATGGCGAAAACTTCAAATTTGTAATAGGATTGTGCGATGAAAAATCTGATGAAATAGATTATAGTTCTTTCCAATGTGAAATTGTAGAAATGAAAGACATTGGAATAAAAAATTTTGATGACTTATGGATGAAATATGATATCATAGAATTCAATACCTCCGTGAAAGCATCCTTTTTCAAGTACTTATTATCAAAAAATCCAAATACAGAATTTATATATTACTTCGATCCGGATATTGAAATACTTGATCAGTTATCTATCCTAAATGCAGAATTTGAAAATAATGTAGATATTTTGCTCACCCCACATATTCTAAGCTCTATTCCACTGGATGGCTACAAACCAGTAGAAAACACTTTTCTTAATTTTGGCATATATAATCTGGGGTTTATCGGGCTAAGGGGTTATTCTGAAAATGCAAAAAACCTCCTGGATTGGTGGGAAGAAAGATTGTTATCTCTTTGCTATAACCAGCCAGAAAAAGGGCTATTTGTAGATCAGATCTGGATGAACTTTTCCCCTATTTTTTTTAAAAAGGTGAAAGTTCTCAATAAAATGGGCTACAATGCCGCTCCATGGAATTTGCATGAAAGAATAGGATTGATAGCTGCAGAAAACAATAAATATCTTATGCCAGACAATTCTCCTCTGGTGTTTTATCATTTTTCAAATTTTAAATATAAAAATCCCGAAACTTTAGCTAAATACTATGACCGATATTCTTTGGAAAATTCAAATTCATTGAAAAAACTATATCAAAATTATTATCAAAAGATCATTGAAAATGATATTGAACGAATCTCGAAAATAGATTGCAAATATGTAATTTTGAAAAATGATTTACCTAAAAAAAGCAAATCATTTTATGAAATTTTGAAATCAAACTTCAATAATTTATTAAAAATAATTTATTACAAAATCCGTTACAACTACAATTATGAACCAAAACTCTAAAATATACATTGCCGGACATAGAGGTATGGTGGGAAGTGCCATTTTAAGAAACTTAACTTCAAATGGCTTTCACAATATTATTACTAAAACCTCAGACGAATTAGACCTTACAGATCAAAAAAACGTACAAACATTTTTTGAAACTGAAAAACCGGAGTATGTCTTTCTTGCGGCAGCCAAAGTAGGAGGTATTCATGCTAATAACACATATCGTGCAGATTTTCTTTATAAAAATCTTATGATTGAGGCTAATGTGATTCATCAAAGTTATATACAGGGAGTAAAGAAACTGCTTTTTTTAGGTTCCAGCTGTATATATCCGAAGCTCGCACCTCAACCTTTAAAAGAAGAATACTTATTGAGTGGATTTTTAGAACAGACCAATGAGCCTTATGCCATAGCAAAAATTGCAGGAATAAAAATGTGTGATGCCTACAGAAGTCAGTATGATTGCAATTTCATTTCCGCAATGCCAACTAACCTCTATGGCCCTAATGATAACTACGACCTAAATAACTCTCATGTTTTACCCGCTATGCTCAGGAAGTTTTTTGAAGCTAAACAAAACAAAGCAGAGGAAGTAATATTATGGGGTGACGGAAGTCCTTTTAGAGAATTTTTACATGTAGATGATCTTGCAAAAGCATGTGTATTTTTAATGAATAATTACAATGAAAGTGGTCATATAAATATAGGTTCATCCAAGGAAATCTCTATATCAGAACTGGCCAAACAGATTAAAGATATTACACAATATGAAGGAAATATAGTATGGGATACAGAAAAACCCAATGGCACTCCTAGAAAATTAATGGACTCCTCTAAAATTAATTCTATGGGATGGTATCCTGATATATCTTTAGAAGATGGAATAAAACAAGTTTACAGAGAAAAATTTATAAACAAATGATGAAAAAAGCACTTATTACAGGAATTACAGGACAAGATGGCTCTTATCTTGCCGAACTGCTTTTAGAAAAAGGCTATGAAGTTCATGGTGTAAAACGAAGAGCCTCCTCTTTTAATACTCAAAGAATTGATCATCTATACCTGGATCAACATGAGCATAATGTAAATTTCAAATTACACTACGGAGACCTTACAGACTCTACCAATATCATCAGAATTATACAAGAGGTACAACCAGACGAAATCTATAATCTTGGTGCAATGAGCCATGTGAAAGTAAGTTTTGACATGCCCGAATATGTAGCAAATGTAGATGGTCTAGGTACACTCCGTTTATTAGAAGCCATTAGAATTTTAGGCCTAACTCATAAGACTAAAATTTACCAAGCTTCTACCTCAGAATTATATGGCGGACTACCTTCCAATAAAAATGAAAAAGGATTTTATGATGAAAACTCTCCTTTCTATCCTCGTTCTCCTTATGGTGCCGCAAAAATTTATGGTTTTTGGATAACAAAAAATTACAGAGAAGCATATGGAATGTTTGCCTGCAATGGTATTTTATTCAATCATGAATCTCCCAGAAGAGGGGAAACTTTTGTTACCCGAAAAATAACTATGGCAGTAGCCAATATAGCCAAAAACAAACAAGACTGCTTATATCTGGGGAATTTAAATGCTCAAAGAGATTGGGGACATGCTAAAGATTATGTAGAAGGAATGTGGAGAATACTGCAACAAGATAAACCAGAAGATTTTGTTCTAGCGACAGGAGAAACTACTATGGTAAGGGATTTTCTTAGTATGGCTTTTGAAGAAGTAGGAATAGAACTGGTTTTTGAAGGAAGTCAGGCAAATGAAATTGCTAAAGTATCACGTTGTAATAATCCAAATTACCAACTGCCATTAGGTAAAACAGTTGTAAAAGTAGATCCTAATTATTACCGTCCCACAGAAGTTGATCTACTAATTGGCGACCCTACAAAAGCAAAAACTATTCTCGGCTGGCAACCACAGTACACCGTAAAATCTCTTTGTAAAGAAATGATTGAAAATGATTTAAAAATAATGTAATTTTTAAATCATTTTCAATGATACAATATCATTTTACTTTGCAAAAAACAAACAGATATTTACCAAAAAAATATTCAAAAACATGCTCAATAATTCCATTACAATCATAACGATAAACTTCAATAACCGAAATGGTTTACAAAAAACCCTGGATAGTGTATTTCGGCAAACCAATAAAGATTTTCAATATATAGTAATTGATGGTGGAAGTTCTGACGGAAGCAAAGAACTTATAGAAAGTAATCAATCCAAAATAAACTATTGGGTAAGTGAACCTGATAAAGGGATTTATCATGCGATGAACAAAGGAATTGCAAAAGCGACTGGAGAATATCTTCTTTTTCTGAACAGTGGAGATGAACTGCTAAATGAATCAGTTATAGAAAAAGTAACTCCATTACTGCACACAGATGATATTATCTCCGGTAATTTAATCGTAGATGAAGAAAATCAAGATGTTCTTAGGCCTACTAAAGAAAATATTTCGTTTTTAGATTTAATTGAAGAAACAATTTGGCATCCCAGTACATTTATAAAAAGAAGTGCTTTTGAAAAAGCAGGTCTCTATGATGAAAATTTGAGAATTTGTTCAGATTGGAAATGGTTTTTAATTTCTATTTTCAAATACAATTGTACTTACAGACCTATTGAACAATCTATATCCCGCTTTTATAAGGATGGTATCAGTTCCGATCCCAAATCACAATCTCTGAGAAAAGAAGAAAGAAGAAAAACACTGGTAGAAAATTTTCATTTTTCTGAATTCCAGACGGAAGAATTAATCGATAAAATTAATTTATATTTTAGCGCAAAGAACTCTTTAGACAAAATAGACAAATTGAAAAAATCAAGGTTATTAAAATTTTTATATCGAATAGGTCTATTTAAAAACTATAAATATCTTTAACTTTTTAGAGATAGGATTTTTCATCTGTTATGAAGCTTAATAATATTCAGATTTTAAGAGGAATTTCAGCATTATTAGTATGCTGTTTTCACTTCCGTGATACTATTAACTTCCCTGGTTCAGCGATTGGAGATATTTTGTTCAAGAAAGGAAGCATAGGGGTTCCTGTCTTTTTTATCATCAGTGGTTTTATCATGGCTTTCACTACTCAAAAAATAAATTTCAGCACAAATTCTTTTCAGCAGATTACCTTATTTTACAAAAGAAGGGTAATCAGAATTGTTCCGTTGTATTATCTATTGACACTGGCGGCAATGATACCGGGAGGAAGTTTTCTGCTTTATTTTTATGGAGACGGGCTTTATGAACTTACCCATTCCTTATTATTTCTTCCTACCAGGAAGGGATTCCCAGTACTTTTTCTGGGCTGGTCCCTAAATTTTGAAATGTTCTTTTATTTAATATTTGGGCTATCATTATTTTTTAAAGAAAAAAGGTATTATTTCATCGTAGTTTTTTTCATTCTTACTACCATTTTGGGATATTCTATACATTTTGACAGTCCTTATCTGAAAATGGTCACCAATTCTCTCAATCTTTATTTTGTTGTAGGAATTATCTTTGCTCTCTTACTGAACAAACATACGGTTTCAAAGAAATGGGCGGCAATAGTTTCTGTAATAGGAATAACCTCATTTATACTTGTTTTACTCAGTATCATTCCTATTGGCAATGATTGGGTAAAACTGGCAATCATCTCCACGTTTGTTTTTTCTTTTCTGACTTTTGATTATGTTTTCCATTTTGAGGGAAACAAATTCTTAATATTTCTGGGAGATATTTCCTATTCATTGTACCTATCACATCCATTTGTAGAAATTGTTTTAAAAAGATTTAAAATTGAAGGTTATCTAAACATTCCTTTTTTTCTTCTTAAAATTGTTTTAGTTATTATTGTAGCCTCTCTTCTGTACTATTTTATAGAGAAAAGAGTTACCCATTATTTAAAAATTAAATTAAAAGCATAATTCGAAAAAATGAAAATTTCAGTCATCATTCCCGTCTATAACGCTGAAAAATATGTTTCTCAAGCCGTTGAGTCTGCTCTTCAATTCGAAGAAGTATATGAAGTAGTACTGGTAGAAGACAAATCTCCGGACAATGCCCTGCAGGTTTGCCGGGAACTCGCTGAAAAATATGACCGAGTAAAACTCTATCAGCATCCTGATAAAGGAAATCACGGAGCAGGTGCCAGCAGAAATTTAGGAATGGAAAAGGCAGAAGGAGATTTTATTGCTTTCCTTGATGCGGATGACTACTATCTTCCTAACCGTTTTGATGCAGAAAAAAAGCTTTTCATCAATCATGAAGTAGATGGAGTGTATGGTGCTATAGGGGTTCATTATTATTCTGAAAAGGCAAAAGAACAGTATTATAAGGTTTTTGGAGACCGCCTCACTACAGTGTATAAAGAACATCCTCCTAAAGACGTGTTCCCGGGACAGCTTAATATGAGGGGAACTTTCGGACTTTTCAGTATTGATGCCCTGACGATCCGTAAAAGTTCTTTACAGCATATGGAGTACTTTTTCAAAACCCATTTAAAGCTTCACCAGGACACTGAATTCTTATTCAGACTCTCCTACTATCTGAATCTGTATCCGGGAATTCTTGACAAAGCCGTAGCCGTGAGAGGTGTTCATGAGAATAACAGAATTACCAAAGTAGATTCAGGAGAAGTAAAACCGGCTTCCACACGGGTTGTATTATGGAAGGAAGTGAACTATTGGGCAGAAAATGAAAATAGTATTCCTGAAGATATCAAACTTCACATCAAACGTGTATACAGAAGTTTTCAGATAGCCAATGCTCCACTTCTGAAAAAATGGGGAATGATCACAAAGTATCTGTTTACGGATTATAAAAGCATACGCTCAGGGCTGTACAATATCAATTTCAGAAATGATCTGTTCTGATTATACTCTTAAACTAAACATGTAGTTTAAAAAACCTTCATCCGGATATTAGTGTTTTGCAAAATGAATCTTTCTTAAAAGATTGCGCATCGGCTTTTCTATCAACTGATAAAAGATTGCGGAACTCAACAGCATTACGAGAATGTAAATCAAAAATACCAGATCAATACTGAATCTGTAATCCCTCCATTTTAAAAACTCCCTTACAAGATAAAGCACAGGAATATGGGTGATGTATATACCATAGCTTATTTCTCCCAGATATTCCAGTGGTTTCAATGAAAAGAACCTTGTAACCCTGCCATTATTAGCAGAGATAAGAAAAATTGCAGGAACAAAAAATAATGCCATCAAACCATTATGATAGAAAAGCGGGACAAACATCAGGGAAAGAAGGATCAGTAAAAAGACTGCGATAACGTGGTAATCATAATTTTTCTGCCTGTAATTTTTCACAAAATATAATCCTGCAAGATTTCCGATCAGGAATTCATTAAGATGCCAGAAAGGGAAATAATACAGAAACTCATGGCTTTTGGTATGAGGCCCTTCATAAGCTCCATACACCGGGTAAAGATTAGAAAACACCTGAGTAATTAGCCAAAGACCAATGGCAAATCCCCAGATCATTTTGTTTTTCCTGACATAAAAATAATTATACAAGACCGGAAAAAGCAGATAAAAAAAGAACTCTACGGAAATCGACCATCCCGGAAAATTCAGAATCATTGCTTCTCCGGGTATCCAGCTCTGAATGCCCAATCCATATAGAATCAGCTTACACCAATCGAACATCTCATATCTTGTCATAAAATAGAGCAAAAGACCAAGCATATAAAGTGGATAGATCCTGGCAAACCTGTTTTTATAAAATTCCAGGCAATCAATTTTATCTTTCTTATGATAAGCAATAATCATAATAAATCCTGAAAGGATAAAGAAATAGCTTACACCGACATTGGCCCTCAAAAAAAGATTGGAAATGTAATCTATCTTATATAAAAACAGATCTTTATTGAAATGAGAAATAACAATTGCCATTGCAGCAACAAATCGGGTAAATGTAATCTGACTTATTTTCACAGAACACAGGATGCTTTACTTTATCAAAACACAGCAACTACAACTCTGAAGGCTGTTTTATTTCGTATAAAGTATTAATTTTAAGGCACAAAAATAAGATTTATTATTATAATTATATAAAACAAATTATATTTGTAGACTGCAAATGTGAAAATAAATTTAAGTATGCTTGATGAAATTTTAGCAAAAATTCAACGAAAAAGCCAGATTTCTCGTCTCAAAAAACACCCTAATGTTTCTTTTAAGGGAATAAGGCTTGGGATCAGCAATCATTTTATTCTGCACGAAAATTTAAAAAATGTTACGCTTGGGAATTCTTTGAGTTTCAGAAATTATGTACATATTCTTGTGCAGCAGAATGCTATTTTAGAAATTGGAGATCATTTTTTCATGAATAATTTTTGCTCAATCAATTGTCTTGACAGGATTTCAATAGGAAACAATACGTTGTTCGGAGAAGGGGTAAAGCTGTATGACCACAACCATGCTTACCAGACTCAGCCGGAATTTAGGCTGCTTTCATCTGAGTTTACTACGGCTCCCATCAAAATAGGAAATAACTGCTGGCTTGGAAGTAATGTGACCGTCTTAAAAGGTGTTACTATTGGGGACAACTGTATCATCGGAGCTGGATGTGTGATTCATAAAGATATTCCGTCCAATACCACAGTTATCAACCATCAGGATTTAATATTCAAAGAACGGTCATGAAGTTTTCTATCCTTATTGCCCATTACAACAACGCTGTTTTTTTTAAAGACTGTTTTGAAAGTATTCTTCAGCAGACTTATACAAACTGGGAAGCTGTAATTTTAGACGATGCCTCTTCTGACAACGAGAAGAAAATAATACAGGAAATGATTTCAAAGGACAAAAGATTCAGGTTTTTTGAAAATGAAAAAAACTCCGGTGTAGGAGTTACAAAAAGCAAGCTGATTGAACTGGCCGAAGGGGAAATCTGTGGCTTTCTGGATCCTGATGACGCCATCTCTCCTACCGCTATTCAAAAATGTATGGAGATTTTTCAGACTAGAAAAAACACAGTCCTTACCTACTCAAGGTTTATGACGTGTGATCAGAATCTGAAGCCTATAGCTCCGTTCAGATCAGCTATGCAGGTGCCGAATGGAGATCCCTGTTTTTTTAATTTTCCGATTCAGATTGCTCATTTTGTAAGCTTCAGAAAAGCAGTGTATGAGCAAACAGAAAAAATGAACCCTAATTTAAAAATAGGGGAAGATCAGGATTTATACCTTAAAATGTATGAAAAAGGGAATGTTCATTTTATTAATGAAACGAACTATCTTTACCGAACCCATCAGGGCGGCATTTCTCAGAATGACAATAAAAAGAAATCCCATGAATATTTTGCTCAGGTGATTTTCAACACCATGAAGCGCAGAGGGCTTAGTACCATCAATGGGAAAAAAGTTCCTGAAAAGTATACAGATTCAGATGAAATATTCGCGCTGCTGCAGTATCAGCATCAATTGCCTTTCCGAATCAAGAAAAAGATAAAAATTACATTACAATCAATCTTCGGATAATGTTAGAAAAAAAAATAAAAATTTTGTTCAGGCACCGCTCCATGGAAATGGGAGGCGTAGAAAAAGTATTACTGGGACTGCTCAACAACCTTGATCCTGACAAATTTGAAATGACGGTATGCCTTACCCTCAACCAGGGAAAACTGCGTGATGAACTTCCGAAGCATATCAGAAAAGTATACCTTACTGATGGAAAAGAAGATTTTTCCAGCAATTCTCTTTTACAGAAACTTCAGCTCGTTAAAAGAAGAATAAAGCTGAGAAAACTGAAAAATATCCCTGCCATCGCAGACCGTCTTATCAATGATACTTTTGATATTGAAATCGGGATGGATTACAGGGACTATGATGCCATTCTGAATTCAACCAATAAGAATTCAAAAAAAATAGGATGGTTTCACTCTGAAATTAATGTACCGAAATTTCAGCCTTTAGTGCCGAACATTCTAAAGAGCTTTCCGCAATTTGACCATATGGTATACTGTTCCCACAAGATAAAAGATATGATGCATCAGCATTACCCTAATCTTAATTATCCGGCTGAAAGCGTTATCATTAATCCTATCCCTATTGATGAAATTAAACGTAAGGCAGAAGAAAACCTTGAAAATTTCCCTGAAGGACCTGTTTTTGCGTCTATTGGAAGACTTCATTCAAGAAAAGGATATCATAAGCTTATTGACGCTCATAAAAAGCTTATAGATGAAGGGTTTCATCACAGCATCATTGTTATTGGTGACGGTGATGAAATGAACAACCTCAAGGCACAGGCAGCCAAAAATAATGTTGAAAAAACATTTATTCTGGCCGGAAATCAAATGAATCCTTATCCTTACATCAAAAAAGCGGATTATTTTGTTCTTCCTTCAGAATCTGAAGCATGGCCATTGGTCATTGCTGAAGCTTTAATTCTTCAGAAACCTATTATTGCAACAGAAGTAGGAGATGTAGGATTGATGATCAGGGACCGTGAAACAGGATACCTCATCAATTATGAAATTGATGAAATGTATTCAGCGATGAAAACATTCCTTACCGATCCTGGCCTTGTTCTCCACATCAGAGAGAACCTTAAAACAATTGAAAATCAGTTTGATAATAAGAAAATATTTGACAGCATAGAACATATTATAGAAACTTTACACAAAAAGTAAGTTACTGTGCAGAATATCCTCCGTCTATCACAAGGTTGGTGCCTGTGACCCATCTTGAGGCATCGGACAGTAAAAAAATACAGGCATTCGCTACATCTTTAGGTTCACCTATTCCCAGCGGATGCTTTTTTATGATTTCTGATGAAGCTTCCTCGCCGATATTTTCAAACATCTTCTCTAAAATCGGAGTGTTTACCATCGCCGGGCTTATGCTGTTGACACGAATATTACTTCTTGAAAGTTCCATAGCCAAAGAACGTGCTCCGGAGATTACAGCTCCTTTACTGGCAGAATAAGCCGCTTTTCCGGCCTCTCCTATCATTCCCGCAACAGAAGAGATAAATACGAAACTGGAGTTTTCATCTTTATATTTTTTTAAAGATAAAATTTTAGCGATTTCAAGTCCCGCAATGACATTAACAGCAAATATGTCCTGATACAGCTGAGGATTGTGCTTTTTTAATGGTAATGTTTTTTCGATACCGGCACAATGAATAAATCCCGATATTTTACCTAAAATTGAAACTTTATCCGCAATAACTGCTTCAAGGTTTTCAGATTGGGTAATATCTTCAGTGATGGTTTCAACTTTTGTTTCAGGATTGAGCATAGAAACGGTTTTCATCAGTTCTTCCTGATTTCTTCCTACAAGAATAAGATCTGCACCGCTATTGCTGCATTCTACAGAACAGCTTCTCCCAATTCCGGAAGAAGCGCCTGTAATGAGAATAATTTTATTTTTTAATGAGAAAGCATCCATTAATCTTCAAAATTTTCTTTTCCTATAACATTCATCAGATCTGAAACGGTTTCAATATCTTTAAAATGCTTGGTATCAATTTTCTTGCTGAAATTTTCGTCTACAAACGCAATAACAGAAAGTAAGCTTATAGAATCGTAGCTTTCTAAAGATTTCAGGTTCGTTTCAGTAGTCAATGTTTCATCTTCTTCCAGTTCCTCCTGTAGTTTTTCTAAAAAAACGGATGTTTTCATATTTTATAATTTTAAATGTTTGTTATTTTAAATTTCCATAATAGTGGCACCCCATGAATATCCAACTCCAAATCCTGCCATTAAAACCTTATCTCCTTCTTTCAGCATTCCTTTATCCATCATATTTTTAAGAGCAATAGGAATTGTTGCAGAAACGGTATTACCGGTTTTTTCCATGTCAATATAAAACTTTTCTGCCGGTATTTTTGTTTTCTTTCTTAAATAATTCAGCATAAAAGAATTGGCCTGATGAAAAACAAAATGGTCAATATCATCCATTGTCATTCCGTTCACTTCCAATGTTTCTTTTACCAGTCCCGGAATATTTTCAATTGTAAAATTAAAAATTTCAGGACCATTCATATAAATATTCTCAGGGCCGAATTCGTGTTCAGGATTCAGTTCAAAGTCTTTTTTAAATGCTCCTTTTTTCACCATAAGATTTTCCGCACCGCTTCCGTCTGTTCCCAGACAGAACTGATAATCATTACCTTCAGCTTTTTCAATAATAGCAGAGGCAGAGGCATCTCCGAATATACTTCGGTTGCCTTTATCATCGGGATGAATATGTTTGGTGTATGTTTCTGAAGTTACCAGAAGAATACTCTTTGCAATTCCACCGGCAATCAGCCCTTTTGCAAAGGCTAATCCATAAACAAATCCTGAACAGCCAAGGTTAAAATCTATAGCTCCGATATTTTTTCTAAGCCCCAATCTGTCCTGCAAAATACAGGCCGTTGTAGGAAGAAAATACTCCGGACTTTGGGTACAGAACAAAATAAAATCTACTTTGTTTCTGTCATAGTTTTCGAAAATTTTTTCTGAAGATTGTACAGCCATATCCAGTACGGTTTCGCTGTCAGAAGAAATATGGCGTTGGGAAATACCTACTTTCTCCTGAATACGTTCGGAGCTCCATTCAGGGAACTGCTTTTCAAGATCCTCGTTAGTTAACACCTGCTGAGGCAGGTAATATTCTATTTTTGAAATTTTCATCATATTAATAATTTCTCTTTCTTTGCAAAAGTAACGAAAACAAATTTACACTTGTGATGATTTTTATATTCAGAATCCTATTAAAAATAGACTCCCTCTATCATACTTTTTTGAACAGGGGCAGCCTTGAAGTGGCAAAATACAGAGGTATGAAGGTAGGAAAAAACTTTAATATGCCTGATAAAGTGTATTTCGGAACTGAACCTTACCTTATCGAAATTGGTGATAATGTAAACATTGCCGGAGATGTAAGGTTTGTAAACCATGGCGGAACGACTACTCTGCTCAGAAAACTTCCGGGCTATGAAGATGCAAGAATACTGGGAAGAATAAAAATCGGAAACAACTGCACCATCGGGCTTAATTGTGTGATTATGCAGGATGTTCAGATTGGAAACAACTGTATTTTAGGAGCGAACTCTGTGTTGTCACAATCTATGCCGGATAATACCGTCTTTATAGGAAACCCTGCTCAATTCTTGTGTACCATTGAAGATTATGGTGATATTGTTCTTAAAAATAATCCGGAATATCCCCGTGAACTGGAAAAAGACAGAAAGAAACTGGATGCCTATATCAAAGAAAATCTTCCTCACAAGTATAAAAAAGCAAGAAAAATTAAATAAATTTAATCTTGTAAAAAAATTATAAAAAAGAAAAAAACAAATTGAAAAAGAAAAAACTCCTCATTCGTATAGGTTCATTACGTCATGGTGGTGCTGAGAAAGTGTTAATCAACTTTCTGAAGAATCTGCCTGCTGATAAGTATGAAGTTGATCTTCTGGTAAATCTCTATTCAGGATTATACATTAAAGAGGTTCCGTCCTGGGTGACCCTGTACTATTTGACAAAAGGAGAAATGATTACCACCAACAGGCTGCAGGATATTCCTGTGAAAGCCTACAGGGTTCTTTATCAGAAAATGTTTCTTTGGTTCCCTTCCCTTCTTTATAAATTTGTTTTAAAGAATAAAAAATACGATGTAGAGATTGCAGCCATCCATGCGATGCATCGGGAAATTCTCTCCAGTCCGCAAAAAGATTCAAAAAAAATTATCTGGGTACAGAATGATATTTTCAATGTAAAAGAATACACACCGGAAGTAATCAGACAGTTCTTCAGGTTTGACAGAATTCTGGTAATCTCCAACAAACTTCAGGAAGGAATGCATAATTTGGCTAAAAATGAAGCTGAAAAAGCATCCGTTATTAAGATCTTCAATCCGATTGACAAAAATGATACATTAAGAAAAGCGGATATTGACGTGAATGATTATCCCTTCAGCAGTGATCTTCCAACTTTTGTAACGGTAGGAACCGTATACCCTCAGAAAGGGTACGACAGATTGCTTAATGTACATAAAAAGCTTGTTGATGAAGGGTTAAAGCATCATCTTTTGATCATTGGCGATGGGTATGATTTTAACAATATTCAGGATCAGCTCAATAAGCTCGGTCTTCAGGACACTGCAAAAATGCTTGGTTTCAGCAGTAATCCCTACCCTTATATGAAAAAGGCGGATTTCTATATTATGTCTTCAAGACATGAAGGATTTCCTACCATTATTGCCGAAGCACTGATTCTCAATAAGCCTATTTCTGCAACAGATATTTCAGGAATCAGGGATCTTCTGCAGGATGGCAAACTCGGGAATATCACTCCAAATTCCGAAGAGGGGATTTATGAAGGAATGAAAAAGTTTCTTACGGATAAAAATATCACTGAAGAATACAAAAAACAGATCTCGGAAACTGAACTTCCGTTTGTTTTGGAAAAATCTGTAGAACATCTTCAGAAAATAATTGACGAAGTATAAAAATATTTATAATGGCTGATTATTCAATCATTCAAAAAGACTTTTACCGGGAAAGCGGAAAGTGGCTTTCTACATTTCAGATCTGGAAAAAATGTATTCATCCCAATCTTCATTTTGTGTACATTCTGAGAATCTCTCAGAAGTATCAGAAGAAATCTATTTTAAATACTTTCTGGAGGGTTGTACTGAGACATTACCAGATCAAATACGGATTTCAGATTTATCCTGAAACTCAGATTGGCGAAGGTTTTTATTTGGGACATTTTGGAAGCCTTGTCATCAATCCCAAAACAGTTATCGGGAAAAATTGCAATATTGCCCATGGAGTGACTATAGGGCAGCAAAACCGTGGAAAAAATGAAGGATATCCGGTTATTGGCGACGAAGTATGGATAGGCACCAATGCAGTTATTGTTGGAGGAATCACCATTGGAAATAATGTGTTGATTGTTCCTAATTCTTATGTCAACTTTGATGTTCCCTCCGATTCTGTTGTCATAGGAAATCCGGCAAAAATTATCCACACACCGGATGCAACAAAGGATTATATCAACCGTAAAGTATAGTAAACCCAATAGTTATAGTAAAAATTCTACTTGTATTTATCGGTAATTTCATGTACATTTGAAAAATTGTATTATATGATTAAGAAGATAACATCATAATCATCCGATTGTATCCATAATAGCACATTTTACTATCAGGATAATGCCAATCATGCAATACAAATTGTCTGAAAAAATCGCTTGACAGTAAAAACACAACTCCAACTTAATTATTAATAAAAAAGTAATTTTTTGATGAAAAAAACAGAAAACCCAACATCCTTATCCCTACTCATGCAATCAACTCTATAAAGCGTAAAAACAACATACCGCTATAAACTGAAACTACTTATTTTCAAAAGTTCCTTTTTTGAGTTGATATAATATCTGCAAGATTTAAGAATTATTATCTGACACTAATTCATTTTTGTACAATACACAACCCTGATATTCAACACACTCACATCTGGAAACGTTTGAGGAAGATAATATAAAATTGGTCTCAACAGCACAGAAATACACAACCATGTTAAAAAAAATAGTTCCTATTCTACTTATTATATTATACCTTACAGGTTTTTTGGTATCATTTCCTTATATATTCGATAATCTTTTCGAAGCCGAAAAACTGGACAGTATCCGGAATATTTTTGAATATGGAATTATGTTTTCTTCGTTTCTTGTATTCAATGCACTTCTTTTTAAGAATAAATATACGTCCATAATTTCTGTTATTCTCTGTATATTATTAAGTATTAACTTTCTGATATCAGTTTCCTGTTTTCTTATCTATCATTCCGGATTTAATGTAGGAATGGCCATCAGTATTCTTGAGTCTAATCCTGATGAGGCAATGAGTATGTCTTATATGTTTATTCTTCCAGGCATTCTGTTCTTCATTTTCCTTGGAATGGTACTGTACTCTGTGATTTACCTTAAAAAAAATGTAGTCAGGTTTGATGCTAAATTTATCATTATTGCTTTACTGTGGCTTATTCTGCCCTTTGGATATCATCTTAAACACAAATATGTAAGCAATAAAGGAGGTGGTAAGATGATTAAGAATGTATACTATCATTTATCGGATTTCAATACTGCTTTGAATATACAGAGAGACATTAACGAAATAAAAAAGAACGTTCCGGTCTTCAATATCAAAAAAATACAGCCTGGAATAGAAAACGTCATTCTCATTATTGGAGAATCTGAAAGAAAACAAAACATGTCATTATACGGTTATAACAAAAAAACAACTCCTTATACGGATGAACAAGCCGGTAATATGATGATTTTTGATCATGCCATTTCTCCAGCAGGCATTACCAACCTGAGTGTTCCACTGATGCTATCCAGTATCCACCCGGATGAATTCAGATATCGTTATGACAAACTATCCTATAATATCATCAACATGGCGAATCAAAGCAGATACAATTCTTTCTGGCTGAGTACACAGGCAAGTGCAAGAGGAATTACAGCCATCGCTTCCATGTCTAAAAACAAAAAATGGGTGAATGGCTATGATGAAGCAATTGTTCCTGAGCTTAAAAAAGTGATTCAGAAGAAGGAAGATAAATTTATAGTTCTTCACATAATGGGAAGCCATCCAAATCCGTGTAACAGACTTCCTCCTAACTGGAATTCGGGTGATCTGAATTGCTATGACAGCTCTATAAAATATACAGATTATGTTTTCAAAAATATTTTCAGTACCCTGAAAAACACCAACTCTGTAATAATCTATGCTTCAGATCATGGTCTTAAAATACAGGGTGACAAATTATTGCATATAGACTCTAAAGAATCTACCCAGGTACCATTTTTTGTTTGGTTTGGAGATAAAGTACCTGCAAACTATAGAATTACAGGGCACGAAACAAAACAGACCCAAACCACTTATATTTATCCTCTGATCATGAAATATATGGGTCTTGAAGCTCCTCAGCATTATAAAAATGAAGGGAATAAATACTTAAACCTGAATATGAGAAGTATGGAATATAATCAGCTTCCGGAATAATAAAAACTCTTTGTAATCAAGCGATTTCGATAGTTTTGCTTTTTTCATCAAAAAAATTACGAATATTTTAATTCACAAATAACAAATTCTGATTTATACTTCGTAATTTTATCTAGTGTTTTTTAAACGTTTGATTTCCCCATAGATCACAAACTGCAAAGCATATTGGAATATCAGATATGATTTTAAGCATATTTTAATATTAAACTTTGTTAAAAGTGTTCAATTATTTAGCAAAAAGTATATTTTTGTACAATTATTGATTTGGTCTATTGATTTTGGAAATAATTTAAACGAAATAAATAATTATATAATCTTAAAATTATGTCACAATCGTACCAGGTTATTTTCGAAAACAACAAAAAGTGGGTAGAGTCCAAAATAGCTGAAGATCCCAACTTCTTCCATGAACTTGCTAAGACTCAGCATCCGGATTATCTGTACATCGGATGTTCGGATAGCAGAGCTACCGCAGAAGAGTTGATGGGTGCAAAGCCTGGAGAAGTATTTGTTTACAGAAACATCGCCAATGTTGTTAATACTTTGGATATGAGTTCCACAGCAGTTATTCAATACGCTGTAGAACATCTGAAAGTAAAACACATTATTGTCTGCGGACATTATAATTGTGGAGGTGTAAAAGCAGCAATGACTCCTCAGGATATGGGGTTATTAAATCCATGGCTGAGAACCATCCGTGATGTTTACAGATTACATCAGGCGGAACTGGATTCTATTCAGGACGAAAACAAGCGTTATGACAGACTTGTAGAACTTAATGTTCAGGAGCAGTGCATCAATGTAATTAAAATGGCCTGCGTGCAGGAAAGATACATTTTAGAAGAGTATCCTATTGTACACGGTTGGGTATTCGACCTTAGAACTGGTAAAATCATTGATCTGGAGATTGATTTTGAGAAAATCTTAAAAGATATCCAAAAGATCTATAATCTTACAAGTTCGGATTGGGTGATGAGCAGAAAGACTAAATAGTTTTTCTAAAAAAAAGATAAAATGAAATTCTGGAGTATTATTGTATTAACGTTTTTTCTGAATTTTACAGCGCTGCCGGGCATTGCTGCAGTTGCAGGCTGGGATATTGCAAGAACGAATGTAATAATCAACGAAGAAGAACCTCATTCTCACCCCTCCTCATTCATTGTTTACGAAAAGACCATTCCGAAACCTTTAGATGTATTTGATTATCTTAAGTTTTCAGAACCAGATGTTCAGGGCATGTCTTTTGTTCTGATTGATGATTCTTTTCATCTTTCCCCATTACTTACTATATTTTCTCCTCCTCCGGAAGCGTAACTCCTATAGTTAGATTTTTTTGATACCATTTCCATATCATTTTGTGATATAGGATACACACGTACTTTAAAATTTTTTTTCACTTTTTTATAACTGACTTATTAAAAAACAGATAAGCCGGTTATCCCTTACAGCTTCACATTATGAAAAAGACATCATTAATAGGAGGAATCAAGGAAAATTTTCCTTCAGGACTCGTGGTATTTTTAGTAGCACTTCCGTTGTGTTTAGGAATTGCTTTAGCATCAGGTGCGCCACCATTATCCGGTATTATTGCCGGTATCGTAGGCGGCCTGGTAGTAGGAACAATCAGTAATTCAAATATTTCAGTTTCCGGGCCTGCTGCAGGTCTGACAGCTATCGTTTTAACAGCAATAACAGATCTTGGCGCATTTGAACTTTTTCTTTGTGCAGGGATTATTGCAGGACTTATTCAATTGATTTTAGGGTTTGTAAGAGCTGGAAGTATTTCCAACTATTTCCCGAATAACGTCATTGAAGGAATGCTTGCTGCCATAGGAATCATTATTATTTTAAAACAGATTCCGCATGCATTAGGATTCGACAAAGATTATGAAGGTCATGAATCTATTTTTGACAATGGCCTGAATTTCGGCTATTTTACAGAATTATTTGGAGCGATCCATGCGGGTGCCATTGTTATTACTTTAATTTCTGTAGCAATCCTTATTGCATGGGACAAAATCCATGTACTGAAAAGGATGAAAATGCTTCCGGGAGCATTGGTTGCTGTAATTGCAAGTATTCTTTTAAATCAGCTCTTTAAGATGTCCGGAAGTTCTCTGGCTATCGAAACCCAGCATTTGGTTTCTTTACCGGTTCCACAGTCTTTTGATGATTTTAAAAATCTGATCACCACTCCAGACTTTAATGGTTTCACGAATCCAAAGGTATGGATCGTAGGAGCAACAATTGCTATTGTGGCATCTATTGAGACTTTACTTTGTATTGAAGCTTCCGACCGGCTGGACAGACAAAGAAGAATTACAGATACCAATCTTGAGCTTAAGGCCCAGGGAATCGGAAACCTTATCAGTTCTTTTATTGGCGGACTTCCAATGACTTCCGTTGTGGTAAGAAGTTCTGCGAATGCCAATGCGGGAGCAACCTCTAAAATGTCAACTATTATTCATGGTGTATTCTTATTGATTTGCGTACTTTCTATTCCTGTTGTTTTAAATCTAATTCCATTAGCTACACTGGCTGCGGTATTAATTTTAGTAGGATATAAACTGGCAAAGCCGGCTACGTTCAAACATTTCTGGCACTTAGGAAAATATCAGTTTATTCCGTTTGTGGCAACCGTTGTAGCTGTAGTGGCAACAGACCTGTTAAAAGGAGTAGGAATTGGTCTTGCCATCTCCGTTTTCTATATTCTTCAGGGAAATATGAAAAGAGCTTATTATTTAAGCAGAGAAAGGTTGGATGATGCTGATGGAATCAATATCAAGCTTGCTGAAGAAGTATCATTTTTAAATAAGGCAGCCATCAAAAAAACACTTAAAAACATAAAACCAAACTCTACAGTGATCATTGATGCAAGGAGCACTTCCTACATTGCAACCGATGTATTGGAAATGATTCAGGATTTCGCCAATATCCGTGCAAAGGAACAAGACATTACTGTAGAGCTTATAGGCTTTAAAACTTCATACAGAGATTACGAAAGAAGTGAGGATTCCCATATTCTGGTGACTCACAAAAGAGCCATGTAATCCCAATAATTAATTAATTTTTTTAACTTTAAATTCGAAAATAATAAAAATATGAAAGCACATACATACGAAACCCAGTCTACTATTACTCCTGAGAAAGCATTGGAATTCTTAAAAGAAGGAAACCAGAGATTTGTAAACAATCTTAAAGCAAACAGAGACCTTCTTGAACAAGTGAATGCAACCCGTGAGGGACAGTGGCCTTTTGCAGTAGTTTTAAGCTGTATAGACAGCCGTACCTCTGCAGAGCTTATCTTTGACCAGGGATTGGGAGATGTATTCAGTATCAGAATTGCCGGTAACTTTGTGAATCAGGACATTCTGGGATCTATGGAATTTGGCTGTAATGTTGCAGGTTCTAAACTTATTGTAGTTTTAGGACACACCAAGTGCGGAGCTTTGAAAGGAGGTCTTGATGCTGCAAAAATTGAAGGCATGGGAATGGACAACCTGAACCACCTTATCAACCACTTCAATCCTATTATCAATGACATTATTGAAGAGAATGAAGAGCGTTCATCTAACAACAGCTTGCTTCTTGAAAGGCTTAATCATCAAAATGTAAAAAGTGCGATTGAAGATATCCGTAAGCAAAGCTCAACACTTAAAAATCTCGAAGCTGAGGGTAAAATTAAAATCGTGGGAGCAAACTATGACGTGGAAACAGGTGTAGTAACCTGGTTATAAGAAGTAAAACTCTTACATTTCAATTATAATTTACAGAAAAATGCCATCGGAATCCGATGGCATTTATGTTTTATTATATATCATCATAAAATAAGATAATTATAAACCCGGCTTGTCAATAAACTGGCTTAAATAGCAACATATTTCATTTCAAAGAGATTTAGTTTTAATTATTGAAAATTAATTATAATATTGCAGTTTCTTTTTAAAGAAAAAATACGACATGATTTGTCGTTATAAAGCTATGGTTTTGTTATTGAGTAAACTAAAAACCAACATCTCAAAATAAAAAATGAATGTAACTTGAAAATCTTATCGTAAAAAAACAAATTAAGGCACTGTAATGTTACGGAAACGTATATTAGAAGTGTGAAAGTTTACCACAAAAACTATCGGCAGGACAACTTCCCGGACACTTGATGCTTTAGGAAATGTCCTATCATCCACCGATAAAGGCGGAACAGTACAATTTTCTTATAATGCAGCAGGTCAGCAAATCCAGGCAAAATATGCGGAGCATATTGTGACTACCCTATACGATGACTGGGGCAATAAAATACGGGTAGAAGATCCTTCAACCGGTGTATATGAATACCAATATCTTGGTTATATGGGGGCTTTGTCAAGAGTAATAAGCCCAAAAGGTGAAAAAAGGTTTCAATACAACAGTCTTGGGCAGCTTATCCTACAGAATGAAAAGTCTACCACTGGAAGCGAAACTGATAAAGCGATAAATTTCTCCTATAACAATAAGGGAAGACTTACTGTAAAAGAAGGAACCTCCAATGGAAAAAAATATTCGTATACCATAAATTATGATCCGCAAGGACGGACAATAGCTTCTTTTCAGGAAACTCCTGAAGCCTACTTTTCACACAAGAATGTTGTCTATGATAACAAGGGAAGAATAAGCTCTTATGAAAAAGAAATACATACTTCTGTGGGAACAACAGCTGCTTCTATCGAAAATGTGTACAGTGCCTGGAATGGTGAGCTTTCTCAGGTTAAGGAAAAAACTTCAGGCAAAGTTTTATGGGAGCTGAAAGAAACCAATGCAAAAGGATTGCTGGTAAAGGCTAAGCTGGGAGCAGCTGACATTAATAATGAATATGACTCTAATGGGTTTTTGACGAATGTTAATCATTCTTCCGCGGTTCAGCCAAATATCCTTAAAATCTCGTATTCATTTGACGCGATTAAGAATGAGCTTAAAAGCAGAAAATCGGGAGTCACTCCTTATACAGAATATTTTGATTATGACGACAACAACCGCTTGGTCAACTGGACGGATCCTATTACTGGTATTAAGCCAGCTGCAAACAGGAATATTTATGATGCTAAGGGTAGAATATTGGAAAATGATCAGGTAGGAACTATCAAGTATGAAAATGCAGGCAAGATTTATCAGGCCACCAGTATGACCCTTAATAACAACGGAATAGCAAATTATAATCAGGATTTGATTCAGCATGTTCTTTACAATGAGAACAACGATCCGGTTTTCATTAACGGAGAAAGAGGTGACGTTGCATTTGAGTATGGATTAACCGGGATGAGACAAAGAGTTACCTATGGAGGAAACTTTAATGCAGATGACAGTGGGAAATTTACCCGGTTGTATAGTGAGGAAGGAAGCTTTGAAGTGGTAAAAAATAATCTTACCGGAGAAGAAAAACATATCATTTATATTGAAGGCAGTCCATATGAAAGTAATATTGTATTTTTGAAGAGTTTTGATGAGCTTACCGGATCATTTAAATTCTTGCATAAGGACTATCTTGGAAGTATCTTGGCCATCAGTGGAGAAGAAGGTTATCTATTCGAAAAACGCCACTATGATGCTTGGGGAAACTTTACCCACTTACAGATTGGGACCAGTATAATAGCTGTTGGTAAAGCCAACATTGAAGAAACTTTAGAAGCGTGGGGAACACCACTTCTGATAGACAGAGGCTATACCGGTCACGAGCATTTTATGGAAGTAGGCATCATCCACATGAATGGAAGGCTCTATGATCCGCTTCTCAGAAGGTTCCTGAATGCGGATGAAAATATCCAGGACCCATTCAATACTCAGATCTATAACAGGTATGGGTATGTGATGAATAATCCGCTAATCTACACTGATCCAAATGGAGAATTTGCATGGATTGTTGTAGGAGCAGTAATAGGCGGCTATTTAACAGGAGTAAAAGCGAATGGTTCATGGAATCCAGTAAAATGGAACTGGGGAGCGACCTGGGGAAAAATTGCGATGGGAGCTGCTGTAGGGGCATTCACCGGAGGTGTTGGAGCAGCTGTTGGTTCTGCATCCCTTGCCGCCGCAGGCGCCTATGGAATCCAGGGTGGTCTGCTGGGAGGAGCGATCGCGGGTGCTTCTGGAGGAGCAATTGCAGGAGCTATTAACGGATTTGCCACTGCCGTAATGTTTGGAGAAGATGTGATAGAGGGAACGGTAATGGGTGGCTTATCAGGTGCCGCTATAGGAGGTGCGGCTGGTGCTATTGCCGGAACTATAGGTCAGCTTGCCCAAAACGCAAAGGCAGCTCAAATTGGCGCCCCGCAAGGAACAATCTTAAAAGGAGCTCCCATTGCTGAAGGTAGAAGTGCATGGACATTTAACAATACACCAAAAACTACCACAGTAGGAGCAACTCCTGTGAAAACTACCCCTATAGAAATTGGGGATATTGGTGTCAGTACTGATCAATATGTAGGGACAAAGTTTGTTAACGAACAACCAGTAAAAGTTTATGAGGAAGGGCCACAAAAAATATTCAAAGGAAATTATGCAAGTAATGAAGGAGCATCAAAGACAACCACTTCATTACGCAAAGTTGGCACAGTTTTAGAAAGTGTTGATGATGTTATGGCTAACCCTAATCTTTTAGATGGAAAATCCTATGGATATGTACGTAGTATTTTAGGTAATTCAAAGAATTGGGTTAATGATGTTATGAGACGAAGTACTCGAGCAAATGGTTGGGTACTTCGTGAAATGAATCAGACAGGTAATGATTTTACAGGAAGAATGATACAATATCATCCAGGTACCCCAAGACATTTCAATGGTATGCCATATTGGAAAGTATCATCAGGAAATGGAACCTTTAGAATACCCTTAAATCCATAAATATGAAAAATCAATATAAAAAAATTGTAGAAAGTTTAAAATTATTAGCATCCTCGTTAGAGGAACAGGAGAAATACTTACCCGATTTTGCAGATGTCCCAGATGACGTTACATCAACTTTTGAAAATGCTTTTTTATTATTACCTCCTCTTATAGAAAGTAATAAATTTTCCAATGCTTCAATAGCATCAATTTTACGTTTGAATAATAAAGTACAATGGTGTTTAAGAAATATTGATTTGGATGACTTTTCAAATTCAGAGTGGAATAAAGTAAGAGAAATGGCAAAAAATACGCTTCAAATAATGGGAGAGTCCTTTGGGAAACCCGATCTCCATTATATATGATAAAAACTTATAAATATTAGTTTAATAACTCATTACCTATTGCGTTCTAAAAACACGCAATAGGTTTTTTTTAAAAATAGCCATAGAATATATGCAAATTTAATAAGCTGACTAAATTATACTATGAAAAATGTTCAATTAGACTATTCACAATTATTGTTTTTATATGCTTATTTAAGATTAGTTGATCTTTCACTTGACAGAAGCAAGTGGACTACTTGGGATGAGCTTCAGGATTATTTTAAAAATATTATAGCACCTTCTCAAATCGCTCAATATCTTATTAATATTTTTAATTTACCTCAAACAGATTTTAAGAATTTCAATTTTATCCCTCAAAATAAATCTTTGCTTAATAGGTTGAGACCAATTGTATTTAATACTGTCCCATTAAAACAGAAAGAAGTTTTATATTGTTGCAAACTCTTATTTCAATTTGATGAATCACTTCATTCAGATATTAAAAAATATCATTTAGGAATTGAAAGAATAAGAATAGATATTGCTGAATACTATTCAAATGTCTTAGGCCGAATGATATTATGGAATGATTTAGAGAAACTGATGAAAATTGAACACTTTTGGCAAAATGAGAAAATTGATATTTCTAAATTAGAAGAATTTATACCTAAGGATTTTGGATAAATTAAACAGATCTTAAGAATGGAGATTATTCTCGAAAACAATAATATGACTACCTCAAAAACGAGGTAGTCATTTTTTATATGAATTTCTTTTTAAAACTACTTTTTCATCTCATTAATAATTTTTTATAACGAAATTATTTTCCGTTAAAAGCAGACATCGTATTATTCAATCCGACAAAAACGAAAGAAAGAGCAGCTTTGGAAAAGGTTTCAATTCTTTCGGTAAGCTTTTCAGCTTCTTCTTCATTCCAGGTTCCTAATACATAATCTACCTGTCGACCGGCAGCAAAGTCTGCAGAGATCCCGAAGCGAAGCCTGGCGTAGTTTTGAGTCTGCAATACTTCATTGATATTTTTAAGTCCGTTATGACCCGCATCAGATCCTTTTCCTTTCAGTCTTAGAGTCCCGAAAGGAAGAGCCAGGTCATCGGTAACAATGAGCACATTCTCCAAAGGAATGTTTTCTTTCTGCATCCAGTATTTCACAGCATTTCCCGAAAGATTCATATACGTATCAGGCTTAAGGATAAAAACTTTTCTTCCTTTATGTTTTCCTTCTGCCAACCATCCGAAATTCGATGTATTGAATGATACTTCAAGGGTTTCCGCTATTTTCTCAGCTACTTTAAAGCCTATGTTATGCCGTGTATTTTCATATTCTGAGCCTTTGTTACCAAGCCCGACAATTAAATATTTCATCAGAAATTTTTTGCAAAATTAAGGTATAAAAAATAAAAAACTCAATCTTAGGAAAGATTGAGTTTGAATATTGTTAAAAAAATTCTTCTATTGTGGTTTATAGATGTAATTAACGCCATATCCTTTTGTCATGTAAGTCTGAGGATCATAAACGTAATTGGTACTCTTCACTATCGGTGTCGGAATTGGCGGTGTAAGATCTGTTACCGACCATCTCTTAGGGTTGTTTGGAGACAAGATAAGACTTTCTTTATCATTGATCACTGTAGATAATAATCTTGAAATTTTATATACATGCGGTAACAATGTGAATGGGCTTACCTGCTCATCATAAGCATAGTATTCGTAGCTATATTTTCCGGTAACAGCACCAAATGCTCCTCCTGTCATTGTTCCATAGTGTCTTACCACTTTAGATACATTGTCTCCTACATAAGTATAGGCAGTTTTGGAATAATCTGTGAAGTTAAGCGGCGCTCCCGGAACGTCCGGACCGTTTCTCATAATTATTGAATCCAGTTTTCCTGTAGCAGTACTGTACTTAACCTGATAAGCCGTTTTCTCTTTTTTCAGTAACGTCTGTGGTCCCGGAGGATCTCCAGGTATTAACGGCGGTGTTCTTCTGAAGGTTGAACGGTTTTCAGAAATCAGCTGCAGTTTGCTATTGTTTGCATAAGTAAACAATTGAGTATAGGATACACTGTCTTTATCCAGCTTTCCGTTTCCGTCAAGATCCAGGAAACCGTTGAAATTAATCTGACTGATTTTATCACCACTGTACATAATATCAGTGATAGAAGCACTGTCTGTTATTACTTTAGTCACAAGAAGTCCGCTGTAGCGATATTCTGCGATCGTATCTTTATCTGTAATTTCTCTGTATAATGCTCTGGGACCGCTTAATCCTCCTGTGTTGTTGAGATCCAACAAAGGATTTCCATCCTCATCCAGCATGTCCTTGCAGGAATGTACTGAGGAGAAACCTGCGATTAGTAAAATAAAATAGAAAATTTGCTTCATTTCCTTGTAATTGATTATTTTTTTGACAAATATAATTTTTTTTTGCCTAAAAATTGTATTATTATTTATATTCTGCTAAGATTAATAACTATATTTCTTCTATAAATTTTTATAGGTAAAAGTTAAATTCTGGTTTTTCTCAACCACCACATACCCTTGATTATCATAAGAATAACTTTGAGCAGTATTAACAGGAGTAGCCGGTGATGGTAATTCTATGAACATAGAAGTGGGATTATTCGGAGATGTTTTATAGAACTGAGCCGGATTGATCAGACTTCGGGTGATGAAATATACTGATGGCAATGTAGAATACGGGCTTTTCTGAGTATCGTAGTTCTGGAAACTATACTTACTTATTACTGCCGTACTCATATTCGGGTTTCCGTTGATATCCAGCAGACCTTTGGAACAAACGACCTGAATTATATTTTCTCCCGTATACACAAAAGAATAATTAATAAATCTGTTATAAGCGCTTATTCCTCCTTCTTTTCTTTTCTCAAGAATTTTGGTAAGCCTGTTGGTAACCGGATCATAGGTAAATGCATAATCACTTACAACAGAAACTGACGGCGTTGCTCCCGTAGCTGTAGAAGTAGCATTATAAATCTTTTTACCTATAGCATCCGGAACAATATTAAATTCATAAGTGAGGCTGGATGCTGCTGAACTTACATATTTAATTTTAGTGATATTTTTATCCGTGTATGTTACCGTTGCCGTATAATAAGCACTTCCGGCAAAAGACTCATCTTTAGACACTGCAGTCTGCAGATCTCCGGTTACAGCTGTTGTAACATATTCTTCCTGGGAAACATTATTGGCAGTAACCTTTGCTAAAATCTTTTTAGGAGGAGATCCGTCATCCGGATTCGGGATAGATTCTGTAGGATCTGAGGTAGTATTACATGCTGTCAGCAGCCCAAGAAAAGCAATACCGGCAAACATTTTAAAAAAATAGTTTTTTACCATATAGAATTTTTTTAGCTTGTCCAAATATAATTCAATTTTCGATAATACACTTTACTTTATCTGAATAAATTCACAAGAAATAGAGTTAATAAACAAAAAAAATCTAAAAACATAACGTTTTTAGATTTATGATTATTGTATTATTATGAAAATTAATAAGGTTGCAATATGGATGTTGTCAAAACAGACTGTGACATATCGCTGTTGAGGAAATTAGTATCAACCGCTTTTCCTATTCCCAAGGTTGTTCCTGCAATGGCTCTTTTTATACAGGCTACTTTAACAGAATACTGGTTTTTAGGAGTAAGATTGGTAAGGGTTGCATTAAGATTAAAAATCTTATAAGCACCACTATCCCCCAATAATACATCTGTTCTTACTGCTCTAAGGGCATTATCAACAAAAACACCACAGGCAAAACTTGCAGAATTCGTTCCCGTTTTCTGAACAGTTGTCTGAAATGAGAATGTAGCCTTATTTGTGCCATTGGTCACGGAGAATGTATCCACAGTTCCAGGAATTACTGTCCAGCCTCCAGTAAGGGCTTCCCCATCATTATAGGGATTGGTAGCCCCGCTGCTACCGGTAAAACTAACTCCGGTTTTGTCTGAAACGGTATTAATGGAAAACACAGACATACTTCCCTGCCCATCTGCAATTTTAATTGATTTCCAGTCATTTACACCTAAATCTGTATTATTGTGAAATATATCACCTGCTGTTCCGGCAGATCCTTTTAGGACATCAGTACCTCCTGTTCTTAATTCTTTTCTGATATTGAGATCTCCGTTCACATCCAGCATATTAGTCGGATTAGGAGTATTTATACCCACTTGAGCATTTGCTGCAACAGCTGATAAAAGCGAAGTTACAAATAATATTTTTTTCATAATCCGTTTTAATTTATAATCGTATTAAACACTTCAGGAACTTCATATACGTCTACTTTAAGAGAAGATTGTGAAATAAAACTATTGATATTACTATACACATTAGTTCCTATAGAAAGGATATTTCCGGCTCCTGAAGCACCATAAGATCCTAATCTCGTACAGGCAACGCTAACGGTATGATTTCCCTGGGAAAGATTTTCTACAATCCCGATCTGGGTATGAGTAAGAAAAGGATATGAAGTAGTAATTGCCTTTAGATTTCTCTGTCTCAGGTTCACCAGCTTATTATCCACAAAGATACCACATGCATAATCTATGGAGTTATCTGTACTTCCTGCTGCCATAAAATCAGCCTGTACAACAGTTTCAAACTGGAAGTAAGCCTTGCTTTGAGTACTGAAAACAGTAATGGTTTGTGAAAGGCCGTCTATTTTCTTAAAATTGGTAAGTGTACTATAGTCCTTTCCCTTCGTAAAGGTTCCGCCTCTTGAAGTCATGCTTACTGAAGAGTTTTCTGAAGAAGAAAAGGTGACTCCTACTTTATCTGAAAAAGAGTTGTTATAGATCAGGTAAAATTTATTGGGTTCATATTCAGGAATACGCAATGATTTCCAGATTGGAGGAAAGCCTTCACCCTGAGAAACAAGAATCTGATCATTGTTTCCTTGAAATATTGAGTTATCAGCAGCATTAAGGACCGCAATTTTATTTCTGAAATTCACATCTCCGTTTACATCAAGTTTTGCGTTTGGGGTATCTGTTTTTATTCCCACCTGAGCCGTTGCAAAAATGCTTATGCTAAGAAGCAGCGTTGATATTAGTTTTTTCATCATTAGTTGTTTTTATAGCTCACGTATTCTATAACATCCATTTTCATGGTAGATTCCAGCGTAAATGCACTGGAAGCGCCATTTGAAGACTCTACATTTCGTCCGATAGCAAATTGTGAAGTAGAACTTGAAGTATCAATCTTTCTGCACGCGATTTCAATATTGTGAACCCCTACAGGGACGTTCTGTTCTGTATAATTAAGAGTAAAGATATAGTCCTGAAGGCCAGCTTTCCCACTATTATTATTAGAAGCAATTCTATCCGGGCGTACCGCTACCAATGCTCCGTTTCTGAAAACACCACAAGCAAATCGTACGCTTTGTACGGCAGTAGATGAGGATGCTTTCATTTCAATTCCTGTCTGGAACTGATAGGTAAGTCTGTTTTTTCCGTTTTTGATGGTAAAAGTATTGTCAAGTCCGTCTATCTTTTTCCAATTTCCTTTAGTAACATCAGTAATATTATCTCCAACTTGGTTTGTGTAGACACCGTCACCGGCAACACCAGCGGTAAGTGATATAATACCTGTTTGATCTGATGACAGATAAGAATTAATCAACTTATACTGTCCCTCTTCCATAAAGGAAACATTCAAAGATTTCCACACAGGCGGCAATCCTTCGCCCTGAGAAACCAAAACCTGGCCGTTTAACCCGGCATTTCCAGCCTGAGTTGATGTACCGCCTACTCTAAGTTCTTTTCTTAAGGTGGTTTTTCCGTTCACATCAAGAACAGATTTGGGCTTTGCAGTACCTATCCCCACCTGAGCGTTGGCGTAGAATGAAAGAAATCCAGCTACGCAGCAATGTATAATTGTTTTCATAATTAATGACTGCAAAGTTACATAACGAAGTCGAAAAAATTTCAGTCACCAATCTATAAGCCTATAGAAATAAACACATTAGAAGATAGAATTATTCACACACAAAAGTAGAATTATTTCTACATAACTCTACTTTTCATGTATTAAAAAAAGGTACTCACACCTCAACCCCTT
Source organism: Chryseobacterium candidae (assembly GCF_004916905.1). GTDB lineage: Bacteria > Bacteroidota > Bacteroidia > Flavobacteriales > Weeksellaceae > Chryseobacterium > Chryseobacterium candidae. The sequence goes on from NZ_SDLV01000003.1 coordinate 253,396, forward strand.
GCTGTATGGGGTTTTACAAGATTTTTTTTATCATTACAAAGTGATTACAAGCCCTCGAAAACAGGCTTAATTCTCTTTAACGGGAATACTACAAAAGAAAAATATGATAATAATCACAAAAAAACGCATAAAAAATCAAGTTTTTGATGCGTTTTAGTAATTTTTATAATGCTACTTCCAATAAATGAAACAAAAATTTAATCATGATTAATGATTGCTTTCAACAATAGATTAACTTCATCTACATTTTTAACTCTTTCTTTCCTCATCATCAACTGATTACCTTCTTTTCCTGATTTTTCTTTAAGCTGGGCTTCGGCCGGATTCCGGGTCAGATAACTAATAATATGCCGGAATCTATCTGTCTGATAAAACTTATCCTGAGGATTTCCCGGGAAGTACCCTAAAAATACGCCGTTTTTCATGACTATCTTTTCAAAACCGATGTCAGCAGCAAGCCACTTCAATGAAACACTCTTCAAGAGATTGACAGCTTCTTTCGGCAGTGCCCCAAAACGGTCAATCAGTTCCAGTTCAAACTGATGAAGGCCTGCTTCATTAGTAATTTCAGCAATTTTCTGATAGAGCAGCAACCTTTCTTCTGTATTGGAAATATAGGAGTCCGGCAGCATCAATTCCAAATCAGTATCAATATTGACATCCTTCACAGATTTAAAAAGCTTCTGCCTGTCTTCTTCATTTTCAAAAAGGTTTTCAAAATCTGCATCATCTTTTAGTTCTTCCAGTGCTTCCTGCATTAGTTTCTGATAGGTTTCAAACCCCATCTCATTGATGAACCCACTCTGCTCAGCACCCAGAAGATCTCCTGCACCTCGGATTTCCAGGTCTTTCATCGCAATCTGGAAACCGCTTCCCAGATCTGAAAACTGTTCAATAGCTTCCAGACGTTTTCTGGCATCCGAAGTCATCATATCATAAGGTGGAGTAATCAGATAACAGAATGCTTTCCTGTTACTACGTCCTACCCTTCCTCTCATCTGATGCAGATCCGCCATACCAAACCTTTGTGCATCATTGATAAAAATAGTATTGGCATTCGGAACATCTACTCCACTTTCTACAATGGTAGTGGACACAAGAACATCATATTTCCCTTCCATAAAATCCAGAACATTCTTTTCAAGCTGCTTCCCTTCCATTTGCCCATGCCCTGTAATCACTCTCGCATCAGGAACCAGCCGCTGGATAAGTCCTGCAATATCTTTCAGGTTTTCAATTCTGTTATTGATAAAGTATACCTGACCATCTCTCTGAAGCTCATAAGAAACGGCATCGCGAAGGGTTTCTTCATTGAATCCTATTAATTGCGTATCTACAGGCTGTCTGTTTGGCGGCGGTGTTTTGATAACGGATAAATCCCTTGCAGCCATTAATGAGAACTGTAAAGTCCTCGGAATAGGAGTCGCTGTAAGGGTAAGTGTATCCACATTATTTTTCAAAGTTTTCAGTTTATCTTTTACTGAAACCCCGAATTTATGTTCTTCATCAATAATCAGCAATCCAAGATCTTTAAATTTTACTGAACTGCTTACCAACTGATGTGTTCCTATAATGATATCTACTTTTCCGTTCTTTAAAGCCTCTAAAGTCTCCGATTTCTGCTTAGCTGTCCTGAATCGGTTTACATACGCAACATTCACCGGAAAATCTTTAAGTCTTTCTTTAAAACTTCTGTAATGCTGAAAGGCAAGAATAGTGGTTGGAACCAATACTGCAACCTGCTTACCATCTGTAGCGGCTTTAAATGCAGCTCTGATCGCAACTTCCGTTTTACCGAAACCTACGTCACCACAGACAAGCCTGTCCATCACCGTATCAGCTTCCATATCTTTCTTTACATCTACGGTAGCCTTTTCCTGATCCGGCGTATCTTCATAAATAAAGCTGGCTTCCAGCTCGTTCTGCAGGTAGGAATCCGGAGTAAAAGCAAAGCCTTTAGCCGTTTTCCTCTGGGCATACAGTTGAATCAGGTCAAAAGCAATCTGCTTAACCTTCGCTTTTGTCTTCTGTTTTAAAGATTTCCATGTTGGAGACCCAAGTTTACTCAGAACAATTTCTCTTCCATCCGGTCCATTGTATTTCGATATTTTATGCAGAGAGTGAATACTTACATATAATAAATCTCCATTTTTATAGGTAAGTTTGAAACATTCCTGGATCTTTCCGTCATTATTCACTTTCACCAATCCCATAAACTTCCCGATTCCATGATCAATATGGGCAATATAGTCTCCTATTTTCAGAGACATCAGGTCTTTCAGGGTGAGTTGTTCAGATTTTGCAAAGGTATTTTTAGCTTTATATCTCTGGTAACGGTCAAATATCTGATGATCCGTGTAAACCAGTAACTTGTGTCCGTTATCTACAAATCCTTCATGAAGTTCAGACTTAAAACTTTTAAATGGAAGCTCATGTTGAAGCTCTTCAAAGATGGATTCCAGCCTTTCTTTCTGTTTTTCTGTTGAAAAGGAAATCCAGGTATCAAATCCGCTGTTCTGTTTTTCTTCGATATCTTCAATCAACAATTCGAAGTTTTTATGAAAAGAAGGCTGTGGAAGCTGCTCCATTTTTACTTCAGCTACTTCTTTCAGTCCTTCAATGATCATTCCTCCAAAATCAATTGTTTTGAATTTTTTATAGTCAAACAGAAACTCCTGATCAGAAATAAAAAGCTCCTGCGGAGTCCTGTGGGCAATGTCTTTACTTAATGTATCATATTTTTCCAAAGATCTTTCATAGAACGTCCGGATCTTCTGCATTCCTACCATTCCGTTTTTAGAAACCACAAAACTTTCCGTAGGCAATAGCTGCAACAGAGAAACCCTGGTTCCCGTTACTGAAAAGTTCATATTGGAAACCAACTGGAAATCCTTTACTTTATCTACCGAAAGCTGTGTTTCGATATCAAAGGTTTTGATACTTTCCACTTCATTACCGAAGAACGTAATTCTGTACGGTTTTTCATGTGAATAGGAAAACACATCCACAATTCCTCCTCTCACAGAAAATTCTCCCGGTTCAGAAACAAAATCAGCCTGCTGGAAATGATAATGATTAAGCAGTTCATCCACAAAATCAAAATCCAGCTGGTCTCCTACTTTAATATGATGGGAAATTGCTTTAAAATCTTCCTTTTTCAAAACCTTTTCAGATAAAGCTCCGGCGTAAGCCACAATAACTTTCGGAGATCTCCCGGAATTGATTTTATTAAGAACCTCAGTCCTTAAAACCAGATTGGCATTCTGAGTCTTTTCTACCTGATAAGGTTCAAGATGGGTTGCCGGAAAATACAGCACCTTATCCTTGCCCAAAAGATCTTCCATCTCAGTATTGGCATACAAGGCATCTTCCTTATCATCTACCAGATAAAGAATATTCTTCTTGTGGGCCAAAAAAAGCTCAGCCACAAAAATAGAAACCGAAGATCCGGCGCTTCCTTTTACAGCAATATGCTGACTGTTTTCTAACTGGGTAAAAATTTCTTTCCCAAACTCTTTCTGCATAAGGTCTGGAAGGAACTTTTCATTGATGGATTTTAACTGCATAAATAGTAATGGTATAAACGAAAAAAGCGATTTCGGGAGTTTTCCGAAACCGTTGATGGTATACAAAGGTACGGATATTTTTTCTCTTCCTCAGAAAAACAGAAAGACCGAAGGTTTAAAATGAAGGACTTATCTTCATAAATCTTAATTTTTTACAATTTTATCTAATAACCTGTTAAAAAAAATCAACTTTCTCCCCATGGCATAGTGTTTGGGACTTCCAGCCTAACCAAACATTAAGAATAGTATTATGAAAAAAGCAATTAAAATCTTAGGAGTTATGATGCTGTTATTATTCACAGCATTATCTTTTTCGTCGTGCAGCAAAGATGACGACCCTGTCAACAATGAATTTTTCGCCGGAACCTACAAAGGAAAAGTCTCTTATAATGATGGAGGCTCTACCAATATCAGCACAGACAATGGAAGTGTATTTGTAACGAAGATCGCCAGCGGCACCAAATATAATTTCGCTTTCTCCAACAGCATTCCGAATCTTAACGGAATAGAGTTTAATCAGGAAGGAGATCATACTCTGGTGATGATTGGTTCTACAGCAACCTCTTATATCAGAATTGACAATAATGTTCTAAAAATCCTGTATGTCAAAGATGGCAAAACGTGGACAGCCAACTGTACGCGCTAGCCATGTCTATTTATATATTATGCAAGCCTGTTTCCGGAAATGGAGACGGGCTTTTTCATTGTAAATGAAGTGTTTTAATTTTTTTTTAAGCTGTAATAAACTTTAGTTAAGTTTGAAAATACTGTTTTTGTAGCCTGCTTTTTGTATATCTTTATTTAACAAAAAACAAACAATAATTCTTATGAAAAAATTCTTATCTGCAATGTCTTTGATCCTGGGATTAGGACTTGCCACTGCTCAGCAGACTGCTCCCGCTACAGGTGCTACTGCACATCCGCCTGTAAAAGCAACTACAGCAAAAGCTGCGAAACCAGCTGAAGTGAAAGCTGCAAAACCTGCAATGGATGCAAAAGCAGTGAAGCCTGCACAACCGGCTGCCAAAATGAAAAAAGACGGCACTCCGGATAAGAGATATAAAGAAAACAAACACCTGAAAAAAGACGGTACTCCTGATAAAAGGTACAAAGAAAATAAATAAGCATAACATTAACATATAGTTGTTATTTTCATAATCAAATTTCGAAAAACCGGTGGAACACGTTCCATCGGTTTTTTTATGTGAAGCTTCGTAAAAAATGATTCAAGATTCTTTACTTATTTATAAATTTGACCCATGTTAAACTTCTTCAAGAAAAATGCAGCGCTGATTTGGGCAAAGAGACATGTTCAGAAAGCGGAGGATTTCAAAAAAAATGCTGAAAAAAACCAGGAAGACTTATTAATTTCTCTGGTGAATACAGCTCAAAAAACACTTTTTGGACGGGAACATGATTTTGAAAACATTCATTCTGTAAAGGATTTTCAGGACAGAGTTCCTGTAGCCGATTATGAAGATCTGAAACCTTATATTGAAAGGGTAAAAAAGGGACAGTCCAATATTTTATGGACGGAAACTCCGGAATATTTTGCCAAAACTTCGGGAACGACTTCCGGATCTAAGTACATTCCGATTTCCAAAGAAGGAATGCCATTTCAGATTGCCGGAGCCCAAAGTGCATTATTTCATTATATCAGCAAAAAGAATAACGCTGATTTTGTAAACGGAAAAATGATTTTCCTTCAGGGAAGCCCGGAACTGGAAGAAGTATTTGGAATAAAAACAGGAAGACTGTCTGGTATTGTAGCGCATCATATTCCTAATTACCTTCAGAAAAACCGTCTGCCAAGCTGGAAAACCAATATTATGGAAGACTGGGAAGCGAAAGTAGACAAAATCATAAAGGAAACGGAACATGAAAACATGACACTCATCTCAGGAATTCCACCATGGCTGATCATGTATTTTGAAAAGTTAACAGAAAAACACGGTAAAAAGATCAAACAGCTTTTCCCAAATCTTCAGCTTATTGTAACAGGAGGAGTCAACTATGAACCTTATCGTGATAAAATGGAAGAGTTATTGGGAGGCAAAGTAGACATTGTTCAGACTTTCCCTGCTTCTGAAGGTTTTTTTGCTTTTCAGGATGATTACACCAAAGAAGGACTGCTGCTATTGACCAATCATGGAATTTTCTACGAATTCATACCTTTGGAAGAATATGGCAAGCCTGGAGCAAGAAGATTGACGTTAAAAGAAATTGAGCTTCATAAAGATTATGCATTGATTCTTACGACCAATTCCGGATTGTGGGCTTATTCTATAGGAGATGTTGTAAGATTTATCAGTAAAGATCCGTACAGGGTTTTGGTGAGCGGGAGAACCAAACATTTTACCTCTGCATTTGGTGAGCATGTGATTGCTATTGAAGTGGAAGAAGCAATGAAAGCTGCGCTTGAAAAACATCCTGCACAGATTACGGAATTCCATCTCGCTCCGCAGGTGAATCCGGCTGAAGGACTTCCCTATCACGAATGGCTGATAGAATTTGAAAAAGAACCTGAAAACTTCGAAACTTTCAGGGATGAACTGGATCTGCAGCTTCGGGCAAAGAATACTTACTATGATGATTTGATTTCGGGAAATATTTTACAAAAACTGCAAATCACCAGACTTAAAAAAAATGCCTTTCATGAATATGCAAAATCCCAGGGAAAATTAGGGGGGCAAAATAAGACCCCAAGATTGGCTAATGACAGAAAGATTGCAGATCTATTGGAAATTTATAAAATTTAATCATATTTTTTCAATTCCAAAAACGTATATTCAAAAAAAATTATAAATTTGAAAAACTAAAAGAAAATAATGAAAGCATCTGTACTGTTGAAATCATCTTTACTAACATCTTTATTTGTTATTACATCTTGTGCTACTACAAAATACAGCGAAGATATTTCAAAAAATAATTACTCTAATCTTGAAGCCGGAAAAATATACAAAGTTACAATGAGAGACGGCTCTCCGAAGCAGACGATCTTATTCAGAAACGTTGTTGGCGAAAATCTTGTAGGTACAGCCGGTAAAAAAGACAGTACAGAAGTGATTATTCCTAAAGCAAATGTAGCTGCCGTAAAAGACAGAAGAAAAGCAAGAATTGCGGCAGGTGCTACCATTATCGGAGCAGCAGGTGTTGCTGCCATCGTATTAAGTTCTTCCAGAGCTGACTAAAATAGATTTTATCTTTTGAGACTTATTTAATATATCTTTCAAAAATTGTCATATGAATAGCCCTAAATAAATTTTTAGGGCTATTTTTGTTCATGATTTCCTTTACCCCGTTACAAACATTACAAAATGTTGAGTTCAGAAATCTTCTTAGCGGGAGATTTTTTATTGTTTTAGCCTTCCGAATGCTCGCTACTTTATTAGGATGGTGGGTGTATCAATTAACAAAAGATCCTTTTTCAATAGGCCTTATCGGACTTTCAGAGGTGATTCCTGCTGTAAGCTGTGCGCTGTATGCCGGACATGTTATTGATATGAATGAAAAAAAGAGACTGCTTCTTATTTGTAATTATGCCTATATTTTTCTGATCGGACTTCTGCTGATTCCTGCATTCCTGGATGTGGAAATGCACTTTACAGGTCATCAGATTACCTATTATATTTATGGGGTTATCTTTTTCACCGGGATAGCAAGAGCCTTTATCGGTCCCATTGTTCCTTCCATGATACCTAAAATCGTAAAGAAAGAGAATCTTCCCAATGCCGTAACCCTGAACCAGGCCACTTTCCTGATTTCTTCTGTTTGCGGACATGCTATTGGAGGTGTTCTTATTGGATTTATCGGTGTAAAATGGACACTGGTTGCTATTTTAGCACTCATATTGGTTGCTTCATTATTTTTCTGGCAGCTTCACAAACAGTATTCAGAATACAAAAAGGAAACAGTAAATGTAGCAGAAAGCATGCGCGAAGGAATTTCTTATATTTTTAAAACCAAGGAGATTCTGGGTGCTTTATGTCTTGATATGTTTGCCGTACTTTTTGGCGGAGCAGTAGCTATGATCCCCGTATTTGCAACAGACATCCTGAATTCAGGAGCTGAAGGTTTCGGCTTACTGAATGCAGCTTCGGATATTGGTTCCATGTGTATTATTACTATTTTATCTATTGTTCCTCTCCGAAAAAATCAGGGAAAAATACTTCTTGCTGTTGTTACAGGATTCGGGCTATGTATCATTGGATTCGGTTTATCAAAATTATATTGGCTGTCTTTTATGTTCCTGGTGATGAGCGGAATGCTGGATGGAATTTCTGTGGTTATCCGAGGTACCATTGTACAGTTAAAAACACCGGATCACATCAGAGGTCGTGTTCTGAGTGTGAATTCAATTTTCATCATGTCCAGCAATGAAATGGGACAGTTTGAAAGTGGACTTATGGCCAAATTACTTGGTGTTGTGCGCTCTGTGGTATTTGGCGGCTGTATGACTGTTTTAATTGCCCTGCTGGTGGGAAGTACCAATCCTAAATTGAGAAAGATGCAATATTAATTTATTGTTTATCAGACCATTTAAAATCTGACGTCAAAAAAACAAGAATCCGAAATACTTAAAATCAGAATAGAACGTTTTCTATTCTGATTTTTATTTTATACCTGTTTTTTAAAAATTTATAAAAGAATTCAATCTCAAATATTTATCAAAACCACCAATATCTTTACGATCTCCATATAATCTAACCCAAACAATAAAATACAATATTTAAAACCAACACATTACTTTCGTTAAATATATCTCAAAATCTTTAATTTAACGTTAATAATTTTTTATATTTGCTTCATAAAATATCCCCCTATGACTAAACTTTTACTAATTTTGAGCTTTCTCATGACAGGTTCTCTGATAAATGCTCAATTTTTTTCAGATCAAACCCTACAACAATCTGTTTTGCAGCTCAATAATGCTACAACAGAAAACGACTACAATATGCTTTTTTCTAAGTTTTCAGAAGCTAAAACTTCAGAAAAATGGCAGGCTAATTACTACGCTGCAGCAACATTGTATCTTAAGACCAATTTCCTTTTAAAGAACAGCCCGAACAGTCCTCTTGGAGAGCCTAATGAATCTGCAAGAAAACTGGCCATGCAGGCCCTTGCTTCTGAAAAGAATAATGGGGAGGTAAATATTCTCCTTGCTCTTATTCATTTTCAGAAAATAAGAATAAAAACAGCTGCAGACCCTCAAAAGGAATTAAAAACAGCTACAGGCTTTATGGCCAAAGCGGAAACTACTTTAAAGAACAATCCCAGACTTTCTTTTTTAAAGGCTGAAATAGCTGAAAAACAAGGAAACAAGACGGAGGCTATAAAGTTCTATAAAAAAGCAGCCAAAGAATTTGAAACATCAGACCCCTCATCCGCTTCACCTAATTGGGGAAGACAGCTGATCGGAACAAATTAACAGTAAGAATATGCATGATCTCCTGATCAAATCGGGACGATCAGTTTTTTTGATATGAAAGACTTAAAAATCCATCGAATGTTTAGAGAAACATTACTTTATATCAGATAAAAAACAGCATTTTTTGTAACTAAACACTTTTACTATTTGTTTTTAAAATTAATTCTCATGAAAAAAACATTACTTGTTTTCTTAATCATATTTTCACATATTTTATTTGCTCAATCAGATTGCGGCACTGCAATGGCGGTGTGCGGCAACACTGATATATCCTATACTCCCAACGGCCATGGAGACATTGCGGAAGACCTCGGCGGATGTTTAACTTCTGACGAAAAGTTCTCCGTATGGTATTCTTTTACCGTTGCTACAGGTGGAACTCTTACCTTTGAAATCATCCCTAACGACCAGGGAGATGATTATGACTTTGGAGTATACGGACCAAACAAATCTTGCGGAAACCTGGGAGCTCCAATACGTTGTTCATATTCCGGACAAAGTGGAAACACTGGTCTTAATATGACCGCTACAGATCTTAGTGAGGACGCTACAGGGGACAAATGGGTAAAATATCTTGACGTATTGCCTGGCCAGACTTACTATATTATTGTAAACAACCACAGAGAGACAGCTAACGGATTCAAATTATCATGGGGTGGTACAGCTACTTTATCATCTCCGTTCACTGATCCGAATATTCAGCCTTATCCATTCGTTCCACCGGGAATTCCAGGAGCTAATCCTACTGACCCAAGAGAAGTAGTGGTATGTTCAAATCCGGCGACTTTTGATTTCGCATCGTTATCAGCAGGAATTCTTAATGGTAACCCTAATTTCAGCATCAGCTACCACACCAGTCAAAATGATGCCTTAACCGGTAACAACCCTCTTGTTGGCCCACAAACTGTTACTCCTGTTGGCGTTTATTTCTATAGCATCAATTATACTGATCCTACTAACCCGAACAGCCCTGTTAATAAATGCAGACAGACGGGTAAATTTAAATTTAAAGATGGCACCATCAAGGCTACCAATGTAACGCTAACAAGCTGTAATAATAACAATGCAGGTACCGCAACTTATGATCTAACAACTGCCGCTGTTTTTGCTGATCCAACCGCGACTAAAAAATATTATCATACTTTATACGATCTGAATAACTCAATTAATGAGATTACCAACATCTATCAGTTTGTTTCTGCAGAAGGTAAAATATATGCAAAGGTAACCTCTGTTTTCGGATGTAGTGATATTGCAGAAATTACCCTTAAGTTCTACCCGCAAATCATTGCAAAAGATGCAGAATTAAGATCATGCTTTATTGAGGCAAATCCTTCCACAGCTTTATTCAACCTTGATAATGCTGCTGTAATCACTCCACAGGCAGGTATTACTAAAAAATACTTCCCTTCACTGACCGATGCAATTGATGGAACCAATGAAATTTTAAACGCTAATTATATTGCACCAAGCGGTTTGGTATACGTAAGAGTATCTGACACCAGAGGATGTTATGTAGTAGTGAAAATTGGTTTAACAGTAATTGCCCCGGTAACATCTAATGTATTGAAAGACAAAATTATCTGTATAGAAGACACTACAACTTTAGATGCGGGACCCGGATTCAAAAGCTATGAATGGAGCACAGGAGCTACAACACAGTCTATCAAAGATGTAGGTGTAGGTATTTACTGGGTAAAATTAAAAACAGGAGAATGTGTTGCCACTCAAAAGGTAACAGTTTATCCTTCTGAACAGCCGGTAGTAACAAACATCGATATTAACAACACTACATTAACAATCAATGTTATTGGAGGAACTCCGGATTATCAGTATTCTATGGATAAAATTTTATGGCAGCCGTCTAATGTATTCTCCAATGTAGCAAGAGGAACTTACAAAGTGTATGTAAAAGATGCTTATGACTGCGAACCTATTGAAGTGAACGTAGTAGTTCCTAACCTTATCAATATGATTACTCCCAACGGAGATGGCGTGAATGATGTAGTAGATTATTCTGCTATGGCAGATAAACAGAACCTTATTTTAAGTATCTTTGACAGATACGGAACAAAAATCCACCAGGGAGATAAATCCAACGGTTACAAATGGGATGGTAGAATTGCCGGCAAGAATATTCCTACAGGTACTTACTGGTATTCTGTAACATGGAACGAAAATGACAAGAAGAACACTCCTTTCAAGTTTTCAGGATGGATTGTTGTAAAAAACAGAGAATAAAACACCTTATAATATAAAAAGCCGCTTTGGCGGCTTTTTCTTTTACAAAGAATGATAAAAATTTATTGATTTCAAGTTTGTTTAACAAAAAAGTTTTAACAATGAAAAAAATATTACTTCTTTTTATTTTATTGATAACACAAATGGTGTTTTCACAGTCAGACTGTGTCACAGCAATTCCCATCTGTGGTAATTCTGACATTTCATACACCCCTTCAGGCCCGGGGAATATTATAGAGATTCTTAACCAAAACGGAGGATGCCTCAGCACCAATGAAAGATATACAGTTTGGTATACTTTCACTGTATCCACACCAGGAACGCTGGCATTTAAAATAAAACCAAACGATCAGGGTGATGACTATGATTTTGCAGTTTACGGACCAACGGCAAACGGCTGTGCTTCCTTACAGAATGCGGATCACGTTTTCATACAGCCTATAAGATGTAACTATAGTGGTACTGCAGGAGATACAGGTCTGGATCTTACTCTTGCTCCGCCCGCAGTATTTCCTACCAATCCTCCCGGTGTTACATCCAGTATGAACAATGGAAAATGGAGTCCTTACATGGATGTATTAATGGGACAGACCTATTATCTGGTTATTGACAATTTCAGTAGATCCGTTAATGGTTTTTCTTTAGAATGGTCAGGAACTGCAAGCTTAAGTTCTGCATTTAACGATCCCGTTCTTTCCCCCAACCCATTTATCGCGCCGGGTATTCCGGGAGCTACACCTAATGACCCTAATCAGGTAATGGTTTGTGCGTTGCCTACCCAGTTTGATTTTACAACATTATCTGCAGCTATTATTAATGGTAACAGCCCGAACTTCAAGGTTACTTATCACAAAACCACCAACGATGCTCTTACAGGACAGAACCCTCTTACAGTAACTACTGTAGACGGAACCACAACATATTATTACAGAATTGTATACCAGGATCCCAGCAATCCGAACAACCCTATCAATGGATGCTTTATAACAGGTAAATTCAAGTTTATCAATGTGGGGATCTCCGCCAATTCGGCAACTCTATACTCCTGTAACAACAACGGAGCTGGTACTGCAAAGTATAATTTAACAACAGCCAATGTATTTGGAGGAACCGGAGCAACGATTAAATATTATGCAACGGCGGCGGATATGAATGCGGATATTAATGAAATTACAGATCCCGCCAACTATGTTTCTGCCGAATCTACAATCTATGTAAAAGTAATTTCTTCTTTCGGATGTATTGCAACTACTACCATCAGACTATTATTCTATCCAGCTGTTGTGCTAAAAGATGCTGTACTCCAAAACTGCTATATCGACAACGATGTTATGCGTTCAACATTCGATCTTTCCAAAGCAGATATCGGTGTAGCTGTTCCCACACCTACCGGAACTATTATTAAGTATTACACAACGGTAGCGGATGCTAAAGCACAGACCAATCCTATAACAGCAGCATTCAATTATCTTTCGGAAAGCAAAACAGTATATGCAAGAGTAGATAATGACAAACAGTGTTATTCTATTGCCAAAATAGAGCTTATAGTATTACCTCCTGTAAAATCAGCAGTATTAAAAGACAAAACAATTTGTGCTGAAGCCAAAACAACTTTGGATGCAGGACCTGGATTTGTAAGCTATGAATGGAGCACTGGTGAAACAACACAATCTATCAGCAACGTAGGAGTTGGGGTTTATTGGGTAAAACTTCAGACCGGAAAATGTTTCACACTTCAGGAAGTACGTGTACACGCAAGCCTTCAGCCAGTAGTTTCAGGAATTGAAATTACCAATAACAATATCACCGTAACAGCTACAGGAGGCGTTCCTCCTTACAAATTTTCTGTAGACGGTGTTAACTGGCAGGATTCCAACGTTTTCACAGGCCTTCCCCGAGGAGAAAATACAATATATGTAAAAGACACTTACAACTGTACGCCTATCCAGGTAACCGTGACAGTTCCTAATCTTATCAACGCCATTACTCCGAACGGAGATAACGTAAATGATGTTATTGACTATTCTGCATTAGCCTACAAGAAAAACCTTATCTTCATTGTATATGACAGGTATGGAAACAAACTTCATGAAGCGAAGAAATTCAATAACTTCTCTTGGGACGGAACTGCTTTTGGTAAGAAAATTCCAACCGGAACTTACTGGTACACGATCTCCTGGAACGAAAACAATAAAAACAGTACCGAAACCAAATATTCAGGATGGGTATTGGTAAAGAATAAAGAATAAGTTTTTACTTCATCTTGTTGAAAAATCACCTCAGACTGAGGTGATTTTTTTTATCAACAATAGCAACCTCCTGCTTACAGCATTTTACGAAAGACTGCTAATAATTTGTTGAATACTATTTTTTTATTTTTTTTTAAATAAACTATCTTTGCACCATGGCGCAGAAAGAAACATTATCATCCCTGACACACGGAAACTTTGCAAAAGAATTGTCTATTGCGGATGGAAAAATGCCTCCCAATGCAGTGGATTTTGAAAGACTGGTTATCGGAACTTTTTTGATTGATAAAAAAGGTCTTGACCACTCCATTGACCTTCTTACCCCGGAGGTATTTTATGATCCCAGACATCAGGTCATCTTTTCTACTATCCTGAAATTGTATGAAGGCAACCACCCGGTAGACTTAATGACGATTATTCAGGAGTTAAAAAAAGAAGACAAACTGAGCCAGGCAGGTGGCGATCATTACATTATTGACCTTACCATGGGAGTAAGTTCATCTGCCCATATCGAATATCACGTACGCGTTATTCTTGAAAAATACATTTTAAGAAGCCTTATTAATGTTTCTGCTAATGTTATTGATTCTTCCTACAAAGAATCAACAGATGTTTTCGAACTTCTGGATAAGGCAGAACAGTCTTTCTTCGAGATTACCAACGGAACAATCAAAAAAGGATTCGATACCGCCAACTCATTGGTAAAACAAGCCATTGATACAATTAAATCTTTAAAAGACAAACAGGGACTTTCCGGAGTTCCTTCAGGATTCAGAGATGTAGATAAGGAAACGGGTGGATGGCAGAATTCTGACCTCATTATTATTGCAGCCCGTCCGGCAATGGGTAAAACTGCCTTCCTTCTTTCCATGGCAAGAAATATTGCAGTAGGCCACAAAATCCCTATGGCTTTATTCTCTCTCGAGATGGCATCAGTACAGCTGATCACCAGAATGATTGCTTCTGAAACAAGAATTTCTTCAGAGAAACTAAGAAAAGGAACTCTGGACGATGAAGAATGGCAGAGACTATTTTCCAATGTATCTGAACTGGAAAATGCTCCTTTATATATTGACGAAACCCCTTCCCTTTCCATATTCGACTTCCGTGCCAAATGCCGAAGACTGGTAATGCAGCACGGTGTAAGACTTATCATGGTTGACTACCTTCAGCTGATGACAGCCGGCGGCGGTGGAAAAGGCGTTGGAAATCGTGAACAGGAAATTTCCATGATTTCACGTTCATTAAAAGCGATTGCAAAAGAACTTAACGTACCGGTAATTGCTCTTTCCCAGCTTTCAAGAAGTGTGGAAGCCCGTCCCGGAAAAAGACCTCAGCTTTCAGATCTGAGAGAATCCGGAGCAATTGAGCAGGATGCGGATATTGTATCTTTCATCTTCAGACCTGAGTATTACAAAATTACCGTTTGGGATAATGATGAGGAAGGCCAGGAAACTTCTACAGAAAACCAGGCCGAACTGATTATTGCAAAACACAGAAATGGTGCTACGGCAGATGTCCGATTATCATTCTTAAAACATTTTGCAAAATTCGGTGATATTGAAGCTGCATTTGATGGTGGTGCCGGAGGCGGATATCCTTCCAACTTCGGAGAACCAAGCGGCTTCGACAAGATCAAAACAACAATTCAGCCAGGAGCAGCATTTGACCTTCCGGACAGCTCAAAACTTTCCGGTTCATCAATGAATGACTTTGATGATGACGATGACTTTCCTTTTTAGGTAAAGAATCAATTCAGTTTAATTGTACGGTCAATACATCAATTTTTAAAAAGCAGATTTGAGAATCGAAATTTATACGGACGGAGCTTGCAGCGGAAACCCCGGAAAAGGCGGATATGGAATTCTTATGCGCGTTCCTGAAAAAAATTATCAGAAAACATTTTCCAAAGGTTTTAGAAAAACAACCAACAACAGAATGGAACTTCTGGCTGTTATCACCGCATTGGAAAAACTGAAATCTACAGAAAATGACATCCATGTATATACAGACAGTAAATACGTATCCGATGCCATTAACCAAAACTGGATTGCGGGATGGATCAAAAGAGGATGGAAAAATGTAAAGAACCCTGATCTCTGGAAAAAATTCATTGAACTCTACAACAAACACAACCCAACAATGCATTGGGTAAAAGGTCATGCCGGGCACTTTGAAAACGAGCTTTGTGACAAATTAGCCGTTGCAGCAGCCAGCTCTCCGGATCTTGAAATTGATACGTATTTTGAGGGTTTGGATAACAATTCCTTATTTTAATTTAATTAATGCAAATACGTATTAGCTACTATAATATTCACCATTATATCACAATAAGCAGTATTTTTTTAAAATATTATTAAAATTTAAGCGAAATTAACATTAAATACATATTATTTAATTGGGATTTAATATCTTTACATATTAATCTAAGTCCCATTATAAATGAATAAAAATCTATTATTGTATTTATCTGTTTTTTTACTCTGTATAGCCGGGAAGTCCTTTTCCCAGACTTATCAGCTTATCGGAAATCCAGTGAACACTACTGGATGGACAATGGTTTCACCTACTCAGGTAAATACAGATTTTATTCAGCTAACCCCGGACACCAACAACCAATCCGGTTCCATAAGGCTGAATGATCCTATCAATCTAAAATATTGCGACAAATGGAGAGTAGAATTTGATTTCAGAATGGATTCCAACCAAACCTCCAACGGAGATGGAATTGCCTTCTGGTATCTTGCCAATCCGCCTGTTGCCAGCGTGTTAGGTTCCGGCCTTGGTGTTTCTCAGAATGCAGTAGGACTTGTAGTAGGGCTTGATACTTACAATAATACCACAACAGCTACCATGAGTAAAGTTCATGTTGCTTACGGACAGGTTCAAAATACCACTGACACCAACAACGTTGAATTCTTCAATATACCCGGAAGTTCTTTCCATTCACCGGATCTGAATACTACACAACCTTTTCAGGGAACAACTTTTAAACATGTGGAAGTAACAGCACAGGTAGACCCTGCAGCTCCCACCAGCTGGATTATAAAAATAACAATAGACGGTAATGTAATTTGTAATCAGTCTTTTGCACCTTCAGGCACAGCTGCCGCAATGACTGTAGGCTATTTTGGCTTTTCAGCGTCTACAGGGGGAGCAAGATCAAGACATTCCATTAAAAATGTAAAAATTTATACGGATAAAGTTCCTATTTTGCAGAATTCAGCAACACAGTCATTCTGCCCTAATCCTGCTACAGGATACGGATCTGTAAACCTTACTACTTTCAATTCGCAATTTGTAAGCAACCCTTCCAATTATACATTTACTTATTATCCATTCGGAAGCTCTACACCCATTGCTAATCCCGCCAATTATCAGTTTAACGCCAACTCAACAGTAACAGTTGTTATTAAAGATAATGCAGGCTTGCTCTGCGACAACCCGGATGGTAAAGTTTTATTGGTTCTTGCTCCTTTTAAAGCGGAAGATAAAACGATTACTGTATGCAATAATAATAAAGCCGGAACAGCAGCCTTCAACCTGAATACAGCAGCTGTCACAAATGTTCCTGGGGTTAGTAAAAAATATTATAAAACGTTAGCAGACCTCAATGCAGATACGAATGAGATTCAAAATCCTAACAATTACATATCCGCCCCCGGAGTTGTTTATGTAAAAGTAACCACTCCTCAGGGATGTACAGGTTCAGCAAAAATTACATTGGCATTCTATCCCGACACTCCTGTGAAGGAAGCCACTCTAAGATCATGTTTTATTGAAAATAATATCACAAGTGCTATTTTTAATTTGACAACCGCAGATGTTACTACTTTAGGAACCGGCACAGCCAAAAAATACTACACATCCATCGCTAATGCATTAGACGGCATCAATGAAATCATGAATCCACTTCAGTATTTATCCACAAGTACTGTAGTGTATGCAAAAGTAACAGATGCTAACGGATGCTTCAATATTGCTAAAATCAATCTTATGGTATTACCACCTGTAACATCTTCTGTTTTAAAAGACAAAACCATTTGTATTGGAGAAAAAACAGATTTGGATGCAGGACCGGGATTTGACGGTTATGAATGGAGTACGGGAGCAACTACCTCATCTATTAAAGATGTAGGGGTTGGCACTTATTGGGTAAAACTGAAAACCGGCAACTGCATCACTACACAGACTGTCAATGTAAAAGCCTCTGCAAATCCTGTGATCTCCAGCATTGATATTGACAACAACACTATTACTGTAAATGCAGCAGGAGGAACGCCTCCATATCAATACTCTGTGGACGGAGTTAATTGGCAGCAGGGCAATATATTCACAGGGTTAGCAAGAGGAGAAGTAAGAGTATATATAAAAGATTTCTATAACTGTACCCCTGTTGAAGTTCAGATCACCGTTCCTAATCTGATTAATGCCATCACTCCAAACGGGGATAATGTAAATGATGTCATTGATTATTCAGCGCTGGCTTACAAGAAAAATCTGATATTTATCGTCTACGACAGATATGGTAATAAATTGTATGAAGCCGGAAAGATGAGAAACTTCACATGGGACGGAACTGCTTCCGGTAAAAAAATTCTTACAGGAACGTACTGGTACACCATTTCATGGAACGAAAACAATAAAGACAATACTGAAACAAAATACTCAGGCTGGGTATTGGTTAAAAACAGAGAATAAATTTTAGTATCAGAAACTACCTCTTTTGGGGTAGTTTCGGTATTAAAAACAGCATCTGCCCAATCAGAGATTGAGACCAGACATTTCTTTTTCACTATAATTTAAACATTAAAAAAAACGATTTTATACCAAAAAACAATAACATCATAATCCATCCACTATGAAAAAAGATATACTCATTTTTTTACTGACTATCTTATTATGCTTGCCGGGAAGGTTTCTTTCACAAACGTATCAGCTTACCGGAAACCCTGTAAATACAACAGGCTGGGATCTTGTCTCTGATGCTATCGTAAGCGGAGATTTTGTAAGACTTACCACAGATCAAACCAGCAGATACGGGGCTGTAAAATTATCCACTCCTATTACGTTGAGCTATTGCGATAAATGGAAAGTAGAATTCGATTTCAGAATTGACGGAAACGGAACCACACAGTTTGGAAAAGGAGATGGTTTTACCTTCTGGTATCTTGCCAATCCGCCAACAGGATTTGTATCAGGAGGAGGGCTGGGTATTCCAGCCAATGCTTCCGGGCTAATGGTTGGTTTTGATATCTTCAACAATACGACTGAAGGCCAGATGAGCAAAGTTCATATTCTTTATGGCACTAATAATACCACAGGTAACAATATTGAATTCAACAATACTCCAGGAAGTACCTTCCACTCTCCGGACCTTATCGCTACCAACCCATTTGTAGGAGATACTTACAGACACGTTGAAGTAAATGGAGAAACAGACCTTACCAACCCAACAAACTGGATCATCAAGGTAAGAATAAACGGTGTGCTTATCGTAGATCAGTCTTTTGCACCTTCCGGAGGTGCCGTGGGAATGTCACAGGGATATTTTGGCTTCTCCGCAGCAACAGGAGGTGCCAGCGCGAGACATTCTATTAAAGCAGTAAAAGTTTTCGTAGATAAAGTTCCTATTTTAAGTAATACAGTCTCGCCGTTCGTTTGTACAAATCCCGCTACCGGAAATGGTACAGTAGACCTTACTTCTTATAATTCTCAATTTGTAAACAATCCGGGAAATTATATCTTCACATATTATGTATTGGGAAGTTCTACTCCTATCGCAAATCCTGCAAGTTTCCAGTATTCAGGAAATACTACCATCAAAGTGGTAGTGAAGGATCCTACTTCTACTCTTTGTGATAATGGCGACGGTATTATTCAGCTTAACCCTACTCCATTTGCAGCAACAGATGCCAGTCTTACAGGATGTAATAACAACAATGCAGGAACAGCAACTTTTGATCTCAATACTGCAGCTGTAACAACTGTTGCCGGAGTTACCAAGGAATTCTACCCCACCCTGTACGATTTGAATAATGGCACGAACCCAATAACCAATCCTTCCGCCTATGCCTCTGCAGCAGCAACAATATATGTAAAAGTAACCACACCTCAGGGCTGTGTAAGTACGTCTAAAATTACACTGAATATTTACCCCGTAGTGGTTGTCAATGATGTTGAACTCAAATCCTGTTTTATTGAAACCAATCCATCTATGGCTTCCTTTAATCTTACAGGCGCTGTAGTTTCCCAGGGTGGACTTACAAAAGAATACTATCCATCGTTGACGGATGCCATCAGTGGAACTAATGCAATCTCTACGCCGGCAGCATATATTGCTCCCAATGGAGTAGTTTATATTAAGGTATTCAGTGCAAACGGATGTTATTCTATTGCTAAAGTTACATTAACTGTTATCCCTCCTGTTTATTCAAGAACTTTGCTTGACAAGACGATTTGTATAGAAAACACAACTACTTTAGATGCAGGAGCTGGTTTCAAAAGCTACGAATGGAGCACAGGAGCTACTACTCAGTCTATCAAAAATGTAGGAGTAGGCACTTACTGGGTAAAACTTAAAACCGGAGATTGTATCGCCACACAGAAAGTAACAGTATACCCTTCCGATAATCCGGTTATTACAACGGTTGACATTTCAGGAAGTACGGTAACAATATATGCTAATGGCGGAACTCCTCCTTATCAGTATTCTATGGATAATATCAACTGGCAGGACTCCAATGTATTTACCAATATTGCGAGAGGAGAAGCTAAAGTATACGTAAGAGACGGCTATAATTGCGTTCCTGTGGAAATCAATATTACAGTCCCTAACCTGATCAATATAATTACTCCTAATGATGATGGTATTAATGATTTTGTTGATTACTCTGCATTAGCTAACAAACAAAATCTGGAAATAGCCATCTTTGACAGATATGGTTATAAAATGTTCAAAGCAGATAAAACCAATGGCTACAAATGGGCAGGAACTACCAATGGACATAAAAAAGTCCCTACAGGAAACTATTGGTATTCGGTTTCGTGGAATGAAAATAATAAAAACAGTACTCCTATAAAATTCTCAGGCTGGATTGTTGTAAAAAACAGAGAATAATTACACTTTCCATCACATCAAAAGAATCACCCCGCAGGCCGGGGTGATTTTTTGTATAAACAAGGAGGAGATATTTCATTTTAAAGACACTTTATTCATATTCAATTCTTAAATTTGTCCTATGAATTATTTGGAAGCTTTAAGCAGAAGATATTCTGTAAAAAAATTCAATCATCAGATTATTCCTCAGGAAACCCTTCACAACATTCTTGAGTCAGGAAAGCTGTCTGCCAGTTCGCTGGGACTTCAGCCTTATAAAATTGTGATTGTTGAAAGTGAGGAAATGAAGCAGAAGCTGATTCCGGCTTTCTATAATCCATCTCAGATTTCCACCTGTTCTCATCTTATTGTCATTATTTCAAAGAAAGTGATTGAAGAGAGCTATATCCGGGGTTATTTTAATCATATTTCTGAAGTAAGAGAAACTCCTATGGAAACACTGGACCCCTTCAGAAACAGCATTAATCAGCATATCAACCAGAAAACACATGATGAAATTTTCAACTGGGCAGAAAAACAGTCTTATATAGTATTGGCCAATCTTATGTATGCCGCAGCTATTGAAAATATAGATTCCTGTCCTATGGAAGGTTTCCGCCAGGATCTTATAGAAGAAATTCTGAATATCGAGCCTGAAACAGAAAAAGTAACTGTTACCCTCGCTTTAGGTTTCCGTTCTGAAGAAGATCATTTCCAGCACATGAAAAAAGTAAGAAAACCAAACGAAAAATTGTTTAAATTTATTTAATATTTTAAACGATTGTACCTAAAGCCAGCATATGATAAAAGCGGATGTATTAGTAATCGGTTCCGGTATTTCCGGACTTTCCTATGCCATTAAAGTTTCTGAACAGCACCCTGATGCCAAAATCATTATTGTAACCAAATCTGATGAAGACGAAAGCAATACCAAGTATGCACAAGGCGGTCTTGCTGTCGTTACAGATTTTCAGAATGACAATTTCCAAAAACATATTGACGACACCATGCGTGCCGGCGATGGAGAAAATAAACGTGATGTCGTAGAAATGGTGGTAAGAGAAGCTCCTGCGAGATTCAATGAAATTGTAGAATGGGGTGCACAGTTTGATATGAAGAACGGCAAATTTGCTTTAGGCAGAGAAGGAGGCCATACTGAAAACAGAATCGTCCATCATAAAGATATCACAGGATTTGAGATTGAAAGGGCTTTATTGGAAACAGTCAAAAACAGCCCGAACATTGAAATCCTCGACCACCATTATGTGATTGACATCATTACCCAGCACCATGTTCCGGGAAAAGAACTTAATGAAGGCGACATCCACTGTTATGGTGCCTATATTCTGGATGAAAAATCCAAAACCATCAAAAAAATCACTTCTAAAATAACGCTGGTTGCCACAGGAGGTGCCGGACATGTTTATAAAAATACAACCAATCCCACGATTGCAACTGGAGACGGAATTGCTTTCGTTGCCCGTGCCAAAGGAAAGGTTTCCAATATGCAGTATTACCAGTTTCATCCAACAGCTTTGTACAGCAAAATGGATGGAATGTTGTTTTTAATTTCAGAGGCCGTTCGTGGAGACGGAGCGAAATTAAGAACCAAAAGAGGCGAAAAATTCATGCATAAATACGATGAACGTGAAGAATTAGCATCCAGAGATATCGTTGCAAGAGCCATCGACGCTGAAATGAAAATCACCGGAGACGAATTCGTCGGCTTAGACTGTAAGGAAATGAACCATGAAAAATTCTTAGAACATTTCCCGAATATTTATAAAAAATGTAAAGACGAAGGAATTGATCCTTTCACTCAGCTGATTCCTGTTGTACCAGCCTGCCACTATCTCATGGGAGGGATTGAAGTAGACAGAGACGGACAGTCTTCCATCAGAAATCTTTTCGCAGTAGGAGAATGTACCAACTCAGGACTTCATGGTGCCAACAGACTAGCGTCCAACTCGTTGCTTGAAGGCTTGGTTTTCGGACATAATGCTGCTATGAAAACTGTAGACCTCCTGAATGAAAACAGTTTCAACTTTGATGATCTGAAAGCCGTTCCGGAATGGAATGAAGAAGGAATGAAAATCATGGACGAAATGGTCATCGTCAGCTATCTGAGAAAACAGCTGCAGGAAATGATGAGCGACCTGGTAGGTATTGTAAGAAGTAACAGACGTCTGAATATGGCACTTCAGAAACACCAGGAGATTGCCGCTGCCGTAGATGAAATATACCACTACTCTATTTTGTCCCCACAATTATCAGAATTAAGAAACTTAACAACCGTTGCCCACCTTATTATTATCCAATCTATGGAAATGACAGAAAATAAGGGAGCGTTTTATAATAAAGATTTAGCCTAACAGAAATCACACAATGAAAAGACCAGCATACGTAACTGACAAAGCATTAAAGATATTCATTAAAAACGCCCTTGAAGAAGATATTCAGGATGGTGATCACTCTACGCTGTCTACTATTCCGCAGGACCTTGTACAAAGCGCCAGGCTTTTGGTAAAACAGGAATGTATTCTTGCAGGTGTGGAGCTGGCAGAAATTATTTTCAACACTTTTGATAAAAATCTGAAAGTAGAAGTTTTTATTAAAGACGGAACTCCCTGTAAATTCGGAGATGTGGCCCTTATGGTCACAGGAAGCGCAAGATCTATCCTTTCTACAGAAAGATTTGTTCTTAACTGTATGCAAAGAATGAGCGGGATTGCCACCCTTACTCATGACTGGGATTCAAGATTGGTGGGGACAAAAACTAAACTTTTAGATACAAGAAAAACCACTCCCAACTTCAGAATGTGTGAAAAATGGGCGGTTGCCATAGGCGGAGGAACCAATCACAGGTATGGTCTTTATGATATGATCATGCTGAAAGACAATCATATTGATTACAACGGAAGCATTACTAATGCTGTGGCAATGGCAAAGGATTACGTTAAAAAGAATAAGAAAAAGTTAAAAATAGAGGTTGAAACCAGAAACCTTGAAGAGGTACAGGAAGCAATCAATGCAAAGGTGGACAGAATCATGTTAGATAATATGGATGTAAAAACGATGAAGCAAGCTGTAAAAATGATCAACGGTTCTTGTGAATCTGAAGCTTCAGGTGGAATTACCCGCGATATGCTGAAAGAAATTGCCTCTACAGGCGTTACCTACATCTCTGTAGGAGCCCTTACACACTCTGCTGAGAATATAGATCTGAGTCTCAAAGCAGTGAAATAGCGTTGAATTTTTAACAAAAACACCCCCACTTTGTTAAAAATTCAATAACATGACTTTTTTCATACAAAAATTCAATTTTTAGCCATAATACTGATTTTTAACACATTAACATTATTAAGACTGATTAAAAATTAACATTGAGTTAATAATAGTTAAATTTTATTTTGCGAATTTTGCAGAAAATTAAATCTAATTATTACTAACGATTATGAAATTAATCAACAAATCAATACTAACTGCGGTTATTACTTTATCTACAGCTAGTGTTTATTACGCTCAGGAGGTTCAGGATTCTACGAAAACTAAATCTAAGGACATTGAGGAGGTAATCTTAAGAGGTGTTACAGATATCGCTAAAGATAGAAAAACGCCTGTTGCAGTATCTACTATTAAAGCTGCACAGATTTTAGAAAGACAAGGAAACCAAGAACTTGTCGAAATACTAAACACAACACCTTCTGTATATGCTACAAAAGGAGGTGGTGGTTTCGGAGACTCTCAAATTGTTATGCGTGGGTTTGAGTCTAGAAACATTGCAGTAATGGTAAATGGTATGCCTGTAAACGATATGGAGGGCGGTACTGTTTATTTCTCAAACTGGACTGGATTATCTGACGTAACAAGTACATTGCAGGTTCAAAGAGGTTTAGGATCATCTAAATTAGCGATTGCTTCTGTAGGAGGTACAATGAACTTCATTACCAAGTCTGCAGACATGAAAAGAGGTGGGGTTATTAGATTAGGAGTTGGTAACAATGACTATTTAAAAACATCTTTTGCTTATAATACCGGAAAATCTAAGGATGGTGTTTCCGCATCATTCTTAATGAGCAGACAAGCCGGAGGTACTTATATTGAAAATACTGATTATGAATCTTATGCATATTTCTTTGCATTAGGTTATGAAATCAACAAAAAACATAACTTACAGTTCTCAATTACTTCTGCACCTCAGTGGCACGATCAAAGAACTTTTGCACCGACTATCCAAAACTATATTAACTATAACCCAGATCATGACGGGACTCCATATAGAAGATATAATTCAGATTTTGGTTATTACACAGATGCCAACGGAAATAAAGTAGCTTTAGCAAACAGAGCCAACTACTATTCTAAGCCGGTGATGATGTTAAACTGGGACTGGACAATGAATGAAAAGTCTAAATTAAGTACAGTATTATACATGTCTAACGGTAGAGGTGGTGGAACAGGTGACTTAGGACGACTAGGAAATAAAAGTATCAATGATGCCAGCTTTACAGATGCTTCAGGACACATTAACTATGATGCTGTTTTTGCAGCTAACGCAGCGGTTAATTTAAATACTGCAGGTGCAGGAAGCACGATTGTTCGTCGATCAAGTATCAATTCACACAACTGGTATGGTATTTTAGCAAACTTCCAACATAAAGTTAATGATAACTGGAATTTCTCAATCGGTACTGACGACAGATACTACTACGGTTACCATTATCAGGTGCTTACAGACCTTTACGGAGCTAAAGGATATAAAGATGCGGCTAACAAAAACATCGCTACACCTAGAATAGTAAACGCACTTTATGATTACAAAAAACTTTCGTGGAATCCTTTCGGAGGAAAATTAGCTCCAGCTGAAGATCAGGTAGGATATAGCAATGATGGAGAGGTTATTTGGTACAGTGGATTTGCACAAGTAGAATATACTAAAAATAATCTATCTGCATTCTTACAAGGTTCCGTATCTAATCAAGGTTACCAGAGAATTGATAACTATGTAGTAGACGGAAGCACATTAAGAGGTCAAACCATCAACACGAAAACAGGATTTAAAAATATTTTCGGATATAATATTAAAGGGGGTGCTAACTATAACATTAATGAGCAACATAACGTTTTTGCTAACTTAGGTTATTACAGCAAGCAACCATTCCTTAATACTGTTTACCCAAGTAACCAGCAGCTTATTAACCCTTATCTAACGAACGAGAAGATTTCTTCTGCGGAAGTTGGTTATGGATTCAGATCTGCAAAATTCACAGCAAACGTTAACGTATACAGAACACAGTGGAAAGACAGATGGTTAAGAAAAACAGGTCAGACTTTCAATTTAGCAGACGGTACAACGACTACAGGTTATTCTGAAATCAATGGTATTACTGAGGTTCACCAGGGAGTAGAATTCGATGGAGTTTACAAACCAAACCGTTTCTTAGAAATTCAAGGGATGTTCTCTTGGGGAGATTACTATTACAAAGGAAATGCTAGTGTAGCTTCTTTTGATGACAACAACAACCCTGTTACTTTAGCTGGATCAGCAGGAAACGAATTATACTTAGATAAAGTAAAAGTAGGAGGTTCAAGTAACAACAGTATCCCTCAGATGACTGCATCATTAGGACTTACTGTAAAACCGGTAAAAGATCTTAACATCTTTGGAACATGGAGATATGTAGGTAAACTTTATTCTACCATTGACGCTGGAACATTTACCAATATTGCAGCTCAAGACAGAGGAGTATTGAAATTACCTGATTTCAACTTATTTGATGTAGGGTTCTCTTACAAAATCAGATTACAAAACGAAGCTCAGTACTTCACAATCGGAGCTAACGTTTACAACCTGTTTGATAAAATTTATATTTCTGATTCTGCTACAAGTATTTTCGGAACTGATAAAATTACAGCAAACAATGATCCTGACAAAGGAAAAACTTATGAAGAAGCTGGTAGAATGTATAATGGTATTGCAACGGGTAACCGTGCTTATTTCGGATTCGGAACTACTTGGGCAGCAACCTTATCATTCAACTTCTAATAAAATCACAATATTAGATTTTCTCAATATCAATCCCGGCTTTGAGCCGGGATTTTTGTTATCTTTGTGTACAAAAAAAATAGAATTATGGATTTTTACAACATTTTACTTAATGCCCACAAAGGATTCGGGTATCTTGAAATTCTTTTGGTAACATTATTTGTTATCGCACTTTTAGCTACCATGTTCGGTTTCAGTGGAAAAGTGAACAAGTTTTTGAAGAAGACAACTCTTTTCACGATGATTTTCTTTCATGTTCAGTTTTTATTGGGAATCATTATGCTGATCACCACTTTCAGCAAAGGATTAAACATGGGAGAAGTAATGAAAAATGCAGCATTAAGATTCCAATATGTTGAACATCCATTCTCTATGCTTATTGCAGCCGTTTTGATGACCATTGTCAACAAAAAAGTAAAATCAAATGATACTATTTCTTTAGGAGTAGTAATTATGGGATTGATTGCAGTAGGTTTATTTGCATTCGCATTCCCTTGGACAAGGGTCTTCGGGGCTTAAAAAGATAAAAAAATTATATGTGTTATAATTTATAAATAGTTTAATCTTAAATTTTAATTAAATCAATGAAAGTAGCTGTAGTAGGTTCAACAGGAATGGTTGGGCAAGTTATGCTTAAAGTTTTGGAGGAGAGAAACTTCCCTGTAACAGAATTAATTCCGGTAGCATCCGAAAGATCTGTAGGCAAGAAGGTGAAGTATAAACAGAAGGAATTTACCATCGTAAGCATGAAGGACGCTATAGCTGCCAAACCGGATATTGCAATCTTCTCTGCAGGAGGTTCTACTTCACTTGAATTCGCTCCTCTGTTTGCAGAAGCAGGAACAACAGTCATTGATAATTCTTCTGCATGGAGAATGGACCCTGACAAAAAATTAGTCGTTCCTGAAATCAATGCTGATGTTTTAACAAAAGAAGATAAAATCATCGCAAATCCGAATTGTTCTACCATCCAATTGGTAATGGTTCTTGGACCTTTGAACAAAAAATATGATTTAAAAAGAGTAATCGTTTCTACCTACCAGTCTGTAACAGGAACAGGAAAAGCTGCTGTAGACCAGTTAAACGGTGAAATAAGCGGAGATGATTCTACTGAAAAAGTATATCCTTATCAGATCTTCAAAAATGCATTACCACATTGTGATGTATTTGCTGATGATGATTACACCAAAGAAGAGATTAAACTGATGAAGGAGCCTAAGAAGATTTTAGGAGATGATACCTTCAACCTAACAGCAACTGCTGTAAGAGTTCCGGTTCAGGGAGGGCATTCTGAAAGTGTAAACATTGAATTTGAAAATGAATTCGAACTGGATGAAGTAAGAAAAATCTTATCTGAAACTCCTGGTGTTATTGTAATGGATGATGTAAAAAACAACCACTACCCGATGCCGCTGTACTCTGAAGGAAAAGACGAGGTTTTCGTTGGAAGAATCAGAAGAGATCTGTCACAGCCTAAAACGCTCAACCTCTGGATTGTTGCAGACAATCTGAGGAAAGGAGCAGCAACAAACGCTGTACAAATTGCAGAATACCTTGTAGCAAACAACTTAGTATAAACTAACAAAATAAAAAAGAGTCTCAAAATTGAGATTCTTTTTTTTATCAAACTCTATATGAATACCCACAAAGAAAAAATAGGATTCCAGAAACTTATTGCCGTATTTGGAGTTATTCTTTTTATCGGAAAGATTATTGCCTGGAAACTTACCAATTCTGATGCTGTATTTTCCGATGCCATGGAAAGTATCGTTAATGTTATCAGTGCATTCATGGGATTATATTCTCTCCACCTTGCCGCCAAACCTAAAGATGAAGATCATCCTTACGGTCATGGAAAGGTAGAGTTCGTGACTTCCGGTATTGAAGGTGCACTTATCGCTATTGCCGGCGTGATGATCATTTATGAAGGAATCCATAGTCTTATTGTAGGAAAAACGCTAAGTAAAATTGATCTTGGGATATGGATTATTGCAGCCACTGCAGTTGTTAATTATCTGCTGGGATATATCTCTATAAAAAAAGGAGAAAGAGAGAATTCTCTGGTTCTTATTTCGTCCGGTAAACACCTTCAGTCAGATACTATTACAACCCTTGGAGTAGTGGCCAGTTTAATCATTGTTTATTTCACTAAAATCTATTGGCTGGATTCCGTAGTAGCATTAAGTTTTGGACTTTACATCATATTTGTAGGCTATAAAATAGTCCGAAAATCTTTAAGCGGTATTATGGATGAACAGGATCCTGAAATACTCAATCAGGTCATTAGAATCCTTGAGGAAAACAGGCATGTAGAATGGATTGATATACATAATATGAAAATCCAGCAATTCGGATCTTCTCTTCATATTGATGCTCATATTACGCTTCCCTGGTATTATGATCTTCGCGATGCCCATGGTGAAATGGAAAAAGTCATTATTCTTCTTGCAGAAAATATTAAACGTACTATTGAGTTTAATTTTCATATGGACGACTGTAAACCTATTTCGTGTCCGGTATGTCAGATCAAAGATTGTCCTGTCCGCGAAAAAGATTTTATCAAACGTGTAGAATGGACTCCGGAAAATGTTACCAGTGTGGATAAACATACAATCATTGAAGGAGAATAAGCAAATCGCTTTTAATTTCTCAGCTTTCTTTACTGATCACCTGTTTTCTATAATAGAACATCGGAACAATCAAGAGTATAATCAACGGCTGAATCACAAATCTTCTCATATAAAAAGAAAAAAGATATCCTATTTCAAATTTGCTGTGAATACAGTAAAGGTAAATCGGAAATGTAATGGAAAATACAACAATCATTAACACTACTCCCTGTATCGTCCAGTCTTTATTTTTAAATAAACCGTAAATAATCAGGCAGGAAAAAAAAAGATTTAAAATAAACCTGAGCACATGTCCGGCAATCAGTTTTCCCCATTCAAAGGCAGGGAATTCAATATTTTTATTCGCTTCATGAAAATAGCCTAGGAAAGGATCATAAAAAAGGGTATCCTCCAGAACTCTTACTCCTATCAAACCGCAGATTCCTGCGATAACCAACACCCAGCTAAGAATTTTCATATTTTAAAGCAAAAAATTTAATCCAGATCAGCCAAAGTAAAACAACGCCTCCATAAATAATAGCAGGGAAAATGAAATCATGAAACATTTTACCATATTCCTTATAGTCGGACATCACGATATTTAACCCTACAATTCTCAAAAGATTTATAATGTATAATAATACTAATCCTGCTCCTACAAAAACAAAGGTTTTCACTCCTTTATAAAAGGCAAAAACAAAAGACACAAATAAAATGATGACAGAAACGGCATTGCATCCTTCCACCATTCTCGTCACATAATTCTGTTTTACATAAAACCAAACCTGCTCATTCTTTACATCATTATAAAGTTCTGTAGGGTAGCCTATCGCATTCTGGAGAGACATTACCTGATTGGCAATCATCCTTGAAAAAGCATCCAACCCGGAGTCTTTACCGCTGTTCAGGTAGAACTGATAGGCAAAAAGCAATACCAGGTAGATAACAATAAAACGCAATAAAATACCTAAAACAGGCTTAAAGTCTTTCAGCATAGTGCAAAGATAAAAATTAGACTGTAATATACTGAATTTGAATAAAGAAAGTTAAAACCCAAAAAGTAAATTTCACAATATTGAGGCACAATTCTGAAAATTTTTCATAAAAACATTTAATAAAAAAAATTATACAACTCAATTATCATACTCTTCAACCCTAATCGATCGGTTCTTTAAACTATGATTTCCAACTCATGTTAATTTAGTATATTTGTTTTCATATTATGACTTCTGAAAACGCAAAACGATTTTTTGAAAACCATTTAGGTCAAAAATCTTCTGAATTCGTCACATTAGCTCAAAGCGGTTCTGCGAGGGTAAATTTTCTGGCCACTGCAGGTACCTGGAAATACATTATCACGTACAATGAAAATATCCCGGAAAACGAAAGTTTTCTTTACTATTCCCAAGTATTTTCAGAACTAAATCTTAATACTCCTTACATTTTTGCTGTTTCAGATGACAGGAAAATGTACATCCAGGAATTTTTAGGACAGCATACTCTTTCTGAGGTGATTACCAAAGAGCAGCGGTCTCCCACTGTAAGACATTTGGTACAGCAAACCTTAGAAAAGCTTTTCCAGATGCAGATGCAGACACAGGGAAAAATTGATTTTTCAAAAACCTTTGAATACGAAAGTTATGATGAACTTCCCGTGATTCATGATCTTTACTATTTTAAAAATTTCGTTGCCGATTTTCTGGAACTTGAATACAACAAATCTACCCTTCTGAAAGAATTCAAAAGAATTGCAGCTTTTATTGAAAATATTGAACCTAAAGGGATTATGATCCGTGATTTCCAGGCAAGAAATATCATGGTGAATGAAAAGCATGAAGTCTCTTTCATCGATTATCAATCGGCCATGAAAGGACCTTTACTATATGATGTCATATCTTTTCTTTTTCAGGCTAAAGCCAATTTCCCGGAAGATTTCAAACAGGAAATGCTGGATTTTTATATTGAGCATTTTGAAAATCCTGAAACAAAGACTCAGTTAAGAAATGCAGTGATGCCTATTCAAATGATGAGATTTTTACAGGTTTTAGGAGCCTACGGATTCCGGGGCCTGATTCAGAGGAAACAACATTTCCTGGGCAGCCTGGAAAAAGGGATCCAGAATATTATACAGTTTTCAAATTCCTGGGACTCAATGAAGGATTACCCCGAACTTAAAAAAGTAATTCAGCAGTTAACGTCTGATAAGGCAAAACAAAAAATTGAGGAAATATTAAATAACTAAGTCTTCGACTCCGCTCAGACTGACAGAAACGAAATAAAACACTTCAACATCACTAAATAAGCCTTAATGGTTTAAAAATAAAAAATATGCTAAACATCGAGATACACAGTTTTTCATACAAAAAAGGAGGAATACCTAAAGACCACTCAGGAAATGGCGGAGGTTTCGCTTTTGACTGCCGTGGAATTTTAAATCCGGGAAGAATTGAAGAATATAAAATCCAGACCGGAAATGACATAGGAGTTCAGGAATACCTGGAAACAAAAACGGAAATGCCAAAGTTTTTAGAACTGGTAAAATCTCTTGTTTCCATCAATATCGATGATTACCTTGCAAGAGGTTTTGAACATCTTCAGATCAATTTCGGATGCACAGGCGGGCAACACAGATCAGTATATTCCGCTATAAAAATTGCAGAATTTATCAAAGAAAAATATCCTGAAGGAACTACCGTGACCCTTCAACACGATGAACAGCCGCAACTGAATCAATAAATGATAAGTGATCATTGATAAATGATTTAATTGTCATTTATTGATGATAAAAAGTATTATCATTCATCAATTACCATTTATCAATTATAAAAAATGAAAGCTTTAATCTTCGCAGCTGGAAAAGGAACCAGACTTAAACCGTTCACAGATCACCATCCGAAAGCATTGGCAAAGGTAAATGAAGTTCCGCTTCTGGAAAGAAATATCAAATACCTGAAAAGTTTCGGAATCACTGATTTTGTAATTAATATTCACCATTTTGGAGATCAGATTGTCGATTTTTTGAATAAAAACAGTAATTTCGGATGTAAGATTGATATCTCTGATGAAACCAACGAACTTCTGGAAACAGGGGGCGGCTTGATATTTGCAAGAAAATTTCTTGATCACGGAGAAGATTTTTTAATCATGAACGCTGATATTCTAACAGACCTGAATATCAATGCACTGGTAGACTACCACAAAAAGATAAAAGATTTTGCTACTTTAGCGGTTTCGGACAGAGAAAGTTCGAGAAAACTCCTTTTCAATGATGATATGGTTTTGAGAGGCTGGCTGAATGTACAAACCGGAGAACAAAGGCTTGCAGAATTCAACAAAGGATTCAGACCCCTTGCATTCAGTGGAATTCATTGTATCAATCCTATCATCTTTGAAAAAATAAAAAGAACAGGCAAATTCTCTGTTATGGAAGAATATCTGGATCTGATGCAGACCGAACATATACATGGTTTTGTACACGACAGTATTCTTATTGACGTTGGAAGACCTTCGTCCGTAATAGAGGCTGAAAAACATTTTAAATAAATTTTACAATGGAAATTGATGGAATCAGGGATGAAAGTTTAGTAAATCCAGAACTTGACATAAACGAAACAAAACTGCACAACAGTTTCAGACAGAAAACCTGGGACGAAACAATCACCAAAGACAGCTGGATGGTCTTTAAGGTCATGGCTGAATTTGTAGATGGTTATGAAAAACTGGCTAAGATTGGCCCGTGTGTTTCTATATTTGGTTCTGCCCGACTGAAGCCGGAGAACAAATACTATGAAATGGCAGTCGATATTGCTGAAAAAATCACCAAGCTAGGTTTTGGAATTATTACAGGAGGCGGTCCGGGTATCATGGAAGCAGGAAATAAAGGAGCATTCAATGCCAAAGGGAAATCTATAGGACTTAATATTGATCTCCCTTTTGAACAGCATTTTAATCCCTATATCAATAAATCCTATTCCATGAATTTTGATTACTTTTTCGTGAGAAAAGTAATGTTTGTAAAATACTCTCAGGGGTTTGTAGTAATGCCCGGAGGATTTGGAACATTGGATGAGCTGACTGAAGCGATGACCCTGATTCAAACCAATAAGATTGGAAGATTCCCAATCGTTTTGGTGGGAAGTGAATTCTGGAGAGGATTACTGGATTGGTTTAAGGCAACGCTGTTGAAAGAAGGAATGATTGCCGAAGATGATCTTGATCTTTATCGTGTGGTAGACACTGCTGACGAGGCTGTAGCGCATATTAAAGCCTTCTATGATAAATATTCTGTGAATGTAAATTTTTAATTGGCATATTATTTGTGACTTATAACAAACAGCTATGATTGTAAATCTATTAATTAAGATGAAAAAACTTTTATATATATCAGGAATTTTAACATTTTTTGTGTTAATGAGTTTTATGTATGCAGACTTTTTCTCTTCAATGACCAAAGTTGACTATATTGATGGAAGCAAGACGTTGAAGTTTACCACAAAAATGAATACAAGCCATATCTCTGATGCTATTAAAATAAACCCTAATACGGCAGGATTTGAAGCGGAGGTAAAAAAATATGTGAACAATAATTTTGATGTATTTGTCAATGGGTCTCCTAAAACGATTACCTTCACAGGAAGTCAGGTCAGCGGAGAAACTGTATGGGTGTATTTTGAAGCCGGAGGCGTTTCGGACATCAGCACCTTAAAGATTAAAAATACGATCCTTTTAAGCGCTTTTCCTAAGCAGATCAATCTGGTAAACATTGCTTATAAAGGCAGCCAGAAAACAATGAACTTCCAAAGAGGAAAAGAAGTAAACGAGGTCTCTTTTTAAACGAAAATTAGATTTAACCATTATAAAATGGGTACCCTGGAAAGTTGAACTTTTCAGGGTATTTTTATTCTCCGAAAAATAATCACACAAAAGGGACTAATTAAGTACAAATACCTAATCTTAAATTTCAGCATTTTCACTCTAACATTTTCACTTTCACCCATGTACATTTGTATTGTAATTACAACCAACAATGTGAAGCCGGAATCACTTAAATAACGGGGCGGAATCTGAAAAGCCATATGAGTAAGAAAACACCAGACAAAACTAAATATCATGGAAGATATAGAACTAAAATCGTCCAGTCAGGAAATTGATGTCCTGATCGTTATAGACACGGATTATGTAAGAAATACTTATAAAAGCCCAAGTACAGATCCTAATAATCCTACAGGAATTGATCATAACAGCCAGCATATGATTGTTTCGAATGCCAATGCTATTTCCGGGCAAGGTACAGCCGATCTGAACTTCAGTGCAAGAGCCGGAGACACCGTTTCTTTCAGAGGAACTTCAATCTACCAAAACTCTGATGATGCTGTCATTATCTACAATATTAAATACTGGTCCGGAGATCAGGTTTTTAACAGCTTTATCTACAATTCTGTTGAAAGAAGACAGGCTGCGGTACCTAATTTGAATTCTCAAAACGGTCTTCCTGCTGCCAGCGCTGATATTACTTTTGCAAGTATCGACTCTAAAGTAAAAGCTACAGGAACAGAGAATTTCTATGTACAGTTTGGACTTTACATTTTAGATCCGAATGACAGTAACAAACAGATTCTATACGGTTACTTTTACTGGGATCCAACAATTACGGTTAAATAAAAGAAAATAAAAAACCACTGCATCAGCAGTGGTTTTTGTTTCTTAGCGGATTAAAATCCAGTCTTCCATAAAAGGGTCGCAAGGTCTAGTTTACTGATATTAAAATCATTCTGATGATCTTTAAATCCAGGCTTATTTTTCAGTTCTTCAATAGCTTTTTCTGCTTTTTCTAAAGATGAAAATACTCCGACATATCTTTCGTCATCCAGAAAGCTGTGTATGGTATAATAATGACTGACACTGAAAACCGTATTTAAACCTAACTCTTTTATTGAAATACAGTTGTCATCTATCTCGTCGCCTTTTAAAATATAGTCACGTCCAATTTCCCCAATGACCTCCTGAAATCCTTCATTCCAATGTATCTTATCCAGAATATAACAATCTGTAAAAAATGATTCGGGATAATCTCTGAATCCGGATAGAATAACTGCTTTGGTTTTCAGTTCCTCCAAATCTTCAATACTATTGGAAAACCCGAGAAATTTGGTATCTGTATGGGATTCATCTGTGTAGGTATGGTTTAATGCATAAATAAAATATTCCATTTTAGATTTACTTTCCTTTTTAGAAATAAAAGTATAAAATTGCAATTGATTTAAACAACTTTCTATCGTTAAAAATAAGATCGGGCAGCTTTTCAAGCTGCCCGATTTTTATAAAGTGTATCAGAATATATTTTATCCTAATGTATTACTCAATTTTGATATTATCAATCTGAAGATCATACACTCCTCCATTCCCGGTTTTGATAGCAAACATATCTTTTCCGGCTGTAGTGTTAATATCAGCAATACCTGTAAGGGTAAGCTCAACTAAT
Organism: Chryseobacterium candidae; assembly: GCF_004916905.1. GTDB lineage: Bacteria > Bacteroidota > Bacteroidia > Flavobacteriales > Weeksellaceae > Chryseobacterium > Chryseobacterium candidae. The sequence goes on from NZ_SDLV01000003.1 coordinate 289,115, forward strand.
CTCCACTGTCCATTTGTATTGATAGAACCGTTGTAAGAGTTAGCACTTTCTACTCCTAAAGTAGCACCAGTAGAGAATGTTCCTAAGTTGAATACGTAGAAGCCTCCACCTGCTTTATATACGTTGAAAGAAAGACTTTTCCCTGTTGCAGTACCTTTGATATACATTGTAATTCTTTTTGGCACCGCTGGGATTCCTGTAGTAGCCACAGATGTAAATACATAATCGTTAGCTGTAGGAGTACCTTTGATCTGAAGTGAATTTGTACCATTATACCCAAGACCAACACCTTGTGTAGCGTAAGGCTTAAGACCGAAAGTATTTACACTTGATAAGAAAGATGTCCAGTTTTCAAAGTCAGAACCTGCGAAAAGGTTTACAGCAGAAGCAGACGGAGCATCAGGTTCACCCGGATTGAATCTGTCGTTAGGGAAGTTAATATCATCAAGATTTCTGATATAAGCCTGATCTGTGAAAATCGTTGCATTACTTGAGCTGGTAAAACGGCTTAGTAGAAGAACGATATCACCACTTTTTGCATATTTAGGAGAGATCGGCGATTTCGCAAAAGTTGCATAGTTACTGAAACGAAGATCTAATCTACCAGCCTTTTTATCAGTGATATAACGGTCTCCTGTTCCTGATTCATCAGCAAAAGTTTTTGTCAATTCAGGATCTTCGAACTGAACATTTTTAATTTTTACGAGCTGATTGATGTGAGCACCATTTTTAAGAGCATCAGCGATAGAATTAAACTCTAATGGCTTTATTGCAGTTACAACAGCCTTTTGTCCGTCACAAACTCTTGCAATATAATTTGAAACTTTATTAGGGTTGATTCTTCCAATAGGATAGTTAGGGTCATAAGAACCTACTTTAATGTTTCCATTAACTCCCTGAACGATCAATCCTTTCAGGTTGATTCTTACTAAAGCTCCAATAGGATAATCAAGATACTGATTTCCACCATCGATGTCAATTTCAATCCCTTGCGTTGGGTTTTCAGGTTTATCCTGAAGGAACATCATTTTATAGATATTTCCTGATTCATCACTTGAAGAAACATAAGCTTCAACAATGTAATCTTCTTTAATGATATCAGCTTCAGTTGGTTTTGCTTTTGCAATGGTAGCAAGATCAGTTAACGGGTGATTAGCTGCTGCAAATTTGTTGGTACATTTAATTTCCGGTAATTCATAATCATCAGTTTTTACACAAGACGAGAATGTCAGCATTGAAATAGCACTAAAGATCGCCGCTTTAAAATATATATTTTTCATTGTTTTCGATTTTTAATTTTAGTTTTTTAGAATCTGAATTGAAGATTAACAAAATAAGATCTGCCCTGATTATACCAATACTTTGGAGCGAATACCATATTTCCGCTGTCGTAATCATTAGCGTAATCAATATAGTTAACGTTTCTGGTCTGTTCAAATCCTCCTGTAATATAATTTCTGTTATTAAGGATGTTATTAACCGATGCAGACACCAATACATAATACTTACCAATCAGCCAGGACTTCCCTGCATTGACATTGAAGAAGAATGCTGAAGGAAGCTTTGTAGGTGTAAGAACTCTTGCAAGTTCTTCATCAGTTACCTGATCATAAGGAACTCCAGGTGTGTTAGGATTGGTATAGAATCTTGCGGTTCTGGTTACCGGAGACGGATCCAGGAACGAATGTCCGAAATAGTTCCATGTTGCTCCCAGCCACCAGTATTTAGGGCTGCTGTAACGAAGACCTAGCGTATATGCTTCCTGAGGCGTTCCACCCTGTCTGTAGTTTTTAAGTGTTGCTTCGCCCATATTGGTATAAGATCTTGATACGATATTTCCGTTCCCGTCAAGCTCTCTGAATGTTCCAACAGCGTCAGATGCAAAATAAACGGTAGGGTTATTGGTATAAGTGTATTGCCCTAAGCTTAATAAACCACTTGCTGTTAAAGTAGGAGTTACTTTTACTTGTGCGCCAAGCTCAATTCCCATATTTCTTTTATTTGCACCTGCCAGTACCTGCGTAATGAAAGCTCCATCCTGAACCGGAGCCTGATCACCACTCTCAGTAAGGTTTGTCAGTTTAACTCCCTGTGCAAAATATCTTTGTACACTTGTTTCGTTTTGAGTATTAACAAGGTAACCTGTCAGTCTAAGTTTAACAATCGGAGTAGAGATTACATAACTCAGATCGTTGGCATCAACAACAACATTCTTGATTCCCGGCGTTGTAACACCACTTACTCTTGTATTAAAATAAATATCATTTAAGAAAGGAGACTGTGAAAAGTAAGCTCCGTTATAAACAAGGAAGTTTCTACCATTAATTTTATAGGTAACCTGACCTTTCACCCCTGCATTCCAGAAGTTTTGGTCTGCACCTTTTCCATAAGAAGACTCATACAGATAATGTTGGAATAATCCTTCTCTGCTATTTGTTGTATATCCGAATAATCCGGAAATAAAAACATCAAATTTTCCTGTAGAGAATTTGAAAGCAGGGTTTATTTTGAATTCCTGTCTTCTGAAAATATAGCTGTACCCGATTTTATCGCCTTCTCTTTTGGCAACATCTGTATCACTTTCTCTCGTATTAAATTTTCCCCAAACGCTTCCTGCATTCGTATTGGATGCAAACGGATCCATATTCAGGGCAAAATCAGCACCTAAAAGGTCATTTACTTCTCTGTACTGTTCAGATCTGTAATTCTGGTAAGATAAGTTTAAGATAAAACGGGAAGTATCCGTGAAGTTATAAGTATAGTGAGTAGATACATTCCATACTTTATCGTCTTTTACATCATCTACAAGATAATAAGCAGCTCTTCTTCCGCCCAATAATGCATTGTATTCTACATTTCGGTTGGCATTATAAAGATTATCCCAGTTGATCTGTGTGTGTGATTGATCGTCATTGGTCCACCAGTCTCTCGTAATTCCGATATTGGCAGCCTGTTCCGGTGATGGATTTGTATAGTTTAACCAATAGCTTGGCAGATTACGGTAATAGGTTGGAGAAGGGTTATTGGCTCTGTACCAGTCCAGTCTTGAACTGTACTCTTTACCGAACTGGTAAGAAACAGATGTCCATAGCTGAGAGTTTTTATTGATTTTCCAGAAATCCTGCAACTGGATCATCGGCTGGAATCCTCTTTTCACTCTTTCATTTCTTTTATCTCCGTTCTGCCATCCCCAATAAGAGTTATAATGAACTCCTCTGAAGTCATATACTTCCTGAGTACTTGGACTTGAGGAACTTCTTGCATATTTAGATCCAATGGCATTTAAAGTCATGGTATGACTATCACTGAATTTTTTTTCAATACCAAGATACCCACTGTATGCATCATAAGCGGTACCATCCTGGATCCCTTCCTGTGCCCATCTTCTGGCAATCATTCCTGTAAATGCCCATCCGTTCTTATTCATTCCGGATGAAAACCTGTAGGATAATCTATTGGTATAATTTCTGTTGGTCAGAGAGTAGGTTAACTGACTTCCTTTTCTATACTCGCTGGCTCTTGTATTCTTATAAAATACTCCGGTAGTTCCTCCGAAAGCATATTCTGAAGGGGCATGGTTAGCTGCAATTTCCGGGTAACGGGTAATTTCGTTCAATCCTCCCCAGGTACTGAAGTCTACATCTCCATTATCTGCAGCAGCCATAGAAACCCCGTTAATCATATTCTCACCTGTTCTGCTGTCAATCCCTCTTGGGCGAAACCAGTAGGGTCCCAAATCAAAACTTGCCATTCTGTTGAAAACATCCTGAGAAGACTGTAGTAGTCCTACGGTTGCAGTTTGCTGTGCACCACCGCCGTCGCTTTCTCCGGAATCTTCTATGATAGCTAACCCCTGATCTGCACCATTCAGTGCAGAATAAAGAGTAATTACTCCAAGATCTTTTCTTTTCTCATCACTGGTTACATCAAATTCAAAAACTTTAGTTTCAAAATTGGGTTTTGTAACCATAATCTGATAATGTCCGGGCATCAAATCCGTAAATTGGAAATATCCGATTTTGTCTGCCTTTGCATCATTTCCTGCTCCTTTTAAATCTACACTTGCCTGCTCAACAGGCTTGCCTTCCGCATCCTTAAGATACGCAAACACTGTTGTCTGCGCATAATAATATGATGCAGGCAGCAAGGTAAATAAAGAGATCAATGATAATTTTTTAATCATGAGTATATTTATTTTTTTAATACTTTTCTTGTTAATTTTCAACAGTTTAAAAGTTGGGGGCACAAATTTAATCAAATTTTGCAATCCGGAACTTTTTTAACGGATTTTTTTCTTAACATTGCAATCTTTTAAGAATCATTATAAAAGAGAGATTCGAATTACTGCTTTTAAATTTACAAATATTTAAAACGCAGTGAGTTAAAAAAAAGTAAATTTGTAATTAATAGAATAATAAAAACTCTAAAGAGATGAAGAGATTTTCGAGTTTGTTTGCCCTGTTTATTTCGATCGTGGCATTCTCACAACAACAAGGAAAACTGAGAAAAGTAGCAACCGTGGGTTTCTTAAATGTAGAAAACCTTTGGGATACTATTCGCTCAGCAGATTATATAGACGGAACCAAAGACATTAAAAATCCCGCTTTCCACAGAAGTATTCCTATAGATTCTATTAAGTTTCTGGAAGCTGAAAAATATGACGGGCCATGGAGTGACGGAGCTTTAATTGGCAAAAAAGTAGTTAGAGAACAAGGTGGTTCTGAAGAGTTTACTCCAAAAAGTGCAAAGAACTACGGAAGTAAAATTTATAAGGCAAAGCTGGCTAACGAAGCTAAGGTAATTTCTGAAATGGGAGCTCAATATACCAAAACAGCTCCCGCGGTAGTGGGTCTTATTGAAGTTGAAAACAGACAGGTGATTCAGGATCTTGTGAATGAGCCGGCTTTAAAGAAATATGATTACGGAATTATCCACTACAATTCTTATGATTACAGAGGAATTGATGTGGCGTTGATCTATCAGAAAAGAAGATTTACTCCTACCAATTCATTAAAAAAAGAACTGGTCATTTACGGTGATAGCGGAAGAAGAGAATATACAAGAGATATTCTTGTGGTAACAGGATTTTTAGATAATGAAAAAGTAGCATTTTTCATGAACCACTGGCCTTCAAGAAGAGGTGGTGAAGCAATTTCTTTACCTAAAAGAAATGCTGCCGCAGCGTTATTAAAAAAACAAATGGACAGTGTAAGAGCAGCAGATCCCACCACAAAGCTTTTTGCAATGGGCGACTTTAATGATGACCCTGTAAGCCCAAGTTTAAAAAACCATTTGAAAGCTCAGGCCAATCCAAAAGATTTAAGCGAGGAAACTCCTTATCTTAACCTGATGTATCCTTTATATAAGAAAGGGGTTGCTTCTTTGGCTTATCAGGACGCCCCGAACCTGTTTGACCAGATTATCGTTTCTAAAAACGTAATTTCAGATCAGGTAACTAAAGAATATTCTGTTTACAAAGCAGAAATCTTTGCCCCGCCTTACCTCGTTAATAAAGAAGGGAATTATAAAGGATATCCTTTCAGATCCTGGAATGGAGACCAGTTTACAGGAGGCTACAGTGATCACTTCCCGGCATTTGTAGTTCTTCAGAAAGAACCATAAAAAAGTTAGGCACTCTTATTGGAGTGCTTTTTTTATATAAATGTCACGTCATGAAAAATATTGTTTTATTAGTAATAATTGCCTTGATACCTTTAAGCTGTTTTTCTCAGGAAACTCCAAAGAAAAATAAGGAGCAACATGAAATGAAGCCCTCTAAAAATGAAGACGGAGAATGGGACCTTACCGTTATCGATACCCAATTTGACTATTTTCTGAGTGCTGTTGCAAAACCCATCAGCCAGTATTCAGAATCTTATCTGAAAACAAAAAATACGTTTTTGGTGAATGAATGGAATGGTTATTATAATTCCGGCAGATACAGAAATATTATAGAATCCGGAATAGATTATGATCCTAAGGAAAATTACGGAATCAGGTTTGAATATAAATTATATCAGGTTTTTGTCTATGTAAACTGGAAGTATAAGCTAAGATTGAATGGATTATCCGGAAGCGATGCGATAAGGTAAATTTAAATAATACTCAATAAAAAAGGTTCAGAGTAATTCTGAACCTTTTCATTTTTATAATAGCTGAAAATTATTTATTGAATAATTCCTCTACTTTATCCCAGTTTACTACATCGAAAAATGCAGAAACATAGTCAGGTCTTCTGTTTTGGTAGTTCAGATAGTAAGCGTGCTCCCAAACGTCTAATCCTAAAACCGGAGTTCCTTTAACGTCTGCTACAGGCATTAATGGGTTATCCTGGTTAGGGGTAGAAGAAACAGATACAGAACCGTCAGTATTTTTTACTAACCAGGCCCATCCTGAACCGAATCTTGTTTTAGCAGCCTCAGAAAAATCAGTTTTGAATTTATCAAAACCTCCGTAATTTTCGATAGCAGCCTTTACATTTCCTACAGGCTCTTTGCTTCCACCGGGAGTTAAAATTTCCCAGAATAAAGAGTGGTTAAAGTGACCTCCTCCGTTATTTCTTACTGCTGGCTTGTCAGTTCCTGTCTGGCAGATTTCTTCAATAGTTTTTCCTGCTAGTTCAGTTCCTTCAACTGCTTTATTTAAATTGTCAATATATGCCTGGTGGTGTTTTGTATGGTGGATTTCCATAGTTCTTGCATCGATCGTTGGTTCCAATGCATCGTATGCATATCCTAGTTTTGGTAATTCAAATGACATAATCTTTATTTTTAATGTTATTATTCAAAATTAGCCAATATTTAAGGTATTATCAAGGATTGTGGATTACTTTAATAAATCTTTAACATTGATATATTGATTTAGAATGAATTAAGTTTTAATTTTTTTATCATATTAATAAAAAGCACGAACCCAATGATCCGTGCTTTCTATTTAACAATATTAAATTAAATTTATTTATTCATAGACATCAGGAATTCCTCATTATTGAGAGTTCCTTTGATGTTTTTATTTACAAATTCCATTGCTTCTACAGGATTCATTTCAGAAAGATATTTTCTGAAGATCCACATTCTCTGGGAAGTTACTTCATCCAGAAGCAGATCATCTCTACGTGTGCTGGAGGAAATAAGGTCAATAGCAGGATAAATTCTTCTGTTCGCAATTTTTCTGTCTAGCTGAAGCTCCATATTACCGGTACCTTTAAATTCTTCAAAGATAACTTCATCCATTTTAGATCCTGTATCAATTAATGCCGTTGCAATGATGGTAAGAGATCCTCCTCCTTCAATTTTTCTTGCCGCTCCGAAAAATCTTTTAGGCTTGTGAAGAGCATTGGCATCTACCCCACCGGAAAGTACTTTACCAGATGCAGGCGTTACGGTATTGTAAGCTCTTGCTAGTCTTGTAATAGAGTCCAGTAAAATCACTACATCATGTCCGCATTCTACCATTCTTTGTGCTTTTGCAAGAACAAGGTTGGCTACTTTTACATGTTTTTCTGCTGCTTCATCAAATGTAGAGGCAATTACTTCTGCATTTACGCTTCTTTCCATATCAGTAACCTCTTCCGGACGCTCATCAATCAGAAGAACCATCATATAAACTTCCGGGTGGTTTGCCGCAATAGAGTTAGCTATATCTTTAAGCAACATCGTTTTACCGGTTTTAGGCTGTGCAACAATCATTGCTCTCTGACCTTTTCCGATAGGTGCAAATAAATCTACAATTCTGGTAGAAATGGTAGAATTACTTCCTGCTAAATTGAATTTCTCTTCCGGGAAAAGGGGAGTAAGATATTCAAAAGCAACACGGTCTTTGATAAATGCAAGGTCACGTCCGTTAACTTCTGTTGGCTTTAGCAATGAAAAGTATTTCTCCCCTTCTTTTGGAAGTCTTACAATTCCTTTCACGGTATCTCCGGTTTTTAACCCGTAATTCCTGATCTGAGCTGTAGAAACATACACATCATCAGGAGAAGATATATAACTGAAATCTGAAGAACGTAAAAACCCGTAGTTATCCGGTAAGATCTCCAAAACCCCTTCAATACTTACCAATCCATCGAAATTGAATTCTTTTTTATGGTCGTGCTGCTCCTCTCCTTTTTCAGAATTTCTGTTTTGATTCTGATTTTGGTTTTGATGCTGCTGGTGCTGTTGGTTTTGATTTTTATGTTGGTTTCCACTGTTCTGTGGATGGTTGTGTCCTTTTGGAGGTCTGCTAGCCTGCTGTTGTTGAGGGTTGTTAGGCTTTTCTTCAGCCTGAACAGGCTCTTGAGGTTCTGTGTTTTTTGGAGCTTCAACTCTTTCCTGAGATACTTCTGCGTTAGCTGTATTGGTAGAAACTCTTTTTCTTTTCTTTTTTGCCTGAGCGCTTGCTGCTGATTCTTCTGTTGCTACAGCGGTTTCAGCTTTGGGTTCTTCCGGTTTTATTTCTTCAGAAACAGGTATCTTTTCTTCTGTTATTTCCTCTGTTTTAGTTTCTACCGGAACTTTTGCAATTGCTTTTGGCCTGGCTGCTGTTTTTTTCGGGGCAGCTTTTTTTGCCGGGGCTTTGGCAGGTTTCTCTGCTGGAGCCTCTTCAGTATTTACACTGGCGGTTTCTGTGGCGTTGAAATAATCTTTTGCAACTTTAGGGTTAGAAGCCTGAAAGTCAAGAATAGCAAAGATCTTGTCATTTTCATTGCTGGTTCTTGCAACTTTAACGCCCAAATCTTTTAAGATTTTAGTCAGTTCCGTTACGGATTTTGACCTTAACGTTTCTATGTTAAACATATTTAATGTAAAAATGTAATTAATTGTGAGTAAGAAAAGTAAGTCCGGCGACTTTGGTTTTCAAGTACATTGTATAATGCAAATCTACACTTATTTTTGAATTGTGCAAAATTTATATTATTTTTGCCAAGAATTTAATATTCAATGCTACAGAGAATACAAACCATATGGACCTTATTAGCAGTTTTAGCTGCAGTTTTCCTTTTTATAACAGGACAGGATGTTGTCATTTCAGACAGTATTCCTTTACTTAATATAGGCTGTATGGTACTTGTTATCACCGGAGCATTAAGTATTTTCAGTTTCAAAAACAGAAAAAGACAAATTTTGCTGAATACCATCAGCATCATTATAAACGCTTTGTTGATTGGTGTATTGGCGTACTGGTTACTAAACTTATCCGGAGGAATTCAAATTCCTGAGAAGGGTATTGAGCCGATTTTCCCATTGATTGCGGTAATCTGTCTGCTTATAGCAAACGTTTACATCCGTAAAGATGAGAGGCTCGTAAAATCTGTAGACAGACTTCGATAGCCTTACAACGATTTTTTGAGTGAGAACAGCTTCTTTTTAGGAGCTGTTTTTTTATTTTGTCATCCCATTCTTAATTTAAATTATGTAAATTCATTGCAACTTTTTGATTAAAAACACGACATATCATATAATTTTAACAAAAGACAATGAAAAAGCTAACCTATCTTACTTTATCACTATTCTCCATATTTACCTTTGGACAGGAGGTTTCCAAAGAAAGAGTAAAAACAGTTCTTTCCACTCTCGCTTCAGATGAAATGAAAGGCCGTGAAATCGGGACTCAGGAAAATGAAAATGCTGCCAATTATATCGCTAAACTTTTCAAAGAAAATAATCTGGAATACTGTACCGGAACATCTTATCTGGTTCCTTTTGACTACAACGGAAAGACGGTATACAATGTTTGCGGAATCAAAAAAGGAAAATCAGGTCAGTATCTTGGTTTTTCAGGGCATTTTGATCATATCGGAACCAGTGATAAAAGCGGAGACAATATTTATAACGGAGCAGATGATGATGCCAGCGGAATCACTACTCTGGTAGGTATTGCCGATTATTTTAAAAACAAAAAACCGGAATTCTCCATGGTATTTATGGCATTCAATGGAGAGGAAAAAGGAATGCTGGGCTCACGAGCTATTTCCACAGATAAAAATCTGGATCATATTTATAATAAGATGACAGCTCTTTTCAATTTCGAAATGGTAGCTACAGAATCTCAATGGGGGAAAAACGCATTATATATGACAGGAGACGGATTCTCAGATCTTGACGAGCTTTTCAATAAAAATGCAGTAAACGGATTAAAAATTAATGCCGATCCTTATGCGAAACAGCAGTTGTTCTACCGTTCAGACAATGTGAGTTTTGTAAAAAAGAAAATCATTGCCCATTCATTTTCTACCGTTGATATGACAAAAGCATCTCATTACCACCATGAAAATGATGATATCAATATTGTAGACTTCGATAACATGACACAGATCATCAATAACTTTGGAAAAACACTGGATCAACTGGGTCCTAAAAATTTTGCTCCGAAGTACAATGACCAGGTTAAATTGTAAGTGAAATCATAAAAAATTGCTGTTGCAGCAGTTTTTTACTAAATAGCAATACCTTTTTATCTCCTGTTCTTAAGCCATGCTAAGGTTTATTTATTCAAAAAATAAAGCTGAATAGCGCTGGGTTGTAACAAAAAGATACTTTTTGAAACTTATCCAATAAAGTAAAACAGGATTAAGAACGTCTTATCTTGTAATTTTACGTAATTTTGCTATCCAATTTTTTCATTGAATGAACGAGTATAAAAAAATCTTAAAGTTCGCGAGACCGCATCAGAAATATATCTACGGCAGTTTATTTTTCAATATCCTGTACTCTGTATTTCAGATTGCTTCCTTAGGGACTATTCTACCGGTTTTGGGAATGCTTTTTGGCACCATAAAACCCGAGAAATATAAAACTGCACCTGTTTATTCCGGTGATCTTATTGACTTTTTCTCTTTTGCAAAAGATTATTCCAATTATTTTATTCAGTCATTAGTTTCTGAATATGGCTCTCTAAAAGTACTTGCCTGGCTATGCATTATCACAGCATTTATGTTTCTCTTAAGAAATATTTTCAGGTATTTAGGCTCACTTTTATTGATCAATTACCGTGTAGGTGTTACTAAAGATTTACGGGGAGCTATGTACAGGAAAATATTGACTTTACCCGTTTCTTTTTTTACAGAAAGCCGAAAAGGAGATATGATGTCCCGTATGTCTAATGACGTAGGAGAAGTGGAAGGAAATATTCTGGGAAGCTTAGTTGAATTAATCAACGCGCCTTTTATGTTGATCAGCACTTTGATTTCTTTATTTATTGTGAGTCCGGAAATGACACTTTTCTCATTATTGGTATTGCCTGTAATGGGAACAATGATCGCTTTGATTGGAAAAAGTCTAAAAAAAGACTCCCATGAAGCACAACATGAGCTGGGAACCATCTTTTCTATCGTAGACGAAACACTAAAATCTTCAAAGGTTATTAAAATATTTAATGCTGAAAAGATCATGGATAACCGCTTCATGCAGTCCATGAACAGATGGATTTCCAGCTCAATGAGCTTGGGAAAAAAGAAAGAATTAGCATCGCCAATGAGTGAATTTCTAGGTTCTATTACCTTTTTAATCATTGCATGGTATGGAGGAAAACAGATTATTGTAGACCAAAGTTTATCGCCTGCAGGGTTTTTGGTATTCTTGGGAATGTTTTTCCAAATCTTACCACCGGCCAAAAGCTTATCTACATCCATTTCCAATGTACAGAAAGGAGAAGCTTCATTGAAAAGAGTATTGGAAATTCTTGATGCAGACGTAAAAATTGATGAAATACCCAATCCTGTTTCGATCTCAACATTAAATCATTCCATCGAATTTAATAATATTGGCTTTTACTACGATAAAGATCATACCATTCTTAAAAACTTCTCACTTTCTATCCCTAAAGGGAAAACAGTTGCTCTTGTCGGGCAAAGTGGAAGCGGTAAAACAACGATTGCCAATCTTTTAGCCAGATTCTATGATGTTTCGGAAGGAGAAATTCTGATTGACGGAACCGATATCAAGCATTTAAAATTACAGGAATACCGTAAGCTATTGGGAATGGTAACCCAGGAATCTGTATTGTTCAATGATTCCGTTTATAATAATATTCTGATGGGTAAACCTGATGCTACCAGAGAAGAAGTAATTGCTGCAGCAAAAATTGCCAATGCAGACTCATTTATTACAAGGCTTCCTGAAGGTTATGATTCCAATATCGGAGATGACGGTGGTAAACTTTCCGGAGGTCAGAAACAAAGAGTTTCTATTGCCAGAGCGGTATTAAAAAACCCGCCAATCATGATTCTGGATGAAGCAACCTCTGCGCTGGACACGGAATCTGAAAGATTCGTACAGGATGCACTGGAGAAAATGATGGAAAACAGAACGTCTTTAGTCATTGCCCACCGCCTTTCAACCATTCAGAAAGCAGACTGGATTGTAGTGATGGAAAAAGGAGATATTGTGGAACAGGGAACCCACCACGATCTGATCGCAAAAAGAGGAATGTATCACAAACTTGTTGAACTTCAAAACTTCGACTAACCTTTTAACTGAATTAAAATGAACCCTATACAAGAGTATTTCTACAGAATCCAAGAACCTGAAAGAAGTACTCTTTTATTTTTGCGTGATACCATCTTAGCTTCAGATCCGGAAAATATTACAGAAACATTCAGTTTCGGACTTCCGTTTATCAAATACAAAAAGAAAATGCTATGCTACTTTTATTACAGCAAAAAATATCAAAAGCATTATCTGAGTTTTTATCATGGTGACAGACTTGATTATCCTGAATTGATACAGGATGGCAGAAAGAAGTTTAAAATCCTTCTTATCGATATGGATAAGGATATCCCTGTGGAATTAATATTAAACATGATACAGGACGTTAAAAAACATATAAAATAAAAAACTCCGGCACGAATAATCGTGCCGGAGTCATCTTTAAAAAACTTTTATCATTGTGTGTTTATTCCATTGAATTCTGCCTTTTTAATGGCCCATGCAAGAGCATTGGCATAGAATATTGAATTGTATACGTTCATCTCATAAGCAGCAGCTCCGTTTCCATAGTTGGGTTTAGGAATAGGCTTATAGTTCGTATCTGCATAGAATGGGCATATTGTGTCTGAAGTATTCGGAGCAGCCACCGTTCCACACTGAGAATTGAATCCACCATCTCCTACCCAGATGAAATTTAAACTGTTATGCTTAAATGCAGTTACACGGCCTACTGTTCCTGATGGTGAAGCTGTAGAGATATTTGTATCTCCTGAATATACTGTAATTTCACTTGATGGCAGCCCTGTAGCATAGGTTGTAGCAGAAGCATCTTCTCCCCATTGCAATCCTCTGATATCACCAAAAGGACCGTTCAGGATTTCATCATTAGTCAGGGGCAACTTATAGATTGATCCTGCGCTGTTTACACTTCCTGTATTTACAGATCCATCAAAAACATTTCTTAACAGGTTCTGCATTCCGCTGTTACTTTCAGAATAAGCAACAATTACACCACCCTTTGTCAGGTAATTTCTTAATACCTGTGCTTCTGCAGCATTCATTCCCCATGCATATCCTATTACAATAATATCTACAGGGTTAGCTCCCGTTGTCCATGTTGTAAGCTGAGCAGCGCTTGGGCTGTCTGTACCGTCTATGATTTGATCCCATCCTTCATATTTTACAATACTATTAGCCAATGTGCCAAAATTGGCTGCGGCTTTGGTTACCATCCCTGATGGAGAAGTTCCGGATACGTTATATCCACAACCGTTGGGTGCTGTTCCAATAGTTAGAAGTTTTTTCTTGGGAATCACTACAATTACATTTACAGAGCATGTGGTAGATACTCCTCCCTGGCTGTCGGAAGTAATGGTCATTGTTTTAACCGTCGTAGAAGAAGGTGAACCTGTTCCTTGTAAAGTAATATTCTGATTTCCTGTAGAGGTAAATGTTCCTGATCCGCTGAAAGAAATTCCATCAACGGTATTGGTTGTAACCGTGTAACTTCCCAATGCCGAAACATTTACAGGCAATGTAATTGTATTGGACGCTGTAAGTGCTGTTCCCACTTTATACACGCCATTTACGGTTGCACTTCCACAGCTCATGGTATAAGACCCGGCCGGGCTTAGTACTGCAATAGAAATTGCTGGTGTACAATTAACTGCTGCCCCATTGGCTTCAAGTGTTATATTATCCGTCTGCACATTCTGAGGAGTTCCCTGCCCCGGAATCTGTATTGTTTGTACGCCTGTATTAAGGAAAACACCTGTTCCATAAAAGTTATATCCATTCGGTGTAGTTCCTGTAATTGTATAATTTCCTAATTTAGTTACATTTACAGCAATACTCAGGTAATTTGAACTGGTAAGTTCTTTTCCTTTAACATAGCTTCCCATTGCTTTGGAAGAAGAGCAATCTACTGTAAAAACAGCTTTCCCCATCTGTCCGCAGACACTTTTCCACTCATTATCAGCAAGACTCCAGTAATTAATACAGTCTTCTGTTGTATTATAAATTGTCAAGCCATCATCTTGAGCATTGTTGATTACAATAGCATTTCTTTGTGCTTCAGTAAGTCTAGGGATAAGAACCCCTTTGTTGTTATTACTAGAAACAACATCCAATACAGAATTGGCATTAGGTGTTGTAGTATTAATCCCTACTGCACCATTGGTGCTTTGAGAATAATATTCTCCAAAAGTAAAGAGAAGTGCAATTAAAATGCACTTGATCGAGGGCGATTTAAATTTTGTACTCATCATATTAAGTTATAATTGTTTAATGGTTAATTATTTTAACTAAAATTATAAAACTTTTCGCAAAATAACAACAACATTTGCTTAATATCATGATTTTAGCTACGCAATACTACTCATGCGTAGCTAAACTCATAAACAACCAACGAATTATAACACATATTAAATAATAATCAAATTTAAGTGATTTTATAAAAAAGAAAAATGATTATGAACATTAAAAAAACAATCAAAACATTAAGAGCATTAAAACATGCACCGCTTTAAGCATAAAAACAGAACAATGTCTTATGTTTTAGGTTTTTCATAAAGACCTTAAATAGCAAATAGTCTTTGATAACGTAAAAGTTCATGGCAAAAACACCTTTTCATTCATTAAAAATAGTTTTCCATTTGGAAATAGTATTTCTACTTATCTTAAACAGTCTGCTCAGCTGGAGATTATTAAGTCCGTTCTGTTTCTGATATTTCAGAATTTTTAATATAGATTTTTCGTCATATGAACGAAGTCTTTGATTATTAAATCCAACCGCATATTCAGGCTCTCCAAAAACCAGCTGATTAAACTTGAGAACATCAAAAGCCGAATTCAATGTTTTAAGCTTAAGCCTGATTGTAGCGTCTATTAACTTTTCCGGGAACTTTTCCTCGAGAATATCAGTATAAATCTGTTTGTAATCCGGAGTCATATTATATTTTTTTCATCCATTTGTATAAAGTAGTTTTAGGTATTTTATACCTTTCCACAGCATCGCTGACAGTCATTGTTCCGGTTTTTATTTTTTCCAGAATAAAATCCTTCACCTCTTGCGTATAAATGCTTTTTCTGAAAATCAGGGTATTTTCCTTTTTTCTGAATGCATTATCAATTCTGGACTGCGGAGAATACAAAATAAGATGCCCGGTATAAAATCTAAAGAAATCAAACTTTAAAAGCTTGCACCATTTCAGAAGGATATCGGTATCCATACTTTTCGTATGGTACATTTTTTCTATATCTTCTTCCGTTTGCTCGAAAAATCTGCAGATTCTTTCTATAGAAATCTGATGCTCTTCTACTTTGGACCTGATCAGATCCCCAATATTAATGTCCTTAATATTCATCACAATATTTTTAAGTAAAAATATTGACAAGAGAAGCAAAGATCACCAAGAAAAACTACTCAAAACTACGTATAAGTAATAAAAAACAGGATTCTGTTTAAATTTTTATAAGAAAGCTGTTGATATTGATCTCCGAGGAAATATTCAGTTTTTTCCGGATTCTGTATTTTTTACTTTCTACGGCGCGAATACTGTTATTGGTACACTGTGCTATTTTCTTAGTATCAAAATCCAGCTTCATCAAAGCACAAAAATACAACTCAGAATGAATGAGATTAGGATTGATCGTTAAAAGATCTGGAATAAAATGAGGAAAAAACACCTGAAACTTTTCAAAAAACATAGGCGAATTGTTTTCTGCCAACATTAAAATTTCCCTGATATTTTCTTCCGAAAGATGATTGATAAGCATTTGATGCTTCATCAGCTCTGCATTCGTTTTTACAAGATCTTTGATGGTAGAATCTTTCTCATTTTTATCTGTAATTAAGCCATGGATCAACTGATCTTTCTGGGTTATAAAAACGATATCCACCAGGAAAGAGGCAACAGAAAACAAAATATTCAGCAATTTTATGGTCTTAAAATCCTCTTTTTCTATAAATCTGCTTTTAGGAAGAAAATCAAAATCAAAGTAAAGGCAAGCAATAAAGTTAATGCTGATAATAAAAGTAATAAAAAAAATTGCAAAAGCATCTTTTTTATAGTTCAGAAAGAATGGAACGGCAAACAAAAGACAAAAATAGAAATACTCTACTCCTGCATTTTTATAGGTATAGATATTAAAAAAGTTCACTATAAAAGTAAGTAAAACGAATATTCCGATTATGGAGGTTTTCAAAATCTTTTTAAAACGTTTCGTTTTTCCTTTTATAGCAATCAGAAACAGCCAGAAAAAGGTAATGACAGTAAGGAATATGGAGATCAGCATATCTCCGAAAAAAGTAATAATAAAAATAGAATAAAACAGGAATATGAAAAACAATAAAAGCAAATACCGGTTAATAAGATGAAGATAATTACTTTCAAAATCATCATCCATGTTCTCAGCTTCGTCGTTGATCACCTTAAATAAAAATTTATAAATCATCTTGATGTTTTTTATGTTTTCACAAGCTTAAGTTGGCATTTGTACTCCTGAAGGCATAAATTTCCCAATATTAACAGCTTTTTATGCAAAAAAAACTACAAATGAAATTTACTAGTCTTTTTCAGCATTAAAAGAATATGATTAAGGTGTTTTTTCTAGCTACAATTTACTAAAAATTGATATTAAAATTATCAAATGAAATATCATTTTTGAAAACAAATTAATAAGCATTTACCTCATATCACTTAAAAAGCATGAGCTTGTGTTTTTTGAGCATGCAAAATTATTAATCACAATGGAAAAGCACCCATCTTCCAATACGCAATATTACTCATGCGTAATTTAAACTTTATACACTTAAATGTGGTTTCGTATTACTAAATAAAAAAGAGAGCTGTATAAGCTCTCTTTTCATTCTATATGCGATAAGAATATTAATTTTCTTTCAGTTTGGCGATAACATCCTCACCACCTTTTGTAATATCTCCGATTTTACAGATAATCTCAGTATCCAAAGGCAGGAATACATCCATTCTGGAACCGAATTTGATAAATCCGAATTCATGTCCGGCTTTTGCCTTATCTCCTTCATTACAGTAGAAAACGATTCGTCTTGCAACATAACCTGCAATCTGTCTGAAGACTACTTTATGATCAGTCATCGTCTGAATAGCTACCGTAGTTCTTTCGTTCTCCGTAGAAGACTTTTCATGCCATGCTACAAGATACTTTCCAGGGTGGTATTTTTTGTAAATAACATCTCCCGAAACCGGATATCTACAAATGTGAACATTGAGAGGAGACATAAAAATAGAAACCTGGATAGCTTTTCCTTTGATAAACTCATCCTCTTCCACTTCTTTGATCATTACCACTTTTCCGTCCACCGGAGCAATTACGTTTTCTTTGTGATCAAGAATATTACGATCAGGAACTCTGAAGAACCAGAAAACTAAACCGTAAATAACCAATAAAGGCATAATGATCACCAGTGACCATATTTTAAGGAAATAGATTGCGAGAGCACCCAGTATAATAAAAAGCAGGGTTGCAACGGTAATCGTTCCTTTTGATTCTCTATGTAATTTCATGAGACTAAATAAATTTTTCTAAAATAAAGTACAAATATACGACAGGAACGCAGATAATAAAACTATCAAGTCTGTCTAAAACTCCTCCATGTCCAGGAATAATGTTTCCACTGTCCTTTACACCGAAGTTTCTCTTCAATTGACTCTCCACCAAATCGCCTAATGGCGCAAAGGCAGCCACTAAAAATCCTACGACCATCCAGTTCCCCCTCAACTCCGGCTGATAATGCTCAATAAAGTAGGATAAAACCAGTGTTAACACGACACCTCCCGCATATCCTTCCCATGTTTTTTTAGGAGATATTTTAGGGGCCATTTTATGTTTGCCGAAAAACTTCCCTACCAGGTAAGCAAAGGTATCGCTACTCCAGATCAGAATGAACAGAAACAGAACCTCCAAAGAGAAACTATCACTATAGCTGGAGAACTTTGGCAGCCCTAATGCAAAACTAAATGGCAGTGCTACGTAGATAACAGTAAAAATAAGCTTCCCGCTGTCGAAGTATAATTCGTTAGGATATTTGAATAAAGTAACTACAGCAATACCAATAAGTGCCAGTGCCAGTATTTCACTAAGCCTGAAATCAAAAAAGAAATCGTGATTAAAATATCTTTTGGAAAACATGTAGAAAATAAAAATGACCAATGGATATACGACCCATTTTTCATAGCCGTTTCCAAACTTCATGATTTTTACACATTCCCAGGTTCCTACAATCAGCAGCAGACTCATCAATCCATGATAAAGATACTGTTGCTTGATAAGACCCGGTACAATATTGTTCAGCAGCTGTGCTCCCAGCGGAGTAGAACAAAGAATAATGATAGCTACATAAACGATACCTGATATGGTTCTTTGAATGAGATTTTTGTCCAAAATTTAAAATTTAGAAATGGTTGCTTAATCTTCAAGCAGCAATAAAAACAGTTTTGTACTGGAATTGGAAGAACTGTCCATTTTTGATTGGCTTCCGCTAATGGAAGTAAGGTTCTTGATATTTCCGTTCCTTTTTATTTTCCCCATAGCATCATTCAGGTTGTTTACAATCTGAGAAACATTGGCAATGATGATAATTCTATCGGGAAGCCTTGAAGAATGATAATGAAGAATATTATTATGTGAAAGCATGATTCTGCCATCATAGGCGATCAGGTATTCACAGGTGATGAATGCGGCGTCATTAGACGGCTGAAGTTCTGAAGTGTAGGTAGACTTCACAACATTCAAAAAGTTCTGAAGTTCTTTATCCCAACAGAAAAGGTTTTGAATACCTTCTATTTTGACAATCTGATTTAAAGTTTGTAGAGCTTCCGCTTCATCTGCACAATAATTAAAAAATCCCCCGGAATGCGTAAATAATTGCGCAAACTTATAGTCAAGATCCGCATTTTTCAGCGAATCCCCAAGCTTCTCCAGGCTCTGTTTATCCTCTTCTTCAGGCTGGTTGGTAAGTTTGCTTACAATCCTCTTGAATAAATTCAACTTAATCTATTTTTAGTCAACTTTATACAAAAATAGAAAATAAATTACAATAGTGTCCAAAATATCTCCTTAAATATAAAAAACCTGACAATTTTACAGTTGTCAGGTTTTTATGAATTATATTTTTTTTAGAATCTTAAAGCTGTGTCGGGCTTTCCGGAGCCTGAATTTCGCTTCCTTCTTCTTTTTCTTTGATCTGAGGTGTTTCCACTACTAGCGGCTCATCTTTTTCAGGAATAGTATTGGTTACAGGCTTCTCTGTCAATTCTGGATCCCATGCTCTTTTTCCGAATATTTCTTCTAAGTCTTCACGGAAGATCACTTCTTTTTCTAACAGTTTATTAGCCAAAGCATCAAGTTTATCTTTATTTTCTTCAAGAATTCTTACCGCTCTTTCATACTGATTTTCGATAATCAATTTGATCTCAGCATCAATTTTGGTAGCCGTTTCTTCGGAATATGGTTTTCCGAAATTGTATTCAGACTGGCCAGAACTGTCATAGTAAGAAATATTACCGATATTAGGGCTTAAACCGTAGATTGTAACCATTGCCTGAGCTCTCTTTGTTACTGTTTCCAGATCAGAAAGTGCTCCTGTAGAAATATTATTGAAGATCACCTGCTCTGCTGCTCTACCTCCTAATGTTGCACACATTTCGTCCAACATCTGTTCAGTAGTGGTAAGCTGTCTTTCTTCCGGAAGATACCATGCTGCTCCTAAAGAACGTCCTCTTGGAACAATCGTTACCTTTAAAAGTGGAGATGCATGTTCTACCAGCCAAGAGATTGTAGCGTGACCTGCTTCATGATAAGCAACTCTTCTCTTTTCAGATGGTTTGATTGCCATGTTTTTCTTTTCAAGTCCACCGATAATTCTGTCAACCGCATCCAGGAAATCCTGTTTTGTAACAGAAGTATGGTTATATCTGGCCGCAATAAGCGCAGCTTCGTTACAAACATTAGCAATATCTGCCCCACTGAATCCAGGAGTTTGTTTTGCTAAGAAATCTCTATCAACATTATCATCAAGCTTGATCTTTTTCAAGTGCACATCAAAGATTTGTCTTCTTTCGTGAAGCTCCGGAAGGTCTACATAGATAGAACGGTCAAAACGTCCTGCTCTCATCAAAGCTTTATCCAGGATATCTGCTCTGTTGGTTGCAGCCATTACAATTACATTCACATCTGTTCCGAAACCGTCCATTTCAGTAAGAAGCTGGTTCAGGGTATTTTCTCTTTCGTCGTTTCCGCCGGAGAAATTATTTTTTCCTCTTGCACGTCCGATGGCATCAATCTCATCAATGAAGATAATTGCCGGAGATTTTGCTTTTGCCTGAGCAAAAAGGTCTCTTACTCTTGAAGCACCTACTCCTACAAACATTTCAACGAAATCTGAACCTGAAAGTGAGAAGAACGGAACTTTAGCTTCCCCAGCAACGGCTTTTGCCAATAACGTTTTACCTGTTCCCGGAGGCCCTACCAAAAGAACACCTTTAGGAATTTTACCTCCAAGTTTTGTATATTTTTCGGAGTTCTTCAAGAAATCTACCACTTCCTGAACTTCTTCTTTGGCTCCTTCCAATCCTGCAACATCTTTAAATGTTACCTGAATTCTTTCTTTTTCGTCGAAAAGCTTTGCTTTGGATTTTCCGATTGAGAAGATCTGTCCGCCAGGACCTCCGCCTCCACCCATCTTTCTGAAAAGAAGGAAGTAGAATAATCCAAGAATAGAAATCCAAACCAGCGCAGGAACCAAGATGTCCATTAGAGCACTTTTGCCTGTTCCGTAATCTTTAGTTGTTTTAATAGCCGGATTGCTGGCTTTGACCTGCTCAAATTTCTGAAGGAAAAGTTGAAGGTCTCCGTATTTCACAGAAAAATCTGCTTTAGGAGCCATTTCGAAAGCAGAAAGAGGATTGTTTTCTTTTCCTGCTTTGGAAACCATTGCCGTTTTCGCTTCTTTTGTTAGGAAAACATCAGCTTTCTCTATGTCTTTGTATATAATTATATTCTGGACTTTGCCCGCCTGCATTTCTCTAAAGAAACCATCTTCATCAATAGATTTTGCTGCATCACCTCCAAGGAAATTGGAACCAAAGAATAGCAAAAGAGCTACGATTGCAATAGGAAAGAACCAGTTGAATCCTTTATTATTCATTTAGACTTTTTAAAATTTTTATTATTCATTTTCAATTTTGGTAATGACTGCGTCACCCCAAAGTTCTTCTATGTCGTAGTACTCACGTACCTGTTTTTGGAATATATGAACCACCACTGAAACGTAATCCACCAATACCCACATTGCATTTTCAGTACCTTCTACGTGCCAGGGTCTGTCCTGTAGTTCGTTTCTTACTTTCTTCTCTACATTTCCTGCCAATGCAGCTACCTGTGTATTTGAGTTTCCGCTGCATATCACGAACGTTTCTGCTACGGAGTTTTCGATGTTGGAAAGATCGAAGATCATAATGTCTTCCCCTTTTACATCCTGGATAGCTTCAACGATTTTATCTATTAACGCTTGTTTTTCTGCTGTTTTATTCATTAAAAAAATACTATAATCTGCAAATTTATTGTTTTTTCTTTACTTTAACCTTACTTTTACCCTCTTAATCTCTTAAAGTTTTCTTAAATGAGTCAACTCTTCTATCTGAAAGAATGTTCTTCTACTAATGACGAAATATCAAAGTTTTTACTTTACGGAGATTCAAATTTTATAGGGCTTCATACTTTTAATCAAACAAAAGGCCGTGGTCAGTATGGAAATGTCTGGACTCAGACTGCCGGAAAAAACCTGGCTTATACGCTGGCAGTGAATACTCAGAACATCCTGTGCTCCGACTTTATGTTCAATTATTATACCGCAATGGTGATCCGTGATTTTCTTGCCAATTTGTCTGACTCTGAGGTAAAAATCAAATGGCCGAATGATATTATCCTTAAAGGTAAAAAAATCGTTGGAATTTTAATAGAAAAGAAAAAAATTAATCAGAATAATTATTTCATCATCGGAGCAGGCATCAATATTCTGCAGGAAAATTTTGATGAAATATCCAATGCAGGATCACTCCTGACACAGACAGGACTCCAATTTGACCTGGAAGAGCTTGCTTTAAACCTTCATGAATATTTGTCCGGAAAACTGAAAAACATGCCTTCCGATCAGGAAATTCTGGATGGATTCAATAAAAGACTTTTCAGAAAAGATCAGATATCGGTCTTTGAAATTGAAAAAGAACGACAAAATGGCATCATCCGATATGCAGACGAAAAGGGCGAACTCTGGATTGAACTGGAAGACGGAATGCATTCCTTTTATCACAAAGAAGTAAAACTTCTTTATTGATTGGCTCTTTTGATATAAAGATAAAGGGTAAGCGGTAAAAATACCATATTAGGCAGCCACATGGCTACTGCTGGAGACAGGCTTTTATTTTCTGAAACCACTTTTAAGGCTTCGAATGAAAACACAAAAATAAAGGCCAATGAAATCCCTATTGCAAGGTTAATTCCCAACCCTCCTCTTTTCTTTTGTGATGACAGGGAAAGCGCCAGAAATGTCAGAATAATGATCGAAACGGGCATTGAAGTTCTTTGGTGAAGTTCATTCAGGTAAGAATTCAGGTTACTGTTTCCTCTTGCTTTTTCTCTTTCAATAAATTTCAGAAGTTCCGGTGTGGTTTTATTCTGTCCCAAAAGCTCATTAGGGAAAAGTTCTTCCGGCGAATGGCCGTAGTTCTTCCTTAATTCTATCCCGTTTCCGAGTTTTTCGGTATTGTCTTTATTGATTGTTTTTTCCAGATAGTTATTTAAAACAAACTGCTTTTTTTCTTTATCCCAATATACTTCGCTTGCTTTCAGCTCATAGATCATTTTTCTGTCTTTATCATATTTCTGATAGACAAAACTTGATCCTCTTTTTTCTCTTTTATTCCATGAATCAACGAAAATATATTCCGTTTTACTCAGCTGTGAAGAAGCCGGAGCTGTTCCTAAAATCTTTTCTTTATTAGCTGCATTATAAGTATATGCTTCCAACTCATTTTTCTTGATATTGGCCCACGGCAGCACCATATGGTATACCACAAGGGCAATCAATCCAATAAAAACAGATGTAAATAGGTAAGGCTTGGAAAACCTGTGAAAACTGGCTCCACTACTTATAATAGCAACAATCTCAGTATTATTTGCCATTCTGGAGGTAAAATAAATTACTGAAATAAACACCAAAATAGACAAGAATGTTACCACAAGATTGATGATCCAGAAGGGATAAAAATGGATAAGGAAATACGTAAGATCCAGTTTCGGATCAATAGCCTTGGCGTTTTCTATCCTTGGAATCTTCTGCTGAACATCAATGACCAGTACAACTATAGACAATAACACCAACATGAAACTGAAAGTTCCAAGGTATTTTTTAATGATATATCTGTCTACAATTTTAAGCATATTCTTTTACAGTCTTTGTCTGAGAACCGGTACTACAGAGTTTTTCCATTCGTAAAAATCTCCTGCCATAATATGTTCTCTGGCTACCTTTACCAAATCAAGGTAGAATGCGAGATTATGAATCGAAGCGATCTGTTTTGCCAGATATTCTTTAGAAACAAACAGGTGGCGAAGATACGCTTTTGAATATTCACGGTCTACAAAACTGGTTCCAAATTCATCCAAAGGCGAAAAATCGCGCTTCCATTTTTCATTTTTAAGGTTCATTACCCCTTGCCATGTGAAAAGCATTGCATTTCTTGCATTTCTTGTTGGCATCACGCAATCCATCATATCAATTCCTAATCCGATAGACTCAAGGATATTCCAGGGAGTTCCTACTCCCATCAGGTATCTTGGTTTTTCTTTCGGAAGGATATCTGTCACTTCGTCAGTGATTCTGTACATTTCTTCTTCGGGCTCTCCAACGGAAAGTCCTCCGATAGCATTTCCTTCTGCTCCTGCTTCAGAAATCACTTCAGCAGAAATTTTTCTAAGATCAGAATAGGTAGATCCCTGAACAATCGGGAAAAGCCTTTGTTTATGTCCGTATAATTCAGGATTATCATTTGTCCATTCAATACATCTTTTCAGCCAGCGGTGGGTAAGCTCCATAGATGATTTTGCCTGGTTGTAATCACATGGATAAGGAGTACATTCATCGAAAGCCATGAAAATATCGGCTCCAATCTGTCTTTGAATCTCCATTGATCTTTCAGGAGAGAACATATGATAGCTTCCATCGATGTGGGATTTGAATCTCGCACCTTCTTCTGTCATTTTTCTGTTACTTGCCAGCGAAAATACCTGAAAACCACCTGAATCGGTAAGAATAGGAAGATTCCAGTTCATGAATTTGTGCAAACCACCTGCATCCTGCATCGTTTCCATACCCGGACGAAGGTATAAATGATAAGTATTTCCCAGAATAATCTGAGCTTTAATGTCTTCTTTTAATTCTCTCTGATGAACTGTTTTTACACTGGCTACAGTTCCCACAGGCATAAAAATAGGAGTTTGAATCTTCCCGTGATCTGTGGTAATTTCCCCTGCTCTTGCTTTTCCTTCAGAGGTTTTTTCTATATTAAAAAATTTCATCTCTATACTTTTTTAAATGCACTGTTGTTTTCAGTGATTTTTGTGAAACAGAAACTCTCAGGCTAATTTACCTTACTACAGGTATTACAGCACCATTTTGTTTCAGTTTCTCCTTTACATATTTATCTGCTTTGGGATCTTTTTTCAGCAATATTTCCTGCGCATCATTGGTGATCCCCTCCATTTCTTCTTTAATCACATAGTATTTGAAACTATTTACAAAATCATCAGGCTTTACTTTATGTGATTTCAAAACAGCTCTTGTCCCTGCTTCCATATTTTTGTCAGGATATACAAAGATAGCCTGATCGTTGATCGCAAGATCGGCAATAATTTCTGCCATTATATCTTTATCGATTAGATTTTTAGGCTTATCAATATAATCGCCGCACGAAAACAGGCCCAACAAAACGAAAATAAAGATTAAATTTTTCATCAGTTTCATAATCTGTTGATGATTGATTTCCATTTTAAGTTCAGCACTCCGAAAACTGCTTCATGGATAATTCCTCCATTCATTTTGCTTTCTCCTAAAATTCTGTTGGTAAATATAATAGGAACTTCTACAATTCTGAAACCTTTTTTAAAAGCTCTGAATTTCATTTCTATCTGAAACCCGTATCCTTTCAGTTTCACGTTATCCAACCCTATTTCTTCCAATACTTTTCTTGAAAAACATACAAATCCTGCAGTGGTATCATGAATTGGAAGTCCCAATACAAACCTTACATATTTGGATGCAAAATAAGAAAGCAGCACTCTTCCCATAGGCCAGTTCACTACATTTACTCCTTTTGAGTAACGGGACCCTATTGCCATATCTGCATTTCTGCATGCTTCAAAAAGCTTCGGCAGATCGTTAGGGTTGTGTGAAAAATCGGCATCCATCTCAAAAATATAATCGTATCTATTTTCGATGGCCCATTTAAACCCATGGATATATGCCTTTCCCAATCCGTCTTTTATATGCCTTATGGACAGATGCAGATAATGCGGATGTTTCTTCTGCAGTTCTTTTACAATTTCTGCAGTTCCATCAGGAGAAGAATCATCTACTACTAAGATATGAAAGTCGTCCTCCAATGCAAAAACAGCGGAAATAATATATTCAATATTTTCCTTTTCGTTATAGGTTGGGATGATGACGAGTTTTTTCATTTCAGTTTGCAAAGATAGTTTATTTAACCTTTTTATTTTATACAAAATAATCTATAATTTTGCAAAAATATTTCTCGGGGATTAAGCGGATGAAACAGAAACTTTTATTCAACAGATCTGAACAAACGTAAAATCGATGAGAGCAAATATTTTAACTGCAGATTCACGGATCTGGGTGACAGGAAAATCTGTGTCGGGCTTTGTTATCTGAAGTTAAATAATAAATAAAAAAAACTTAAATTTTGCCATCATCACAACACTTCATCAATCACGTAAGAATACCTGAAAATAATGATTGGGTAATCTTTATCCTTGTGGGCTGTATATTTTTATATGTTTTTATGATGAACGTCATAGAGAGAGATGCCAGCCTTAAAGATTTTTTGCTTCAGAAATATTTTGATGCAAGCAACAACCTTCCCAGCTGGATCATCACGTCCTGTGTAACTACACTTACCCTGTCTGTATTAATTTCACAGTACGTTCCTATAGTACCGAAATATATTGCAGATCTTCAGCTTCTGGGGTATCAGCTTAATAAATTTGGATATACATTGCTGGCAGTGCTGCTTTTTTATTTAATAAAGTCAACATTAGGATTTTTATTTTACCAAAGTATTGGGGATGGAAAAAAGTGGACTATCTTTTATTTTACTTCCACAAAGTTTTATTTCATTCTTTCATTTTTGCTAATAATTCTTTGTGTAGCTCATTATTACTTTCCGATAGACAGAAATAAAATGTTTCTATATTATTTCTGCTTTTTCGCTTTTGTATTCATTTTCAAAGTTTTTTTCTATTTATTTCACAAGAACAAGATTCTTCCCGAGAAATGGTATTATAAATTTTTGTATATTTGCACCCTCCAAATTGCACCATTATTATTGCTTTGGAAGCTGTTATTTTTTTAATAAATGTCAATGATGAGAATAAAGTCTATATTGGTTTCTCAACCAGCGCCTAGTGAGTCTTCTCCATATCTGGATATAGCGAAGAAGGAAAAAATAAAGATTGATTTCCGTCCATTTATCCACGTCGAAGGGGTTGACAATAAAGAGCTCAGAACACAGAAAATAGATCTGACGCAGTATACCGGTATTATTTTTACCAGTAAAAATGCGATTGACCATTACTTCAGACTAGCAGAGGAATTGCGTTTTGCCGTTCCGGATACAATGAGATACATCTGCCAGTCGGAAGCAATTGCCAACTACCTTCAAAAGCATATTGTGTACAGAAAGAGAAAAATCAGCTTTGGGGAGAAAAACTTCTCAGACCTGCTTCCTCTTTTCAAAAAGTTTCCTACTGAAAAATATCTGTTGCCATCTTCAGATGTTTTGAGTCCGGATATTGTAAAAACCATGGATGCATCTAATGTAGAGTGGACAAGAGCAATTATGTACCGTACCGTATGCAGTGACCTTACCGATATCAATGTCAAAGATTACGACATGCTGATTTTCTTCAGTCCGCAGGGAATCAAATCGCTGCAACAGAATTTCCCTGATTTCAAGCAGGATGAAACCAAGATTGGAGTTTTTGGAAACACAACTCTGGCAGCTGCAGAAGAAGCTGGATTAAAAGTAGATTTAATGGCTCCTACGAAGGAAACTCCTTCTATGACGATGGCCCTTGAAAAGTATATTAAAGCTCTTCACAAATAGGCTTACTATAAAAATTCAAATCCGCCTTTTTCTTTGAAAAAGGCGGATTTTTTTATTAAAAACAGAATGTTTGTTCATTTTTCAAAATGACCAGTATACTCCCACGCGAGCTGATCTCTAGCTCTTTTTTATCATTTTTTGGAGATATTTTACATTTAAAACCCCTTTTCGTCTCAATATTTTTTTCACCTCTACAACTATTTGTGACTATTTACTTCTATACAAAACTCAATTAAAAAAAAGCCATTAGCCATTAACAACCAAACAGTTAAATACATTTAATTTATCACAAAGTTAATAGTAATTAAGTACATTAGATTCAGAAAAACAATTCAATTATTATTAATAACTAAAAAAAACGTATGTATGAAAAAACTATTATTTGGTTTAGTCTTCCTGACCGCTACATTTGCCAATGCGCAGAACGATAATTGCTCAGGAGCAACATCACTGACTGTAGGAAACGATTTTACTTCCGGAGCCATTACCGTAGACAATACAGGAGCTACCACAGATGGAAATCCTTCATCCTGTAACTCAGAGTCTGAAGAAAATATCTGGTTTAAAGTTACCGTTCCTCCAAGTGGAAATGTTACGATTGAAACAGCAGCAGCTTCTGGTTCTTTATTTGATGATTCTGTACTTGCGGTTTACAGCGGAAGCTGTGGTACTTTAACTGAAATTGACTGCAATGATGATAAAGACATTGATAATGAAGATTATTTCTCATTAATTTCTTTAAGCGGACAGGTCCCAGGCACTACGCTGTATATAAGTGTTTGGAAGTATTCTTCAGATACAGACAGTGGTCAGTTTAAGATCTCAGCATATGATAGCTCCAATTTATCAACGAATGAAGTTTATGACAACAAAAAAAGAATTCAGATATATCCAAATCCTTTCAGCAAAGAGCTTAGTATTGCTGATATCTCAGAAGTAAAAGGCATTTCTGTCACAGATACTTCGGGAAAAGAAGTCAAAAACATTGGAAAACTATCGAATCCTATTGATCTGAGTGACTTAGTAAAAGGAATATATTTCATTACCCTGAAAATGAATAACGGAACATTAAAAACTACTAAAATCATAAAAAAATAACTCCTTCCATTTAATATTACTAGAAAGGCTATCATAAATTTGATAGCCTTTCTTATATTTGAACAAGAATTAACATTGAATAAAACGTCTCTGGAAAAATTTCTAAAAAGATATATATAAGACGTAAAAAATAAAATACCAGGATGAAAGCTCCACAGGCAAAAAAAATAGAAAAAATATTAGAAACACACGGCGACAGAAGAATTGATAATTATTTTTGGCTGAACGAAAGGGAAAACCCTGAAGTCATCCAATATATTGAAGAAGAAAATGCCTACGAAGAATTCATCATGAAAGATACGGAAGCTCTTCAGGAAGAGCTTTTCGAAGAGATGAAAGCCCGCTATAAAAAGGATGATGAGTCTCTCCCTTATTTCTTTAATGAATACTGGTATATTGTGCGTTATGAAGAAGGCAAAGAATATCCTATCTTCTGCAGAAAGTATAAAAGCCTTGAGAACGAAGAAGAAATTGTACTCGATGTTAATATTCATGCGGAAGGGAAAGAGTTTTTTGAAGTAGGAAGTGTAGCGGTAAGCCCCAACAACGAACTGGCTTCTTTTTCTTCAGATGATGTAGGAAGAAGAATTTATACTCTTAATTTTAAAAATTTAAAGACTGGAGAAATTTTACCGGACACAATTGCCAATACGACAGGAAAAGCTGTTTGGGCAAATGATAACCAGCATATTCTTTACATCAGGAAAGATAAAAGCCTTCGTGCATTTCAGGTTTATAGACATCAGCTGGGAACAGATTCAGCAGAAGATGTTCTGATCTTCCACGAAGAGGATGAGACTTTTGATGTCAATGTATTTAAAACAAAATCGTTAGAGTATATTTTTATTGCAAGCTCAAGTACTATTTCTGATGAACACCGTTTTATTCCTTCTGACAATGTATTTGCAGAATGGACAGTGATCCAGCCAAGAATAGATGATCTTGAATATTCTGTAGAGCATTATGAGGATGAATTCTATATCATTACCAATGCTGACGATGCCATTAATTTCAAGATTGTAAAGACAAAGATTGATAACTGCAGCATGGAAAACTGGATTGATGTCATTCCGCACCGCGCAGAAGTTTTACTGGAAGGTTTTGAGATCTTTAAAGACTATCTGGTTCTTGAGGAAAGAGAAAGAGGCTTGCTTCAGATCAAAATCATTGATGAGAAGACACAGGAATCTTATTATCTCCCTTTCTCCGATCCTACTTATACGGCATATATTGGAATCAATCTGGAATTTGATACAGAGATTTTACGTTACGGTTACACCTCTCTTACACAACCAAGCTCCACCTATGAATATAACATGAAGGATAAGACAACAAAGCTTCTGAAACAACAGGAAGTTTTGGGTGGAAAATTTGCTCCTGAAAATTACGTTTCAGAAAGAATCTGGGCAGATTCAAGAGATGGAAAGACCAAAGTTCCTATTTCATTAGTGTATCATAAAGATACCAAAAAATCTGCTAACACTCCGCTTCTTCTGTATGGATATGGAAGCTACGGACATACGGTGGACGCCAGCTTTTCAAATGTAAGATTATCCATTCTGGACAGAGGTTTTATTTATGCTATTGCTCATATCCGTGGTGGAGAATATCTGGGAAGAGAATGGTATGAAGACGGAAAAATGCTGTTTAAGAAAAATACATTCTTTGATTTCATTGATGCAGGGAAATATTTAATCAAAGAAAATTATACTTCATCGAAGCATATGTATGCAATGGGAGGAAGTGCCGGTGGTCTGCTGGTAGGCGCCGTGGTCAATTATGAGCCTCAGCTATTCAACGGAATTGTAGCACAGGTACCTTTTGTAGATGTTGTTACAACAATGTTGGACGATACAATCCCATTAACTACCGGAGAATATGACGAATGGGGAAATCCAAATGATGAAGAATACTATCATTATATGAAAGATTATTCTCCATATGATAATGTAGAAGCTAAAGATTATCCCCATATGCTGATCACAACAGGATTCCACGATTCACAGGTACAGTATTGGGAACCTGCCAAATGGACGGCAAAACTTAGAGAATTAAAAACAGACGATAATATTTTAGTCTTTAAGACTGACATGAGTTCAGGACATGGAGGAGCAAGCGGAAGATTTGAATCCCTGAAGGAAGATGCGTTGGAATTCGCATTTCTGTTAAAACTAGAAAATCAAAAAGAATGATCAACGAAGCTGAATACTGGAAAAAAATAGAACAATTCTTTGAAGACAATTTCCAAACGGAGAAAAACCCGCCTATTGAGACCCTTTTATTTCTGATAGGGCTTCAGGAGCTGGGAAGCGGCCAGCAAAAATACACAAAAGAAGATAAAGTAAACCTGATCCACATTGCTGTCTGCAGATTACTTGAACCTTTTGGATATTATAAATTTACACACTATGAAGACGGATGGCCACATTTTGAAACTCTGGAAGAACTTCCGGAATTAAAACCTAATGAGCAGACTTTGCTGATGAAAAAGGCAATTATCCAGTATTTTCAGGAAGAGGAGCTTTTGTAAAGGCATGAAGCTTGAAGAAAGAAGCAGGAAGTTAACCCCTGTTGATAAATAAAAAAGAGGATTTTCCATGGAAAATCCTCTTTTTCATAAATGATTATTTTTTACTGGTTCAAACTTATCCAATCAATTCTTCCAATTGATTAAGCCCCATTTTAAAACCTTCTTCAAATCCCATATCCATAAGTTTTTTCATAATTTCAGGAGAATGATAATGGATATTAATGGTTACTTTAGTTCCTTCATCCACTCCGGTAAAGCCAAGCAGCCATTTTGACCTTGGGAAATCTTCATTGACATTCCCTTTCTCATCACAGAAGGCACTCATCCAGTCGAGACTTCTGTGCTCCGTTATTTCCCCATATTGAGTTTGAGCATACATAGGTCCTTTTTCACCGTTTGGGCCTACCATTGTATACATCCAGATCCCTCCTTCTTTGAAATCCTGACTTACCGTTTCACATTTCCACGGTTCAGGCCCCCACCACTCATCCAATAATCTGGCTTGTGTAAAATGGTTCCAAATGGTTGAAACATCAGCCTTAAAGATCTTCATAACATAAACACTTGATGCATCAAAATCTTTGTTGAAAATAATAGCAGATTCCATAATTTCTATTTTTAATAAAGTTAGCATTTTATTATTGAAAAGGACTTTTCATATAACAAGTAAAGGATAATTCATAAATAATTGTTAAAAAACACTCTTTTAAGAAAAAAAAAACAATTATTTGGCTCGTTTTTTGTTTATGTAGTCTTAAAATAATTAATTTTAACATTCATTTTTTCAAAACCTATATAATTAAATAATGAATAACAAATTCATCCCAATAATTTCAGTGTTTATGACAATCTCACTGATTGTCTTCGTGACGCTCCAATTTTATTGGTTGAAAGGCTATTACGGCGTACTGGAACAGGATTTTTCAAATAAAGTATATGCGGTTTTGGAAAGTACTTCAAAAAGTATTGAAGAGATTGAAGCTGATAAATACCTGAATCAGGATTATAAAGATTTCAGAAAAAATATTCTGGCAAACAGTAAACAGCCGTCTTTAACTACAATTCAACAAGTGGAAGACTCCGGTACTCAAAGACAGATTATCTATTCCAAAAATATTATTGAAAAAACGCAGCTCCCAATTTCTCAGAAAGGAGATTCTATTAAGCTGACTACTCTATATACGGACGAAGCTGCCTACAAAATAAAAAGAGACACCACAAACCGCGAACTTCTTACCACAGATATCAATCAGGAGATCGAAACGGGAGATTACTCTATGAAAGAGTTTGTGAAAGTATATGGAAACAACCTTCCTATTACTAAAAGAGTAGATCCTAAAACACTGGACTCCGTTATTGCCAAAGAACTTAAAATACGAGGGATCACTGCCAAGTTCGGATATGGAGTTCTGGATCGTAATAATAAGCTTACCAGCATTGCCAATAAGGCTTATAAAGAAAAGAAAGACAGCAATACCTACAGTTTTCCTCTTTTTGCAGATAAGAAAAATACGTTATACAGCCTTGCATTGGTATTTCCTAAAAAAGAATATTCCCTGGCGATGAACAACTGGCCGATGCTTTTGGGAACATTCCTTTCTCTCCTTACCATTCTTGGAATTTATATTATTTCCATCAATTATATGATGAGACAGAAAAAGCTTGCTGAAGTAAAAACAGACTTCATCAACAATATGTCCCATGAGTTTAAAACTCCATTGGCAACCATTTCTGTCGCAACAGATTCATTGGCCAATGACAAAATTGCCACCAATCCGGATAAGGTAAAATACTATTCCGAACTGATCAAACAGGAAAACTTAAGGATGAAAAAGCAGGTGGAAAATGTGCTTAATATGTCCAAGCTTGAGCGAAATGAAGTAGAGCTGTTTTTAAAGGAAGCCAACGTAAGAGAGCTGATTAAAAAAACAACAGAATCTTTCAATCTGATTGTACAGCAAAGAAACGGAACGCTTACGCAGAAGTTCAATGCTACGCAGTACAATTTTAAAATAGACGAATTCCATATCTCCAATATGCTGGTCAACTTACTGGATAATGCCAACAAATATTCTCCTGAAGCACCGGAAATACATGTGGAAACAAGAAATGAGGGACACTGGTACGTGATTGAAATTTCCGATAAAGGAATGGGAATGGATACCCAGAATAAAACCAAAATTTTCGAAAAATTCTTCAGAGAAGAAACCGGAAATATTCACAATGTAAAAGGACAGGGATTAGGCCTTTCTTACGTGAAGAAAATTGTAGAACTGCACAAAGGACAGATTATCGTAGACTCTCATAAAGGAAAAGGAAGTACGTTCACGATAAAGCTGCCAATGAGCTAGAAAATAAATGATAGATGATAAGCGATAAATGATAAAAAATATCTTCACATCAATTATCAATGATCGTTTATCAATTATAAGTTTAAACCAAATATCAAAATATAGAAGATAGAGTGAGGAAGTTCATTCTTAATTGTTAATTATTAATTATTAAAATTATGAGCAACAGAATATTATTAGTAGAGGACGATCAGAGTTTCGGGGCGGTACTTAAAGATTATTTGACCATCAATAATTTTGAAGTAACTCTTGCCACTGACGGGGAGCAGGGACTAAAAGAATTTACAGAAAATGAATTCGATATCTGCATATTTGACGTAATGATGCCTAAAAAAGACGGATTTTCATTAGCGGAAGATGTAAAAAAGATTGATAAAAATACACCCATCATATTCCTTACTGCAAGAAATATGAGAGAAGATATCTTGAAAGGATATCAGCTGGGAGCTGATGATTATATCACAAAGCCTTTTGATACTGAACTTCTTTTATACAAGATCAAAGCAATTCTTCAGAGAAGTTCTACCTTGGAAAATGAAGAACAGGAACAGTTCAAGATCAGCAATATTTTCTTTGATTCTATGCTGAGACAGCTGAAAGTAGGTGATAAAGAATACAAGCTTTCTCCTAAAGAAAATGAATTATTAAAACTTCTTTGCATCCACAGAAATGATTTTATGCCAAGAGATCTTGCTCTAAGAAAAATCTGGAAAAAAGAAAATTACTTTACAGCAAGAAGTATGGACGTTTATATTGCCAAGCTTCGTAAGTTGTTAAAAGACGACGAAGGATTAGAAATCATCAACGTTCACGGAGAAGGATTCAGGCTTTTGGTAAAAAATTAATCCAAAAATCAAATTATAAGTATAAAATTAGCAAAACAATTGAAAATGTTTTGCTAATTTTGTTTCATACCCATGGATATGAAGAATACATTTATAGGTTTGATCGCCGTATCACTATTAGCCGCATCCTGTAAAAAGGATGAAAGAGCTACTTACTTAAAAGATGAAGCTAACGCAGGACAACCCAACGTAGCCCTAAATACCACCTCAAAAACCGCTCTGATGGATCAGGCAGGTATCCAATCCAGCCCTAATCCTGCTCCTATGGCTACCGCTCCGGGAATGAATCCTCCACACGGACAGCCCGGACACCGATGTGATATTCCGGTAGGACAACCTCTGAATGGTGCTCCTGTTACCGCTACTCCTGCTTCTCAAAATATAAATGCAAACGGAAACAATATTGTTCAGTTAGATCCTAATGCCTTAGCACCAGGAAAAATTACCATTGACAACAATGGAAAACAGGCGAAAACAGCGCCGGGAATGAACCCTCCACACGGACAGCCGGGACACCGATGCGACATTCCCGTAGGACAGCCATTAAACAGTAAGCCCGCTCCAACACCACAGCCAGCACAAAATACAGTTCAGGCTACTCCAAGTCCGGCTCCCGCTCCTGCTGCACAGAATCTGGCAATGGGTGAAAAACCCAAACTGAATCCGGCACATGGAGAACCCTGGCATAGCTGTTCTCTGAAAGTTGGTGATCCATTACCATAAATTTTGTATTTTTGCAGAGATGAAGCTGTTTCACCTACTTGCAATAGTTTTTTGTCTGGGAGTTTTTTTGATTCCCAAGGATAACTTTTATGCGCAATCTATGCAGGAAACATGCTGTAAAGCAGAATCTTCTCAAAAAATGGACTGCTGTAAAAATCATTCTTCAAAAAAAGACAGCAACCATGATAAAACAAAATCATGTAATGATGACTGCTGCTCGTCATGTGTTGCCTGTTACACGTTTATTGAAACCCCTTTCTCAAAAAATTTACGTCTGGAACTTTCTTATTACAAATCAAATAAGAATCCTCAGTTTCAGTATGCAGATCCTTATCTTTCAGACCGTTTAAAGGAAATCTGGCAGCCGCCCAAGATAGGTTAATTAAAATCTTAAGGGTTCATTATGTCCTATAGTGAACTGTTTTTTTAATTAATTTAAACTTTTAAACAAAATGAAATTATCTATTTCCAGGTTAATACTTGGTGCATTATTCCTGTTTACCCAATTGATATCTGCTCAGACCCTTTCAAAAAATCAGTTCAAGGTAAAAGGGAACTGCGAAATGTGCAAAACCCGAATTGAAAGTGCGGCCAAAAAAGCAGGTGCTAAAACGGCAGTTTACTCTATCGATCTTCAAACCTTAACCTTTGAAACAGACAAAATATCTGCCGATGATATCTTAAAAAAGGTAGCTGATGCAGGGCATGATAATGAGAAATTCAAAGCTTCTGATACAATCTATGAAAGCCTTCCGGGATGTTGTCATTACGACCGGGACTTACAGCCTTCACAGGCTGAAACACATCATGAGAACCATGCAGAAACTAATATTTTCACTAAAAAAGAAAATGAATTCTACGTAAGAGGAAACTGCGCTTCTTGTAAAGCAAGAATTGAAAAGGCAGCAAAAGATGCGGGTGCGAATACTGCGGAATGGAATGCAGAGAAACAAACGGTTGCTTTACATTTTGATCCTTCAACAACCTCATCAGATAAGATTTTAAAAGCAATTGCTGATGCAGGTCATGATAATGAAAAATATAAAGCATCAGATGACGTATACAACGGACTTCCGGGATGCTGCCTGTATGACAGGGATTTTACTTTTGGTGAACCCAATCCAAAAGTACACTACGAAGAAGAAACAAAGCATGAGAATCATAAAAGCAATGATACCTCGAATGCCCAGGAGGATCATTCTCAGCACGAAAGGAGTATTGATGGTGTTGTTTTAACAGGCTCTAAGGCGGCAACAGCTTTAAGCAAGAAAGAGGCCGGACTTGTCTTTACTATTGATAAAAAAGAGCTGTTAAAGGCAGCTTGCTGTAATCTTTCCGAAAGTTTCGAAACCAATGCAACGGTAGATGTATCTTTCAGCAATGCGGTTACCGGGACAAAACAGCTGAAAATGCTTGGTCTGGATCAGAAATATACCAGCTTAACGAAGGAACAACTCCCTGAAATCAGAGGATTGGCTTCTGCTTACGGATTAAACTTTATCCCGGGAAGATGGATTGAGAGTATTCAGCTGACAAAAGGTGGAAGTACCGTAACGAACGGTTATGAAAGTATCACGGGGCAAATCAATACTGAGCTTTTAAAGAATGCAAAGACTCCTGAAACATCGCTAAACCTTTTTTCTGACTTCAATGCAAGAGCAGAGATCAATATTACCAATGTTTCTCCTATCAACGATAAATGGTCACAGACTTTCCTTCTCCATGGAAACGGAACGTTTGGAAATACAGATATGAATGATGACGGTTTTCTGGACAGACCGAAAGGAATACAGATCAATGCAGCCTATTTATTGAATTATAATGACCTTGAAAAGTCAGGATTCGGGTCTCATTTCGGGATTAATTTTATCAGAGATGAAAGAACTGCAGGACAGATTGGTTTTGATAAAAAATTGTCTCAGGATAAGCAGTCTCCATACGGTGTAGGAATCGATATTTCAAGATTCCAGGTCTGGAATAAAACAGGGTATGTTGTTAAGGGAAAACCTTACCAGAGTATCGGATGGATGAACCAGTATGTTTATCACCAACAGGACAGCTTCTTCGGATTAAGAAATTATGCAGGGCAGCAGCACACATACTATTCCAATTTAATTTTTGAAAGCATCATCGGAAATACCAACCACAAGTATAAAGCTGGTGCAAGTTTCTTATATGACGGATATAAAGAAATGTATCTGACAGATGATATGAGAAGAAATGAAATTGTACCGGGAATTTTTGCCGAATATACTTTAACTGGTTTAAAATATACTTTAGTGGCTGGTTCAAGGGTGGATTTTCACAATCTTGCAGGCACTCAGTTTACACCGAGGCTTAATTTCAAATATGATTTCACGCCTCAGACTATTTTAAGACTTTCTGCGGGAAGAGGATTCAGAACGGCGAATGTTTTTGCGGAAAGCCAGCAGTATTTTGCATCAAACAGAGCCATTAATATTGTACCCAACGGAGGAAATATTTACGGATTAAGACCTGAAATTGCATGGAATTATGGGGCAAGCTTACAACAGGAATTTAAGCTATTCGGAAGAAAATCCAGCATTATTGCAGACTTTTTCAGAACAGATTTCCAGGATCAGGTGTTGGTAGATTTGGATAAGTCTCCTCAACAGCTGACATTCTATAATCTGGAAGGAAAATCCTTTGCTAATTCATTCCAAACGCAGTGGGATTTTACGCCTTTCAAAAATTTTGATGTAAGGCTAGCTTATAAGTATTATGATGTACAGGCTGATTATATCGGAGGAAGAAGAGAAGTTCCTTTTATGGCAAAACACAGGGGTTTTGTGAACCTGGCCTATTCAAGCAATAAAAATGATAATGGTGGATTCTGGAGCTTTGATACGACTTTAAACTGGGTTGGAAAGCAAAGACTTCCTGATACATCAACTAATCCGGCAGAGTTTCAGCTACCAGCTTATTCGGAATCTTATGCAGTTCTGAATGCTCAGATCTCAAGAAATTTCAATAAAAAGATCAGAGCTTATGTTGGAGGAGAAAACCTGACTTCTTATTATCAGAAAAATGCGATTGTAGATTTTAAAAATCCTTTCGGAAATTATTTTGATGGCGGAATGGTGTACGCTCCAATTATGAAGGCGAACTTCTATGTGGGACTGGATGTGACGTTTTAAAAGCGGGAAGCTGGAAGAATGAAGCAGGAAGTGCTATTAGCCGATAGAATTCTTATTTGGGATAAATTACAGATGTTCTCTGAATAAACAAAACCTAATAGGTCTTTGAGACCTATTAGGTTTATTTTTTTGCTGTCAGCTAATAAATTCAGCATTTGTAACGAAAAATAATAAAAAGTTTTGAAAACCCGCAGCAACTCCCATCTTCCTGACTCAATACAAAATCCGCTTCAATGAAGCGGATTTTGTATTTATCTCCCAAAGTCATCCTGTACTCTTACGATATCGTCTTCGTCTGAAGGATTGGAGGCATCTGTATGCTGCCAGATTTCAGCTACAATTCCCCAGTCTGACAAACCTATCAATCTGTGTCTTTCGCCCTGCTGAAGTTTCACCTGATCTTTCGGCCCGTATTCTTTCAATTCTCCTTCTTCATCAGTATTGCTTCTTTTAATTCCTACCGTTCCTTCCACTACCTGCCAGATTTCGGCTCTTCTGTGGTGATACTGCCAGCTTAATCTTGCTTCCGGAGCAACGATAAGAATTTTTGGGCTTAGTTTTCCTCCTATTCTCAGGTTATCTACATCAATTCCATCGAAATATTGGTTGGCAAAATCCTGTGCCTGTGTTTCATCAATTACAAAAAAACCACCCCATGGTCTTGTATCATCTTTTGCTGCGATGTTAAAACCTTGTGTCTGCAGCATGCTTCCTACTCTATCGAATATTTCTTTTTTTCCTGTACTCATACAGCTTGTATTTCTAAATTAACAATTATTTATTTGATTCTTCTTTTGACATTGAATAGGGAAAATCTTTTTCCTGTGAACCTCTTTCTTTATTGGGCTTGTTATCCATCTTAAAGTCTAAAATGGCTCCTTTCATCAATTCTTTATGGCTCAGCCAGTTTTTGGAGTAAGGCTGTTGGTTTACGTTCAAAGATTTTACATATAAATTATCTGCGTTGTTTTCCGGAGCTTTTATTTCAATTTTCTTACCATTTTCCAAATGAATGGTAGCTTCTTTAAATAATGGTGCTCCCAACACATACTGATCCGTTGCTGGTGTTACCGGATAAAACCCAAGGGCTGAGAAAATATACCATGCGGAAGTCTGTCCATTATCTTCGTCTCCGCAATATCCGTCAGGGGCAGCGTGATACAGTTTGTTCATCACCTGTCTTGCCCAATATTGAGTTTTGTAAGGAGCTCCTGCATAATTGTACAGATAAATCATATGCTGGATAGGCTGATTTCCGTGGGCATACTGTCCCATATTCATGATCTGCATTTCTCTGATCTCATGGATCACGCCTCCATAATAGCTGTCATCAAAAACCGGAGGCAATGAAAATACCTCATCTAATTTGGCTTCAAATTTCTTTTTCCCACCCATCAGTTCTGCCAAACCGTCGATATCCTGGAAAACAGACCATGTGTAATGCCAGCTGTTTCCTTCTGTGAAAGCATCTCCCCATTTGAAAGGATTGAATGGTTTCTGGAAATTACCGTCTTTATTTTTACCACGCATCAGACCTGTTTCTTTATCAAACAGATTTTTGTAATTATACGCTCTTTTTTTGTAAATATCAATTTCTGAAGCTGGTTTTCCCAATGTTTTCCCCAGTTGATAAATGGAAAAGTCATCATAGGCATATTCTAACGTTCTTGCCGCATTTTCATTGATTTTCACATCGTAAGGAACATAACCCAATTCATTATAATATTTTACTCCTGCACGGCCTACCGCTTCAATAGGGCCTTCGTTATTGGCTCCATGTTTTACGGCCTGCCAAAGGGTTTCCACATCGTATCCACGAAGTCCCTTGATATAGGCATCTGCTACTACTGACGCGGAATTGTTTCCGATCATAATATCAGAATATCCGGGGCTGCTCCATTCCGGTAAGAAACCTCCTTCTTTGTAAGCGTTCACCAATCCTTCCTGCATTTCAACATTGATCGAAGGATACACAAGATTCAGGAACGGGTACAAAGCACGGAAAGTATCCCAGAAACCTGTCCCGGCAAACATTCTTCCATCTACAATTTTCCCGTTGTAAGGACTCCAGTGTTTTATTTTGTTCTGCGCATCCACTTCATATAATTTTTGCGGGAAGAATAACGTTCTGTATAAAGAAGAATAAAATGTTCTCATCTGCTGATCTGTTCCTCCTTTTACGTCTATTTTTCCAAGTGTTTTATTCCAGATATTTTTAGCATCGTTTTTTACCTGTTCAAAGTTTTTATTTCCGATTTCTCTTTTAAGATTCAGTTCGGCCTGTTCAAAGCTGATGAATGAAGAGGCTACTTTTGCATAAACCGTTTCTTTGTTTTTAAGTTTAAAACCTACTACAGCTCCGGTATGATCACTGGTAATTTCCAATTGATCATTCACCAGTTTATCGTCTTTCCAGGTTTTTGTCAGTTCAAAATCTTTATCAAACTGAATGACAAAATAGTTTTTAAAGTTTTCATATTTCCCGGTAGAATATCTTGTCGTATAGCCCAGAATTTTTCTTTCCTTCGGTAAAATCTTGATGTAAGATCCTTTGTTTAACGCATCAACCACTACATAAGCGCTGTCTGTCTTTGGAAAATCAAATTTAAAATAAGAGGTTCTTTCCGTAGGGGTAAATTCTGTGGTAACATTGATGTCCGCAAGATAAACGCTATAGAAATAAGGTGTGGTAACCTCAGCTTTATGGCTGAACCAGCTTGCTCTTTCGTCTTCTTTAAATTTCACTTTTCCTACTCCAGGCATGATGGCAAATGCGCCATAATCGTTCATCCATGGAGAGGGCTGGTGAGTTTGTTTAAACCCTTTTATTTTATCTGCATCGTAGGTATATGCCCATCCGTCACCCATTTTACCGGTCTGCGGTGTCCAGATATTCATTCCCCATGGAAGTCCGACGGCCGGATAGGTATTTCCATTGGATAATGAAGGTTTGGATTGTGTTCCCATCAAAGGATTCACATAATCTACGGGAGATACATTCTGACCTAAAGCCCAGGCCTGTAATAACAGTAAGCAAGTAGAAAATATAAACTTCATTGTATCTTTTCGTTTTTTAATTTATATACGCTTTTTTAATGCATAGCTGGCAGCTCCAAGAATGGCCGCATCTTCAAATATCGCAGAAATTTTAACCTGCAAGTTAATATTATTCTTTGTTAAATTCTGGATAAATCTTGGCTCAAAATAAGGATATGCTTTTGCTATATTTCCTCCTATAACTAAAACTTTCGGTTTGTAGTGGTCTACATATTTAACGATAAATTCTGAGAAAGAGTCTGCATATTCATCAAATATTCTGGTCTGTATTGCTTTGGGTTTATCCAACAAATCTTTAGTCCCTGAGATTTCTTCTCCGGTTATTTCTTTATAACGATTCACAAACCAGCGTGTTGCCAGATAGTCTTCACTGATGGAACCTCTGAATGGAGAATCCCATAAGTCTTCATCAGTAGCCAATTCTCCATTGAAGAAGGTAGTTCCCAACCCTGTACCGAGCGTCAATCCAAAAATTCTGTTGAAACCCTGGGCACAACCTCCGTATACTTCTCCTTCCATAAATGCTGCAGCATCATTTACAAAATGAATCTGCTCCTGAGAAATACCGAGTCTTTTTGCCAGCTCTTCTTTAATATTCACCTGATAGATATCAATAAATTTTCCCTGCTGCATCAGCGATATCCCATTTTCATAATCGAAAGGTCCGGGCATTGCGATACCGATCAGAAGATCTTCTTTTACCAGATTATGAGCTACTTTATGGATAGCTGAAACCCATGCAGAGAAAATAATCTCTTTTTTATCAAAAGCATCTACATGTTCTCTCACATAGGTGGATGAAATGATTTCACGCTTTTCCGGATCCACCTGAGCCAGCGTGATATGTGACCCTCCGATATCAATTCCTACTATATTCTGCATTATTTTTTATTTTAAATTCAAACATCCTTTGACTGAAAAAACAGACAAACAGGAAAACACCTCCTGTCTGTCTGCTTTGTATTTCAGACTTTATATTATCAATTCCGATAACTATTTCATTATCTTAAACTTATTTTACGATTACTTTACCAGTCGATATCACTTTACTGTTTGCAGATGTAATCTTGTAAATATAAGTACCACTGATTAAATCC
The DNA here is from genome assembly GCF_004916905.1 of Chryseobacterium candidae. GTDB lineage: Bacteria > Bacteroidota > Bacteroidia > Flavobacteriales > Weeksellaceae > Chryseobacterium > Chryseobacterium candidae. Next base: position 331,821 of record NZ_SDLV01000003.1, read on the forward strand.
TGTGTATTCACTGCATTATTATTTTGATTAATGTTCTGTTTTTTGAATAATTTTCCTGAAATATCATACAATGCTACTTCAGCTGCCGAATTGTCGCCAATAGCAAAGTGAATATCATTTCCTCGTTTCACAGGGTTCGGATAGACTGCGCTGTTGTCTTTCACAGATTCAACATCTTTCACTGCAAGATTAGAAGCACAGGCAACATCTGTTCTCCAGTTGGCATCTGTCATATTGATCAGGGTTGCAAAATGAGTGTTGGCTGTAGCATCCAAAGCTCCCATTCCACTTCCTTCATCCATTTTCCAGTTGGCTTCAAGACCTGTAGAGTTGGCAGGAACATTACAGCTGTTACTCAGGATTTCCTGTGGTGTAAGTGCTTTTTTCCAAACTCTGAATTCATCCAGAAAACCGTTGATTGTACGGGAATTATCATAGTTTCGTCCCAGATAAAGGATTCCGTTTGCCGTAAAGTTACCCGTTACCGCAAAAGTGGCATCGAGGTTCCCATTCACATAAATTTTCATTGCCGCACCATCATAAGTGGCTGCTATATGATACCATGTATTAGTGTTGAATGCTGTATTCGTATTCAGTTTCACCTGTGACGAACCAAAACTCAATATAAACTGCAGCTTATTATTCGCCAGGTTTCCATCTCCGAAACGAAGCATGGCCGAGTTATTATCTCCTACTTCTATACCCATTACTGATGAAATATATGGGAAGCCTGTTTTGAAAGCATTTACTTTTACCCAGCCTTCAAATGTCACGGCATTTCCACTCAGGTTAAATTGTCCTGCATTAAGATAGTGTGTGCTTCCGTTAAAAGAAAGAGACCTTGCCCCCGGACTTGTAACCGGAGCAAAACCACTGTTGAAAGCTCCTTCCCCTGAATAGGTACTTGTAGTTCCTCCCGCACATGAAGCCTGTACTTTCCATACATAGTTTGTATTAGGTGTCAGGTTTTGTAATGAATAGGAATTAGTTGTAATATTTGGAATTTCAGACCAGGTTGTAGCAGCGGCAGTTTTATATTGCAGTGTATATGAAGTTGTGTTTCCTGCATCCCAAGACAACTGAGCGGTATTACCAAGGAAACTTCCGGAAGTCAATCCTGATGGCGTAGTGCAGCCACTTCCGGAGTTGAACCTTGGGGCAAAAATATAAGTACTTGTTAATGTCGGTGAGCAGTTCGACTGTATTCTCCAATCGTAATTGGTATTCAGGGTAAGATTGTTGATGACAATATTATTCCCTGAATAATTATTAGCAACGTTTGTCCATACCGTTGAATTAGCTGGTTTGTAATCAATATTGTAAGACTGGGAAGCATTGGAAGCCCAGTTCAGCTGGGCAGAAGTTCCTGTTACATTGGAAACATCAAGTCCCAGTGGCGGATCACAGGTTTGCCCCTGAGACCATGAATATAACTGACCGCTTAAAAGAGTATTTTCATTATAAAGAATATTGGAGCCTGTACTCAGATAGCTTGCTACGTCCGTCCCTCCCAGATCATACCACATAAACACTCCGTATTGGTCATTCTTTGTACTGGTAGCTAAGCTTGCCAGTGTAGTTGCAGAAGTTGAACTTGGATTTGAGTTTTGAATCCAGGTTGCAGCAGCAGAAATTTTAGATTTATCAAGAGGTGGAACAACAGGTGCATTGTAAGTACTATACATTGCGTTCCAGGTATAATTAATATAATTTCCTGCTAAATCTCCGTTATACGTTTGTCTTGTAGTAGCAGGTCCGTAATAATAGAATGTGATCAGTTTATCCGGCATTGCAGCTTTTAATTCCTGCAAAAGCATTACAAAAGAACTGTTATTGGGCTGTCCTGTTCCGTTATTTCCATATCCCGCGTATTCATCATCAAGGTCTACTCCATCCAAACCGTAGGTATAAACAGTATGAGCTACCTGTAAAGCGAAATCTTTAGCCGCTTCACGGTTAGGAAAATTGGAAATCCCGGCTCCCTGGTGGTTTCCCAATAGATCCAGTAATACTTTTATTCCTTTTTGCTGTAAGGGTTTTACGTAAGTATTAACATCATTCAGAACTTTAGTAACATTATTATTGTTTGAGATATAAGCTCGGTTTTTGGAAACATCATAGTTGATATTCGCTGCAAAAATAATCGCAACATCAAAAAGCTGTCTGTTGGTATTCTGCAGAGTATATGAACCTGCATTCAGCATATTATTGTTATTCACCTCCACATAGCAGACTCCCAGAGGATTAAGCTGCTGGGCTTTGAGCAACGGCGCTGTCTGAAGCATCAGGGCCATTAGGGGAATAAAAAAGGATTTTTTTCTCATAGTATATCAATTTTGTAGTAGAAAAATCATTGGGCCGAAGCCCAATGAAATGGGTTATTATTTTACAATTAGTTTTTCAGATTGTTTCAGGCTTCCATCATGAGATTCAAACTGAACGATGTAATTTCCTGCCGGAATTCTGCTCAATTCATATTGATTATCTCCTGAATTCAGGGATTTTGTATCTACGATTCTTCCATTAAAATCATAAATTGTCAACTTTCCTTTATTGTATTCATCCGGAACAGACACTGTCAGTAGTGAAGATTTGCTTACCGGATTAGGATATAATTTGATTTGATTTTTAAGGTTTGTCTCTCCTGCATTTATCGCTTTTTGCCCTGCAGTTCTTGCTAATACTGAACTTCCAGTTGTACATGGTATATCTGTTCCCCAATTAGAAGAATCAACACCTGTCAATGTTAAAGTCGCACCATTCCCTGAAGTATCCTGAACAGTAGAGCCACTTCCTTCGTTAAACTTCCAATAAGCAGCCAGTGAAGTTGCCGGAACAGAAACATTACACATCTTCTGGCTGATTTCCGTCTGGCTTAATGCGCGCTTCCAAACTCTTACCTCATCTATTTTTCCATTGAAATTCCTTGATGTGTTATATAAATATCCTACGTTGAATGCACCTGTTGAATTCACACTTCCGGTTTGTGTTTTAGTGGCATCCAAAACACCGTTGATGTACAATTTCATATTGGCTCCATCATAAGTAGCTGCTACATGATACCAGGTATTGGCATTCAAAGCCGTTGCGGAAGCCAGTTTTTGCTGTACATTATTAATACTTACCACAAACTGAAGTTTATTATTAGCCAGGCTGGCATCTCCTAATCGTAAGAATGCAGAATTGCTGTCGCTTACCTCCGTTCCCATGATAGAGGAAATATATGGGAAAGCAGATTTGAAGGACGAAGGTTTTATCCATCCTTCAAAAGACAATGCAGAACCGCTTAGATTCATATTTCCGGCGGCTCCTGATTCACTGGTTCCATCCAGAGACAGAGCATAAGAACCTGTAGGCGTTGTTCCTGAAGTACTTGTAAATCTTGGAGCAAACAAATAAGCGCTTTTCACGCTGCAGTTGGTTCTGATTCTCCAGTCATATTCGGTGTTAGCTGTTAATCCGGAAATAGTTACAGAAGTGGCACTTGTTGCAGATACGGCATTCGTCCATGTTGTGGAAGAAGCTGGTTTATAATCAACATCATAGGTATTGGTTCCTACGGCTGACCAGTTTAGTTTTGCGCTTGTTCCGGTAAGATTGTTTGTGTACAATCCGATAGGTGCATCACAGTTTGTGCCTTGTGTCCAGGATTGTAAAGTACCGCTTAAAACAGTCGGCTGTCCATACAATGTCTGAGTTCCTGCTGAAAGTTGTGACGTTTCATTGGTTCCGTGCAGATCATACCACATAAATACTCCGTATCCGCCATTTTTGGTCTGAGTTGCCAGACTGGTTGTTGTAGAATTGGAAGTATTTCCCATCCACACCGCTGCCGGAGAGATCTGTGCTTTGGTAAGCGGAGGTACATTAGGCGCGGAGAATGTTCCATACATCGCATTCCAGCTGTAGTTAACGTTGTCTCCTACTCTGGCTCCGTTCCAGGAAAGTCTTGAAGCAGCCGGGCCATAATAATAAAATGAAATAATTTTATTTGGTAACAATGCTCTTAACTCCTGAACAAGCATTACAAAAGAGCTGTCATTAGGCTGCCCTGTTCCGTTATTTCCGTATTCAGAGTATTCATCATCAAAATCAATTCCATCAAGACCGTAAGTGTTCACTGTATTGGCAAGCTGTAATGCAAAGTCTTTTGCGGCTTCGCGGGTAGGAAAATTACAGATCCCAGCACCCTGGTGATTCCCTAAAATAGTCAATACTACTTTAATTCCTTTTTGCTGAAGCGGCTTTATATAGGTATCCGCATTGGTAAGAACCTTCGTAACGTTATTATTGGAATACAGATAAGCTCTTCCACGGCTGGTATCATAATTAATATTGGCCGCAAAAATATTTACCACATTAAACAGATAGCTGTTCGATGTCTGCAGTTTGTACGCTCCTGCATTCAGGAGGTTGTTATTATTCACTTCCACGTAGCATATTCCTGTAGGATTAAGCTGTTGTGCGTTCATCAGAGAACCGGTCTGAAGCATCATGGCAATCAGTGCGGTAAAGATGGATTTTTTTTTCATTGTATAATTTTTTTAAGGTGTTTTTGGTGTGTGAATTTTATATAGCAATCCCCTGACACCTCCATTTTCGGGAAGGAATCTCAGATGAATAAGCGATATAAAAAGGTTGGCTATGTCAGTAGCTCCGGGTTTTCGTTAAAGGTTTTCCATAACAATTCGCCAAATAGGGTATTGGCCCATGCAAACCATTCTCTGGTGAATTTTTTGTCATTGTCTTTATGGAAGGATTCATGCATAAAGCCTGTTCCTCCGTGCGTTTTCTGAAGAGTATTGATGCACCATTTGACCTCACTTTTGTCTTTCGTAGTGAGTGCCTTCATGATGATACTCATTGGCCATATCATGTCCAATCCGATATGCGGACCTCCTATCCCTTCTGCCAGCTTACCTTTAAAGAAGAACGGGTTGTTTTCTGACCACACAAATTTTCTTGTATTCAAATAAACAGGGTCATCAGCTTTCACCGCATCCAGATAAGGCAGTCCCAGCAAGCTTGGACAGTTCGCGTCATCCATCAGATTGTAGCTTCCGAAGCCATTCACTTCAAAAGCATATATTTTTCCAAATTCAGGATGATTGTAAATTCCGTATTTTTTAATGGCTGTTTCTACCTCATCAGCAAGGCTGTTCAGTTGTTGAGCCAATGTTTTTTCATTTTTAATCTCAGCTACCATTTCTGCAGCCTGACGTAAGCTTACCACTGCAAATAAGTTGGAAGGTATCAGGAATCCGTAGATGGTAGCATCATCACTTGGACGGAACATAGAGCTGATCAATCCCACAGGTTTCGTTGGATAACCATATCCTCCCATAGGAACTCCGTCTGTAGCCCAAGCTGTGGTACGCTCGAATTTATAAGGTCCCAGATCATGTTTTCTCTGCTGTTCTGTAAAGGTCTGCAGGGTAAGTTTAATTCCTTTCAGCCAGTTGGCATCAAAAGGTTTTGTATCTCCTGTTGTTTTCCAGAAGTGGTAGGCCAGACGGATAGGATAGCAAAGCGAGTCGATTTCCCATTTTCTTTCATGGGTTCCCGGCTTCATATCGGTATGATCATATTCTTTCCATTTACTGATCTTCTGGTCGTCGTTATAGAAAGCATTGGCATAAGGATCTTTCAGTATGAAAGTGGTCTGTTTGTGGATTACTCCTGAGATCAGCTTATGTAGTTTTTCATCTTTTTTTGAGAACTGCAGATAAGGGAAAACCTGTGCGGAACTGTCACGAAGCCACATGGCATCAATATCCCCTGTGATCACATAGGTATCAGGTGTTCCGCTGGTTTCTGTATAGTAAACAGTAGTATCCAATGTATTCGGGAAGCAGTTTTCAAAAAGCCAGCTTAACTCTTTGTTTTTTACTTTCTTTTTAAACGCTGCAATAGCACTTTCTACGGATTCGCTGGTAAAATGTCTTTTATCTTTAGGAACACGGACAACAGGAAAATCGTCCAGAACTAAATTTTTAGCAAAAACATTCTGAGTAAACAGCAATCCGGCTCCTGCCAGTGCACTTGTTTTAATAAAATTTCTCCTTTCCATTGATACTTTTGTTTCGTTTATTTTTATGAGTCTTATTTTACCGGTTTGCTTCCCATTACGAATCTCAGCTCGCCTCCATTCATAATATCGCTGTGGTTCAGCTCCCAGCTTTTGTATTCTTTTCCGTTCAGGAACATTTTCTGTACGTAGATATTCTTGTCAGATATTTTGTCTGCAATTACGGTGAATGTTTTTCCATTTTCAAGCTTTAAAGAAGCTTTCGGGAATTGTGGGGCTCCGATGGCATAAACAGGTTTCCCCGGTGTCACAGGATAGAATCCTAATGATGAGAAGATATACCACGCTGACATCTGACCGCAGTCTTCATTGTTAACGATTCCATCAGGTTTAGCTGCATACATATTGTCGCGGATATATTTTACCATTTTCTGAGTCTTGTAAGGACTTCCTGCATAGTTGTACAGGTATGGAACATGATGTCCAGGCTCATCCCCGAATCCTAAAGATCCAATGAAACCTGAGATATCAACATGCTGTTCTCCTTCCATATGAAGTGTTTCTGTGAAGGTTTTATCCAGTTTTTCTTCAAATCCTTTTTTCCCGCCGTATAGATTCATCATTTCATCAATCTGGTGAGGAACAAAGAAATCATAAGCCCAGATGTTTCCGGAAACCCAGTGGGGCTGCAGCTTTTTCCAGTCATTAAGCTTGAAATCTGCTAAGAATTTTCCGTCTTTCTGTCTTGGCCAGAAGTGATTATTTTCTTTATTGAAGGTATTCAGAAAGTTCATAGAACGTTTTTTATACACTTCTGATTCTTCTTTTTTACCTAATTTCTCAGCAAGCTGCTGGATACACCAGTCATCATATGAATATTCCAATGTTGCGGAAACAGAAGCTCCGTTCTCTGAAGGAGTATAACCTAATTTAATATAATCGTTAAGACCGCCGCCTCCATCGCTGCTGCTCATTTTATCAGTAAGAGAAGCGTCTTTCATAGCAGCAAATGCTTTTTCTGCATTAATACCCGGTATTCCTTTTGAGATTGCATCCCAGATTACGGATGCGCTATGATAGCCCAGCATACAGAAATTATCATATCCGCAAAGCTCCCAGATCGGCATATGATCTTTACGATCCGTATATCTGCTGATTAGAGAATTGGCAAATTCTTTTGTATGTTTTTGATCCATAATAGTCAATAATGGATGTGTTGCTCTGAACCCGTCCCAGTAAGAATAGGTACTGTAGTTGGTGAACCATTTCGTATTCATGTTTTCCTGAGCGGCAACATAGTCTCCATTCACGTCCATATATAAATTCGGTGCAATGAATGTATGATAAACCCCAGTATAGAAAATTTTTCTCTGATTGTCTGTACCTCCTGTCACCTGGAATCTGCCGATCAGATCTCTCCATGTCTTTTGTGCTGTTTCTTTTGCTTGTGCAAAGTTTATATTTTTAGCTTCAGTATCGAAGTTTTCCTGTGCATTTTCTGTACTCACGGGAGATAAAGATACTTTTACTTCTATACTTTCCTGATCTTCCGTTGAAAATCTTACAAAAGCTTTAGCATCCTTGGCAAGGGCAATTTTTTCATCATTTTTGATTTTTCCGTCAGCATATACACCGTAAGACTTAAACGGTTTGGAAAACTCCATCACGAAGTAAGCAAACCGTTTACCTCCCCAGCCGTTGCTGTAACAGTAACCTTTGATTTTATTATTGCCTTCCACACTCACTAAAGTATGATAGATATTTCCGAAGATTTTGTTGGTAGGATCAATAATGATATTGGCTTCACTACTCTTCGGGAAAGTATATTTATGAAATCCGACTCTTGGGGAAGCGGTAAGTTCAGCTTTAATTCCGTAACTGTCCAGCATAACAGAATAGTATCCCGGAGACGCTACTTCTTTATCATGGGTAAATTTTGAACGATAGCCTGTTTCAGGATTTTCTTCAGATCCGGGAACCATTTTTAGCTGTCCTACCGTAGGCATTATCAGAATATCTCCAAGGTCGGCCCATCCTGTTCCGCTCAAATGGTTATGACTGAATCCCATGATCGTTTTGCTGCTGTAGTGATATCCGGAACACCAGTCCCAGTCGCCACTTTTCGTATTCTGATCCGGACTCAGCTGTATCATCCCGAATGGCGTAGTTGCCCCCGGAAATGTATGTCCGTGGCCTCCTGTTCCAATAAAAGGATCTACCCAGGATAAAACATCGTTTTTATTTTGCTGGGCATTCGCTACAGAAATCAGGGTTGTAAAAAAGCAGATGAGCAGTTCTTTTTTCATGATAAGAGAGATATCGGAGATTTTTTTGTTTAAAAGCTGGTTTAAAAATAGGAAAACCATTATAAAATTCCCAGTAAATGGGAAAATTAAGATGATTAACCTATTCTCCTAAACTTTATATTACTGTATTAAATTGAATTCTTTTTCATAAAATCAATGATTTCTGAGATGTATCCAAAGGCAATCGCAACTACGGTATCAGCAGCACCGTAATATACTGTTACTTTGTTCCCTTCCGTCAATGCTGCACAAGGGAAAACCACATTCGGTACATCTCCTGTCAATTCGTATGATTCGGCCGGAGCCAAGAGGTAAGGCTTCGTTCTGTACAATACTTTTGTAGGGTCTTCAAGATCAAGCAAAGCTGCTCCCATTGAATATCTGAATCCTCTGCAGGTATTGATCACTCCATGATAGAAAAGCAGCCATCCTTCTTCTGTTTTGATAGGAACAGGCCCACCTCCGATCTTTGTACACTGCCATGCACTGTCTTCAAAAGGCGTTACTTTCATCACGCAGCGGTGCTCACCCCAGTACTTCATATCAGGGCTGTAGCTGATATAAATATCTCCGAAAGGCGTATGTCCGTTATCACTAGGACGGCTCAGCATGGCATATTTACCATTGATTTTCTCAGGGAACAAAACACCATTTCTGTTGAATGGAAGAAAGGCATTTTCACACTGAAAAAATTCTTTAAAATCAAAAGTATACCCAATTCCGATGGTAGGACCATTGTAACCGTTGCACCATGTAATCCAGTAGCGGTCTTCAATGAAGGTTACGCGGGGATCATATTTGTAATCGGATTCAATCATATCCGTATTTCCGGCCTGCATTTCAATAGGATCATGATTGATATCCCAATTGATTCCGTCTTTACTGAAACCAGCAAAAATATTCATCTGTACTGCCTTGTTGTCACAACGGAATACTCCGGCAAATCCGTCTTCAAAAGGAATCACGGCACTGTTGAATATACTGTTGGATGTTGGTATCGCGTATCTGTTAATGATCGGGTTTTCGGAAAACCTCCACATGATATCATTGCAACCTTCCGGGCGATCCTGCCAGGGGATCATTACTGATTGAGCTGTCATAAAGTATTTTTTACTTTTTATTTTTAATTATTATGAGTTGATTTATTGTTCTTTCTGATTTTCAGGGTAAGGGAAAGGAACGAATAAAGTGGCCAAAAAAGCAGGAATGGTAGCAATCAGCACCCAGATAAAGAACATTTTGTATCCGATCCAGTCGCTGATCGTTCCACTGATCATTCCGGGAATCATTACGCCAAGGTTCATAATTCCTGTTGCAAATGCGTAATGTGCCGTTTTGTGTTTTCCGGGTGCAATCTGCTGCATCATGTAGAGCATTAACCCTACAAAACCAAATCCATATCCGAAATATTCCACAACTACGGCAACTCCTACCGGCAAAAGGTCCGCTGGCTGATAATGCGCTAATAATGCATAAACCACAAATGGAATGTTGAATGCACAGCATAGCCATATCAAAGATCTTTTCAGTCCGCGGGCTGAGATAAAATATCCTGCCAATACGGATCCAAGGATAAATGCTGCAGAACCGTATGTTCCGTAAATAAGTCCGATATCTGAAGTAGATAATCCCAATCCTCCTGAGGTTCTTGGAGCTTTAAAAAATAAAGGAGCTATTTTGATGGCAAATCCTTCTGCAAAACGGTACAGAATAATGAAGAGTATACACCACAGAATTTTCTTTTTGGTGAAGAAAGAGGTAATGACTTCCAATAGTTCCTGACGAACGTTTCCGGCCGTTTTCTCATCTTTCTGCTCTTCTTTGTTTTCTTTTGGCAGAATGAAATAGTGATAAACAGCCAATCCCAAAAAGAGTAATGCATAAATCACCATAATGATCATCCAGGCATGGGTAACTCCTTTTGTTTTTTCTAAAACACCTGCGAAATAAACTAATGCTCCACTGCTTATAATCTTGGCAAGATTGTAAAAAGCACCCTGCCAGCCGATATATTTTGCCTGCTCCTTATTGGTCAAAAACCCGATATACGTTCCGTCTGCTACCACATCATGGGTCGCTCCACAAAATGCTATTACTGCAAAAAGCGCAATACTGTATTTGAAAAAATCATGCATTGGAAGACTTAAGGCTACTAATGCGAACAGAATTCCTATCGCAAACTGAGTAGAAATAACAAAGAACTTTTTTGTTTTATAGATCTCCAAAAACGGACTCCAAAGTGGTTTTAACGTCCATGAGAACAGGATAAGAGCTGTCCAGAATGTAATCTGCGAATCCGAAACCCCCATGTCTTTATACATGATTCCTGAAACCGCATTAATGGTTACAAAGGGAACACCCATTGCAAAGTATAATGTGGAAATCCAAAGAATTGGCTGAATCCGACGGGTTACGGAGTTGTTTTTTCCCATATTTAAAAATAAGATTCCAAATAAAAGAGAACATCTCAAACATTCATTCAGGCTAAAAAACGAAACTATAAATTTTTTGGAGATTCTACTCTATTCTCCTGCCTTAATGAATGTATCAAATAAAAATCTGATGTTGAGATGTCTCTTTATTAATGAGTGATTCTGAATATTTTTTATTTCTTATCCCACCAAAGCTTTGTACCTCCGGTATCTGGACCGTTAAGCATTTGAGCGGCCTGCTGGTAATTATATAATGATGTTTTGGTATCAATAGTGAAAGGAATTCTTCTGATCATTGCTTCTGTACTGATGGCTCCGCCACTGTCATTCTTTCTTACTTTGAAGAGAATCGGATATCCTGTTCTTCTCTGCTCTGCCCATGCTTCCGGTCCGTTGGGATAAAGAGAAAGCCATTTTTGGGTAATAATTCTTTCTAATTTTCTTTCGTTGGTATCCCCGTTATTCCATGCAATGGTAATGGTACTTAGCTGAGGATGTCCTAAACCGATGTTATTGTCTGCATTTTTCGGATCTACATAAGGTGCTTCTGTAGAAGTGTTATCCGCAAGGTATGTTGCAACGCTCGCACTTTTCCCCCATTCTCCAAAAGACTGCTGAACTCCGGTTGTATAGTTGGTCTGAATATCACCAGCTCCTGCATATCCTCTTAAAGCAGCTTCTGCTTTTAGGAACCATGTTTCTGCAGCGGTGAATAATTTCATTTTACCATCAGTTCCTGAGAAATAATCTCCGTTGGCAGATTTTGCCTGTGGCTGAGAGAATCCTCCGTATGTTGATTTTCCATTTAATAAATCAATTCCCTGGCGTATTCCTATATATTTACCCTGAACATCGGCATCTTTTGCAGGAATTGCATATGCCGAAAGTCTCGGGTCATTATATCCGTTCATATAAGCCATCAAAGGTGCACCTATTAAACAGTCTCCCCATGAGTAAATGATGAAGCTCAATTCTGACTGTCCTACACTGATTAAAGCGTTATCTGCATTGTCAGTAATTAATCCCGCAGGTGAAGCCAAAGCCTCTTCTGCATATTGCTTAGATTTTGCAGGATCAGCATAGCTCATTCTCATGGCTAATCTCAGCTTTAATGAATTGGCCAGTTTTGCCCATTGTGCCATATTTCCTCCATACACTAAATCTGCACTTTTCAATGAGGTCTTATCTTCAACATTCTGTGTTGCCGACATTGCAATTACTTTCTGTAAATCTGTAATGGCTGCCGTAAGATCTGCAATAAAATAGTTGTAAGCTTCTTGTTGAGAATCAAAATCTGTAACTCCGTTAGGGTTAGGTTTTTCATATTTGCTGTAAACTACAGGACCATGGCTGTCTGAAACTCTTGCCGCTGTAATAACTTTCAGAATTTTTTTCACAGCAAGGGTTCCCGTAAAATCTACACCCGGATAGTTCCCTTTGGCAGCATTATCAATAATGATAGAATAATTAAAAATATCCTGTTGTCTGGCAATGATTCTATTGTTCCATCCATCCATCATAGAGTAAGTAAGGTTATTTACTCCTCCGTTAAATGGTGTTGCGGTACTGAACATTCCGCTGTACATATCTGCACTCAGGTTAGGATATAACTGATAATCTGCCTGCAACCCTCTCTGGATAGATTTCATAGGGTTCACAACTGCGATAAAGTCAGCGTAAAAATTTTCAGGGCCTCCAAGCTTTTCCTGATTATATTGGTCAAAGTCATTAGTACATCCGGAAGCTGAAAACAGAACTGCAGCTCCAAATACCAATGTTTTAATAGTATTGATTTTCATTGTCGTAATTGTAAAAGTTAGAAGTTAGCTTTTAATGATAATCCAATAGATCGGGTAATCGGTAATCCGAATGAATCTACTCCCACTCCACCAGGCGTATTCCCTGATACCTGCTCAGGATCAAACGGTGCTTTCTTATAGAAGAAAAATAAATTGGTTCCTACTAAACTTACCGTTGCATTTTTCAAATATTTTGAATTGACATCAAACAGATACGAAACAGATACCTGACGTAAACGTATTGTTGTAGCACTATACAGATAGGCTTCATCAACTCCTTTTCCAAATCCTTCAGTTGTTCCTACTGCTTTATAATAATCTTTAGCGTTAGTCAACCCAGTATAGGCCTGCCCTGCATTAGGAGTTCCCGGTGCATACACTGCATTTGGGATTGATACGCCTCCAGCATCTCTAGCATCAGCAGTGGTCTGACTTACTCCATATAAATCATTGGCTTTTTCTGTAAGTGATAATACTTTACCTCCGAATTTCCCATCAATAAGGAAAGAAATCCCCAGTTTACCGATATTGAACGCGTTATTGAATCCAAGAATAAACTTCGGGTTCGGGTTACCCAAATAAGAAGGCGTACTCTCTGCTAAAGGAACCCCTTTCTCATTCACAAGAACACGGCCCTGATCATCTCTTTTAAATTTGATTCCGTAAAGATCTCCAAAAGCCCCCCCCAGTTTTAATCTTGTATAGTCACCACCTCCGGTTAGTGAAAAAGTCAAGTCTTTAGAAACATTTATGCTTGTTGGTAATAATTCAACGATCTTGTTTTTATTGGCCGAAGCATTCAATGTAGCGGTCCATCCGAATTTTTCCGAATCAAAGATTTTATAAGATAATGAAGATTCAAAACCGGTATTTCGGATTTTTCCCGCATTAATATAATATGATCCCGGAGCCAAACCTCCTAAATAAGAAGGAATTGTGGTTTCCAACAACTGGTTGCTGGTATTTGAATTGTAATAAGTAATATCAAAATTCAGTTTGTTATTCAGCATTCTTAACTCAGTACCTGCTTCAAACGTTTTATTAAGTTCCGGTTTTGGAAGCAATGCCTCAAAACCTGCCCCTGTAGCAAAAGAACTCTTAGGATATACAATCGTTCCTGCATCTACTCCATAAACATATCCTTTATTATATTCAACCATTGCATTGGTGATATTCGTAGGTAATCCCAAACCAACAGTTGCATAAGACCCTCTGACTTTCCAGAAATTAATAACTTCCGGAAGTTTGAAAACAGAAGATAATATAGCATTTGCTCCTACAGATTCATAATCAAATCCGGTTCTTCCTGTTAATGCTAAAGTAGAATCCCAGTCATTTCTGAAAGTCATGTCCACATAGAACATATTTTTGTACCCTACGGAAGCACTCGCAAAAACAGACTGTACCTGTTTTTTCATGTTCGTATAGGTATTATGATAACCATCTCCCGGCGCTCTGTTTATATTCCACTGAAGGTTATTCAGTGTAAAAAGATTAGGATTTGCCAGATAAGCATTATCAATTTGTCCTATTTTATTTCTTGTCGTATTAATACTTCCTCCTACTGTAAAATCTAAAGAGATAGATTCACTTACTTTAGGACTACCGATCAATAAAACATCACCATAAGTAGAAGAATTTTCATAGGTGTTTTTAAGCATTCTACCATTAATACCATTTGCAAGTAAGCTAGGCGCTGAAAAAGCAGCAATATCACGCTGGCTGTCTGAAATATTCCAACTGTAGTTTCCTCTCACTCTTGCAATCAACCATGGATTTATCTGGTAAGACAATGAAAGGGCACCGTATATATTTTTGTTACTCACTGTTACCGGGTTTTTGTTTAAGATCCAGTAAGGATTCTGTGTCACAGGATTTCCTTTGAAGCTTCCGTCCGGATTTACTTCCCACCAGTTTTGAGCTGGCAAAAATCTCGTTTTATCCAAATAAGAATAATTATCGCCTCCGTATTGATCAAAATCTACTCCTCTCGGTAACCAGTACAAACTTGTCAAAGGAGAAAAAGAAGCTCCCGGAGTCTGTCTGTTTTTACTTTCCTGTAATGACCCGATAAAGTTGGCATCCAATGTCAGTTTATCATCAAGAAACTTACTTGAGTTTCTGAAAGAGACATTATACTGATCAAAATACGACATTGGAACCACTCCTTTATTGGTAGTATTTCCGATAGAGAAATAGTTTGTTGATTTTTCATTTCCTGACTGGAAAGAAAGGCTGTTTACCCATGTAGTTCCTGTTTGCAGAAAATCTTTAAGATAATCCTTTGAAGATCCTTTTGCACCCCAGCTGTCTACAGCCTGTCCTGGCTGCTGCCCAGCAAAAGATGGATCATAAGACAGATAACTGTGCTGCAGTTTTGGAAGACTGTATGCTCTGTCTACAGTAAGGCTGGAACTGTAAGTAATTGAACTTTTCCCTGCACGTCCTTTTTTAGTCGTAATCAGAATAGCCCCGTTACCTCCGGCAGATCCATACAATGCACTAGCAGAAGCTCCTTTCAGGAAGTTGATACTCTCAATATCATCAGGATTGATGGAGCTTAGTACATCTCCCGGATCCGGCATATTGGAATACTGTCCGATATCTGCAGACTTCCCTGTTCCGTTAATAATAGGAATACCATCAATTACATACAATGGCTGTGTATTGTTTACAGACTTATTCCCTCTCATGATCACCCTTACGGAGCTACCTACACCATTGGTTCTGTTGATTTGTACATTGGAAACTTTTCCGTTGATCGAATTTAATAGATTGGGAGTTTTCACTTCTGTAAGCTCATCCCCGCCAATCTGCTGGCTGGAATACGTTAAAGAGCGGGCCTGCCTTTTAATCCCCAAAGAGGTGACTACGACCTCCTCAATACTGGTTGTCTTCGTAGTGTCGGCCGCTTTTTTCTCCTGTGCATTCGCAGTAAGTGAAAAAACGAACAGAACGGGTATAACTGCTTTTCTCATAAGGTATAGATTCTTTAGATTTAATTGAGAATCAGTGACATTACTTTATTTTTTAATACAAAAAAAATTATTGTTCTTCAGCAAAACTTTGCCGTTTATGTATTAAATTATTTAAAGTTTTGTTAAGATTTAATTCACATTCACAAATCTAAATTTTGTAGTCAGTCTGATATAATACTATTTTATCATAAAACGATATTATTTTTTCAGCAATCAAAATTAAAAGCTATTAATGCTTTAAATATCAGCAAAATACAACACTTCCCTAACAATTAAAAAAGGGGATTTATTCCGTTATTTTAACAAAAAAAGTAGATTTCTGGACGGAATTATAGAACGCCAGATAGGATAAAAAAAGAAAAATGTAAATTTTTAATACGTACTATTCAATCTTTTTAACTCCTTTGAATTGCTCTTTAAATTCGGTTGGAGTTGTTTTTTTGATGGACTTAAATACCTTGTTGAAGTTCGCAATATTATTAAACCCGGCTTCAAAAGCAATTTCAAAGACCGTAAGATTTTTTTCCATCAACCAGCGTGCAGCATAACTGATTCTGATCTCATTAAGATAATTAACAAATGTTTTCCCTGTTCTTTTTTTAATAAACCTGTTAAATGTCACATTGCTCATGTTCACCAATGAGGCTACATTATCCAGCGTTATTTTATTCTCAAAATTTTTATGAACAAAATCATGAACAACCTTCATTTTATCATTATCAGCAAAAGACTCAAGCTCAATACTATACGAAGATAAAAGTGTTTTATTTTCTGCCACAGCCAATTCATTCAGAATCTTCATAATTTCTATGAAAGATTCAAAACTGTTCATTTTTGACAAATTGAGAAACGAATTTTTTAGTTTCTCAGCCGTTTCTGTAGAAAAAAGAATCCCTCTGATGGAGTCTTTCATCAGATTATTGATGGGTTTCAAAATATTTTTCTCCATTAATGACTGCTGAAAGAAATCCTGGTTGAATTGTATGGTGATTTCGTGGGTTTTTCTGTTTTTGCATCTGTAATTAGCCCAACAGTGCGGTAAATTAGGACCTACCAACACCAGCTCTATATTTCCGATCTCTCCGGTATGATCTCCTATCATCCTTTTGTACCCCTTCCCTTTATAAATAAAATTGATTTCAATTTCCGGATGGTAGTGGTACGGAAAGTCGAATGAAGCTTTAATCCTGTCAAATACGAGAAAACTATCTTCAGGAGATAGTGGAGTTATTTCTCTCAGAATATTTTCTAATTCGCTCATACAGGCAGTTATGAAAAAAAGTTAATACTATTAGGTCACAATACAAATCTTTGTAAAAATGATAAAATAATATCAATGTAAAAACATATTTCCGATTTATTTATTCCAGATTTTTATGTCAGACATCAGAAATTAGCGTTTCAATAATTTAATACAGCTTACATCATTCATTTTTGTATCTTTAAACTAAAGTTAAAGGATGCCGCAACAGCTTATTTTTGAAGATCAATATAAAAGACTCGGACTGGAAGTATTTACACCGGAAAATCTGGAGAACTTTAATGGAAATCATTTCAAAACTGATATCAAAGTATTTTTTATTCCTTCAGGATATGAGCTTACGGTAGATTTTAACCATTACAAAACGAAAAAAACCTCTCTTTTTTTTCTCACCAACCAGCATCTGAATATCCAGAAAGGAAAAGATGAATCGGTGCTCCTTTTCTACAACCGTGATTTTTACTGCATCCAGATCCATGATAAAGAAGTAGCCTGCGACGGGCTTCTCTTTCATAATG
Organism: Chryseobacterium candidae; assembly: GCF_004916905.1. Taxonomy (GTDB): domain Bacteria; phylum Bacteroidota; class Bacteroidia; order Flavobacteriales; family Weeksellaceae; genus Chryseobacterium; species Chryseobacterium candidae. Next base: position 349,143 of record NZ_SDLV01000003.1, read on the forward strand.
TATTTGAAATTCCTTTTGTAGAGCTTGACGACTCAGAAACAACTCTTATAAAATCTCTGTTTCAGAATATTCAGGATGAACTTGAAGGGAAAGATTCTTCTGCAGAGGAAATGATAAGAACCTATGTAAAACAGATCATTATACGCGCTACCCGAAAGTGGAAAAAACAAAATCTGGATAATGACACGCTCAGAATACCAGGCAGTGAACTTGATATTTTCAGGGATTTCAGCAGACACCTGGAAATTCATTTCAGAGAAAAACATAATGTCGCTGATTATGCAGAACTGCTTCATATAGCCCCCAAAACTTTAACTCATAAATTTAAAAACCTAAACCTGGAATCTCCCAATCAGTTGATCATCAACAGAATTTTATTAGAAGCAAAAAGATTATTGTTTTATACAGACAAACCTGTAAAAGAAATTGCCTATGATCTGGGCTATGAAGATCCGGCTTATTTCAACCGTCTTTTCACCAATAAAACAGGAAGCACTCCCGCAAATTTCAAAAAAAATTACATTACGGGAAAAAAGTACAATATTTAGCTCTTTTTATCTATTGAAAATACCTTGTCACAGACATACCTTTGTAACATTAAAATCAGACAATACTAAATACAAAAAAACAACATTATGAGACGTAACGCAACAGCCGTTTGGAACGGTACTATCAAAGAAGGAAAAGGACATTTAACTACTCAGAGTACAACTTTAAACCAGACTCAATATTCTTTCAACAGCCGTTTTGCAGATGGTGTAGGGACAAACCCAGAAGAATTGCTGGCAGCCGCCCATGCAGGATGTTTCACAATGAAACTGGATGCCGAATTATCTCAGGCGGGTTACAATCCTGAAGAATTAAAAACAACTTCTGTCATTACTCTTGACCCCAATATCGGAAAGATTACAAAATCTGAACTGACTCTTACAGCTAAAGTTCCGGGGATCTCAGAAGAAGAATTCCAGAAATTTGCTAAAATCGCAGAAGAAGGATGCCCTGTGAGTGCAGCATTCAACTTTGAAATTACATTGAACGCTACTTTGGAAAACTAATTTAAGTATTCATTCAATATCAATAGAAACGGGCTAAAAGTCCGTTTTTTTAATTTAAAAAGAATCCATTGGCTTCAGCCAAAACTTAAATCCAAAACATTCAAATTAATTATTCTTCCTCAATAAAATATACCGAGTGGTATATTTTTGTATATTTGCATCATATTTAAACATTTATAATGTCAAAGGCAGAAAAAACAAAACAGCACATCATCGAGAAAACCGCAACCCTTTTTAATACCAAGGGTTATATTTCCACTTCGCTGTCAGACATTACACAGGCAACAGGATTGACGAAAGGCAGCATCTATGGAAATTTTGAAAACAAAGATGAAGTAGCTATTGAGGTTTATAAATACAATGCCGGATTATTAGGCAAAACCCTCAGCCGTTCCTTTGGCGATGAATACATTACTTCGTTGGATAAGCTTCACGCATTTGTAGAGTTTTACAGAAAAAACTGGAAGTTTGTTTTTGCAAACGGCGGATGCCCTTTGATGAACGCTGCAACAGAAGCTGACGACTCTTTTCCGGCATTAAAAACTCAGGTTAAAAGATCTTTTGAACAATGGTTGACAAAAATATCAGATGTCATCGATGAGGGACAACGTAAAGGGGAAATTGATAAAAAAGCCAGTGCTGAACAATATGCTTCCTTATTCATCATGCTTATTGAAGGCGGGATTTTGCTTTCAAAAACGATGGGTGATCAGAGTTTTCTAAACCATGCTTTAGACAAAGTCGCCAGCATAATTGATCATGAACTTACTATTCTTCCATCATAAATTATACCATATGGAAACAAAAAAAGTGGCTATTGCAGGATACAACAGAATTCCTTTTGCCAGAATGAATACCTCTTATTCAGAGCAGAACAATCAGGATCTGCTGCTTGCTTCTCTCAACGGGTTGATAAATCGTTATCATTTAAAAGGAAAGAGACTCGGAGAAGTTGCGGGTGGCGCAGTGATTAAGCACATCTCTGAAAGCAACCTCATCAGAGAAACGGTAATGGATACGACTCTTGATCCCGCAACACCTGCTTGTGACCTTCAGCAGGCATGTGATACAGGAATTGAAGCTGCTATTTATATCGGAAATAAAATTGCTTTGGGTCAGATAGATTGCGGCATTGCCTGCGGAGTGGAAGCCATGAGCAACATTCCATTCGAATCTTCACCAAAATTAAGGAAAGCACTTTTACGTGCGAATAAAGAAAAGTCAGCGTTTGGAAAATTGAAACAGTTGTTAAGCCCGAAACTGAAAGACTGGATGCCCATTCCTTATAAAGGGCAGGAACCCAAAACAGGTCTTGTGATGGGTGAACATACAGAAATTACTGCCAATTATTACAATATAACAAGAGAAGAACAGGATGAACTGGCATTAAAAAGCCATCAGAATATGGCAAAAGCTTATGATGAAGGCTTTTTTGAAGACATGATTACTCCTGCTTTTGGTTTAGAGAAAGATAATAACTTAAGACGCGATAGCAGTATTGAAAAGCTTTCTCAATTAAAACCTGCTTTTGATAAGCAGAACGGAAGCTTAACGGCAGGAAATTCAACACCATTTACAGATGGCGCTTCAGCAATTTTACTGGCCAGTGAAGAATGGGCAAAAGCCAATAATCTTCCTATTTTAGCTTATATCACTTTTTCAGAACTGGCAGCCATAGAATATGTTGAAAATAAACAGGATCTGCTTCTTGCCCCTGTTTTTGCAGCAGAGAGGATGCTTAAAAAAGCAGACATGAATTTGTCAGACTTTGATTACTATGAAATTCACGAAGCATTTGCTGCACAGGTTTTGGCCACCATAAAGATCTGGGAAAATGATGAGCTTGCCAAGAAATTCGGATTGGAAAAGACTCTCGGAAAAATAGACAGAAGCAAACTGAATGTAAAAGGAGGAAGCCTTGCGGCAGCTCATCCATTTGCAGCAACCGGAGGAAGAATTATCGCAACACTGGCAAAATTACTTCATGAAAAAGGCAGTGGAAAAGGATTTATATCCATTTGCGCAGCCCGTGGACAGGGAGTAACCATGATTTTGGAAAAGTAATAGCAGCATTATTCCATATTCAAAAAAGAGCAGATTCTTTTATTATGTAGTAAATAATATGATTGATTATTCGTTTGCAGAGAAAGAAAATTGATAATATTGCAGTGGAAAATGAGCTGATAAAAGAAGTAATTAAAATGAAACATGAGATAAACAGTTTTTATCTCATGAAAATCTAATCTATTAAAAAAGAGTAACTATATATGAAAAGAGTTGTCATCACAGGATTAGGTGCTGTGACACCTTTGGGAAATAATGTTGAAGAATTTTGGCAAAACAGTATTAAAGGAGTCAGCGGAGCAGGACTCATTACCCATTTCGATACGGAAAAATTTAAAGTGCATTTTGCCTGTGAGGTAAAAGGCTTTGATCCAAAAGTATATCTGAACCATAACGAAATCAAGAGAAGTGATCTGTTTACACAATATGCCATGTATGCTTCTGCGGAAGCGATTCAGGATTCCGGGCTGGAACTTGAAAAAATGGATCCGTTCGATACAGGAGTCATCTGGGGAACAGGACAGGGCGGAATGTGGACCTTTGAAAAAGAAGTGATGGATTTCGCTGCAGGTGATGGTACACCACGTTTCAATCCGTTCTTTGTGCCAAAGTTTATCGCGAATATGGCTTCGGGAATGATTTCCATGAAATATGGTCTTCAGGGAATTAATTATACTACTGTTTCTGCCTGTGCTACAGGTAATACGGCATTGATGGATGCTTTCAATTATATCCGCTTAGGAAAAGCAAAAGTAATCATCAGCGGTGGTTCTGAGGCAGCCATCACTCCGGCTTCCATCGGAGGATTCTCTATTATGAAAGCCATGTCTACAAGAAATGATGATTTTGCAACAGCCAGCCGTCCTTATGACGTAAACAGAGACGGTTTTGTAATGGGTGAAGGTGCAGGAGCTCTGGTTCTTGAGGAATATGAACATGCTGTTGCCAGAGGAGCAAAAATTTATGCTGAATTAGCAGGAGCCGCAATGACAGCAGATGCTTATCACATGACAGCACCTCATCCTGATGGTGTGGGAGCCATTAAAGCAATGCAGCTGGCAGTGAAAGAAGCAGGAGCGAATATGGAAGATATTGATTATATTAATCCACATGCTACTTCCACACCGATTGGAGATACGATTGAATTAACAGCGATCAACAAAGCCTTTAAAGGAAGTAAAAATCTTGATATCAGTGCAACAAAATCCATGACCGGACACTTATTGGGTGCTGCCGGAGCAGTGGAAGCCATTCTTTCGATCAAGGCTATTCAGAATGGGATTATCCCTCCTACAATCAATCTTCACTGTATTGATGAGAATATTCCTCAGGATATCAATATCGTTTTCGGAGAAGCGAAAGAAAAAGATATTACCTATGCTTTAAGTAATGCTTTTGGTTTTGGAGGGCACAATGCTACTTTAGTTTTTAAAAAATTCAGTTAATCTCATTAAATAACAATTGAAAACCCCTGTATGAAAACCATGCAGGGATTTTTTATCTACTTTATAAATAAACAATACCTGTTTACAAGTAATAATTTTCTGATTTAAAAAAAAAAATGAAAAATTAATTATAATACGACTTCTTTTGTCGCTACCCGACAATACTTTTGTTTTAGTAAAATTACTTGCAAGAATTTACAAATAAAATTATTAAACAGAAAAAGTGATGTATAATTTAAACTTAACGACCACAGAATATTTTCTATTCAATTGTCCAAAATTAGCAATACATAAAAAAAGCAGCCCAACCTGACTGCTTTATCTCATACTTGCCCTTTCAACCATTCCGAAGAGGAAAGATAATTCTGATCAGGATAATAAATGAACAGAAGATTTCTACCTTTTATGGTATTGATGATCGGCTGCGTCAGCTCTCTTGGTACTGCGGGGCATCCCCAGCTTCTTCCGATCCTTTTGTGCATAGCAGCAAATTCATCGCTTACATAATTGGCTCCGTGCATTACAATTGCTCTTCTGTAAGCTGCATCATTGAATCCCCTGTCCATGCCCAACAGTTTTAAAGAATATCCGTTTTCTCCCTGATAGGTTGCATCTGTGATATAAAATCCCAGGCTGCTCTGTAACGAACTTTCCCTGTTAGAAAAATTCGTCGCAAATTCTTCGCCTGTATTTTTACCATGGGCAACCAATGAGTTGAACAGAACTTTTTTGTCTGCAAGGTCAATAACCCAAAGTCTTTTGGTGTTGGAAGACATAGAAAAATCGCAGATCGTTAATAAATGCGAATCTTGAGTAAGCAATCCTGCTTTCTTTAAGTTTTCGTAACCGGTCAATGCTTTTGAGAATACGTCATAGTTCAGTTCATGCCCTTGGTCAAATGCAATTGATTGGTATAATGCTTCTGATGAAGAAACAGCAGTTGTAGTCTTCTCAGATTTCGTGTCATCAGCAATAGATACTATTTCAGTCTTTGCCGTCATGAAATTTTCATTCTTTACAGCTCCTCGTGGAGAAATGTAGAATGAGGTGGTAACCATGTAAACAAGGCCTAATACGCTATAAAATCCTTTCATTCAATACTATATAAATCCAAATTAGTGGAGCAAAAGTATAAAAACATCATTACGCAAAGGGTAAAAACGAAAAAAGTTTAACGCTATTTAAGAAACTTTAACGTCCTGATTCTGTGAATAATTTAATATCAATACTTTAAAAACATCAATATTCAAAATAACAAAAAAAAACAAAATTATTATGTCAATACAAATTGTAAACCCAGCAACCAATGAAACGCTGAATTATTTTCCAACCGCTACATTTCTTCATAATAACTCTCCTATTTCATCAACTATTAACAATGAAGATGGAGTTATTTATCTGGAGCATTCCGGAAATACCTATGTGCTTGAAGACTATATGGGAGGTCACCCAATTAATGTCAGAAGATTTGGACTTAATGCAGACAGAGGCTACACTTCAACCGCTATCAATAAAGGAATAAAGCTTGCAAAAAAATATAATTACAAGTCTCTATATATTCCCAATGGTGATTATGATATCACCGAAACGGTTAATATAGATGTTGCTCCCGATACAACAATAAAAATTGAGGGTAATTTAAATGTAAAAGAATCCTTTACCGGAAATGCTATTGTTATAGGAACTCATGGCCCTGCTATTACTCAACCTGTAGAGGATTCATTGGCAGGATTAAATATCCAGGGGCTTAATTGTTCAAAAAAGATATATAATGACTCAAACTCAACAGGAATAGTAATTATGAATGTAATCGCTTCGACCATTGAAATTAAAAGGGTGACCGGATTTAAAATAGGGACATTAATATATTCTGATAATGGCCGAGGTGGCGGAACTTCATATAACACCTTCTTTATCAACTATTTTCACGACAATAAAATCAATCTGAAATTCGAGAAAAATGATGTTCAAGGCTATATCAATGAAAATACTTTCTATGGTGGAACATTCAACCATAGTACCAGTTTCCCGAAAGTTAAAACATTCCATATACTTATGGAAGATAAACAAATCAATCTCCATCCTTATAATAATAACAGATTTCTTTATCCGTCTTTCGAAGACAATGATCCTGACAATGCTACCGCAGCACAAATAACCGGAGAAAGCAATACTATCGTAGGACCAAGAATGGAAAATCCACAAGATCCATTCTATGCAATCATATTTGATAAATATTCTAAAAGATGTCAGGTCATTTCAAAAGGTTTTGGACTTTATAAAAGTTCTGTAGAAAACAATGGGGAAGAAAATTCTTATGAAACGAACAGCGGAAATTTACTAACCACAAATTCAGTAAACCCTGTATTAACCTTACAAAATCAGGCATCTTCCTCATATGAACTTTATAGCGGATTAGATGCCTCTGGCAATAAAGTATTTTTTGTGAACGGTGAAGGAAAAGGATTTTATGGAAATTCTGTATATGCAGAACAAGGATTCAGATGGGCTACTTCTGATGGCAGTAAAAACGATAGAGGTCTTTTTAATGGAAATGGAGCTCCAAGCATTGCGGCCAATCCTGGAAGTATTTATATCAATAATGATGGAGGTAACAAGATGCTATGGATAAAAACAGCCAGTGGAAGCTCATCCGGATGGAAACTCATAGGAACACAGGCCGATGCGCTCACAGCAGCTGAACCTTCACCATCAGCAACAGCACAAGATGTATGGGTAAGGTTAAAAAACCTGGAAGATAATCTTAAAGCAGCCGGACTATTATCCTCTTAAAAGTGAGAAACCACCTGTAGCAGGTGCTTTTTATTTATTTTTGAGAATCCGGAACAAATTCCAGGCTTACAGAATTCATGCAATATCTCAATCCTGTAGGCTTCGGACCATCATCAAAGACATGTCCCAAATGGGAATCACATCTTTTGCAGAGTACTTCTACTCTATCCATTCCATACGACTGATCTCTTACATAATACACGCCTTCTTTATCCGCTTCAAAAAAACTTGGCCATCCACAGCTGCTGGAAAATTTAGATGTAGAACGGAACAGGTGATTTCCACATACGGCACAATAATACTCTCCTACCTCATCAAATTCATTGTATTTTCCCGTAAAAGCTCTTTCTGTAGCTGCTTCTCTGGCAATGGCGTAGAGATCCGGAGCAAGGATCTTTTTCCATTCTTCATTGGAAATATTGAGTTTTTCAATATCTGTTCTGGAATAGTATGGATTATTATTTGCTTCTGTATTTTTCATAGAAGGGGTTTTAATGGGTTGGTAGTTCTGCGTACAAGCCTGCAGAATAATTAACAGGGTTATTAAAATTAAAAATTTCATCATCAATTTTAATTCTGTAACCACGAATGGTTTCATAACCAAATTTAGTAAATTTGAGAATATGAATGACGAAGCAAAAAGAAAACAACTCAGAAAATACAAAGCATTTGCTACAGGATTATTTGTCCTGATGGCTGTTATTTTTATTGTTACCACTATTTTACAAAAGTCTAATCAATCTCATTGGATCGGCTATGTGCGCGCATTTGCTGAAGCTGCAATGGTAGGTGCACTTGCTGACTGGTTTGCGGTTACTGCATTATTCCGGCATCCTCTGGGGCTTCCTATTCCCCACACCAATCTGATTGAAAACAGCAAACAGAGACTGGGAGATAATCTTGGAAATTTTGTAGTGGGAAACTTCCTTTCCCCTCAGAATATACGTCCTTATATTCAAAAGCTTAAAGTTTCCAATTTTGCCGGGGAATGGCTGGCTAAGGAAAAAAGCCAGGAGATTTTAATTAAAAACCTTTCGGATATTGTTCTTGATATCCTTAATAAACTGGATGATTCTACAGTAAGCCAGTTTATCAGCAAAAAGGTTTCTGAAATGACAGATGATATCAAGCTCAATAAAGTGGTTGGAAACGGAATCGGATATATTCTGGAAAAGAATGACCATCAGAGAATCATCACCAATCTTTCCAAACAGATCAAAGAATATATTATTGAAAACGATGAAATGATACAGGAACGGGTAAAAAAGGGCAGCTATTCCTTCATTCCGTCTTTTATAGACAATAAAATTGCGGATAAAATTACCGACGGACTTTCTGATTTTTTCAAGGAAATAGAAGAAAATCCTCAACACGAAGTAAGAGGATTAATTACTCAGAAAATTCATGAATTCTCTATTGATCTGAAAGAAGATCCGAAGTGGGATGAAGAGTTTAAAACCATTAAAAACGGTCTTCTCAAAAATGATAAACTGGATGAATATTCCAATGATATCTGGGTTTCCATAAAAAAAACATTGATGAAAGAACTTCAGGAGGAAAACTCGGCTTTGAAAAACTATCTTACTAAAAATCTGAATGAGTTTGCCCAAAACTTAAAAACGGATGAAACCCTTCAGAACAAAATTGATCATTGGGTTCGGGTGACAGCTTATAAATATATTCTGAAAAACACTCATCAATTCGGGAACCTCATCAGTACTACCGTTGGAAACTGGCAGGGAAAAGAACTGAGTGAGAAGCTGGAACTGGAAGTGGGAAAAGATCTGCAGTTTATCAGGGTCAACGGAACACTGGTCGGCGGGCTGGTTGGACTCATTATCTACACCATCGCTCACTTCTTCATTTAAAAACTAAATCCACGATAACTCAACCATGAAAAAAATTTTCAGTGTCTTCTTTTTCTTTTTTCTCACATTCTTTCTCGGTCAAAAAATTGAATTAAAGAAAGTAACGGATTCTTCCCAGACGTTTAAGGGAGAAATCGGAGGAATGCCTATTACCATGGAACTCAACTATACAGGCATTGTAGATTGTGATCAGTATCAGCATTATGTGGACGGATGGTACTATTATGACAAATACAAAAAGAAAATCCCTCTTACCGGAATATATGATTATTATGGAAATATTTCTCTTTATAATTTTGGAATCCGGCAGAAGCAAAATTCCAGGCTTTTGAAAGAACACATCACATCCCTTCAGAAAGTAGAACAGACAGATGAAATAGCACAGAAATTAGTACCAAAGGAATCTATTATATTTGAAAAAAGCAGCCAGAATACCAATCCAATTCCAGGGAACTTTTATCTGGGCAAAAAGGTTCAGCCTGCAAAATTATTTACAGGTAATGCGATGATCTACCGCCTCAACAATTATCTGTACTTACCGAATAATAAAAAAATCAACACTTTTGATTTCATTAATAAAGCAGGTGGAAATGAATTGATCTCCTATGCTTCAGGAAAAAACGGAAACAGGATTTTACTTTATTTTGAACAGACTTCAAATTTTAATGCCTGCGGCCAATGCGGGGCAAGTGAAGGAGAAAAAGGTTACAGAGTTCTCTATTTCACAAAAGACTGGAACTATAAAAACTATGAAGAATTCCTTACTGAAAGCTGCCGGGAAAATATGTATGACGTTACCAAAACGAAATCCAAAGACCAACAAACCATTACCTATAAAATAGGCAAATCCGAAAGCACTCCGCCCCATACGCTTACGGTAGATATTAAAAACGCATCTGTAGTAAAGTTAAAATAAAAAAGAGAGTTATATCAACTCTCTTTTATGTTATCTTGGTAATCTGCTGGCTCTTTTTAGTAATTCCTGATTGATGTCGTTGATCAGTTGCGGACCTTCATAAATAAATCCGGTATACAACTGAACCAATACAGCTCCTGCATCCAGCTTCTCCATCGCATCTTTAGCAGAATGAATTCCTCCTACTCCAATGATTGGAAATGCCCTGTTGCTTTTATCAGAAAGGTATTTGATCATTTTTGTACTTCTTTCACGGATGGGTTTTCCACTTAATCCACCATTTCCTATCTGTTCTAAAACTTCGGGAGAGGTTTTCAGCCCTTCTCTGTTCACAGAAGTATTGGACACTACAATACCATCAATCTTTGTTTCTGCAATCAGTTCAATGATTTCATCCAATTGATTATTATTAAGATCCGGTGCAATTTTAAGTAGTATAGGTTTCTGTACAGATTTTGATTCATTTATCTTTTTCACTTCCGTAATCAGCTCTCTCAGATAGTCTACATCTTCCAGCTTGGCGTGGCTTCCTACGTTCGGGCAGCTCACATTCAGGACAAAGTAATCTACATGAGGATGAAGACCTTCAAAGCAGTCCAGATAATCCTGGGTATAATTTTCCGGGCTTGTATCTGTATTTTTTCCGATGTTTCCACCGATAATTATTTTTCCTTTGTTGGATTTCAGCTTCTCAATAGCTGCTTCAAGACCGTCATTGTTGAATCCCATTCTGTTGATAATTCCACCATCTTCAATAAGACGGAACAATCTTTTCTTAGGATTTCCGGCCTGAGCTCTTGGAGTTACGGTTCCGATTTCTACAAATCCAAAACCAAGATCTCCCAATTCGTTAAATAACACTGCATTTTTATCGAAACCGGCAGCCAGTCCTACAGGATTTTTAAATTTCAATCCAAAGACTTCTCTTTCCAGACGTTTGTCTTCAATAGGTTTTGGTAAAAACAGTTTGGTAAGAAATCCAAAATTCTTAAGCATTGAGAATGTAAAGTGATGAACATCTTCAGGATCGAATTTGAAAAGAATCGGACGAATGAGCGATTTGTACATTGAAAAAAAGTTTTACAAAATTACTCTTTTTAAAATTAATGCTATATTGATGTATAATATTTTATCGAAATGGCTCATCTATAGTATCTATAAGCTGGAAAACAACTATATATGCAACAAATCAGTGGGGTTTTTTAACGCTGCGACTGCAAAGAAATACGATTATCCTGAAAACATTTTGGTTCGCAAGGGCGTTTCACTTAGCGAAGCACCCGCTATTAGGATTTGCTGAACGAAGTGCCCTTGCGATCGGAAATAAAAAGCAGACATAATTAAACTTTGCGAACATTGCGTTAAAAACAACAGATACAGAGAAATCTACGTTATCTGTTAAATGAAATGGGATACTTTTTTAATATAATTATAAACACCATCCTTGTCAGGGTTTTAATGAAGAGTACGCACTCAGGTCAAAATTCAGAATATCCCCTACCCTTTTGAACTCTTCATCTATAGTAGCATTTACTGTAATTCTTTCATTAGAAACAGGATGATTGAAAATCAATTGATGGGCATGAAGCGTCATTTTATTGATCTCAAATGTTTGAAGCCACAATTTATTCTGTTTATTGCAGCCATGTTTCCGGCAGCCTAAAATAGGATGGAGAATATGTTTAAAATGTTTTCTCAGCTGATGAAATCTTCCTGTTTCAGGGATGGCTTCTACCAAAGAATATCTTGAAGTCTGGTGTTTTAAAAAGGGTAAATCTATTTCTGAAGTCTGCAAACGACGATAGTAAGTAACCGCATTCTGTGTGACTTCATTTTCATTAACCAAATCATAATCAATGGTTTCTTCTTCTTTTGTCCATCCCCGAAGAATAGCCAGATATTTTTTCTCTACGTCGCGTGATGCAAACTTCTCACTCATGATTCTAAGAGTATCTTTATCTAAAGTAAATAGCAGAACACCCGAAGTTTTTCGGTCTAAACGGTGTACGGGATACACTTTTTGCCCAATCTGCTTCTTCAGCTCCTGAATAGCATAGGTATCGGCTTCTCCCGCATAGAAAGATTTATGAACCAATAATCCGCTGGGTTTGTTGATGGCAATAAGATGCTCGTCACGATAAAGAATTTCTAACATTCGGCAAAAGTAAAGATTTTCGACTGATATTATATGCGGCCATATTTGTAAACCTAACAGGTTTTGAAAACCTGTTAGGTTTAGACATTCCTTTATCAATAGCCCCGATCTAAGAGAAAATCCCGCATTGAGGCGGCGGCGCGAAGCAGAGCCGCCGAGCGAGGAATTGGAACGAAGAGCGGGTTCCCGGCTCCTTAAAAATTAATTTGTAGATATTTGTCTGTTTATTAACCGCTTTTTTTATTGAAACTCATGATTTTGATTCCAAATTCATATTTTTGCATATCAGACGTAAAAAAATTATGGCAAAGCAAGAAGATGTTTTCAAGAAAGTGATTTCTCACGCTAAAGAATATGGTTTTATTTTCCCATCGAGTGAGATCTATGATGGTTTATCCGCTGTTTATGATTATGGACAGAACGGTGCCGAACTAAAAAATAATATCAAACAATATTGGTGGAAAGCTATGGTACAGCTTAACGAAAATATTGTCGGCATTGATTCGGCGATCCTAATGCACCCAACAACCTGGAAGGCATCGGGCCACGTAGACGCTTTCAACGATCCATTGATTGATAACAAAGATTCTAAGAAGCGTTTCAGAGCAGACGTTTTGGTGGAAGATTATTGTGCTAAAATTGAAGATAAAGAGAACAAGGAAATTGAAAAAGCAGCGAAAAGATTCGGGGATGCTTTCGATAAAGATCAGTTTGTGGCTACAAATCCAAAAATTCTGGAATACAGAGCCAAAAGAGAGACTATTCTCTCAAGACTTGCAAAATCTCTGGAAAAAGAAGACCTTGCTGATGTAAAAGCTTTGATTGAAGAGCTTGAAATTGCAGATCCTGATACGGGTTCTAAAAACTGGACAGAGGTAAGACAATTTAATCTGATGTTCGGTACCAAGCTGGGAGCTTCTGCTGACAGCGCCATGGATCTTTATCTGAGACCAGAAACGGCTCAGGGTATTTTCGTTAACTTTTTAAACGTACAGAAAACTTCACGCCACAAGCTTCCTTTCGGTATTGCACAGATTGGTAAGGCGTTCAGAAATGAAATTGTGGCAAGACAGTTTATTTTCAGAATGCGTGAATTCGAACAGATGGAAATGCAGTTTTTCGTTGCTCCGGGTACAGAACTTGAATTCTACGAGCAGTGGAAGCAAAAGCGTCTGAACTGGCACAAAGCTTTAGGTTTGGGAGATGAGAATTACAGATTCCACGATCACGAAAAGCTTGCTCACTATGCAAATGCTGCGGCTGATATTGAGTTTAACTTCCCATTCGGATTTAAAGAACTGGAAGGTATTCACTCAAGAACAGATTTCGACTTAAAAGCGCATGAAGAATTCTCAGGAAGAAAACTTCAGTTCTTTGATCCTGAGAGAAACGAAAACTATGTTCCTTACGTAGTGGAAACTTCAGTAGGTTTAGACCGATTATTCCTTTCTATATTCTCACATTGTTTAAGAGACGAAGTATTGGAAGACGGTTCAGAAAGAACAGTTTTATCGTTACCTCCGGCATTGGCACCAATTAAAGCAGCTATTCTTCCATTGATGAAGAGAGATGGTTTAGCAGAGTATGCAGAAAAGATCTTCAATGATCTGAAATATGATTTCAACCTGTTCTACGAAGAGAAAGATGCTATCGGAAAACGTTACAGAAGACAGGATGCCATTGGTACTCCATACTGTATCACTGTAGATCATGACTCTTTAGTTGATCATACGGTAACCATCAGAGACAGAGACACAATGCAGCAGGAAAGAGTTCCCGTTTCAGAGTTGAGAAGAATCATTGATGAGAAGACAAACTTCAGAAATTTACTTTCTCAATTATAGTTTAAAAGCCCTGTTTTTCAGGGCTTTTTTATTTTTCATACATTCCGGATCAACATACCATAAAAATGATTATTTTTAGCGGATTAAAAAACTAATAATAACCATGAAAAAGCTAATACTTTCATCACTGGCTGTGGCAGTGCTCTCAAGTTGTGTGTCTAATGATAATCCGGCCGACCACAGAGACAACAGCAATAACTCTCATAACAATAACACGGGTACTTCTCCACTCTTGAAAAAAGCAACTGACGTCAATCCTGGCGGCCAGCCTTATGTGGTGGAATTTAAGTATAATGGAGACAAGCTTATAGAAACCTACAATGCATCAGATGATGATAGAGTAATTTATACTTACAGCGGAGATTATATTGCTAAGACAGAAGAGTTCATTGGCGGCTCTCTGGTTCTTATGAGAGAATTCACCTATTCCAATGGAAGACTTTCAACGGAAAAGATAACTGATAAAGAACAGGGAACGCTGATCTATACCAAAATTTATCAGTATCTCAGTGATACCCATGTTCAGTTTGATGAATATAAAAGCGGAACTTATAATCCTTCAACAGGAACGTATTCCAATCTTGTATTTGCACAGGTGGATGTTAATTTAACCAATGCAGGAAATGTGGCTTCAGCTAAATATACGTATAACGGAGTTACCTATAATATTACCAATACCTATGACACCTTCAACAATCCTATGAAGAATATAAAAGGTTTTGTTAAGATTAATTTATTTGATGTGAGTGACGGGCAAATAGGGTATAATAATCTATTGAATCAAACAGAGAGTTATTCCGGTTTATCCAATGGAATCAACAAAATTACCGCAGTTTACACGCTTAACGGAGACAACTATCCTACCAAAGCTGTTACTACATATGATATCTCAGGCTATGGAACAAGTACTCATAACTGGCTTTACGAGTACTATTAATAATTATTTTGCATTTTAGGTTGTAAGCTTTGGAAATATTTCCAGGGCTTTTTTATTTTTCACAACATATGAGTTAATTTATTACTTTTATCCCTCAAATTTTAACCATGAAAAAAATAACGCTGATGATGTTTGGATTAATCCAGACATTTGCATTTTCCCAGACTCAGGACCTTACAACACTCGCTGCAGGTGATCATGTGGGGATGAATGCTCTATTCGATGATAAAGACAATCTGTACGGTTACGTTTCTCTATATTCTTACGGTAAATCCGGTGATAAGACCAAGAAGTTTGAGTATGTGATCCTGGATAAAAACCTCAACCCTGTTGCCAATAAAGAGTTTGAAGGAGATATCACGGCTGCCTCTTATCTGGGATATGTTGATTTTAAAGGTCAGATTATCTTAAAGCCTTCCATGATGGATTATTCTCTTGTGAAAAGCAAAGAAATATTTACTCCGGTTTCTATGGTAATCGATCCGAAAACCAATGCTATTACCCGAAAAATATATTATGATTATCTGGAAAACGGTACTTTCAAAGAGATCAACGAACCGAAGAGCTGGAAAGAACAGCGTAAGGAAAACAGTGATGAGAAAAAAGAAAAAGGCTACAACTACGTTTCCGCAGTAGGAGAACTGAAAGAAGGCGGTTATTTTGCTGTTGAATACAAAGACTATGGGAAGTACGAAAATAACAACAGTCTAATGAGGTTTGATGAAAACAAAAAGGAAATCTGGAGGTATAGATACAATACTGACGGAAGTAAAAAACTGTACACTACTTTATCCGTTCTGGAAAGAGACGAAAACTATATGTACTGTATCCTGAAGAAAGTGAATGACAAGCAGAAGACATTCAGCCTCATGGTTCTTGACATGAAAACCGGAAAAGAAACCTCCAACAAACCGATTACCGGATTATCTGATGATACAATAGACAATATTGAATCCTTCTACTCCAACTACAGAAAGCTTGATAATGATAAAACTTTTGATGATAAAGTAGTTCTGTTGGGAAGAAATTATGATGATTCCGAATCTGTAGGATTTGCAAGAATGATCCTCAACAAATCTGATTTTTCAGTAGATATGAAAGCGATCAATTATGAGCCCAATATCTCTGCTTTTCTTCCAAAAGTCAACAAATATGGAATGGTAGAAAGCGGTTACATGCTTCAGACCAAAGATATGTACTTTATGAATGATGGAAGTGTAGGTATTTTATCCGAAAAATACAAACCGGCTGGTCAGTACAACGCTCCGAAGACCACTGATCTTGTATACATTTACACTGATAAAGATTTCAAAGTGAAAAATGTTCAGGTTTTTGAAAAGGAAAAATCAAAATGGGTAAACAGTGATTATCTGTTCTCCCAGTACCTCAACGGAGGAAAAGACGTGGTATTTTTCTACCGCGACTATCAAAAAGATGAAGTAACCAAACAGAAAAGATGGAATCTGTTTATCAACACCATTATTGATGGAAAATTCAAACAGGAAATTATTCCAATCTCTGAAAAAGATAATTATGCAGTAACGCCGTATGTAGGAAAAGAAGGTTATATTCTGCTCCGTGAGTATAATGAAAAAGAAAAATTCAACAAGATCCGTTTGGAGAAATTAAATTACTAGTATAAAAGAAAAGAGGCCGTCTCCTATGTTTGCAAAGTCAAATGTAGGATACAGCCTCTTTATTAGAAATCACTTTACTTTCGCTATGGTTTCATTAGTCTGATAAAAGTCTGCGATATTCTTTATTTCATCAAGACTTAAGTTCCACATAAAGTTCAGAAACTGCTGATAACTTTCACTTTGATTTTTGGGTTCTATTCTATCCAGATACCGGTTCAGATTATAGTTTTTTCTCGCTTCATATATTTTTGAGAAACATCTTCCCAACCAGCTTTTATAATACTTTTCTTCCTCATCATCCTGTAAAAACTGCATGGCAGTATAAATTCCCAGCCCATAATCTTCTGAATGGAAATAATTGGGTAAAATCTCCATCCTCGCCGTTTTCTTTAATGTTAAGAATAGATCTGAAGGCTTTTCCGGACTAACAGAAGTTTTAAGTTCGGTAAAAGTTTTTTTAAGCATTTCAATCCTTCTGGATACTTCAGGATGTGATGCCAGAGAATCTTTGTTCAGCTTTTCTTTGTAGAAATTATAATTGTACAGGGAGAAATCTTCCTTTTTCATCCATTTTTCATTGAACGCCTGTTTGGGAAGGTTAAAAAGTTTTTTATAGGTTTCAACCTTTAATTCTCTCGGAGAAATGGTATCAAAATCCTGTAATCTCTGAAGAGCATTGACGAATTCCGCTTTCCTGAAATCACCGTTTCTGAAAAAGACATACCCCAAAGAATCTGCCTGCATTTCACTTTGTCTTCTTTCTACTCCTTTCCTGTAGACTCTGTTTTTAAAAATATCGAAAGCTTTTTGGTTCCGGCTCTGGCTCCTGCTTGTTGTAGTGGATTTTATATTCTCAACCACCGCTTTATCCTGTTTATCCTGTTCAATAATTTTTAGAAAAGTTTTCAGGGAATGCTCCTCTATTTTATGTCCCAGCTCATGGGAAATCACTGCAGCAATCTGTTCCTCGTTATTCAGCCAGCTGTAAAGCCCCATGTTGATTACAAAGGTTCCGTCAGCAAGGCAATAGGCATTGGGAGTGTTGTCTTTGGCAATCAGAATTTTCAGATCCTGAGGAATTGTTGGGTTATTCTTTTTAAGACGTTGAATCATAAACTGTATACTGGTTTCAAATTCAGATTTAAAGATAAAATCCTTATTCTTCACCTGCTTCTCAAAGTCAGTTCCGAATTCTTTATAAATTTTGGATAATTCTGAGCCTGTTCTCCCGGAATATTGAGACTTTAATCTCTTTACAGTTGCTTCATTATTTCCTTCAAAACTCTTTAAAAATGCTTTTCTCTGTATATAATCTGCAGTATCTATCGGTTTATAAATCTGGGCCATTCCCATGATTGAAAATAAGAAGTACCCCAATACAAAAAGTTTTCTGGTCATAGTTTTCATCAATTAAGAGCAAAAATAACTTATTTGCTGGTTCATTTTAAATTTTATAGCCAAATTATTCTAAATTTGTTGAAGACCCATTCATGAAAAAATGAGAATACTAAAGTATATGGTAGGTGGAGCGGCAGCAGGTGCAGCGGCGGCTTATTTTTTTGGATATGATTATTTATTTAGTGGTATTTCCAAAACCTACCTTAAAGGAAAGTTGAGCGCACACATTGATGACGGAGATCTTTTTCCCAGCAATCCTATTGTAACAGAAGAGCCCAGACTCTGGGAAGAGGATTCTGAATATAACAAAAAAGACTTACCTAGACATTTAGTTGAAAACTTAAAACATTCCAGAACAGCAGCTCTGGTGGTGATAAGAAATGGGAAAATTCTTCATGAACAATACTGGGATGGCTACAACCAGCTATCGCCAACCAATTCTTTTTCTATGGCAAAAGCAGTGACTGTGATGCTTTTGGGAAAAGCGCTGGAAGAAGGAATTATTCCGACTATCGATGAAAAACTTTCAGAATTTTATCCGGAATTTAAAAATAAACCTTTCGGAAATCAGGTTACTCTTAAAAATTTAGCTCAGATGGAAGCCGGATTAGACTGGAATGAAGACTACAACAATCCTTTTCTTCCCAATGCTAAAGCCTATTACGGAAAAAGCCTTGTAAAAGCTGTTTTTTCAAGGAAATTCAAGGAAGAACCAGGAGTCAGATTTGAATACCAAAGCGGCTCTACCCAACTTCTTGGTTTTGCTCTTCGAAAAGCATTGGATAAGCCATTGGCAAGTTATTTATCAGAAAAATTCTGGAGTCCTCTGGGAATGGAACAAAATGCCAAATGGAGTACAGATGATTATGGTATAGAAAAAGCCTATTGCTGTATTCATTCCAATGCAAGAGATTTTGCCAAACTCGGACAGCTGTTTCTGGATGACGGAAAAGTCGGATCTCATAAGATCCTTAATGCAGATTTCATTGAACAGATGAGAACTCCAACAGAAAAGTCTGAAAACATTTATGGAATGGGGCTTTGGATCAATCATGACAATCCTATCAAACATTATTATTTTCTGGGATTGCAGGGACAGTTTATCATTATGGTTCCTGAACACAATATGGTTATTGTAAAAACCGGAAGTTATTCCAACAACCCTAAAAATGACAGAGGAAGACCTGATCAGGTAAAATTCCTTGTGAATGAAATTGTACAATTATTCCAATAAACATGATGGAGAAGTATAGTTCTACAATTGATGCATATATTGAAAAATCACAGGATTTTGCAAAACCTATCCTGCATTACATCCGTGAAGCCGTTCATGAATTCTGTCCTGATGCCGAAGAAACGATGAAGTGGGGTTTTCCGCACTTTATCTATAAAGGGAAAAATCTTTGTGCCATGGCTTCTTTCAAACAGCATTGTACTTTTGGATTCTGGCTTGAAAGGGAAATGAAAACCATGCAGGAAATCACTCAGGATATTGAGAAAAATTCAATGTTCAGTTTAGGAAAAATTGCACAAATCGGGGATCTTCCCTCCAAACCTCAGCTGAAAAAAGCGATTAAGGAAGCCATGGAGCTTACGGATATGGGCGTTACCATGAAAAAAGCAGCTCCTTCCAAAACAGAAATGGAGGTTCCTGATTATTTTCAGGATGCCTTAAATACCCATCAGATTGCTCTTGACGTATTTTTGAAGGCTTCCCCATCTTTCCGAAAGGAATATATTACATGGATTGCAGATGCTAAAACAGAAGCTACGCGACATAAAAGAATGGATCAGGCTTTAGAATGGATCGCTGAGGGTAAAGGAAGAAACTGGAAATATGAAAGAAAATAGATATAAACTGCAGACGAGATATTCTTAATGAAATCTGAAGTTCGCTTCCGGTAATGTGTTTTTTTTCAGAAAGGCCTCATATTCCGGGGACAGTTTTGCGCGCCCAAAGGTATTTTCCCCGCTCATGCTTCCCAGTCTCACTTTATCTTTTCCAAATTTCCTGTTCATCGCATCCATAGCTTTCATCACAGGAAGGTGTTGGTTTTGAATATCTTCCTCGAAAAGACTGATCTGTCTCTGATCTTCAGGCACAAAATCATTCACCATTACTCCTGCTCTCTTATAATGAAACCCTTCTCTGTAAACCGATTCAAAAAGCTCATTGACCACCCTTCCGATGAGAATGGACGAATTGGTAGGATTAGAAAGAATGCGGGTCACCGCATTTTTGTATTCAGGAAGATCTTTTCTGAACCGGTTGGTTTGTACAAAAACAGTGATCATTTTACAGCAGGTATTCTGCTTTCTTAATCTTTCCGAGCAATACATTCCAAAAGTCTCTACTCTTTCCCGTACTTCTTCTTTCTTTGTAAGCATCTGCATAAAACTTCGGGTAACCGCTATGGATTTTTTAGGAGAAGGAGCATCCAGTTCCAGCTGACGAATTCCCCTCAGTTCATGGATCATTCTTACTCCATGAATTCCCATAACTTTTCGAACCCACATTTCAGGTTTCTGAAGAAGATCCCATGCCTTGTATACCCCATTGTCATTCATTTTGGCAGCAAGCCTTCTCCCTATTCCCCACACGTCTCCTATATTGAGCCATTTCAAAGCTTTTTCAATTTTCTCAGGAGTATCCAGAATATACACTCCTTTAAATTTATCCGGAAATTCTTTTACGATTCTGTTTGCCACTTTACATAAAGTCTTGGTGGGCGCAATTCCTATACTTACCGGAATATTTTCTTTCTCATCAATCTCATTTCTGATCTTGAGACAATATTCATAAATATCAATGTACTTGAATCCCGTCAAATCAAGAAAAAGCTCATCAATACTGTAAACCTCATGATCAAGAACATACGATTTAGCGATATTAATAACCTGCTGGCTTTTGTAATTATACAGTTCAAATTTTGCTGAAAAGCTTTTTACATCATATTTCTGAAAAAGCTCTTTATATTTGAATGCAGGAGCAGCCATAGGAATCCCCAGATCCTTTGCCTCTTTGCTTCTGGACACAACACATCCATCGTTGTTGGATAATACCACAACGGGTTTGCCTTCAAGGTCAGGATCTAAAGTCCTTTCACACGAAACAAAAAAATTGTTACAATCTACCAGAGCATACATGACAATTGTATAGTAAAATTCTACACAAAATTATAGTTTTTAAAGAATAAAACAATCTTTTAAACCATAATTAACATCACATTTAACAATCTGAAAAACAAATGAATAAAATTTTTAAACACGACATGTTTTGTCGCATTAACGCTTTAATTTTGTTTTCAAAAACATTGATTGTGATACGGATTAAATCATCCGCAAACGTTCTTCCTCAAGATCGAGCTGATAGAGTTGATGGCGGATAATTTCTTCGTTGACAGAAATATCTTTATTCAATTCTGAAAGAAACTGTCTTTGGCTTTCCAGCATTTCAAAAAAGATATCTTTGGTCTTTTCATTCATCCAGTCTGTATTATGAGTCTGTATTTTTTCCTCCCATTGTTTCAGCATTCTTTCTAATCCTGCATGGCTGTTCAGTTCATTTTCATGCTTATTTTTAAGAAAATGATAAACATGCTGTTTCAGTTGATGTTTTATTTCTTCCCTCGTCTTTTTATCTTTCTCTTCATCTGTAAAATCATCAAATACATGTCCGTATTTTATAAAGTAGGGCAAAGTAAGTCCTTGTACGAGTAAGGTAAGCAGAATCACAACGAAAGTAATAAATAGGATAAGGTTTCTGTTGGGAAAAGGGAGTCCGTTTTCAAGGGTAATCGGAATGGCAAGTGCAGCAGCCAATGAGACAACACCTCTCATCCCCGTCCATCCGAGCATCAGAGGCATCAACAGGCGTCTTTTTGCAGAAGAAGCACGAGGAGCAACACTTGGTCGGAAAATCAATGTAGCCAGCATAGCAGCATAAGAACTTATGATTCTGGCGGCAATCAGAATACCGGTCACCAACACTCCATATTGGATAGCAATTCTTAAAGGAATTCCTTCAGACCGCAGCCCTCCCACAATTTCAGGAAGTTCGAGTCCTATTATTAAGAATACAATACCATTCAGAATAAATACAAAGCTTTGCCATACGCTATACCCCATAATACGGCTGGTACTGTTTAAAAATATCAATCTTTTACCTGACATATAAAGCCCTCCGCAAACTACAGCCAACACCCCGGAAGAATGAAACTGTTCTGCAATCCAATACATAAGATAAGGTTCAATAAGTGTGAGTGCAATATCTGAAGAAGCTTCTGTAGGAAGTCTTTTGTGAGCCTGTACAAAAATCCATGCCACTAGTAACCCGATTCCTGCCCCGCCTATTACCATCCATAAAAAATCCAGCGAAGCTTCCTGCCATATAAACTGTCCTGTTCCTACAGCAATTAAAGCAAAACGGAATATAATGAGTGAAGATGCATCATTCAGCAAACTTTCTCCTTCCAGAATAGCAGATGTAGTGGAGGGTATCTTTACAAACTTCATAATGGCTCCTGTACTCACGGCATCTGGTGGAGATACGATACCACCAAGCAAAAACCCGAGAGCAAGTGTAAATCCGGGAATAAAATAATTAGCCGTCACTGCTACTGCCAGTGCCGTAAAAAATACTACCAAAAAAGCAAAGCTTCCGATAATACGCCACCATCGTTTCATTTCTTTAAAGGAAATTGACCATGCTGCTTCAAATAAAAGAGGAGGTAAAAAGATAAAAAAAATAAGATCGGGATTGATCTTTACAACCGGAAGACCTGGCACAAAACTGACCAGCAATCCGAATACAACGAGCAAAATAGGGTAAGCAATTTTTAGCTTTGCAGCCCACATATTGAGCAGCACAATGGCCACAATCATGGCTAATAAAAAAGGTAGGATAGTATGCATTAATATTGTGTTTTATCCGTCATATTTACTACTTCTATTTGATTTTTAAAAATTTAAAAGCAAATTTTCTCATTTTTTTGTGTATAGATTAATTTAAGCATTTCTGAATATGTCTCCCTTTTATGTTTTCATCCTCTGATAGAATGTTATATAATTTTAATCAAAATTCAAATAAAACACGTCAAGTTTCGTCGCATCCGCGCTATACTTTTGTCCTGTAACAAAATAAGAAATATGGACAAAGTAACCTTAGAAAGAATTCAGAAGCTTCACCCGTTGGTAAGAGATGAAGTGAAGCAAATTATACAGGAATGTGATGAAGCACTTACCGGAAGAGCCAAAGTACGGATCACTCAGGGATTAAGATCTTTTGAAGAGCAGGAAAAGCTGTATGCAATCGGAAGAATTACTTCAGGAAAAAAAGTAACCAATGCAAAGGCAGGACAAAGTATTCACAATTATGGCCTGGCAGTAGACATCTGTCTTATGATTGACGGGAAAACAGCAAGTTGGGATACGGCAAAAGACTGGGATAATGACAACGTTGCAGACTGGTACGAATGTGTAAAAATATTTGCCCGCCACGGCTGGGATTGGGGTGGAAACTGGAAAACATTTAAAGATCTTCCCCACTTTGAAAAAAAGAACATCCCTTCTAAAAAAGGACCTGTAAAAACCAGCTGGAGAAAGCTTTTGAAGATGCCAAAAGACCAGCAGAATTACGTTGTTTTTTAGTGTTATTTATTTGAAATTAAATTTAATACGACACGTTTTGTCGCTTCCCCAGCCTACCTTTGCTTTATAAGAAAACAACGAAAAAAGCAATGAAATCTAAGTATGGAATCTCAATATTTTTTGATTATTCAACGGATTCTGTAGATTTAAGATTGCATGTGTCCTTTTAAAAAACCATTAAAAATATCACATGAAAAAGACAACCATTCTTTCTTTGGACGGAGGTGGAATAAGGGGAATCGTAACCTGCATTATTCTGCGTTACATAGAAGAACAGCTCCAGTATTATGATAAGCCGGCTGCCAAGCTGGGAGACTATTTTGATCTGGTGGCCGGCAGCAGTACCGGAGGTCTGATTGCTTCTATTATTCTCTCTCCTGATGAAACCCGAAAAGCAAAATATTCTATTCAAAAAGGGTTGGAATTATATGCTGAAAAGGGTGGCGACATTTTCCAGGTTTCCTTTTGGGAAAAACTGGTCAATCCATTCGGATTATTGAATGAAAAAATTTCCCAGGAAGCTCTTGAAAAAAACTTAAATGACTTTTTTGGAAATCTAGAATTAAAAGAATTCATAAAACCATGTTTAATAACGAGTTATGATATTGAAAACAGAAGAGCAAAACTTTTCAACTCCTGGAAAGCCCACCTCAGCACAGACAATTTCTTTGTAAGAGATATCTGCAGAGCGACTTCAGCGGCTCCCACTTATTTTAGTCCGGTGCAGATCAAATCTATGTATGGACAGATCTTCAGCCTGATTGACGGTGGAATGTTTGCGAATAATCCTGCACTCTGCGCCTATGCTGAAGCAAGAAAGATCCCTTTTGCAGAAGTTTTAAAAAACCATCAGAAAGCCAACCATCCAAGTGTAAACGATATGATCATCGTCTCTATCGGAACAGGAATTGAAGCAAGACCTTACTCTTTTAAAAGACTGGAAAAAGCAGGAAAAATTGGCTGGGTAGGCCCAATCGTTGACATTTTGATGTCTGCCAACGCAGAAACTGTAGATTATCAGCTGGAACAGATGTTTCAGACTCTGGGCCTTAGAAATCAAAAAAACTATTACCGTTTGAATCCTTCATTGAAAAATGCTTCTCCCGCCATGGATAATGTAAGAAGATCCAATATTGAGAATCTGATACAAGCCGGATTGAGCTATATTGATGATAACAGAGAAACATTAAACCAAATTGTTCAGAAGCTCATCAAAAATAAAATATAAGCTTTTAACCTTATAAAGACCCAATATAAGCTTTAAAAATTATATTTTAAAATTGGAAAATCTTTTTTAAACACGTCAAGTTTTGTCGTTTCACCCGATTACCTTTGGAGTATCAAAAAAGACACAGACAACAATCCTTAAAAACTTTTATAAAGCATTTGAATTCAACATTTCCCTATGCTGAACAGCCTGAAATATGTTCAAAAAATTATAACCAACACCTTATCACACAAAACATGGAAACACCAGATCACAATACAGATATACTCATCGATGAAGATCTCTATACGATAGAATGGAGCGATATCGAAAATGCTGAGATGGATTATGAAAACTATCTCAATGACATTGAAAACTTCTTCAGAGAAGATTTTGAAAAAGGAATACCTGAAGAAGATGTTTTTTAAATAAATTTAAAAAACACGACAAGTTCTGACGCTGTCCGCCATTACCTTTGAAATCTCTATAATACACGCACAGTAATCTCATTAAATAGTCTCAACACCTTTGAATTCACCATTCACAAAATGCTGGACAGCCAGAACTATGTCTGAAAATACAGGATAAAAATGGAAACTCCGCCATCCATAAAAGGAGAAAAAATGAATTTATTAACCTACAAATCACACAAAATTTTATGAAAACAAAAGAAGAATTAAAACTCTATTTCGAAAATGGAGATATCCCAAAACAGGAAGACTTTTGGGAATGGCAGGACGCTTACTGGCATAAAGGAGAGAAACTAAACAATACTTCACTTGATCTGCCTGTTTATACAGAATTTGCCTATTCACCAACGGATAGTACAGAAATTATTGGAACTGATAACATCATTGTTTTTCCTGAAGGTATAAAAACTGTGGGAGGATTTATCTTTTCAGTATCTGTACCACGCATTTCAAAAATTATTTTTCCTAAATCTCTGGAAAGGATAAAAGCTCGAGCATTTAACTCTCAATACCTAAAGGGATCCATAACAATTCCTGGTTCATGTAAAACAATAGAAACATTCGCTTTTGCAAGTGGTAACGCCCGGATATCAAAATTAATATTAGAAGAGGGAGTAGAAACTATTGAATCATCAGCATTTCAGTTATCAACAAGTAACGACCTAACAGCTTTATATATTCCAGATTCAGTCAGCTCTGTTGGAGAAAATGCATTTGCCATTCCTTCCCTTAAGAATGTTTCAGCGCCTACAGGATTAGATCTAAGTAAGGCAGGTATTCCGTCAACAGCTACAATCACCTATAGATAAACTCAACAACATGAAAACAAAACAAGAATTAAAACAATATTTCGAAAACGGAGACATTCCGGTACAGGAAGAATTCTGGGAGTGGCATGATTCATACTGGCACAAAGATGAAAAGATTCCTGCAGATCAATTAGATTATGATCTGTCTAAAAAAGCAGATGTAAACGCTTCCAATATAAGCCAACAGGATGCTCAGCTTTGGAAAGAAAAAATTGAAACTCAGACAGCTATTCAGTCGCCCCAACTAAATGGAAACGTCTTAACCGTATTTTATACAGGTGAGAATGGGGTTCAGCAAAGTAAATCGGTAGATTTAAGCAGTTTGGTAACCCGTGATATCAGCATTGAAAACGCGGTATATGATGCCTCTCAAAATATGATTACCATTACCCAGAATGACGGATCAGCATTTCACATCAATCTCTCGGAATTCAGCATCATTCCAACGACCAATGCTGATGGAAGTGTAACAGTATCACAGGAAGGTCAGGAAAAAATCACTGTAAAAAAAGTAGCTGTAACAGGAAGTTACAACGATCTTTCCGATAAGCCAACTTTTAGCGGGAATGATAATTTGCAGAATGTCATCGACAGAGGTAACGGAACAACCAAACCTATTATTTTTCAGCCAAGCCAGGGCAGAGCGGGCGAAATAAACTTCAGTCCTACCACTTATTCCTTTTGGTTTGGAAATTTGAATACGGATCATACCGGAGCTTACGGACTAGGCATTGGTTATAATACATTATCAAAATTAACCACAGGAGCAAATAACGTAGCTCTCGGTTCTTACTCTTTAAATGAAACCACCACAGGAAGATGGAATACCGCAACAGGTGTTTCAAGCGGAGCTAAACTTACAACGGGTAATTTCAATGCTTTTTTCGGAACACAAGCGGGAACTGAAACAACAACAGGAAATGGAAATACGTATATCGGAGATGAGGCAGGAAACAAAAATATTGCCGGAACCAATAACACTGCGCTCGGTCTTGGAGCCGCTTATTCCTTAACTAATGGAACCCAGAATACCTTTTTAGGTGCTTTTGCGGGAAATATTCATGGAAAAGTGACAACTTCAGGCGCATGGGGATCTAATACTTTTGTTGGATATAACGCAGCTTCCACTACTCATGCTATGGGAGTTTGGGGTGATAACAATGTCGTTATCGGCTGTAATGCACCGTTAGGAGGTTCAACATTCAACAAGTTGGTTATTGAATCCAATCCGGTAGCAAGACGTCATGATTTTGTAACCCCTTTAATTGGTGGAGATTTTGCCACAAGAACATTGGATTTTGATGCTGTAATCAGTGCAAAAAGAACTCCACTGGCCGATAACACCTATACAAAAGTAGCGGTTCTGAATGCCGGTAATGTATTCGGATATAAAAATATATCAGATTTTACTGATTTTGTTCCACTTTCAGGTACAGCATCTGCTAAACCTATTACAGGAGATATCCACTTAAATGAAAGCGTTAGCTTTATTAACTACGTTAATCCGTCTTACAATTCTAAATTCGCACTAGAAGATGGTGGTTTTGGATTGACAGGTACCGGAGGTTCTGGAACAGATACCTTTTCGCTAACCATTTCTCAGGCGAGGGAATTGAATTTCACATCAAGTTTTGCTGATTCAAAAGGTATAACAAGTGACGTTTATTTTGGTAATAATTATGATGACAACTCTTTTATTCAAAAAAAATATGCAGACAAGCAGCATACTTATACTCGTCATGAAGAATTAACTGGCGGAACGTGGATTAATAACAAACCTGTTTACAAAAAAACTTTGTATCTGGATCAGATTCCGAGAACAGGTGAAATTGATTTGAAGGCTGAATTCCCGGACCTTGAAACCATCATCTCTAATGAAATGTTTACAGAATGGTATGCAATAGATGTAGCATTCGCAGGAAACCAATGGATGTCAAAAGCTTTCATAACGTTGGATAAAAGAATGATAAGATTTGAACTTATAGATGTTCCGGATTATGATTACTCCTCAATCAATTCTTTTACCCTGACTCTTGAATACACTAAAAAGAATGACAGCCCCATATAACAACAACTCATTAATTAAGCAAAAATTAAATACACAACAAAAACAAAATATTAAAAATGGCAACTAACGAAACAAACAACAGCGCACCACAAACCCTATTCAGGTTTGTAAGCTTAAGAAATCCGGAGTTAACAGAAACTAAAAAAGTAAATCTAGGATTCATTCACAGACCATCGCAGCTTACAACCTCTTTTGACACTGCAATTAATCCGGGAAGCACGGCTTTAGAAAAATTCAAGGCATTGGAACATGCTGCCAAATCTTTCAATCCGGTAGATTATCAAAGCGAAATTGAGATTGAAAACGGACCTCTTTCCGAAGCACTAAAAGTCGGAAGAAAAATTGCAAAAAAAGAAGCAATTTCTTTAGCAGATGAAATTACAGCTAAGAATCTATATAACAGCAATGCTATCCAATCTAAAATGGGAGAAATTTGGGATAATCTTATTTATCAGACCGTTACCCAGAAAAACTTCTATGTTAAAGAAGCTTTGGTTCACATCTTAAGGGCTCTTCACTTCGGATATGTTTGTGATCTACCTGTCACAACGGAATTAATAAAAATCAATGGTGAGGATATAAAAGCAAAAGCATTGGAAGCAAGAGTTGTTTTACCAATGAAGCTTTTCGGAGACGGATACGAAGGAGAAGGCACTACATCAAGCCCTTCAGGAAATACCTTTCAGGTAAATCTCTCTAAAATTGGAGAGGGAGTTATCAACGGCACCACTCCTCTTTCCTTTTCAGTACAGCAGCAGTTAAAAGCAGAGGGAGAAAGAATCTCAGAACTGTCTTATCTTACCTTTGAGAAGGATGGATTGTTACAGTTGAGAGCAGAACTGGAAGCTACTCAGAAGCTATTCTATACACTGAGAGCAAAAGCATATGATGCTGCTTATAAACAATACATGAATACCCATCAGACAGATATTGAGAAATACAATGCTTTGCAGGAAAGTGTTAAAGCCCAAATTGCAAAAGGTGGTTTAACCCAGGAACAAATTGATGCTTTGTATGCTTCATTGGAAGCATTAAAGGTTCCGCCATTCAAGTTTGAATATAAAAATGAAATTAATTTCGAAGATCTGAAAGAAAAACTTTCATTAGACTCTTTCAAATTATTTGTCAATATTTTCACAAAAATAACAAGTGGGGAAAAGCCTGAAAACGGATTGGACTTTTCAACAATCACGGTTTTAAGTGATAGAAAACTACAGTTAGGGACAATTGAAGTTTCCATTACTGACGAGTTTGATACTTATCCGGAAATCTTTGAAAAACTGGATGAAGAAACTGCTTCAAAAGTTCAGACCTTATTCCAGAAATCACCAGTTACTGAACAGACGTATGCCAGCGTAGGAGGAGTATTGATTCCTGTTGCTTCTAATTACAGTGCTTCATCTCGGGTTGTTCCAAGATCATATTACCTGAAAACCTCCTATGAACCTTTGTATTCAAGAATGCCTGCAACAGCTACATTCTATTATCAGGCTGAAAGCAATGCATGGGGTGCCGCTTCTGTAAGAATCAATGCCAGCACAGATTTTGGCTTGTTTGAAGAAAGCTTCTCCAATATTGAAGTGGTAGACGGAAAAGTGGCATTACCGCTGTTCCTGGTTGATAAGTTTGGTAAGTTCATCAGGTCTATGGATATCAAAGTTTATTTTAATAACGGAAAAGAAGCTTCATTAAACCTTTCTGAAATTGAAATCAACAGAACTTTCACAGGAATTCTATATACCGAAGAAACAAAAGATGAAACTGAAAATCCATCTGAAGGAAATGGCGGTTACAAACCTGGAACATTCATTCCTAAACATTTTGGAGTAAAAAGACTGGGTATTGCAGATTATTTAAAAGTTGTTCAGACAACGCACGCTTATGTTCCGGGTGAGGTAACTCATATCGAGAATATTATGGCAAAAGAGTTTAAACAAAAATCAACCCGCAGGCTGAGAAGAAGTGAAATTCAAACAACAACTTCCAAGTCGACTGAAAGAGAAACGTTAAGTGATACTACAACTACAACCAGAAACGACATGCAGTCTGAAGTGGCAAACGTTATTCAACAGGATATCAATACAGAAGCACATTTCAGATATGGAGGTATGGGTAAATCCTTTGAAGTGGGAGGAAGCTTTGCAGCCAGAAACTCTAAAGAGAACAGTACAAGACAGGCTATTTCAAAATCTCAGGAAATTACAGAAAAAGCTACGGAAAGAATTCTTACCAAAGTAGCTGAGGAAAGAATTGAAAAAATTATTGAAGAGTTTGAAGAAAACAACGCTCATGGTTTTGATAACAGAAATGGAAACAAACATGTAGTAGGCGTTTACAGATGGGTTGATAAGAAAATGAAAAACCAGATCTTCAACTACGGTAAACGTACTATGTTTGAATTTATGGTTCCTGAACCTGCAAGACTTCATACTTTGGCTACGGCTGCTTCGAAATCTGATACATTAACACCACCGTTAGATCCAAGAACTGTTACCGGCCAATGGAATATGCCAAGTGCTCAAAAAGCGACTCAGCAACAAATCGAATACTGGGCAAATTACTATAATGTAAAACTTACCGAGCAGCCAAAATCTCCTATCAATCTTATTCTTGGAAAACAATGGGAAAAAGTAGATGGAAACGGAGAATTCAGACACAGACAAATTGATATCCCTGATAACTATGAAGCAAGCGCGGTAAAAATGTTCTACGGATTCGAAAGAAATTCAAGAGGGAAAAGTGTTTTATATACAAGCAATTTTGCCGGCGGTACAGTAGCATTGGAAAACTGGAATACTTCAATTGACAGTACTGCTTATTTTACGCCACAAAACGTAACCGGTTCCTATGACTTCGTTTATAGATGTGAAAATATAGACTCTGTCAACATCGCATTCGAAATTACTTGCAAACTTTCTGCAGCGTATATGGCATCATGGTTCTTAGAAAACTTCACAGCAATCATCAAAGCTTACGATGAAGCCTATGCAGTGTTTTTAGAGAAAAAAGCAGAAATCGAGAAAAAAGCGAAGGAGGAAGAAGAGCAGAATAAAGAAAAATTGAACTCAAGCAACTTCTTCCGTAACATGGAATCTGTCATCCTGAAACATAACTGTATTGCTTATCTACTGCAGGATTATGCTTCCCTGGGTAAAAACTTCACTAACGGAGCAGAAAGAATGCAGGACTTCAGTATTGTGCTAGGCGAAGATCTCGAACAATATACCGCATTAGCGAAATTCATGGAACAAGCCTTTGAATGGAGCATCATGGACTATACCTTCTATCCTTACTATTGGGGAGACAAAGCAAAATGGCAGGATATGTATCTGTCTCAAAGTACAGATCCTTTATTCAGAAACTTCCTGCAGGCAGGGATGGCCAGAGTAATTGTTACCGTAAAACCAGGATTCGAGGATGCTGTACAATTCTTTATGTCTACCGGAAGAATCTGGAATGGTGGAGAAGTACCGGTAATTGGAGACCCAATGTATCTGAGTATCGTAGATGAAATGCGTGAGCCTGTAGGAGTAAAACAAGGAAAAGCATGGATTACTGTACTTCCTACTTCTCTGAATATCTTACAGGAAGACTC
Source organism: Chryseobacterium candidae (assembly GCF_004916905.1). GTDB lineage: Bacteria > Bacteroidota > Bacteroidia > Flavobacteriales > Weeksellaceae > Chryseobacterium > Chryseobacterium candidae. The sequence continues at coordinate 381,053 of NZ_SDLV01000003.1, forward strand.
AGCCGGATTAAAGACAACCACAGCATTACCATTTACAAAGGAAAATCCTGAAGATTTTGAAGTTCCTTCAGATGTTGTTATAGAAACTGAATTTTCTATTGTTGACTCTAAATTAAATGCAGGAGACGATAAGTTTGTAGACAAAATTGAACTTAACAACGGATTCCTTGAGCTAACGACAGATGATAATCCTAAAGAAGTTATCGCTTCATTACCATTATCTGAATTAAAGCAGGCACTGCAATAATTCTGTTGAATCCTAATTCATGAGGCAGAGTGTTTTACTCTGCCTTTTTTATTAATCTTTAAAATTATTAAAAATGAAAAACACAGATTATAAAGATGTTTTTGATGTTGGTGAGGAAGCATTGTCGATGGAGAATAAATTTTCTTTCCCCTCAATGCAAAAAGCTTTTACCATAGGTGAAAATATCCGAGGGATGAACAATGTGAGTCCGCTGGCAACGGTAAAGCTTTTCAATCAGTCCGTAGAAGATTTACAAATGAAATACTATCCTGATGGAAGCCCTCCATTGGAAGGGACATTTGCATATATTTCTGATAAAAACAGTGATCTTACTCCTGTAATTAAGACTACTGTAAAAGATTTTTATTACTATGGTGTAAAAGATGTGAAAAACTTTGCCTTTAAAGTCATCATATTTTCTTCTACAGAAGCAACAAAGCTTAAAGAATGTTTTGAAGTTTCGAATCCTAAAGGCAGGGAGATTTTAATTTTTGTAGAGGATAATTCTACAGATAGTGTCAGCGGTACCTATGGTGCAATAAAGATTTCAAATGATGTATTATCTTTCCTAAATTCTAAAAACAGACTTGCTTATGACGTATATGATAATAATGAGATTTACAAAGAAATCAAAGCCGTAGTCCCTGAATTATCTGATGATCAAATACAAAGCCTTTTAAGAAATGGTTTTATTGAAGACTATCGTGTTGATATTGCCAAAACATACTTTAAAGTAGCATCTTTCTTTTCCAGCGGAATTTCTTTAATCCATCCCAGTCTTGGAATTCTGACAAATGACGCTTTGAGAGCAACGACAAGTACAGTTCTTGAAAAAATTATTCAATTTATTGAAGCTGCAAGGCTTGAAGAAAATAAATGGCAACCCAAACCTCCAAGACTTAAAAATGGAGAAATTGATAAAAACTATAAATATACCCCTATTATTTCCTCAGGGAAAAATGAAGAAGGCTCGATAAACTTTACAGTAATAAGCAGTCATTTAAAAACTATGCTTACAGAGCAAAATGATTTTGTAAAATTAGTATTGAATATCAGAAAGGACTTTAAGCATGACAGTCAACCAAAAGGATTGTTGGAAATTTTATATAAGTCTTATTTGGATGCCTATTATATTATGCATGATATTGCTTCCAACCTGGAAAGTCTTTCTGAAATCGAAATTTTAAAATATGGAACAAAAGTATACAACGCTTTACTTTGTGGTATATGGAATAGTCTTATAGATGCTGTTGCCGGCTTATTTGCGATGGTAAAAATGATTTATGATGGTATTACACTAGGTAAGGATTTTGCTCAAAATATTGAAAAATATCTTCCTTCACTTTTAGAACAGTTTGATGAAGTAATTCAAGCAGTTAAGAATATAAGCTTCTCAGAAATTGCTAAATATGCGTTTGAAAAACTCAAGAAAATAAATCTAACCTTTGATCCAATTTCATGTGCATATTTTATTGGTTATGCCTATGGCTTAATCATATCTTTAATTATTGAAATTATAATCGGAATAATTATTAGTGGAGGAACATTCAGTGTTGCCGTGATAATTGAAAAACTTGCAGAAACTATTTTTGGAATTTTTAGGATGATTGGCTCAGCAGCAACAAAAGTTATTAGAACTTTTTCTAAATTTGTTGTAAAGTCAATCAGAAGTTTAATCGAATCCTTCTTAGGCTTAATAAATTACCTGAAAAATGGTGATGCTGCAATAAAAAGAATAATAGATGATGTTTTTTCGGCTTTTGGAGAGTACTTTAAAGAGCTAAAGAATTTATATATTGTTCCACAAACCCCCGCTGAAATTAAGCTATTAAGGAAGCTTATGAAAGCTTTTTATGAAGAGTACAAGATATTATTACTGGAGTCTTCTAACTTAGAAAAAGTAGTTATTAAATGGAAAAAATTAAATGCAGTCAGCGACCTCTCTAAAAGCGATATGGAGGAGATGCTTGCCATAAGAAGAAATCATCTTGGTTCTAATGATGGAGCAAATGTTGCTATAATGAGACAAAAAATTCTTATTAATGGTAAAGAAGTAATCTTAGAATATAAATCATTGGCAGGAAAAGGAGGTCCGCCGGAAGGGTTTATCCCCAGAGTCGAAAAAAGTTATCTTGAATCAAACCTTAATATTCGTGGTAAAGAATTGGAAAGTCATTTCAAGGATGATATTCAAACTAGATTTTATGATTCTGAGCATAATATATTTTTTCAGAATGATAAAGACCTACAGTTGCTTTTTAATCAACATGGTAAAAAAAACGTTCAAGTATTAGAAATACATCTTCAAACTTTATATGAACCTTGTCCGTCATGTCAAAAACAGATTTTAATAAGACAAGAAATGTATAAAATTAAAAATATAAAAGTAGAAGCGGTTAGATTTGACGATTTCGGTCATGTTCAAAATAACAATGATTTAAAAAAACTAGGTATAATTAAAAGTTAAACAATGGAAATTAAATATTTAAAAAAACTAAAAGAAAACCCAACAATTAACAGACGAACAATTAAGGGAATTTCTGAAGACGCAATAAAAAAAATAGAGAAAAGACTGAATGTAAAGTTTCCTCTTGTTTATAAAGAATTTTTATATCTAGCGGGAGACTATACTGGTGGTTTGAGACTTGCTGAAGGCAATAGCAGTATAGATATGCTGGTGAAAGACGATGTTAGAAAAAAACTGGAGAAATCAATAGAACAGTTTCAAATCCCTATCAATAAACCTTTTTGGGTAATCTCAGAAAAAGATGGATTTCAGCAGTTTTTCTTCTTCTATCTTAATGAGGGAACAGAAAATCCCGCTGTATGGTTCACCACTTATGGAGAAGATGATGAAGATCCTAATATACTTATCAAACTAAATGATACTTTCAGTCAATTTGTTGATGAATTGGTAGATAAATCCATTTTGTTTGCCCAAAGAGGATATTAATTTTAGATTATATGATATATCTTATTTCAGCACATTCTTCCATTATATATTGAATTCAGTTAAAAAAATAAATTCTATTAATAAACTATAATTTTTAGCGGTAACTTACAGTTACCGTTTTTATTTTTATAAACTTTCATTCCTGATAAGTCAAATAAAAATTCTTCTTTATAAAAGTACGGAGGGCGGGATTAAAAAGCTACATGAAAAACCGTAAAAACATTATAAATTATGGTAACAGATAAAGATTTAGAAATTTTATTTTATACTACTCCTGAAAAGTACAGATTAACTGCACTCGATCAGGAAATACATGATCCTAATACATTGGAAAATATGAATAAGGAAGAACATTTGGAGGAATTGTTGTTACAATGTTCTTTAAATGATTTAGTGGCAACCATTATCAAAGTATTCAAAAACAAATATGCAAATCCTTTACCTATCTGGACAGGAATTGTAGATTATGATATGAAAACAAAAAAAGAATCATCTAAAAGAAAAGATATCAAAAAAATACAATTTGATTTTAAAGATGGTGTAAAAACTGTCTTCGGAGGAAATACTGAATATTTGGACAACTTATTGATGGAGTTCCAAACGCCTTCACCAGGGTTTAAAGATATTGTAAAAAATCATTTACAAGGGAAATCATTTACAGAAAATGAACAAAATAATAAAACAACTTTTGTTATTTCCAATAGTCCTATTTCAAAAATAGAAGTTACAACCACAACGTTTCATTTATTTATTAATAAGAATTCTTTCATAGATTACGGGCAATAAGTTTGTAATAAAAATTATAACACGACACGTTTTGTCGCTTTAACCGCATATATTTGTCTTATAAAACCTTACCATGAAACGCAGCACTGCTGCACCATAAAAAAAGAGAAATGAAGAAAGATTTTTATCTGACAAGATATGCCTTAATTATTAAAAGATTAGAAAGTTCTCCAGCTACTTACTCCCAGCTGGAGCACTATCTTTTGAATTCTTTTGAATTCCAGGATGCCGATATCAAAAGTTATTCTATCCGTACCCTGCAGAGAGATATCCGCGAGATTTCTGATCTCTTCAATCTTTCCATCCACAACAAGAAAAAAGGAGACAATCGATACTACATCGAGAGCCGTCCCATTATGGAAGTGGATGAGTACAACCAAAAACTACTGGAATCTTTTCAGGTGAGTAACGCCATGAATACCCACCCCGATTTTTCAGATTTTATCTTCTTCGAAAGCCGTAAACCCACCGGTGTAGAACATTTCTATGACCTGTTCTTCGCGATCCGAAATAAAAGGGTTGTAAGCTTTGAGCACTATAATTATAAAAACAAACTGATGACTTCCAGAAAAGTTCATCCTTTAGCCTTAAAAGAATCCAAAGACCGATGGTATCTTATTGCCATTGATACAAAAGATAAAGTTTTAAAATCTTTCGGGCTGGATAGAATCAACTATCTGGATGTATCCAAAAATCAGTTCAGAGAAAAGTACAAATACAACTTCAGGGAGCATTTCAAAAATGCATTCGGGGTGATGAACCTGACAGAACAGAATCCACAGAACATTGTATTGAAATGCAGCCGCCACCAGGGAGAATATATCAGAAGTTTTCCTCTTCACCAGTCACAGAAAGAAACCAAAGAAACTCCGGAAGAGATCTATTTTGAATTCTTCCTCCACCCTACTTATGATTTTATGCAGGAGATTCTTTCCTACGGAAAAGAAGTAACCGTTCTGGAACCGAAAGGTTTAGTTGATGATATCCGCAATCATTTGCAGGAATCTTTGAACCGTTATCTTGAAAGCTGATCATCAGGAATATATTCCATATTTTTTGTTATATTTACATAAATATACCTTTATTGAAAACTTTATTCATTGGCATCAGCTGCTTTATCTCTTCCTTTTTTCTCGCCCAGCAGAAAGAAGAGTTCAGGCTTGTAAAAAGTTATTATAATCAGCACAGAAATATGCTGAATAAAGAGTTTAAAAAGAAATTTGATGCCGAATCCAATACGGTAAAAAAAGCTGCTATAAAAGGAGATTTTCTTTTTTTCATGAAAAAAATGGACAGCATTGAAAACAATGCCCTGATCGGAGCTTTATTAAAAGTCAGAAACCTGGAAGACCTTCAAACCATCAAAAACACCACATTCACCTCATCTGAAAAGTTTGCAGATGCCGAAAAGATCGCAGATTATCCCGGAGGTATCAATTCTTTGAGACAGGAAGTTGCCAATCTGCTGTACGTAGACGGGGTATATTCTGAAGAAAAGATGGTAAAAACAGATGTCGCTTTTATTGTAGAAAAAGATGGAACTGTCAGCAATGTTCATGCACAGGGAAATAATTTCACCTTCAACAGGCAGGCAGAAATAGCCCTGTATTCTCTGACCGAAAAATTTTCTCCGGCAATGCTGAAAGGCGATCCTACTATTTACCGTTTTAAACTTCCTTTAACTTTAACGATAACGGATTAATGTTTACCGACGAATATTACATGAAAATGGCTCTACAGGAGGCAGAAACCGCTTTAGAAAAAGATGAGGTTCCTATCGGATGCGTGGTGGTTTCAAACAACAGAATTATTGCAAGAGCCCATAATCTCACCGAAACACTGAATGATGTTACAGCCCACGCAGAAATGCAGGCCATCACCTCCGCAGCCAACTTCCTGGGAGGAAAATATTTAAAAGACTGTACGCTGTATGTTACGATGGAACCTTGCGTCATGTGCTCAGGCGCACTTTCCTGGTCTCAAATCTCGAAAGTAGTGATTGGAGCACGGGATGAACAAAGAGGTTTTATCAATAAACATCTTTCTCTCCACCCGAAAACAGAAGTTATTACGGGAATCATGGAAGCGGAATGCTCTTCTATTGTTAAAGAATTCTTTAAAAGTAAAAGATAATTAAAAACAAAAGCCAGAGGATATTAATATTTTCTGGCTTTCAATTTTATAACCACAAATGCCTTATATTCAGTCTTTTAAGATGCAATATCTCACCAGATCAAAATATTCTCCGTCCTTTTTCACTTCTTTTATGAGAACAGCCTCCTGCTCCATTCCTATCTTCTCCATAATTCTTCCGGACGCGGGATTGTGAAGGAAATGAGTGGCAAAAATTTTATTCAACTTTAATTCATTAAGACCAAAATCTATTATCGCTTTTGCGGCCTCAGTTACATATCCTTTATCCCAGTAAGGAATTCCTATCCAGTAGCCAAGTTCAGCTTTATCATCATCTCTGTCATGCAGCCCAATAGCTCCCATGATTTGACCTTCTTTATTCCGGATAGCAAATGTGTATCCGGTATTGTTATCAAAAGCTTCTTTTGACATTTTCACCCAGGATATCGCATCATTTTCCACGTATGGATAAGGAATATTAGAGGTAAGATCAGAAAAAATTCTGTGCTGAAGATATTCAACTATAGAAGAAATATCTCTTTCTTCCAGCTGGGAAAGAGTCAGCCTTTCTGTTTGTATGACGGGAAATTTTTTCATTATGTTAACAGTAAGATTGAGGAACTAAAGTATCGGCTGGATTCAACCTCAACTTTAACCATTTAAATTTATAAATCTTTTCCGAGGAAATAAAGACCTTTCAGGGTGTGAAGTCTGTCCATCACATGAATCTTATCCGTCAGAGGCTTATAGACGTGAGAAACACCTCCTGTTGCCACTACAAAACAATCGTCATTCACTTCCTCATTGATGCGGGTTACAAAACCTTCTACCATCCCAAGAAAGCCATATACCATTCCGCTTTGCATACAGGTTACCGTATCCAATCCCAGGACAGATTTTGGTTTTTTCAGTTCGATATCCGGAAGTTGTGCGGTCTGGTTGATCAGCGAATTCAGAGATGTAACAATTCCCGGAGCAATAATGACTCCTAAAGTTTCCCCTGTTTCAGCTACACAGCTTGCGGTAAGAGCCGTCCCAAAATCTATGACAATCTTTTTTCTGTTCGGGTACAAATTGTGTGCAGCCACCAGGTTTGCGTAAATATCTGTTCCCATCTGCCTGGATTTCGCCTGAACTCCCGAAGGTGTTGACCTATCAACAATCACAGGATTTGTTCCATGAATTTTTTTGATGCCGGAGCTCATTACTTTGGTAAGCTGAGGTACTACGGATCCGATAATTACCTTATCAATCTCTTTGGGATCAATTTTATAGGTCTGATACAGCATCAGCATCTGTACATAAAGCTCATCTGCTGTTCTGTAAGGTTTTGTATTGATAACCCACGAAATATCACAATTATCCCCATTGAAAAGACCAAATCTGATATTGCTGTTTCCTACGTTTATTACAATTGAATTCATTGACATATTTTTCAGAAGAAATTCATTACATAAATTGAAATCCCGCTTATTTTTGAGGCACTAAATTTAATGATTTTTATAAAAAAAACCTGCCAATCTCCCATAAATTACAATGATCTCAATACTATCATTGACAGAATTCACATCACACAAAACAAACCGTTGGTATCCTGTACAAATCCTCCGGAAGTTACAAACACAGATATTTTAGCCTTCCGGAGACCTCGAGAGGTTTAAAACAGGCTTGCGGGAGCCTTCCGGAGATCTCCGGAAGGCTCCCGCAAGCTGGGGGGAATCAACTGAGCCCTCCGGAAAGCTCCGGCCTATTCATTTGTAACAAAATGAGATATATTGTACCATGAAACATCCTCGTAAAATATCATCTGCAGCATATCTAAAGGTTAAAATTATTTTTTCAGGAAAAGGGTATTGTTAATTGATTAAAAAAAATTATTCTTGCAATAAGATTTTAAAAATGCAAAAAATGATTAGAAATTCAAAAGCTATAATATGTTTTTTATTTATGCTTATTAGCTTTAGTTGGAATGCACAGTCTCATTATACATTTGATTATAAATTTCTCATAAAAAGCAATCTCAGCACAATAGATAAATCACAATTCCTGATAAATTCTGAAAATCCAAACTATGTTATGTATCAATATCATGACAAAGCAGTAAAGATATTTGATCATGAAAATAATGAAGTTATAGTACTTAATCACAATACAGAATTCAACAGGAATATTTATAAATTTATTTCTTCTCAAAAATTTAACCCTCAAAATAGATTTATAGCTGATGATATTATCATTGAAGAAAAAGGAGATCATCAATATTTAATAGAATGTTACCAAGCTATTGAAAATAGAAAAACGAAGATTAAGCTAACTGTAAAATTAAAGCCCTGGGATAAAGATTTAATTCGATTTTATTTTTCAGATCTGGATGATGGCCTCAATAAAAGACTTGTTGAAAGTTTAAAAGAAAAACTGAATGGAAATTATAATTTTATTATTGAAAGCTATACCATAAATTATGGAAAAGGATACAGATTCAGCCATTCAATAGAAAACCTGGAAGAGATCAGGTTGAAAATAGTATTATAAAAATTAAAATAGTAAAACCCGCAGAGGGCTCTGTGGGTTTTACTATGTTTCATTCTGAAAAGATTGACTAAAAAAACATAAAGGCAGCTATCTAGTATGGATAGTTTTTTATGTAGATTATTTTACCTCAACAAAATTATTTTCCATATTCACATCTGCAATTCTCTGGCTGAAATCAATCCCCAGAACAGATAACTGAGATTTTGTGTAAGGAATAGTAAGGGTATATTCTTTCTGAGTCCATGGCCAGTAAGGCATTGTTTTAAACTCACCATAAATATCCTTTTCTTTCCATGTATGAGTCATATTCATTGGAATCTGATAGGTAACGATTTTCTTATCGGTTGTCATCACTCCAAAGTCAATCGGCATTGGAACCTGTCCGTTATTAACCAATGTAATAGTAGTAGAATTGGCATCATATTTTACATCTTTGATTCCGTAATCGATTGTCTTTGTTGTATTGATCCAATAGTTATGGAACCACTTCAGATCCATTCCGGAAACTTTTTGGGCAATATGAAGGAAATCTCTGTCTGAAGGATGTTTCATACTCCACTGGTCATAATATTGTTTTAAGGTTTCTGTAAGATTCTGCTCTCCCATAATATATCCAAGCTGTACCAGATACAACTCCCCTTTCACATAAGATGCATAGGTATAAGCTGTTCCGTTATCATGGTGGTCACCTAACCAGACTGCCGGTTCTTCAATTCCTTTTTTAATAAAATTTCTGTAAGCATCCAGTGTTTTAGCAAAAGGATTTGGCAGATCTTCAGGGAATAACTGATACATGGTATAGCCTTCCGCATAGCTGGTAAAACCTTCATCCATCCACGGACGTACAGATTCGTTAGTGGCAAGCATCTGCTGATACCATGAGTGAGCGCCTTCGTGAGCCATTAATCCCATTAAATCTTTAATATTTTTAGCTTCCCCCAGAATCATGGTACACATCCCGTACTCCATTCCTCCATCACCTCCCTGGATAAATGCGTAGGTAGGATATACATATTTTCCAAAGTGAGCATTCATAATCTGGAAATATTTCGTGATATAAGGCTGAGATTCACCCCATGCTTTCGTTTTATCATTTTTCTGATACACCAGATATACTTTCGGACCTTCCGGAACATTGAAGCTTTCTACCGAATAATCTCTGTCTGCACTCCATGCAAAATCAAGAATATTTTTTGCAGTCCATTTCCAAACCGCTTTTTTGTCTTTTTCTATTTTTATTTTGGCATTGGCATCGTAGCCTTTTACTTCTGAAGGGTTCTCCAGGATTCCTCCTGCTCCTACTACATAATCTTTGTTGATTTTAATGGTAACATCAAAATCGGAGAATGGTGCATGGAATTCTCTTCCCAGATAATCAAAAGTGGCCCAGCCGTCATAATCGTACTCAGCAATTTTCGGATACCACTGCGTCATGGTCATATCTACTCCTTCTCTGTTGTTTCTTCCGCTTCTTCTGATCTGCATAGGAATCACAGCATCCCAATCCATTGTAAACGTAGTGGTAGAATTTGGCTTGACAGGTTCTGCCAGATATACTTTCATAATGGTTTCCTGAACTTCAAATTTCAGATCTTTCCCATTTTGTTTAATCCAGTGAATATTCTGAGCCCCTTCCTGGTCTTTAGGAATGGAAGCAAGTCTTGAAACACCGTCTTTCTGTAGTCTTCCGTCACCATTTTTCCCTTGGGAAGCCACTCTCTGATCCATCATAGAATTAGGTTTGAAAGCATTCCAGTATAGATGAAAATAAACCACATTCAGCTCATCCGGCGAATTGTTGGTGTATTCTAAAGTTTGTTTTCCCTGATAGGTAAATTTTTCAGCATTGACATCAATATCCATCTTGTATTTCGCAGCCTGCTGATAGTAAGCTCCTTGCTGAGCCTGAAATTGTGAAATGATAAACGCAAAAATGATTGCAGCCGATTTTCTCATTTAAAATTTTATTTTTTCTAAAGGTAGGTAATTTAAATAAAAGCCTCAAATAGGAGTTATTCTGAGGTTTTATTCTGTTTGTTATGGTTATAGATGGATTTTGATCTGAATTGTTAAATTTCTTTCTGAGTTTTCTTGAAATAATTCTTGTCAAGGTTTGAAACCTTGACAAGAATCACTGATACACAGCTTTTCAAAGGTGCTATATTTATTTTCAGACGTTTCTTAATAATTTCTTAATTAAAGTAATCTGCCCCAGATGATAATAGCTGTGTTCAATCATTCCATCGATATTTCTTCGGTAGGTTCCGTATTTTTCATCAACAAAAACCTCATCAAGTCTGGAATCAGGCATTTGTTCTAATAATAATGCAAATTTTTCAGAATCTGCCCAGAGTTTATTCAACAGCTCTTCCCATTGTTGCTGAGATTCTATGGCTGGAAGATCAAAACTGAACTGATCTTTGATCTCAAGCCCGCCGCCTTCAAAAACATTAATAATGCCTGCAATATAATAATCAATATGAAAGGTAAGCATGGCAATGGTATTTAAAGAATCTACTTTTGCAACCGCCTGTTCCCAGGTAACATCTGAAAGCTGATCTTTAAAATTGGTATTGGCGATCCAGAAACCATCCAGTAGAACCTCTCTGAATCTTTTGGCAAGTTGTGAAATTGAGCTCATGGATATTTATTTATGTTTCCTAAAGATAGGTTTTTATTTAAATACAAATTTCACCAATGAAAGCCACTATTCTAAACACAATAAAATAGTGCAATTTGTGCAAATAAATTTGTGATATTCGTGTTTAATTAATTACAAAAAACCTCAAATACAAAAGTATCTGAGGTTGATATTATAATTTTAAATTACAATTATTTTTTTGCAGAAGCTTCTTTCTTTCCACTTCTTAAAATCTTTTCAAGAATTCTTAAAGTGATCAGATAGGTTGGCTTTACTCCCGTAAGCCCCAACCCTCCTGAAGACAATGTACTCCCTGTTTCCAGCGGATTATCTGAAGCGTAATAAGCATACATTACAAACAGGTCCGGTGAAATGTGGTGTCTGATCTTAGAGGCTACCTGAATGGCTTTCTGGTAATGCGCTCCTTCCATTTCAAGACCTATTGCTTTCCATGAAGTATTCATAAAATACAAAAGAATATCTTTATTCTGAAGAGAAGTACCCAGAACGGTAATCATAGGACCTTCAAAAGCTTTTAATTCATCATCTTTGAAATCTTCCAGTTTTAAAGCATTTTCAAAAGGATAGTTATCTGCAGTTCCTTCAAAAATATGGGAAGTAGGAATCATAATATCTCCTTTTTCTCCGGTAAGAATTCCGGCTTTACCCATAATGGAAACAGATTTTACATGCATCATATAGACTTCTGCTTTATGTTCAAAAGGACGAAGCAATTCATCCATTACTTCAAAAGCCTGCTCTCCGAATGCATAATCAAAAACCATTACCACATCATCTCCTCCGAACTTGCAGTCTGCAAATGGGGTATTCTTTAGATCTGTTTTGCTGAGGTCTATGATTTGTACATCTATATTACTTCCGCTCTTGTCCGCAATATGGATCATTCCTTCCTCCAAAGCATATTTTAAAACCTTATCACGAAGTTCTTTTTTGTTCGAAATCTCTTCGTACAATTTATAATCCACCTCATGATGCTGCTTCTTTTTAAGGGCATTATTGGCATACAGCATATTTTTCACCGAGTGCATATTGGCAGAAATAATATGCAACGGACGCATGTGAAGATTGTTTTCAAATAAAACCTCTTTCACTTTGTTGGCCCATTTTTCACCAAAATAATGGTGACCTACTCTTTCTTTTAATATAGAACTGAAATGAATTTCCCTTTCTCTGCTTCCTTTGGCATCATCAAGACTTACTTTTGCCAAGTTGTAAATGATTTTGAACAGACGGTCAGGATTATGATCATCACCGAAAGTATTGTAAGCTCTCAACGTTTCATCAAAAGATCTTCCTATTAAAGAAGAAAGATGAATAAGCGCTACTTCTTTTTCTTTTCTGCTGAATTTCTTTTCACCTTTCACTACTTCTTCAATAATTTTGAAAGCACGTGTCGGCTTCCAGTTTTCATCCTGAATGAATGCCAGATTACGGATTTTGTCAGCTTCTATAAAAAGGAAGGTAAGGTGGGTAAGAATGTCATAAATTTCGGAACGGCCCAAAAGAACCTCAATATTCATCTGGTGTTCGTCTATTCTATAGCAGTTTCTTCTTCTTTTCTTAGGGACAATAGGTTCGAAACTTCCTTTATCAAACCCTTCATCAGATGTAAGGTGAATAAAAGCGCATTCTTCAATTCCTTCCGGAAGTCTGTCCAGCACATACATCAAACCGTCCAGTTCCAATTTACTTGGAATATTCATGGTTCCATAAATTTCCGGATTGATGGTCTTTAACAAACTTCTGATACTTTCTCCTGAAACTCCGCCCGGCTTGAAAAATCCTCTATAAAACAGGTGTCTCATAGAGATGTATAGTCTTTCAATAGCCTCTGTTGTTTCTCTTGCTCTAGAATTTGTCATAAAATAAATTTCACACAAATATACAAAATCTCTGCTCAACTTATTTTAAGCAACCTTTAAGAAAACACTTAAAATAGTGTGAGTTTGCTATTAGAAAAGGGACGGAAAATTTAAATCCTTTTATCCTGGCTGTATGAAAATTTACGAAAAAGCATTTTCCTGAAAAGTAAAAATCAATCTATCCAATTGTTCCGGGATCAGCCATTTAGATATTAAGGCTTTGAGGTTGTGCCACAGCAGGAGAATTCATAAGTATAAAACCTTTAAAGAAATTGCCAAAAGGGGCCTGTTTTTCTGGGGTGATTTTACAGTTTTAAACTTCATGTTTTTTACCAATGACAAAGGCTGAATTATTGATTGTATAATCACTGCTGCAACTTTAGATGAACAGAAATCCACGGCAATATAAAAACTTTACGAAAAATATATGAAAACAAAATCTTTAACCTGAATGTTCGATGCCTATGTGCTGCGCAGAAGAGTTACTATGGAAACCATCTTTGATCAGCTTAAAATATTATCAGGTACAGCATTTATGACACAGAAGTATAGCCCAATTACCTCAATACTATTTTTTCTGCACAGATAATATCCAATTTCATTAAAAAAAGCTTTCTCTAAAAAACAATTCTGCAGATACTAAACAGATTTATTTATTTTAATAGTTATACCGAACTCTCTTGAAATTATTTAACAATATCGCTGTAAAACAAAATAACCAGAAGTAATATTCACACAAAACTGCAATTTATCATTTCAGTTTAATATTTTTTTAATGATATTCATTGTGTATAATAAAGATTTTCATCTAAATAAAGAGGAATTAATAGTGGTTATATTTCATGTTTTTTTACATTTGCAAAAAACACATTTATTTATTTACTGAATTGCCACGGCAATTAAAAAAATCTATTCTTCACAACGACTATTAAAGTTTAATGGATAGATTATTATTTTTTTGAAACATTTAACTTGTAAATTAATAATAATTATGATGAAAAAAACCTCTACAATCTACAAATGGGCATTTTTACTTATTTGCTTATTTCTTAACAACAAAACCAAAGCTCAAATTTACACAAGCACGTATGATGGAATTAGTTATTCCTCTAACCAACCAAACAATTTGAATATAGTTTATTTTGTAGCAAATAATGTCCCATTAGATCCAACTTATAAAACACGTCTAAGTGCTATAATGCTTTGGGGACAAAATTTTTATAAACAAAATATGATAAGTAATGGATATGGTGCCAAGGCATTTGGCCTTTTTAGAGAAACGGCGAATCCTAATAATGTTAAAATTATTTTGATTCATGGAAGCCAACCCCTTTCAAGCTATCCTTATACCGATTCTGGTTTAATGCAAAATGAAGTAAATACTTATTTTGCGAATAATCCAACACAAAAAACCAGTGAGCATACACTTGTGATTGCAGCCGTTCCAGATCAGGCTACCGCAAACGTTCCTTTTTATGGCGTAGGCAAAACTTGTTTTGCACTTGATTATCCACAATTTAATATTCAATATGTGGGCACCAGTACTTATGAATTTTCTAAATGGTTTGGGGGAATGATGCATGAACTTGGACATGGCCTTAATTTGCCACATAGCAGGCAAACCAACTCCGAAAACTTGAATCCAAATAAAGGAAAGAACCTTATGGGTCCAGGCAATTTAACATTAGGAGCTTCACCAACATTTATTAACAGAGCAGGATCTGCTATACTTAATAACTGCCAAGTATTTGCCTCTGCTCCAGGAGGAACTTATTATAATAATCATAATGCAGGACTAACCTCTCTCCACACAACATATAATAATGGCATTCTTACTGTCTCAGGTTCATTTCAGTCTGACAGGCCTGTAACAGATATAAACATTTATCAAGATCCACACCCAGCACCACATAGTGTTGGAGGTGAAGCTTATGAAAGAAAAGCATGGTCGGTTCCACCGGTTGGAAACACATTTTCTGTAAACATGCCGGTAAGCGAATTAGAAATAACAAACGGACAATATAATTTACAAGTAGAACTTGTGCTTCAAAATGGAGAAACAACCTTTGATTATTATCCTTTTTCATATATAAACGGAATTCCTAATATTAATGTCCATTTTGGCACTTTAGCCACTCTGGAGACAGATTCTTTTTATAATAATCAAAGCATATATCCAAATCCTGTGACGGACGACCTAAATATTAATCTAGGTTCTGCTAATGACAATTATAATATAGAAATTATCAATACTTTAGGAGAGGTAATACACAAGACCGGCACTTCAAAAAAAACAATCAAAATATCATTATCTACCCTGCCGGCTGGTATGTATATTGTAAAAATAAAAAATTCTTCCAGTAATAGCGGTAAATCTTTCTCTATTATAAAAAAATAGTTCCTGATATTATTTTATAAAGGCTTGCAATTTTGCGAGCCTTTTTAATATAAACAACAAAGGCTGATTCAAAAAAAAAAAAACATATACACCCCTAAATTTTTTAGGGTTAAAACGCTTCCGATTCATTTTTTTTGTAAATTTGCCCTGTAAAAATTAACCCAATTATGTCAACCTTAAGATTCAAAGCATTAGAAACCCTTCCATTTAAGGATTTCAGAAAAGACAACTCTGTTGAGATCCCTGCAAAATTATCAGAGCTATTCTGTAAAAATGTTTTCTCAGAAGAAACAATGAGAGAATATTTAACAAAAGAAGCATTCGGTTCCATCATGGATGCAATTAAAAAAGGAACTAAGATCCAGAGACATATTGCAGATCAGGTAGCTGTAGCGATGAAAGACTGGGCAATGAGCAAAGGGGTAACCCACTATACTCACTGGTTTCAGCCTTTAACAGGTACTACTGCAGAAAAGCACGATTCTTTCTTTACACCCATTGAAGGAGGAAGAGCAATCGAAAGATTCAGCGGAAATATGCTTATCCAACAGGAGCCTGATGCATCATCTTTCCCTAACGGAGGTATCAGAAATACTTTTGAAGCAAGAGGTTATACAGCCTGGGACCCTACCTCACCGGCATTCATTATGGGAACTACATTATGTATTCCTTCTATCTTCATCTCTTATACAGGAGAAACGTTAGATTATAAAGCACCTCTTTTAAGAGCTTTGAACGCAGTGGATGAAGCTGCAACGAATGTAATGCAGTATTTTGACAAAAACGTAACTAAGGTAACGCCTACTTTGGGCTGGGAGCAGGAATATTTCCTTGTTGATTCAGCGTTATATCAATCACGTCCGGATCTTGTATTAACAGGTAAGACTTTATTAGGACATTCTCCGGCAAAAGGACAGCAGCTGGACGACCACTATTTCGGTTCTATTCCTACAAGAGTAATGAACTTCATGAAAGAGCTGGAAATAGAATGTATGAAATTAGGAATTCCTGCAACAACAAGACATAATGAGGTTGCTCCGAACCAGTTCGAGCTTGCACCAATGTTTGAAGAAGTAAACGTTGCGGTAGACCACAACTCTCTGTTGATGGACATCATGGCAAGAGTAGCGCACAAGCACCACTTCCACATCCTGTTCCACGAGAAACCATTCGCTGGAGTAAACGGAAGCGGAAAACACAACAACTGGTCTTTAGCTACAGATACTGGTGAAAACCTGTTAAGCCCGGGAAAGAATCCAAAGAAAAATTTACAGTTCCTGACATTCTTTGTTAACACTATTAAAGCGGTTCACGAATATGCAGATCTTTTAAGAGCAAGTATCGCTTCTGCAAGCAATGACCACAGACTTGGTGCCAACGAAGCGCCACCAGCCATTATTTCCGTATTCATCGGAAGCCAGCTGTTCAGTGTATTGGAAGAACTTGAAAAAGTAACCAGCGGAAAATTATCACCGGAAGAGAAAACAGAATTAAAATTAAATGTAGTTGGAAAGATTCCTGAAATCCTTTTAGATAACACAGACAGAAACAGAACCTCTCCGTTTGCATTTACAGGAAATAAATTTGAGATCAGAGCGGTAGGTTCTTCTGCAAACTGCGCAGAGTCTATGACCGTAATGAATACTATTGCTGCTAAACAGCTTAATGACTTTAAGAAAGAAGTTGATGCTTTAATTGAAACGGGCCTTAAGAAAGACGAAGCGATCTTTAATGTATTGAGAGAATACATCAAGCAGTGTAAAAACATTATGTTTGAAGGTGACGGATATTCTGATGACTGGGCAAAAGAAGCTAAGAAAAGAGGATTGAACAACCTTAAGACAACTCCTGAAGCTTTAAAACAGGAAATGGATAAGAAATTCTTAGATCTTTATGAAGAGATGGGAATTTTCAACCACAGAGAAGTAGAAGCAAGAAACGAGATTAAATTAGAGAAATACTCTACTGTAATTGATATTGAGGCAAGAGTGTTAAGCGATATCGCCAGAAACCACATCATCCCATCTGCATTAAATTATCAGAACAGATTAATTGAAAACGTAAAAGGTCTTAAAGATATCTTTGGCGATAAAGAATTCAAAACGCTGGCAAAAGAACAGATGAGTTTAATTACAAGCATTTCTGAAAATGTTTCTAAAATCAAGCTTGGGGTTGAAGATCTTATCAAAGCCAGAGAAGCTGCAAAAAGCATATCAGACAGCCAAAAACAGGCAGAAAACTACTGTAACAAAGTAAAACCATTATTCGATCCTATCAGAGAGGCTTCTGACGCATTGGAAATGATGGTTGACGATGAGCTTTGGCCAATGACAAAATACAGAGAAATGTTATTTACAAAATAACGTCCTGTAAGGTTCCATATTAGTTTAAATTCCTCGGTTTTCCGGGGAATTTTTTTGTTTTGTTAACATCATAGAAAATCAAGACGTTGAATCACAAAACCCGATATATAGAAGAAAATCGAAGAAGTTTGTTAAAGAATCTTAATAAAAAAAACCGCACACTTACCAAAAACAGGCTGTTGCGGTTTATTTTTCTTTAACATATGCAAACTATATGTTAAAATGTGTTAAAATAAGATTCTGACAATTATCATATCAGGGGTCTTTTGCTTGGAATCTCTACTTTTGTATTGCTTTTGAAAATAAATATTCCTTTTTAACACGGATAATCAAATATATATGAAGAAAAGAGTTTTGTTTTATTTAGTTGCTTTAGTCTCTACAGTTTCATTGCAATCGTGTGCTACAAATTATGTGGTTTCAAAACCAGCAACTTATACAAAAGAATACAAAACAGATGCCAAACTAGCTTCTATAGATTACAAAAAAATGGAGCAGGATAAGCAAAAACTTATCGACTCATTCCTTGCAGAAAAGGCGGCATCTATCGCTAGTGCTAAAAAAGCAGTTAAGAATTCTGAGATTGCAAAAGCAATCAAACATAATAAAACCATTGACGGTATCCTTGAAGAAGCTGAAACATACCTTGGGACTCCTTACAGATACGGAGGGACAACCAGAAACGGTATCGATTGTTCAGCTTTTGTTCTTTCTGTATTCGGGGCAGCAGCAGGCCTTAGCTTACCCAGAGTAGCGGCTTCTCAGGCCCAGGAAGGTGAAAGAGTAGAAAAAGGAGAACTACAGAAGGGAGATTTGATCTTCTTTTCTCATGGAAGAAGAATTTCTCACGTAGGTATTGTAGAAAGTGTTTCTGAAGAAGGTGAGATTAAATTTATCCACGCAGCAACATCAAAAGGAGTAATGATTTCTTCACTGAATGATTCTTATTGGGGACCTAAATTCAGATTCGCCAAGAGAGTGATCAACGAAGAAGGAGAAACTTATAATAACTTAGCTGCCTCTACTCCGGCTACACCAGCAAATTTTTAATTTTATAAATAATTGATTTAAATAATGAAGCCATCAGATTTCTGATGGCTTTTTTATGTGCACATTTTTGGTAAGTTTTCGTTAAGCCAATGGCATAGCAGTTAAAGAGAAAAGCGGTTAAAATCCGCTCCTATTGATTTAATTCTGACATTTTAATATAGCAGTTATTACACAACTGAAGATATCAACTGTTCTTATCAATTTCAATATCTAACTTATACAACAGTCCATAGATTTCAGAAAGAGAAAATTTAGCTTTTTTAAGCCTGTTTAAGGCAGGATCTATTGAATAATTAACCGATGTACGGAAATCCGCTTTTTCCAGATTTGTGCCATCAAAAACAGCGCCTGAGAGATCGCAGTTATTGAAGACTGCATTGGACAAATCACATTCACTAAAATCTACCTCAATCAATTTGGAATTTCTGAAAACTGTTTTCTTAACAGATGTCTGATAAAAAAGCGAATTATTGAGAGCACTTCCATCAAACATAAAAGATAATCCGAAGGCATTACAATCACCGAACTGAAGGCCAAACATCTTACATTCTTTGAAAACAACCTCATGAAAAGACGTTTTTACCAATTTCGCCATGCTGAGATTACACCCTGAAAACTCACAGTCTGTAAAGCTGAAACCGGATAGATTTCCGTATTCAAAATTACAGTTTCTGAACGTACAGTTTTCGTACCCGCCCTTTTCTATTTGAGAAAGGTCGGTATTTTCAAAATCCTGATCCAGGACGTAAGCTTCTTTCATCTTTTATGTTTTATGTTTTATGATACGACAATATACCCTGCAATCTGCAGGCTTATCAAATGGGTAAATACTAGTTTTTGAGAGTCCTTTTAACTCCAAAACATTACACCAAACTGTTTTTATCCGAATAATTAAGTTTAAAGAAAATAAAAGTCATCATAGAGAAGGCCAGTAAAGAACTTCCTCCATAACTGAAATAAGGAAGCGGAATCCCTACAGTAGGAAAAAGCCCCATAACCATCCCCAGGTTGATCGAAAAGTGCATCAACAGAATCGAAGCAAAACAATACCCAAAAACACGGTTAAAAGTAGATTTCTGCTGTTCAGAAAGATAATAGATTCTTCCTATGTAAACCAAATAAGCAAGCACCAGAAGAGCACTTCCAACAAAACCCCATTCTTCCCCAACCGCGCAAAAAATATAATCTGTCTGCTGCTCCGGAACAAATTTACCCTGAGTAACTGATCCTTCACGATATCCTTTTCCCCACAGTCCACCGGAACCGATCGCTGTTTTGGAATACAACAGGTTGTATCCCGAAGTATCCCTGAATGCCTTTTCCCCTTTGTAAAGAACCTCAATTCTTTCTCTCTGGTGCTTAGGAAGTTTTTCTAAAATATAAGGAGAACCGAAAGCCAGTCCGCACAATAAAAGAATGGAACCTGCAATTCCTGAAATTGAAATAACATCCCAAGACATTCTATGATAATTCATTGCAATAAGAACTCCTGCAATCAATAACACTGCAATCGTAACATAAATAGGAGGAATAGCCAGAGAGATCAGAAAAACTCCGGCAAAAACAAATCCTATACCGAATAAAAGGCCGCTCAGTCCTTCTCTATACAAAGCAATGAAAAATGCAATAAATACTAGCATGGAACCTACATCCGGGATAGCAAGAACTACTGCTGCCGGAATACCAATTATGGCTAAAGTAGTCCACAAAGACTTCTTGTTTTTAAGATTGAAATCTGGCCCTGAAACATAATTAGCCAGCATTAAAGCTGTTCCTATCTTTGCAAATTCTACAGGCTGCATGGTAAAACTTCCGAATTTATACCAGTTCTTCTGCCCCAGGATCTCTTTACCAAAAGGGAAAAGTCCTATGAGCAGCAATACGCCGCCAATATAAATAATCCCTGCCATATTCTCAAAGAATTTACTTCTGCTGAAAAAGATGATAAGCCCCACAAATAATGAAATACAGAAAAAAACCAGTTGTTTTTCTCCCAGTTTCTGGTCCACACTGTAAATATTTGCAATGGCAAAAATGCAAAGCAGGAAGTACAGCCCAAGCCCCAGTTTATCTATTCCTTCTGTCCATTTCATTGCTTCACAGTTTTTTTAGCAGTGTTATTCTTTTTGGTTTCCTCTTCTATCTTCTTTTGCAGTTTTGCTTTTTGCTGTTTCACCTGCTCCAGACTATCCTTTATTCTTTTCTGTCTGATTGAGTCAGGTTTAGGATCAATATATAAGCCTTTACGTTTCAAATCTGCAATCCACTGCCTTTTGTATTCAGGCATGAAACTCGATGTGATCATTTTTTTGTAAAGATGTTCTCTTTTCAGATCACCTGTAATATACTTTTCAGCAATCACTGTACAGGCTGGTCCTGCCCAGGTAGCTCCAAATCCGGCATGCTCCATTACTGCTACCACAACAATTTTGGGTTTATCAGCAGGAGCAATTAATACAAAGATGGAATTATCCTTTCCTTGCGGTACCTGCGCTGTTCCTGTTTTTGCTAATTGTGTAAAATCATTGGATTTCAATCCTCTTGCAGTTCCTCTCAGCACTACAGCTTCCATTCCTTTCAATACCGGTTCGAAATGCTTCGGATCAACTAATGTCTTATGTTTAACCTTAAATCTTGGATCTGGATTGGGTTTCCCATCAATTGCTTTTACGATATGAGGAGTATAATACCATCCTCTGTTAGCAATAGCTGCTACATAATTGGCCAGCTGAATAGGAGTTACCAAAACATCTCCCTGCCCCATTCCATTATAAATAGCACCGGTGGACATTTCATCCCAGTTTTTAAAATCAGTTCTCTGGGAACCGCTTGCCTTCATGATTGCTTTAAATCTTTTTTCGTAAAAATCTCCTGAAGGTATTCTTCCTTTTGCCCCGACAGCAAAGTCATTATTTAAAAATTCTCCGACTCCGAAGCTGCTCATTATTTTTTTCCACTCATCAACGCCTTTTGAAGGATTTCCCGGATATTTTTTGATAATGGCAATAAATGCGTAGGTGAAAAAACAGTTACTGGAAACCTGAATGGAAGGAATAAGCGGATCTGCTCCACCATGACCTTTAATTCTTTTTCCTTTATAGAAAAATCCTCCTCCACAAGGGAAGATTGTTTTCTCATCCATCACTCCCATCTGCATTGCCGCTAAAGCGGTCAGTAATTTGAAAGTTGATCCCGGGGGATATCCTGCCTGTAAAGAACGGTCAAAAGTAGGTTTATTTTCATAAAGCGTATCTTTTGAAAGGGCATATAAGTTTTTTGATTTATTAGGTCCGGTAAAAAGGTTGGGGTCAATATCCGGTCCGGTTGCGGCTACCAAGACTTCTCCATTATTAGGGTCTAAGGCCACAATTGCACCATGTTTGTTCACCAGCATTTCTTCCGCTGTTCTCTGAAGATCGTAATCAATGGTTAATGTAATATCTTTACCCGTAATCACATCTTTATCTAAAGCACCGTTCTTATAGGAGCCAATATTCCGAAGCCTGATATCTTTCTGGATATATTTCACTCCTTTTACTCCACGAAGTTCTTTTTCGTAGGATTTTTCAACCCCTGTTTTTCCAATAAAATCTCCCGGTAAATAGTAGAGAGAATCTTTTTTAATATCTCTTTCGTTTACCTCACTGGTATAACCGAGAAGGTTTCCTGATGTGGAAACTTCGTACTGACGCTGAGGTCTTGATACAATATTAAATGCAGGATATTTAAAAATAATTTCCTGAACTCTTGCAATATCTTCTCTGCTGAGGTCTTTAATGAAAGTCATCGGCGTCAGCTTAGAATAATATTTTTCCTTTTTGATAGTATTGACTTTATTGATAAAATCCTGTTTTGTAATTTTCATCAAACTACAGAAAGCCAGAGTATCAAAATCAGGTTTCATCAAAGCCTGAGTAAACGAAATTTCATAAGCAGGCTGGTTACCCACCATGATTTTACCATTTCTATCAAAAATAACCCCACGCTGCGGAATGACGTATTCTGTTTTAATGGAAGTATTCGCTGCATTTAATGCATAACGGTCTGTAAACAACTGCAAATATGAAAGCCTCGCCACAAAGATCAGGGCGATGATAACGAGGATGGAAAAAATTTTTAAATAACGTGTGTTCAAACTTTTTGTTTGATTTTAAATATTAATGCGTAGATGACTATAAAGATAAATGAAATTACACTTGTCACCAACACATTAAATAATATTTCAAAAAACCTGCTAAACTTAAAGAACTCAATATACTGTACTAGAAGCTGATGCAGGAAAATACTTGAAAATAAAAACAGCAAAAACTGCGCCCATTGAAGGGACTGAAAAGAGAAAAAGTCCGTAGACGTATCTGTGGAAGTCCTGAATATCAACGTTCTGAAATAGGCAATTAACGTTGTTGCAAATGCATTGATTCCCCAGGAATAGAGGAAGCCGTCAATAGACAGCCCTATTAAAAAGCTCAGTCCCAGGAACTGAAATTTATTCCTGAAAAACGGATAGAACATAACAAACACAGGATATAATACCGGAGTATATTTCCCCAAAAGTGTAATCCTGTTCAATACAAAAATTTGTAATGCCACAAGAAAGATCATGATCAATATATCGGTAAATAAAGTCCTGCTAATCATTTTCCTTTTTTATTACAGCCTGTAGAGTATCCTGAATCTTCTGCACTTCTGCTTTCTTAAGATTCTTCACTACATACACTTTATTCAACGCTCCCATTTTTTCACTCAGCTCTACGGAAATATCCCAGAAGCCGGTTTTATTGTCTACAGAATATCCTGCAATAGTCCCGATTGTTACTCCTTTAGGGAAAATAGCAGATTTTCCGTCTGTAACAACGGTATCACCTACTTTCAGGGCTACATATTTTGGGATATCCGCCAGGTGCATGACCCTTGAATTATCTCCATTCCATGTTAAAGTACCAAAATACCCTGAGTTTTTAAGTGCTGCATTAATTCTGATCTTGTTTACACTTAATACTGATTGAACCAATGCATAACTGTCTGTAGAATTGATTACAATTCCCGCAATACCTCTTGGTGCCATTACTCCCATTTGAGGAAAGACTCCGTCTCTGCGTCCGCGGTTGATTGTAAAGTAGTTGTTTCTTCTGTTGATACTGTTAAAAACAATCTCTCCATCAACAAAAGTATAGATCTGCCCGCCACCAATAGTATCATGAACTCTTTTGAAAACCGGATTTTTCTCTCCGTCTTTTCCATAGAGTTCAGTCATAAGGGCTTTATTCTGAACCACAAGATCTTCATTGATCTGTTTTAGCTTCAGATAAGAAACTCCTTCATCAATATATCCGGAAACCCAGGAATTAAAAGCAGCCGTTTGGCCTGCAATCCAGGATCTCTGCATGGCATTTCTTGAGAATATCAAAACCAGAGCAATAATTTGCAGGAATATAAAGAAGACGAAAAGAGTATTCTTCGAAAATAATCTCAGCAAAAATCCCATTCAGATATAAAGTCGTAAAAAGTTAAAATTATTTAATTAAGAAATTGAACTTATCCATATTCTTAAGGGCAATACCTGTTCCGCGAACTACAGCTCTCAACGGATCTTCAGCAACAAATACAGGAAGACCTGTCTTTTTGTGAATTCTGTCCGCAAGACCTCTCAATAATGCCCCGCCTCCAGCAAGATAAATACCTGTTTTGTAGATATCCGCGGCAAGTTCCGGTGGTGTAAGAGATAATGTTTCCATTACAGCATCTTCAATTCTGATGATTGATTTGTCTAATGCTCTTGCAATCTCTTTGTATCCAACCATAATTTCTTTAGGCTTACCAGTAATAAGGTCTCTACCCTGTACCGGGATATCTTCGATATCTACATCAAGATCTTCTACTGCAGAACCTACTTCAATTTTGATTCTTTCTGCGGTTCTTTCTCCGATATAAAGGTTATGGTGAGTTCTTAAGTAATAAGCAATATCATTGGTAAAAACATCTCCGGCAATCTTCACAGATTTATCACATACAATACCTCCCAAAGCTACTACAGCAATTTCCGTAGTACCACCACCTATATCGATGATCATATTTCCTTCAGGCTTTTGAACGTCAATCCCTACCCCAATTGCAGCTGCCATTGGTTCGTAGATTAATCTTACTTCTTTTGCATTTACTTTCTGAGCAGAGTCTCTTACTGCTCTTTTTTCAACTTCAGTAATACCAGAAGGGATACAGATTACAATTCGTAATGCTGGTTGAATGAATTTACCTTTGATTCCGGGAATTTTCTTGATGAATTCCTTAATCATGTGTTCAGAAGCGTGAAAATCAGCAATAACTCCATCTTTCAAAGGACGGATGGTTTTGATATCCTCGTGAGTTTTACCTTGCATATGCTTAGCCTGTTCCCCTACAGCAATGGGTTTACCCGTAGAACGTTCAATTGCAACAATTGACGGTTGATCTATAACAATTTTATTATTATGGATAATAAGGGTATTAGCCGTTCCCAGGTCTATCGCAATTTCTTGCGTAAACATATCAAATAAACTCATATTTTTCTTCTGATTTTAAGAATACAAAGATATAAATTTAAGACTACTAAAGAAATTTCCCAACAACTTAATTTGGTTAAAATTTTATTAAAATTTATAATTCTTTATTAACTTTCAATTTAGACATTTACAGAGTTTGATTTCAACTAAAATTAATGGGATATTAAAAGGGTTAAAAAGCGAAATAACGGAAGGATAAAAAGACCAGAAATCTGCACAAACAAGATCAAATAAAATAAAGAACATTAACAATCATGATCAAAATAAGCAATTTTTATCAATTTAAAGTTTTGCCTTGCCGTCATAAAGATCTTTTTCTTCCTTTTATAGTTTTTTACGATAATTATCATATACACTATCTGAGAAAGGTTAATTAAAAAAATCGTAAATTTGCTACTACCTATGTTACAGTATTCCAACATTCATCGAACGTCAAATTTTGCCGTGCTTTCAATAAGCTACGAGAAAGCCGATGTAGAAACGAGAGGAAAGTTTGCATTCTTTGATGAGAACATCAAAAACTTTGTTTCCAGAGTTCATGAGGAAGATCTGGGCGATGCATTTGTTGTTTCCACCTGTAACAGGACGGAAATCTATACCACTTCTCCCAATTACCTCTTAGTAGCAGAAGAGTATTGCAAAACAATTGGAGTACAACTAACAGACTTTCTTCAATTCGCTAATATCCTTACCAAAGAGGAAGCTTTGATTCATCTTTTCAGGGTAGCGGCCGGCCTTGAAAGTCAGATTATCGGGGATTTTGAAATTATCGGACAGATTAAAAAAGCATACAGCCGTTTCAAAAAAGAAAGACAAAATTCTAATCCTTATCTGGAAAGAGCCATCAATTCGGCTATTCAGATTTCGAAAAGAATAAAAAATGAAACCGGTATCTCCAATGGTGCAGCTTCTGTTTCTTATGCCGCGGTTCATTACATTCTAAATAACCAGAAGAGAATCACTGAAAAAAATATTCTTCTTTTGGGAGTAGGTGAAATTGGACAGAATACTGTTGAAAATCTGGTAAAACATGTCTATCAGCCGAAAATTAAAATCGCCAACAGAACTCAGGAGAAAGCAGAAAAGATTTCCCAGAAATATAATA
The DNA here is from genome assembly GCF_004916905.1 of Chryseobacterium candidae. Classification (GTDB taxonomy): domain Bacteria; phylum Bacteroidota; class Bacteroidia; order Flavobacteriales; family Weeksellaceae; genus Chryseobacterium; species Chryseobacterium candidae. The sequence continues at coordinate 407,683 of NZ_SDLV01000003.1, forward strand.
TTCCTCATGTTGATTATTCTGATTTTGACCAGGAATTAAAAAATACAGATATTCTTATTGTGGCAACAGGGGCCAAACATCCTATTGTTAACCAGTCTCATTTCCCGAACGGGAAAGAAACGCTGATCATTGATCTTTCTATTCCGCATAATGTTGAAAAGAATGTTACTGAAAATAAAAACGTAACTCTGATTGACGTAGATGAGCTTTCAAAACAGATTCAGGAAACGATTCAACAGCGCGAAAAAGAAATCCCTAAAGCTGAAAAAATCATTAAGGAACTGATGAAAGACTTTATTGAATGGGAGAAAAAGAGAAAGCTGGCACCCAATATTCATCATTTCAAAGCAGTTCTAAAAAACATGGAACGCAATGAAATGCATAATTTTTATAAAAAGAATAAATACATAAACATCACGGACATGGAACTTTCTGACAAAATGATCCAGAAAATCACCAACCGTTTTGCAAAATATATCATCGATAATCCTTTAAAAGCCGAAGAAATTAGTAAATTAATGCACGAAATATTAGTTGAACAACCAAACAACGAATTCAATGAAAAGCATTAGAATCGGAACAAGAAATTCCGCACTTGCACTTTGGCAGGCTAGAGAGGTTGCGAGGCACCTTCAGAACAACAATTATTTAACGGAAATTGTTCCTATCGTTTCTTCTGGCGATAAGAACCTCAATCAGCCGCTTTATTCTTTAGGAATTACCGGGGTTTTCACAAGAGACCTTGATATTGCCTTACTGAATGACGAAATTGATATTGCCGTACATTCTTTAAAAGACGTTCCTACTCAATTGCCTCAAAATATTGAGATGATCGCTTATCTGGAAAGAGATTATCCACAGGATATTCTGATCAGAAAAGAATCTGCAAGGAATAAAGAATTCCACGAGCTTAAACTGGCTACCAGCAGCTTGAGAAGAAGAGCTTTCTGGCTGAGAAATTATCCGGCTACTGATTTTTCGGATATCCGTGGAAATATTCAGACAAGGCTTCAAAAACTGGAAGACGGAGATTTTGATGCTACCATTTTATCTTTGGCGGGAATCAAAAGAATGAAAATGGAAATTGATTATGAAATGCTTCCATTAATGATCTCTGCTCCATCACAAGGGGTAATCTCTGTAGCCGGACATACCGACAAACCGGAGATCAACGAAATTGTACGCCAGATCAATCACCAGCAGACTCAGATCTGTGTGGAAATTGAAAGAAACTTCCTGAGCACTTTAGAAGGAGGCTGTACTGCACCTATCGGCGCTTTTGCAGAAATCATCGGCGACCAGATCCGCTTCAAAGCAGCACTTTGCTCTCTGGACGGGAAAAACTGCATTGCTGTGGATGAAAATTTTGTATATACTCCAGCTGAGAATTTTGGAGAAAAGTTTGCACAAGTTGTTCTTGAAAACGGAGGGAAAGAATTAATGGCAGAAATCAAAAGCCAGATCTGATATTTCAGATGTAAATCCCTTTAGCCGCACTTTTTCATCTTCTTAATTTTACAGACATGAAAATCTTATTTACCAAAAATATAGACCATACGCTTATATCCAAAGAATTAGGAGAGGATATTTTGGTTGACTGTGTTGAGGTGATTAAGACCAAACCCATCATGATCAGTCCTTTTGAACTGAAGAATTATTCTCTTATTTTCACCAGTGTCAATGGAGTTGCTTCTTTTTTTAAAAACAGATTCAAACCCAATGAGAATTTTACAGCCAAAAACTACAACAAGATCTATTGTGTAGGGGAAAAGACCAAAAGAGAACTAAGGAAGCATGGCTTTGGGACATTTAAGGTACTTAAGAATGCTGAAACACTTTCCAGATTCATTATCGGAAAATGCCAGCACGAGCAGTTCCTTCATTTCTGCGGCAATCTTGCCATTAACGTTCTGGACAAAGACCTTCCGTTACAAAACATTAAGTACAAAAAAGTTACAATTTATAATACAGAGGAAATCAATCCTGTAATAACTGAAAAATATCATGCTGTGGTATTTTTTAGTCCGAGCGGAGTTCGTAGTTTTGCAAGGCGAAATTCTCTGGAAGGCATGAAGCTTTTTTCCATTGGCGAAACCACTTCCGGTGAGCTGAGAAATTATACGCAGGAAGAAATTTTTACTTCTGAAGAAAATACCCTGACATCCATCTTTGCATTGATCAGAAAAGAAATCGGAAGTAGAATTTAGAATATCTGTTACCGAAATATTGCCGGTAATATTAGTTACAATAGATTATGATAAAAAACGACCTATATTTAAAAGCACTTCGCGGAGAAACCGTTGAAAGACCTCCTGTCTGGATGATGAGGCAGGCTGGAAGATATCTGCCGGAATTCATTGCTTTAAGAGATCAATATGATTTTTTTACAAGATGCCAGACTCCTGAACTTGCCGCAGAGATCACTCTGCAGCCTATCCGAAGATTTCCTCTGGATGCCGCGATTCTGTTTTCTGATATCCTGGTAGTTCCGCAGGCAATGGGAATTGATTTCAAAATGAAAGAATCTGTTGGCCCATGGCTGGATACTCCAATCAGAACGATGGAGCAGGTCCAGAATATTGAAACTCCGGATGTGAATGACACTTTAGGTTACGTTTTTGATGCTATTGAACTTACTCTCCAGAAGCTGGACAATGATATTCCATTGATCGGTTTTGCGGGTTCTCCATGGACTATCCTTTGCTACTGTGTGGAAGGAAAAGGAAGTAAAGCTTTTGATATTGCAAAATCTTTCTGTTTCCAGCAGCCTGAAGCCGCTCATTTATTATTACAAAAAATCACAGATACTACGATTGCCTATTTAAAGAGAAAAGTAGAAAAAGGAGTTTCTGCAGTACAGGTTTTTGATTCCTGGGGAGGAATGCTTTCTCCTACAGATTATCAGGAATTCTCATGGCAGTATATCAACCAGATTGTTGAAGCATTAAGCCCGCTTACGCATGTTGTGGTATTTGGAAAAGGATGCTGGTTTGCACTGGAAGATATGACCATGTCTAAAGCTTCTGCTCTTGGGGTAGACTGGACTATTAAGCCCGAATTCGCAAGAACCCTGACCAACCATACGATGACGCTGCAGGGGAATTTTGATCCTGCAAGGCTTCATTCAACCCCTGAAACGATTAAGAAGATGGTGAATGAAATGATTAACCGTTTTGGAAAAGACAGATATATTGCCAACTTAGGTCATGGAATTCTACCGAATGTACCTGTTGAAAATGCTGAAGCATTCATCAGAGCGGTAGTTGACTGGAAACCGAATGTATAAGATTATTCTCTTAAGAAAATATAAAAGCCTTGTTATCCATTAACAGGGCTTTTTTATTGTAATTGTCCCGTCCTAAAATAAGTTGACACTTAATCAACTTATATTAT